>NZ_JBIAYW010000018.1:0-131018 GCF_042898305.1 Dactylosporangium sp. NPDC000521
ATGGTGGCGTCGGGCCACAGCGCTTCCATGATGTCGGAGAGCTCCGCGCCGGCGCGGTGGAGGGCCAGGTAGGTGAGTAGGTCCTTGGCACGGCCCGGGACCTGGCCGCCCAGCTCGGCACGCAGTACAACCAGCCGGTCGACATCCAGGAGACCGACGACCCCGCGGCCTTCACCACCGCGACCCTCGCGACCAAGGGCTCCGTCGCCGCCACCCGGCGGACGCTCCACTAGGGTCGGCGCATCGACGCGGACGGGGGCGTGGCATGGGCGACGGGGATGTCGGCGGGGTCGGCGAGCTGGTGCGTGCCGCGCGACAGGCGGCAGGGCTCAGCCAGCGGCAGCTGGCGGACCGGGTCGGGATGAGCGTCGGGGCGGTCCGGGACCTGGAGCAGGGACGGACCCGGCGGCCGCAGCCGCAGACCGTGGAGGCGCTGATCGCCGGGCTGGGCGTGACCGGCGGGCGGGCCGCGGCGCTGCGGACGGCCGTGGCCCCGCAGGAGCCGGCGCCGCCCGCCGGCGCGGACGGGCCGGCCCAGGTGTCCGTCCTGGGACCGGTGACCGTCCATCGTGGAGCGCGGCCGGTCGCGGTCGGCTCGGAGCGCCAGCGGGCGCTGCTGGGGCGGCTGGCGCTGTCGGCCGGCACCGCAGTCGCCGTGTCCGAGCTGGTGGACCTGCTGTGGGACACCGAGCCGCCGGTGTCCGCGGCGCACGCCGTGCACACCTACGTGTCGCGGCTGCGGGCGGCGCTCGACCAGGCAGGCGCCGGCCGGGCCGGCGTGATCAGCCGGACGCCGGGCGGCTACCGGCTCGACCTCGGGCCCGACCGGCTCGACCTCGCTGGCTTCCGACAGCGGGTGGAGCGGGCTGGGACGGCGCCGCCCGCCGGCGCGCTGGACCTGCTCGAGGCGGCCCTGGCGATGTGGCGGGGTGGCCCGCTCGCCGACGTGCCCGAGCTGCGGCACCATCCACTCGTCACGGCCGTGGCCAACGAGCGGGTCGCGGTGGCGCTGCGCTTCGCCGGTGCGGCCCTCTCCGCCGGGCAGGCCGGGCGGTGCCTGCCGGTGCTGTGGGAGCTCGCCACCGCCGACCCGTTGCACGAGCCGCTGCACGCGAGGCTCATCGCCGCGCTCGCCGCGAGCGACCTGCGGGCGGCGGCGCTCACGGTGTACCAGGGGATCCGGCGGCGGCTCGTCGACGACCTCGGCGTCGAGCCCGGCCCCGACCTCCTCGACGCCCACCGGCGGGTGCTGCGGCAGGAGCCCGTCGCGGCGCACCCGGTCGCGGTCGTGCCGGCGCAGCTGCCCCCGGACGTGGCCGGGTTCGCCGGGAGGACGGCGGAGCTCGCCGAGCTCGACCGGATCGTCGAGGCCGGCCATGCGCAGCCGACCGCGGTCGTGATCGCGGCGATCTCCGGCACCGCCGGGGTCGGCAAGACCGCGCTCGCCGTCCGCTGGGCACATCGTGTACGGGTCCGCTACCCCGACGGGCAGGTGTACCTGAACCTGCGCGGCTACGACCCGGACGAGCCGGTGAGCGCCACGGACGCGCTGCGGCAGCTGCTGCGCGCCGTCGGCGGGTCCGGCGCCGACCTGCCCGACAACGTCGACGAGCAGGCCGCCCGCTTCCGCACCCAGGTCGCCGACCGGCGGATGCTGATCCTGCTGGACAACGCCGCCACGGTCGAGCAGGTCCGGCCGCTGCTGCCGGGGACCGCGTCGTGCACGGTCCTGGTGACCAGCCGGGACCGGCTCGCCGGGCTGGTGGCGGTGCACGGTGCCCGGCGGGTCGACGTGGGGCTGCTGTCGGTGGTCGAGGCGGGCGCCCTGCTGCGGCGGCTGATCGGGGACCGGGCCGAGGCGGAGCCGGCGGCCGCGGTCGCCATGGCGGAGCTGTGCGCGCGGCTGCCGCTGGCGCTGCGGGTCGCGGCCGAGCTGGTGGTGTCCCGGCCCGGCGCGAGCCTGGCGGAGCTGGCGGCGGAGTTCGGCGACCAGCGGTCGCGGCTGGCGCTGCTGGACGCCGGCGGCGACCCGCGGGCCTCGGTCGCGGCCGCGTTCTCCTGGTCGCTGCGGCACCTGCCACCCGCCGCGGCGCGGCTGTTCGTGCTGCTCGCGCTGCATCCGGGCGCGGACGTCGACGTGCACGCGGCGGCGGCCCTCGCGGACGTCACCGTGCCGGAGGCCCGGCGGCTGCTGGCACCGCTGGTGCGCGGCCACATGCTGGACGCCACGCCCGGCGGCCGGTTCGCGATGCACGACCTGCTGCGCGCGTACGCGCTGGACCGGGCCGACGGTGACGCACAAGCGCTGGACCGCCCTGATGGTGACGCTTCCATGCTCGCCGGGAGCAGCGGCGGCGCGCGGGTGGCGGGCCGGGCCAACGGTGGCGGGCCGTCGGGCGGCCAGGGCGACGATGACGTTTCCGTGCCGGGACCGGCCGGCGACGACGCGGTCCGGGCGGCGCGGGCGCGGCTGTTCGACCACTGCGCGGCGGCCGCCGCGGCGGCGATGGACGTGCTGTTCCCGGCGGCCCGGCGGCACCGCCCGGTCGTGCCGCCGACGGCGACGACCCCGCCCTTACCGGACCGCGACGCCGCCCGGGCGTGGCTGGAGGCGGAGCTCGCCGGGCTGACGGCGGTCGTGCGGTCCGCGGCCCACCACGGCCTGCCCGGCCACGCCGTGGTCCTGGCCCGCACCCTGTTCCGGTACCTGGCCGGCGGGTCGGCGACCGAGGCGCTCGCCGTGCACCGGGCTGCCCGGGACGCGGCCGTCTCCCTCGGCGACACCCGGGGCGCCGGCCACGCCGACCTCGGGCTGGGCATGGCGCAGCACCAGCTGGGGCAGCTCGAGGCGGCGGCCGGGCACTTCCGGCGGGCCCGGACGGCGTTCGAGGAGTCCGGTGACCAGCTCGGGCTGGGCCGGGCGCTGTACGGGCTCGGCGGCGTCGATCAGGTGCTGCACCGGCACGCGCGGGCCGCCGGACACTACCGCGCGGCACTGGCCGTGTTCCGCGGCGAGGGCGACGACGCCGGGGTCGGCGGCACCCTGATCAACCTCGGCATGGTCCGCTTCCGTCTCGGCGAGCACGAGGCCGCCGCCGGGCACTACCGGGAGGCGATCGCGGTGCACCGGCGCGCCGGCGACCGGGCCGGAGAGGCGACCGCCCTGACCGACCTCGGCATCATCGAGACGCTACGGGGGCAGCCACGGCGGGCGGCCGGGCAGCACGCCCGCAGCCTGGCCCTGTTCCTGGAGGCCGGCGACCGGCACGGCGAGGCATGGGCCCGCAACGGTCTCGGCGAGGCGGCGACCCGCGCCGGCCGGCCGGTGGACGCGCTCGCGGAGCACTCCGCCGCGCTCGACACCGCGGTGCGGTCCGGGATCCGCGACCAGCAGGCCCGGGCGCACGCCGGGCTCGGCCACGCCCACCGCGCGTCGCACGCGCCGGACCTGGCCCGCGAGCACTTCGCCCGGGCCCTCGCCCTCTACGACGACCTCGGCGTTCCCGAGGCCGCCCAGCTCCGCGCCCAGCTGGCGACGACGAACGACTGAACGCCCACCTGGGTACGGGAGTCGTACGGGTAGCGGCGCGCGCGCCGGTTGAAAGACCCGTTCCCCATGATCCCCCCGGACGTGTCTGCCGCACGCCCATTCCACGGAGGGACAACGCATGGGCAGGTTCTCCTCGGCGCGCCGGCGCGCCGCACTGGTCATCGCCGGGGCCGGCCTCGGCCTCGGCTGGGTCGCCGTCGTGCCGCCCGCCGCGACCGCGGCCCCGCCGAGCGCCGAGTGCGCCACGGACACGGTGCGCCAGGACGAGAAGGCGGCCAGGGCATCCGCCCTGCTGTGCGGCAAGCGCGTCGAGGTGGCCGCCGCCCGCACCGCGAAGTCGCAGACGTTCGCGAACCCGAACGGCACGATGACCTACGAGGCGTCGGCGACCCCGAAGCGGGTCAAGACCGCCGGCGGCTGGACGCCGATCGACACGACGCTGCGGGCCGCGAAGACCGGCGGGTACGCCGCGACGACCACGCTGCCGATGACGTTCGCGAAGGGCGGTGGCAGCGAACCGTTCGCCACCGTGCAGACCTCGGCCGGGGCGTTCTCGCTGCGCTGGCCCACGGCACTGCCCGCGGCCCGGCTCGACGGCGACACCGTCGTGTACCCGGACGTGTACGACGGCGTCGACCTGCGGGTGCGGGCCTTCGCCGACAGCTTCAACTACGTGCTCGTGGTGAAGACCCGCGCGGCCGCAGCGAACCCGGCGCTGCGCCGCATCGCGGTCGCCGTCACCGGCCCCGCCACCCGGTCCCGCGCCGACGGCACGTTCGAGGTCCTCGACGACACGGGCGCCGCGGTGCTCGCCTCGGCCCCGGCGGGCATGTGGGACGCCTCCAACGGCGGCACCGCCCGCGGCGCCGAGGACCTGACCCGCACCGGAAAGGTCGCGTCCGAGCTCACCGGCGGTGAGCTGGTGCTGCGCCCCGACCCCGCGTGGCTGGCCGACGAGAGCCTCACCCTGCCGCTGTACGTCGACCCGCAGATCGGCATGCCGCGGACCAGCTTCGCGTACGCCAACATCGACAACTACGACTACTCCGGCGGCGTCGGCGACGTCGCCCGGGTCGGGCGCAACCCGGAGTGCTGCGGCACGAGCTGGCGGGCGTACTTCGCGTTCGGCCTGTCCCAGGTGCACGGCAAGCAGATCATCGCCGCCGAGCTCAAGACGATCGTCACGCACTCGTGGAACTGCACGGGCACCGACCTGACCCTGGCGCAGAGCGGCGCCATCCAGGCCGGGATCAACGGCGGCCGGATCGGCTGGGCGCCGGGCGTGCTCACGTCGTTCGGCGCCCGGTCCGCGCAGAGCTGCAGCGCGCCCGGCAACAACCCGAGCTGGATCCTCACCTCGCAGATGCAGGGCTGGGCCGACGCCCGGTTCAACGACTACACGTTCGTGTTCCTCGGCTCGGAGAGCGACTCCCAGCAGTGGAAGAAGCTGTCGGCGGCGAACACGAACCTCGTCGTGCAGTACAACACGCCGCCGACGGTGTCGGACCAGACCGCGACCGGCGACGGCAGCACCGTCGGCTGCTACACCAGCGGCACGACCGGCCAGCCGGCGATCGGCTCGCACAACGGCGTGCAGCTCAGCACCAAGGTGCAGGACGCCGAGAACGACCAGAACATCGTCGGCAAGTTCGAGTGGCAGGACCTGACCACCGGCGGGGCGGTGGTGACGGTGCCCGACTCGCCCGGCCTGCCCGCACCGCGCACCATCACCGTCAACGTACCCGCCGCTTCGATGCCGAACGGGCACGACATCCAGTGGCGGGTCCGGGCCTGGGACGGCGCGCACCACAGCGCATACTCGCCCTGGTGCCACTTCGTCGTCGACGGAACCGCGCCGGCGCAGCCCCTGCTCACCAGCGCCGACCTGAAGGACTTTCCGCTCCCGGCGGGTCCCGGCGCGGTCGTCGGGGCGCCGGCGACAGTGACCTTCAGCCCCGTCGACCAGACCCTCGACCGGGTCGTCGGCTACTACTACTCGGTCGCCACGGTCGACAAGACGCCCTACATCTGGGTCCCGGCCAACAGCAGCGGCGTCGCGACGGCGCCGGTCGTGCCCGTCGACGGTGCCGGCGGCATCAACATCCTCAGCGTCGTCGCCGTCGACGCCAGCGGCAACCGGTCGCCGCAGGCACCGAACGTCGGCAACTTCCACGCCCCGGGGCTGTGGATGTTCTTCGCCAACGGCGGCACCCCGGCCAAGAAGCGGGCCGACGCCACGGGCGACGACAACGCCGACATCGTCGCCGTCGTCGACCCGGGCGGCTACCGCACGTCGCTGATGCGGTGGACGACGAAGCCCGACGGCAGCGGCACGACCTCGCCGGTGACGTCGGTCGTCAACGACCCGAACGCCTACCCGATGGCGTCGGTGAAGTCGCTCAACGGCGACTTCAACGGCGACGGACGCGCCGACGTGGCCATGTTCCGTGACCACGGCAACTGCCGCA
The DNA here is from genome assembly GCF_042898305.1 of Dactylosporangium sp. NPDC000521. Taxonomy (NCBI): domain Bacteria; kingdom Bacillati; phylum Actinomycetota; class Actinomycetes; order Micromonosporales; family Micromonosporaceae; genus Dactylosporangium; species Dactylosporangium sp. NPDC000521. The sequence goes on from NZ_JBIAYW010000018.1 coordinate 6,019, forward strand.
CAACCCTGTCGTGGTGGCTGTCGGACGGCAACGGCTACCGCGCCGCGGCGCAGCTGTGGGACTCCGGCAACGGCGGCTGGTGCTACGACCGGACGCTGGCCGTGGCGGGCGACTTCACCGGCGACGGGAAGACCGACATCGCCGCGTTCTACCGCTACGACAACGCCCAGGAACGCGGGTTCGTGTTCGAGGCCAAGTCCGACGGCTCCGGGTTCAGCTGGCCCGTGCCGTACTGGGACTCCGGCGTCGGCAACTGGGACGGCAACCGGATCAAGGCCACCGCCGCCGGCGACTTCGACAAGGACGGCAAGGCCGAGGTGCTGCTGTACTACGACTACGGCAACTGCGACACGGGCCTGTGGCGCTTCCGCCCGCCGGGTAACAGCACGTTCGCCACGAACCCGATCTGGCGCTCCGGCGCCGGCGCGCGGTGCATGACGAACACGGTCACGGTGTTCACCGGCGACGCCGACGGCGACGGCGACGAGGACCTCTACGAGATCCTCAAGAACGGCTCCGGCGTCTGCGCGGCGATCTCCACGGGGCAGGCCTTCACGCCCGCCTCCTGCATGGCGATCCCGGGCCTCGCCACCGCCCCGGCGTGGCGCTTCACCGGCGGTGACATCGACGGCAACGGCCGCTGCGACATCGTCAGCTTCGACGGCACGACCAGCACCTCGATCAAGGTCGTGACCGGCGGGTTCGTCGCCGGCGACTCGAAGACGGAGTGGAACTGGTGGAACTCCACCCGTGTCGCCGGCACGCTCGACCCGACCACGGTGCGTGCGCTGTGAGGGCGCGTGCCGCGGTCGTCGTCCTCACCGTCCTGGCCGTCGCCGGTGTCGTGACACCGGCGAACGCCGGGCCGGTCGAGCTCGACCTACCGAAGGACCAGCCCCTGGTGCAGACCCGGGACGCGGTGTACCGCGCACCCGCGAAGGACACCACCGCGACGGTGCAGGCGGCGCCCCCGGTCGCCTGGCCCGCCGCCGGCAGCGCCGACGTGTCGCTGCCCGCGTCGGCGTCGCTGCAGGCGTCGGCCACCCCGGTCCTCGCCTGGGCGCCGGGGCTGCCGATCGGGGCCAGGGCCGGCGCGGTCCTCGGCCCGCAGCAGCGGCTGTCCGGCGAGGCGCTCGGCACCCCACCCGGCAAGGTACGGGTGAGCCTGCTGCCGCACGGCAGCGGCGGCCGTGACGTCGTGTTCCGGGTCGGCCGCAACGACGGCCGGTCCGGCACCGGCGCGGTCGTCGTCGGCGTCGACTACACCGGCTTCCGCGACGCCTACGGCGCCGACTGGTCCCGCCGGCTGCGCCTGGTCGCCCTGCCGGAGTGCGCGCTGAGCACTCCGGACCTGCCGGGCTGCCAGGAGCGGGTGCTCGACTCGAGCAACGATCCCGTGTCCGGCGTCGTCTCCGCCGAGGTCGCCGCGCCGGCCCTGCTCGACCAGCGGCTCGACGCGACGACGGCGGCCGCGCCCCAGTCGCGCTCCGGCATGCTGGTCGCGCTCGCCGCCGGCGCGTCCTCCGACGGTGGCGACTACAAGGCCACCGACCTCAACGCCGCGAACAAGTGGACGGCGGGCGGCAGCAGCGGCGGGTTCTCCTGGGGTTATCCGATCGGGCTGCCGCCCGCCGCGGGCGGCCCGTCGCCGCAGGTGCAGCTCGGCTACTCCTCGCAGTCCGTCGACGGGATGACCGCCGCCGCGAACTCGCAGCCGAGCTGGGTCGGTGAGGGCTTCAACTGGCAGCCCGGGTCGATCGAGCGCGGGTACCGCGGCTGCACCGACGACAACAGGCCCAACAACGGCGACCTGTGCTGGGTCGGCGAGAACGCCACGATGACCCTCAACGGGCTGTCCAGCACGCTGGTGCTGGAGAACGGGCAGTGGCGGCCATCGTCGGACAACGGCGCGAAGGTCGAGAAGCTCGCCGACCTCGCCACCGGCAACGGCGACAACGACGGCGAGTACTGGAGGGTCACCACCACCGACGGCATGGAGTACTACTTCGGCCTCAACCGCCTGCCCGGCTGGGACGGCGACGCCGCCAACGAGACCAAGTCGGTCGGCTACGAGCCGGTCTACGGCAACAACACCGGCGAGCCGTGCAACGCCGCGCCCGGCTGGTGCCAGCAGGCTTACCGGTGGAACCTCGACTATGTCGTCGACCCGTTCAAGAACACCATGTCGTTCTTCTACGACCGGCACACCAACAACTACGCCCGCAACGGCAGCGACACCACCGTCTCGGCGTACGTCCGCGACCTGTACGTGCGGGAGATCAACTACGGCACGCGGCAGAACGCGTCCGGCGCCGACACCCGCTTCGCCGGCACGGCGCCCGCCCGGGTGCTGTTCGACACCGAGGAACGGTGCGTCACCCCGGGCACCACGTGCGTGCCGAACACCGCGAACGCGGCGAACTTCCCCGATGTCCCGGTCGACCTGTTGTGCGCCAGCACCACCAACTGCTCCGGCCGATACTCGCCGGCGTTCTTCACCACAAAACGCCTGACGAAGATCACCACCGAGGTCGCCACGGGGAACCGGACGTGGCGGCGGGTGTCGCAGACCAAGCTCAGCCACCAGTGGAACGACCCCGGCGTCAACCTGCAGAAGGTGCTGTGGCTGTCCACCATCCAGGGCTGCGGCACGACCGACGACACCGACGCCTGCCTGCCGGCGGTGCGGCTGACCCCGGTCGGCATGAGCAACCGCGTCGACATGGCTGGCACGACCAACAGCATCACCCGGTACCGGATGAGCTCGATCCTCACCGAGTCCGGCAACACCATCGCCATCACCTACTCCGGGAAGGACTGCGTCGCGGGGCAGAGCATGCCGGCCGCCCCCGACAACAACAGCCGGTTGTGCTTCCCGCAGTACTGGGTGCCGACGGGCACCAGCACGCCGAAGCTCGAGTACTTCCACAAGTACCGCGTGGACAAGATCGCCGAGGGCGACGGCGGCGGGGCCGACGGCACCGAGGACGAGGAGACCAGCTACGTCTATCTCGGCTCGCCCGCCTGGCACTCCGACCAGAACCCCATGACCATGCCGAACCGGCGCAGCTGGGGCATGTGGCGCGGCTACGAGAAGGTCCGCGTCCTGCGCGGCGCCGCGACCAGCGTGCGGCTGAAGTCGGAGACCACGTACTTCCGCGGCATGCACGGCGACAAGCTCAGCAGTGGCACCCGCACCGCATCCGTCCCCGACTCCGACGGCGGCACCTGGGCCGACGAGGACCGCTTCGCCGGCACCGTCCGCGAGCAGATCACCTACCTCGGCGAGACGTCGACCGTGGTCGACAAGACCAAGACCGACCCGTACGAGTACGGGCCGACCGCCACCCAGGACGTCCTCGGCATCACCGTCAAGGCCTGGGTGACGAACATCAAGTCGACCCAGGTCACCACGACGCTCGACGGCGGCCGGCAACCCCGCAGGACCCGCACCACGAACACCTTCCTCGCCGACCGCACCGGGCGCGTGGACCGCATCGACGACGAGGCCGACCTGTCCACGACCGCCGACGACCAGTGCGCACGGCACTGGTACGCCGGAAACACCGCCGGAACCAACGTCTCGCACGTGTCGCGGGTCGAGGTCGTGGCGGTGCGCTGCGCGGCAACCCCGAACCGGGTCACGGACGTCGTCTCGGACGTGCGGGTGTGGTACGACGGGGCGAGCTCCTACTCCACGACGCTCACCAAGGGTTTCACGTCGCGGGTCGAGCAGGTCTCGACGCCGCACGCCACGAACCCGGTGTACACGACCACCACCAGGGCGGCCGCCGACGAGCACGGCCGGACCGTGGAGTCGTGGGACGCCGAGAACTTCCGCACCGCCACCGCGTACACGCCGGCGACGGGCGGACCGGTCACGAAGACCACCGTCACGAACCCGCTCGGCTGGGTCACCGTCACCGACGTCGACCCCGCCAACGGCCGCGCCGTCTCCGTCGTGGACCAGGACGTCAGCGGGCCCGGGACGACCCGCCGGACCGACTTCGTCTACGACAAGCTCGGCCAGCTCACGTCCGTGTGGGCGCCGGGCCGGGACAAGGCGACCGAGACGGCGTCGGTGAAGTTCGCCTACGACCTGCGCCAGACCGGCGCGTCCAGCCTCGCCACCAGCAAGCTCGACACCACCGGCAGCGGATACCTGACCAGCTACGCGCTGCTGGACAGCAAGCTGCGCACCCGCCAGGAGCAGGTCCCGGCGGAGGGCGGCAACCGGCTCATCAGCGAGACCCACTACGACAGCCGCGGCCTGGTGAAACTCACCCGGCCGGGGTACGGCGCCACCGGCGCGCCGGGCGGCACGCTGCGGCTGGCCCTCGACACGGAGGTGCCGGCGCAGACCCTCGTCACCTACGACGGCGCGGGCCGGTCGATCGCCTCGGCGTGGCAGCTCAGCGGCGTCACCCAGTGGACCGCCACCACCGCCTACGGCGGCGACCGGGTGGACGCCAGCCCCGCCGCGGGCAGCCCGGCGACCTCCACGTTCACCGACGTGCGGGGCAGGACGACGGCGCTGTGGACCTACCGGAGCAACATCGCGAACCCGGTGAGCGGCGCGCACGACGTCATGAGCCGCACCTACCACCCCAATGGCGCGGTCGCCTCGACCACCGACGTGTCGGGCAACACCTGGATGTTCGTGGTCGACGCCATGGGCCGGATCACGGAGGCCAACGACCCCGACACCGGCAGGAGCACGTTCGAGTACGACCAACGCGGCGCGCAGACCAAGTCGGTGAACGCCCGCAACCTCACCATGCTGTACACCTACGACGGACTGGGCCGAAAGACCGCCGAGTACACGGGCAGCCTGGCGAACAAGACGGCCGAGTGGACCTTCGACTCGCTCGTCCACGGCCTGCCGACCGCGGCGATCCGCTACTCCGGCGGACAGGCCTACACCCGGCAGATCCTGGAGTACACGGCGACCGGCAAGGCGAAGAAGGCGAAGGTGACGATCCCGGCGAACGCCATGACCGGCACCCTCGCCGGTGAGTACATCACCGGGACGACGTACAACGCCGACGGCAGCGTCGCCACGGCCACCGGCTCGACCAAGGTGAACGCGGCGAACTACGCCGGGCTCACCGACGAGACGCTGCAGCTGGGCTACACCGCCCTCGGCAACCCGCTGACCCTGCAGTCCAACCTCGGCACGTACGTCGTGGACACCCAGTACAAGGCGGACGGGCAGCTGGGCAGCATGCAGCTGCGCGACTCGGCGGCCGGCAAGAACCTGCGGCAGCTGTGGTCGTACTACCCGGGCACCGGGCTGCTGTCCAACCACCTGGTGTACGGCGACATCCCCAACACCGTGGCGAAGAACAGCACCTACACCTACGACGCGTCCGGCAACGTCACGTCGGTCGCGGACAGGATCGCGCAGTACAGCGCCGGCCAGGACGACGTGCAGTGCTTCCGGTACGACGACCGGTTCCGGCTCAGCGACGCGTGGACGCCGGCCTCGGGCAACTGCGCCACGAACCCGGCGGCGAACGCGCTGGGCGGCCCGGCGGCGTACTGGAAGTCGTACGTGAGCGACGCGAGCGGCAACCGGACCAGCGAGGTGAGCCACCTGGCCACGGGTGACGTGACCCGCACGTACACCTACCCGGCGCAGGGCGTCGGCACCGGCCGTCCGCACGCGGTGACCCAGGTCGCCACCACCACCGGCGGGACGGGCACCGACTCGTACGGCTACGACCCGACCGGCAACATGACCACCCGGTCGATCGCCGGCCGGCCGTCGCAGACGCTGACGTGGACCGCGACGAACCAGCTGGAGACGGTCACCGACAGCGCCGGCACCACGTCCTACCTCTACGACGCCGACGGTGGACGGCTCCTGGCGAAGGACCCGGGCGGCACCACGCTGTACCTCGGCGACGTGGAGTACCGGCTGGCCGGCGGTGTCGCCACCGGCACCCGGTCCTACGTCCACGCGGGCCGGACGGTCGCGGTGCGGACCCCGCAGGGGCTCAGCTGGCAGTGCGGCGACCACCAGGGCACGGCGGGGCTGTCGTTCAAGGCCACCGACCTGACCAAGACGGTGCGCCGGGCGGACCCGTTCGGCAACCCGCGCGGCCCGGTGGTGACGTGGCCCTCCAGGCGCGGCTTCGTCGACGGCACCGACGACGACACCGGCCTGGTCCACCTCGGCGCTCGCGAGTACGACCCTCGGTCGGGCCGCTTCATCTCCGTCGACCCGGTCCTGGACTCCGAGAAGTCGCAGGGCATGAACGGCTACTCGTACGCCGAGAACAACCCGGTGACCCTGGCCGACCCGGACGGCCGGTACGCCTGCCGCCCCGGGGAATGTGATCCGACACCACCGACCCCGGAACCGCAGCCGGAGGTGGTGCACGAGTACGACGTCGCGCGCGTCAACCCCGCCGGCAAGATCACCGGCACGCCCAAGCACTACAAGGTCATCAAGCACAAGGGCCAGGTGTTTCTGCAGACCTGCGACTTCTACCAGCAGGGCCCGACGAACAATCCCGCCTGCTCCGCGCCCGAGCACCTGGGCGCCGCCGTCGAGTGCAACTGGGGGAACCTGAAGGGCAATGCCTGTTATGCCTCCGGGGACGGCTGGTACCACGACTTCTACGGTCACGCGTACTGCCCGTTCACGGCCAGCCAGTCGGGCTGCACCCCGAGCGTGATGACGGAGACCCCGAAGCCGGACCGGGGCTGCAACCCGGCGCCACCGGTGATGGGTCCCGCGACCAGGCCGACGAAGCCGATGCCGGAGCGGCAGTACGACAAGTTCGAGTGCGAGAGCCACGACCCGGGCTGCCGGCTGGGCAACCAGCTGTCGTTCGCGCAGTTCCTGCTCGGGTTCTGTCCGTTGCCCACGTGCACCGTGCTGGGGACCGGTGCCGGGCTCCTGTCCGCGTACTCGTACTACGTGGGCGGCGAGACCGACAAGGCCAACCGGCAGCTGTTCACCACGGTGGTCGGGCTCGCGGTCGGCCCGTGGGCCGGCAAGGGCATCGCGGCCATGGCCTGGAAGGCGGGACCCAAGGTCAAGTCCGGTCTCGAGTACGTCGGCGGCTGGATCGCGGGATTCGGGTTCGGCGCGCCGTACTGCGGCACGGAGCCGTTCGGCTGTGACGACGAGGCACCCTCGCCGGGCTGGTGGGACCCGATCAAGTAGGAACGCCCACTCAGTGACCCGCCGCGGGACGCCCCGCGGCGGGTCCTGCGTGTCCGCCCGCCCCGCCGGAGGGCCGGATGTCTTGGACCGGACAGCGGACCGGGTATTGCGGCGACTCCACGAGCGGCAGCGGCCGGTCACAGTACCGGCACGGAGGGTGCGGCCGGCGGCGTGCGGGAGGGCATGTGAGCGGACGGCAGGCGGAGCCGGCGCAGTCCGGGCGGGCCTGGGCCGCGGGATCCCCTGCCGGTTGGGCGGCGGGCGCCGACCCGCCGGGCGCGCCGCCCGTGCCGGGCCCGCCCAAGGGCGGCGGTGCGCACCGCCCGGTCAGCGAGCGGGTCGCGGCGGTCCCGGCGACCGGTGCGATGACGGCCGGCGTGCCGTTGCCGCTGCCGGACCGGTTTCGGCCCCGACCTGGCCCTGGCGTACGCGTCGGGGCGCGGCAACAGCGTGTTCGGGCTCGGCTGGAGCGTCGACGTCCCCACGGTCGGCCGCGTCACCGAGCCGTTCCTGCCGCGGTACGTCGACGGCCCTGGACCCGGCGCGGACACCTTCGTCATGTCCGGCGGTGTGGAGCTGGTCCCGGCCGGCCGGGAGGTCACGGCCGGGTCGAGGTGGTGCGGTTCCGGTCCCGGGTGGAGGTCGACTTCACCCGCGTCGAACGGGTCCGTGACCTGGCCACCGGTGAGATGCACTGGCGGACCCGCTCGCCGGAGAACGTGGTCAGCCGCTACGGCGTCGACGCCGCCACCCGCGCCAGCGACCCCGCCGACCCGAGCCGGGTCGCCACGTGGCTGCTCGCCGAGGCGGCCGACGACCGCGGCAACCTGATCCGCTGCGACTACGAGGCCGACGCCGCGGCCCGGCACCTGAAACGCGTCCGCTACGCGAACCGCCGCCCGGCGTCGCCGGCGACTGGTGCTTCGAGGTCGTCCCCCGACTACGGCGAGCACGGCGCTGCACGGGGGCGGCTCGAGTCGAGCTACGTTTGACGAGTGCGCGTCGGTTCGCGGTCACGACTGGTCCGGCTGACACCCCCGTCGCGTAGAGTCGGAATCGCCGTCGCCGTTCTGATGATCGTGGTAGAGACGGTTCTGCTCTACCCGCTGCGATCGATTGTGACACCGCTGTCCCCGGGCCTCATCTACATCATCGGCGTGCTGGTGACCGCGATGGTGTGGGGGATGTGGCTGGGCATCGTCACAGCGGTGGCGAGTTCGCTCGCCTTCGTGGTCTTCCATGTCCCACCCTTCGGCAGGGTCGCCGTCTCGAATGCGCAGCAGTTGGCCGAGGTGTTGGCCTTCCTCGTCGTCGCGATGGCCACGAGTGTCATCGCGAACATGTTCCGGCTGCGGATCGTGCAGGCGGAGGAGTCCGACCTCACCGCTGAGATGGCCCGGCTGCTGCTGCACGCGGACGATCTTCCCGGCGTCCTGCCCAGAGTCGCGCAATGCATCGCGAAGACGCTCGACCTGCCGGATGCCGTCATCGATCGCGCCGCCGTCGCCGGCGACGACCGGTACTGGGCGTTTCCACTGTGTGCCGGCGCCACCTCGCTGGGCACCCTCCGCGTGCCGCGCGGGGTGCCTGAGCCGACCGTGCAGCGCCTGCGGGAGCGCGTCGCGCCGTCGCTCGCGTCGCTGCTGCAGGCCGGGCACGAACGCGTGGCCATGGTGGACTCGCTGAAAGCGAGCCGGAAGCAACTTGGCCGGCTGGTCACCGAGCAGGCCGCGTTGCGGCGGGTGGCGACGCTCGTGGCGCGAGGCGGCCAACCACCCGAGGTATTCGAGGCGATCACCACGGAGCTGCACCGGCTCCTGGCCAAGGACACCCCGCAGGATCAATTCACGACGTGGCTGCTTCGCTACGAAGCAGACGGCATGGTCACCGTCGTGTCGGCCAGCCTCGCCGATCTGCGGCCCGAGCAGATGCACTGGTCGTCCGAGGGCCAGAACGTCCTGGCACTCGTATGGGACACAGGCCGGGCCGCCCGGATGGACAGTTTCGAGGGTGCCATCGGCCCAGCCGCCGCGCTGGCACGAGAGCTCGGCATCCGCTCCGCGGTCGGGGTCCCGATCATTGTCCAGGGGCAGCTGTGGGGTGTGGCCGCCGTCGCGTCGAACCGGCCCAGTCCGCTGCCACCCGGCACGGAGAAGCGCGTCGCGAACTTCGTGGACCTTGCGGCCACCGCGATCGCCAACGCCGACAGCCGGGCCGAGCTCGTCGCATCGCGCGCCCGGCTGGTCGCTGCCGCGGACCAGGCGCGCCAGCGGATCGAGCGCGACCTGCACGACAGCGCATTGCAGCAGGCCATCGGCGTCGGGCTGCGGCTGGGCCTGGTGCAGGCCGGCCTGCCGCCCGAGCTCGAGCAGACCAGAACGGAGCTTTCGAGCGCCGTGGACGGCCTGAACAACGTCGTGGACAACATGCGAGAGATCTCGCGGGGCATCCATCCGACGCTGCTCGCCGCAGGCGGGCTGCAGCCCGCGATCAGGTCGCTCGCCCGCAAGTCACCGGTACCGGTCGAACTGGACACCCACGCCGACGGGCGCCTGCCACCGGTCGTCGAGATCGCCGCCTACCACGTCGTTTCCGAGGCGCTGACGAACTCGGCCAAACACGCCCACGCCACCGTCGTGCACCTGCGGGCGGCCACCGAGGACGACACCCTGCGCGTGTCCATCCGCGACGACGGTGTCGGTGGCGCCGACCCCGGTCGCGGATCCGGCCTCACCGCACTGCGGGACCGGGTCGAAGCGCTGGGCGGACAGCTGACAATCACCAGCCCCACCAACGGCGGCACCACGCTTCAGGCCACCATCCCGGTCGCGTCCCCGGAGTTCAGCCCGCTCGGCGTTCGGCCTTCCGGAGAAGCACGCCGGCAAGGAGCAACCGGACCGTTGTAGCTCGGGCACCTGCATGGTGCCGTCGGCTTCGGTACCGAGTCCGACGCCCCTCGAGATCCAGGCGACCTGCACACCCGGCGGGATCGCCCGGCTCCGGATGGTGCTCGGCGACCGGCTCGAGGTCGCAGGCTGTCCGCGCGTGCCAGCGCCCTGCTGTGCGGGTCAGCCGATGCGCCGGCCGTCGAGGAAGATGGCGCCGCTCGGCCCGTCCTCGGGGAATGTCGCGGCCTTCGCGATCCAGGCGGCCGCCACCGACGGCGGCACGTCCTCCTCGTCGGTGCCGAGCTCGGGGTGCGTGTCGACACGACCGGGGTCCACCGAGTTGACGAGCACCTTCGTGTCGCGGAATGCCGCCGCGAGCATCACGGTGAGGTGGTTGAGCGTGTGCTTGGCGAACGAGTAGGCCGGGGCTCCGACGTCGCCGGGCTGCTCAGCGAGGAAGGTGATCTGCTGACAGGCGCCGCTGGAGATGTTGACGACGCGCGCCGCAGGCGCCGCCTCGAGCAGCGGGCGCAGCGCCACGGTGAGCGCCCACGGGCCGACGACGTCGACGGCGAACGCGGCCTGGATGTCGTCGATCGACGCGTCGAGCGCGGTGCCCGTGTTCATGTCGGGGAAGACGCTCGCGTTGTTGACGAGGACGTCGAGGTGGCCGTGGTCTGCCCGAACGCGCTCGGCGACGCCCGAGAACTCGTCGGTCGAGCCGAGGTCGAGACGAAAGCCTTCGGCGCTGTGCCCCTCGGCGCGCAGCGCGCTCGCCTGCTCCTCCGCCTGGGCGTCGGTCCGCGCGGTCAGGATGACGTGGAAGCCCTGCTGGGCGAGCGCGCGGGCGGTGGCGACGCCGAGACCACTGGCTCGGCCGGCGCCGGTGACGAGTGCGACCTGCTGACTCATTCGTTCCTTCTTTCGTTGCAGGTGACGCCATGCTCGGCGAGACCGTTGAAGACGCCGTGCCGCAGGCAGCGCAGGAGCAGCTCGACCTGGTCGCGGTGCTGCCGCACGAGCTCCTCATCAGGCGCGCCGGCGACGAGATGACGGGCGGTTCCGATCAGGACGCGGCCGCAGCCGGCAATGAAGCGACCCTACCCACCCGCGCTTTCCGTCCGGCATGGGCGCCGGGGCCGCCCGGGCTGAGCTCGCGGTACTGCATTCAACCCGGCGGGGCGCCGCGTGAACAGCGGGCCAGTGCGGCCTCGGCCTGGGCGGCGAGCGCCGGCACGAGCGAGGCGGCCGAGGGCAGGTCGGCGATGAGGTCGACGCCCTCGCCGGCCCAGATCGGCAGCGGCGGGACGGCACCGCGGGCCACGTCGGCCTGGTAGTCGCGGTGGGCCTGCTCGTCGGCGGCGAGCTCGTCCTCGCGGTCGCGCCAGCGGTCGATGTACGGGTGGCGCAGCGTGCGGGCCGCGTACCGCGACGGCCAGCGCGAGCCGCGGGCGATGTCCAGCACGCGGTTGCGCTCGGTGTCGTCGCCGCGGGCCGCCACCAGCGCCGCCGCGGTGGCGGGGTCCACGAGCGCCTCGGTGGTCGCCTGGAACCTGGTGCCGATCGCCGCCCCGGCCGCGCCGAGGACCAGCGCCGCCGCCACGCCCCGGCCGTCGGCGATGCCGCCCGCGGCGAGGACCGGCACGTGCCCGGCGAGGTCGGCGACCGCCGGCACGAACGGCAGGGTCGAGCGTCCGCGCAGCGCGCCGTGCCCGCCCGCTTCGGTGCCCTGCGCGACGACGACGTCGGCGCCGAGGTCCAGCGCCTGGCGGGCCTCGTCGAGGTCGGTGACCTGGAGGATGAGCAGGGCGCCCGAGTCGCGGACGACGCGGGTTTACGGGCGGGCGTCGCCGAACGACAGCATGACGGCTCGCGGCTCGTACATGAGCGACCGCCGCACCGCGTCGACGGTCGTCATCCAGGTGAGGAAGCCGATGCCCCACGGCAGCCCGGTGGCCGCGACGACCGGCGCCTCGCTTGCCAGCCACGCCGGGTCTCCGTCGGCGGCGCCGAGCATGCCGAGCCCGCCGCCCCGCGAGACGGCCGCCGCGAGCGCGCCGCCGGCCGAGCCACCCATGGGCGCCAGCATGATCGGGTGCTGGACCCCTGCCAGGCTCGTGAACGGCGTCGACAGCATCACCGCACGGTACTCGTGTGCCGGACGCACATCGAAGGGCCGCTGAGCAAGCGCGCGGCGAGTGGGACCCGTTCGACCGGCCTGTGGCAACCTGTCTGAGTGCTGATCGTGATGTGCGGCCTGCAGGGAACCGGGAAGAGCACCATCGCCGGGCAGCTGGCGCGGGAGCTGCCGGCGCCGATCCTGCCCGTCGACCCGGTCGAGGTCGCGCTGTGGGCCGCCGGCGTCGACCGCGACCAGCCGACGGGGCTCGCCGCGTTCGTCGTGGTCGGCGCTCTCGCCGGCGCGATGCTCAAGCTCGGCCAGACCGTCATCGTCGACGCCGTCAACGACGCCGAGGTCGCCCGCCGGCAGTGGCGTGACCTGTCCGCCCGGCACGAGGTGCCGCTCCGCTTCGTCGAGGTGATCTGCTCCGACGAGGCCCTGCACCGCCGCCGCCTCGCCGAACGCGCCGACAACGCGATCGCGGGCGACGCCGAACCCACCTGGGAGTCGGTCCTGGCCCGGCGGGACGGCTTCGCCGGCTGGACCGACGACCGTCTCGTCCTCGACTCGGTCGACGACGTCCCGGCCAACGTCGCCCGCGCGCTCGCGTATGTGCGCACCACCCACTGAGACAACGCGCCGTCGACCATCTGGACCGCACCGGTGGCCGCGCTCCAGTGACGGAAGCCGATCGCGGTCGCCGAGCACCATCCGCGGAGCCGGCGCAGATACAGGACGGCTGAGCGAGTAGGACGCAACGATTCGGGCAGCACGGAACAGATCAGAAGACTCCAGTGCCGACCTCAGGAAGGCGGCCCGCCGTGACCGAGCAGCCGCACTCAACCGCCGGGCAGCTGCTCGGGCTGCTCGTGGAGGCGCCGGACCTGGACGACTTCCTCGAGCGGCTGGTGCACGTCGCCGCCGCGGCGGTGACGCCGGCCGTGGCGTGCGGGGTGACGGTGCGGCGGGACGGGCAGCCGTTCTCGGTGGCGGTCAGTAACGCGCTGGCCGGTCAGGTCGACGAGTTGCAGTACGGCGCCGACGAAGGGCCGTGCCTCGACGCGATGCGGGACGCCGCGGTCATTCTCGTCGACGATCTCCGCCGGGAGCTTCGCTGGGACGCGTACCGGCCGCACGCGGTCGCGCACGGCGTCGCGAGCTCACTGTCGATGCCGCTCATCATCGAGGGGCAGAGCCTCGGCGCGATGAACCTCTACGCGGGTTCCACCGGGGTGTTCACCACGCCGGTCCGGAAACAGGCGGAAGGGATGGCGGCGCAGTGCACCGACGCGCTGACGCTCACCGTCCGCCAGGTGCGCCAGTCCCAGCTGCTGGATCAGCTCGCCGAGGCCATGGTCTCCAGCAGCGTCATCGACCAGGCCATCGGCATTCTGATGGCGCAGCAGCGCTGCACCGCCGCCACCGCCTTCGACCTGCTGCGCCGGGCGTCGCAGGGTCGCAACCGCAAGCTCCGCGAGGTGGCCGGCGACATCGTGGCGAAGATCAGCGGCGCCCCGCCCGAGCCCCGGCGGGACTTCACGGTCTGACCGCCGGCCCTGTCAGCCGGCCGCCGCCCGCAGGTCGTCCAGGATGGCGGGACAGATCCATGGCGGCCATCCTGGCATCATCGGCGGCATGACCGATCGTTTCGTACGGCACCTGCCCGTCGGTGCACCGTCGACGCCGTTCGACGGCAGCGGGATTCCGGGGTGGGACACGTTTCCGTTCGAGGGCGAGCTGCGGGTGCGAGGGCTCCAGCCGCCGGTGCTGCCGGAGCCGCCGCGCAACGGTGAGGACGGGCCCGAGTCGTGCATGATTTGCGCGGAAGGGCCGGCGAAGGCGGTGTGGGCGGACGAGCACTGGATGCTCCGGCACGCCGGCGGGCCCAGCGCCGTGCCGGTCGTGGTGCTGCTCTGCCCGATCGGCCACTACGACCTGGGCACCCTGCCGCCGGAGCGGGCCGCCGAGGTCGGGCCGATGCTGCAGCGGGTGGAGCGGGCCATCATGTCCGTGGGCGGCATCGCCAGGGTGCACGCGTCGAAGATCGGCGACGGCGCGGCGCACCTGCACCTGTGGTTCATGGGCCGGCCGGCCGGCTTCGAGCAGCTGCGCGGCAGCTGCCTGGTCCTGTGGGACGACGTGCTGCCCAAGCAGGACGAGGCCCAGTGGCGGGCGGTCCTCACCGAGGTGGCCGAGGCGCTCGCGGTCGACGGCGGCACGGTGTACTGAGGGCTCAGAGCTGCTCGACGACCCGGAAGCGTTGCAGGACGGCGGGAGTGTCGTCGTCGACGGTGAACGCCGGGTCGCCGAGCCAGCCGCGGTAGTCGGCCCCGTGCCAGAACTCCTCGTGCCCCGCCCGCCAGGCGGCGACGGTGTCGTGGCCCTCGCCCTCGTCGCGGGCGTGCCGGGCGTCGACGTCGCCGAGGCGGCGGACCTCGACGCTGGTCAGCTCGATCACCGCGACAGGACGGTCGCCGGAGTCGACCACGGCCGACCGGTCGCCGGCGGCGGGCAGCGGCTCGCCGTCGAGCTCCCAGTCCTGCAGCAGCCCGGTCGTCGTCGTCTTCGCGCCGTCCAGGACGGCGGCGACGAGCGCGTCGCGGAGCGGGCCGGGGAACGCGAACTGAAACGTGGGGAGCTCGGTCATCCGGCCAACTCTAGGGCTATCGTCTGGCGGATGGGTGGTCGCTCGTACATGGTGGCAACGCGGATGCCGATGTCCAGGGCCGGGTTCGACGGCTGGCTGGCGGCGCCGCTGCCCGGGCTCGACGTGATCGCCAACCCGGCGGCGATGTGGACCGGCTGGGCGATCGACGGCGCCGACGCCGACTGGGACCTCACGGCGCTCGCCGGCTCCCCCGCCGCCGTGGCCGGGATCCGGGCCGCCCGCGCCAGGACCCCGCTGGAGCTGCTCGCGGCCCGCGCGGCCGGCGGATTCACGCTCGCCCGGCACCGCGACGGCGCGCTGGAGATCTACCTGTACGACTACCACGCCGACCCGTACAGCACGCAGACCGACCTGCTCATGCTCGCGGGCGCCGGACGGTTCGCCGACGCGGGCGCCCCGGTCATGCACTGGGGCGGCGACGTCTACCCGGACCTGCCGCTCGGCGGTGACAGGCCCCTCGCCGTGCTGCTGGTCGACCGGGACGGCGCCAGGTTCACCGACCACTACCCCGTCGGTGCGCTGATCGAGTCGCTGCGCCCGGTCGAGGCCGCGTTCCTCGCCGCCTCGCCGGCCGACGGCGAGGACGCCGGTTGGGACCCCACAGGCGTCCTGGACCCGGCCATCCGCGCCCACGTTCCCACCGACAGCTCGGCGTAGGACAGAAGTCGCGCAACGTGACGGCCTGCCAGGTGCAGCAGGACCAAAGAGACGGCGGTCAGGCGCGGCGGACCGCGAGGACGGCGACGTCGTCCGTCGGTGCGGCGTTGTCCAGCAGGCTCATCGCCGCATTGCAGGTGGCGTCGGCGGAGCCCACGGCGGCGAGCACGCCGACCATCCGCTGCAGGCCCGGCGCGATCCCATGGGCGCGGCGCTCGACGAGGCCGTCGGTGTACAGGAACAGCTCCTGGCCGGGCTCCAGCGGCAGCCGCGTGTTGCGCCGGGCGGCGCCACGGTACGCACCCAGGGGCAGGTCCGGGGGGATCTTGAGCAGCCGGCTCGGCTGGTCCGGTGCCATCAGGACGGGAGGCAGGTGGCCGGCGTTGGACAAGGTCACGGCGTTGAGGTCCGGATCCAGGACGGCGTAGACGGCGGTGGCCATGGCGTCGGGCTCGAAGCGCTGCACCTTGCGGTCCAGGCGGGTGAGGACGTCCGACGGATCGTCGGTCTCCATCGCGTACGCGCGGAGGGCGCTGCGGATCCGGCCCATCACCACCGCCGCGTGCAGGCCGCTGCCGGCGACGTCGCCGATGACGATGCCGACGTGCCCCGACGGGAGGTCGAAGACGTCGTACCAGTCGCCACCGACGCCGACCTGGGCACCGGGGACATACCGGACGGCGACGTCCAGGCCGGGGACCACGGGCGGGCGGGCCGGGAGCAGGCTGCGCTGGAGGGCCACGGCCGCGGCCCGGTCCAGGTGTGATCGGCGCGCCTCGGTGGCGAGGCCGGCCCGGTCGGCGACGAGCTGCAGCAGCGCGATGTCGTCGGCGGTGAACGAGCGCCGCTGCAGTGTGCCGATGTGCAGCACGCCGACGACCCGGCCGCCACTGAACATCGGCACACCGAGGACGGACGTGGTGTGCGCGGGCAGGAGCGCCGCGTCGAAGTCGGTGGCGCCGCGGCCGGTCCGGTCGAAGCACTCGACGGCGACGGGCTCGCCGCGGACGGCGACACCGCCGGCGAAGCCGTGGCCGACGGGCACCCGCACCTCGTGCCGGGGCTCCCGGTCGAGACCGGCGGTCGCCATGGCGACCATCTCGCTGCCGTCCTGGTCGAGCAGCAGCACGGCCGCGCTGTCGGCGCGCAGGATGTCCAGGGTCCGCTCCAGCAACTCGTGCAGCAGGTCCTCGAGGCCGAGCTGCGACAGGGCGGCATCGGTCACCGCCTGCAGCCGGCGCAGCCTCTCCTCGCTGTCCGCCAACGCCTTCCCGCCGCGCCTCGGCACCCTGCCCCTGCCTCCCGCCCGCTCCAACACGCCCGCCCAGTGTCGCATCAGCACCACGCCGCACCCGCGCGGCACCGCCGTGCGACCCGACGACGAGCGCTGGCCGCTAGCCTCGCCGAGGCATCCGCGATGCGCAAGGTCACCGGCGCGGATCTGGAGGCTCAGCCGGACAGGTGCGCCAGGACGCCGGTCATGTCGAGCACGTCGTGCACGATGCCGGACGCGTTGGCGATCCGGAGGCTCCGGCCCCGCTCCTCGGCGTGCCGGCGGCCCTTGAGCAGCGTGTTGATGCCGGCTGAGTCGATGAAGGTCACCTCCGCCAGGTCCACCACGACCCTGGTGGCGTCACTGTCGACGGCGGCGAGCACCTCACGGTCCAGGTCCGCGGCGGTGGAGAGGTCCACGTCCCCGCGGATGCTGACCGTGCAGGTGTCGTCATCGCGGGTGGTCGACATCGACAGCGTCATGGCCCCTCCCGGCACGAAACGACAAGCACACCCTGACCCTATATGGTGGCTGCGACGGGGGCGCGACAGCGCCGCGGCACACGCACAACCTTGTGGATGTGACATGCGGGAGGATTCTGACACACCGTCGGCACTGGTGGCGCTACCCCCGGTGACGGCGGCCGGCGTCGCCGACATCCGTGAGCGGGTGGCGGACGCCGCGCGCGAGACCGGGCTCTCACCCGACCGGGTGAACGGCTTCACCGTAGCCGTCCACGAGATCGTCATCAACGCGGTGGAGCACGGCGGTGGCACGGCCGCGGTCACCCTGATCCTGGAGGTCGGCAGGCTCGTCGTCGAGATCGCCGACACCGGCAGCGCGCCGTGGCAGTTCCGCGTGCCGGCGGAGGCTCCCCCGCCGGACCAGCTGAACGGCCGGGGGCTGTGGCTGGCCGACAAGCTCTCCGACGAGCTCACGGTCGACACCGCGGCCGGCAAGCGCCTGGTCCGCCTGACCGCCAACGCTGACGCCGCGTAAGGCCGGCGCCGACACCGCCGAACGAAGACGCCATCAGCAGGGACACGGCGGGGCGTCGCCGGGCTCCTCGGCGTGCGGAAACCGCAGTGGAGAGGAGCCCGGCGTCCGGCCCCGGTCAGGGGCCGGACGCTACCCACGGAGAACGGCACCGGGCAGTCTGACGCCCGGCCGGCCCGGTCAGGGCTGCGGCTTGCAGGTCGCCGCGGAGAAGTCCGCCGGCCGCCCCGCGCCGGTCATGTCCTGCACCCAAAGACCGAAGAACGCGCCGGTGAAGCCCCATGCGCGGGGCACCCCGTTGTCGGACTCGACCGTGTCGAAGGTGCTCGACGGCCACACCGACGTCGCCGCGAAGACCGGCGAAACAGCTGGACGGCGGCGCCGCCGGTGGTGCGGCCGCCGCTGACGTCGACGCAGCGGTTGGAGCCCGTGCCGATGATCCGGTTGACGGTGCCGGTGCTGCGGCCGGAGCGGGTGGTGACGAAGCCGCGGTGCCGCTGGACACCGACACCGGCAGATACGACGACGCGGACGGCGCGACTCCGGCACGATCATCGGCTTGCGTGGACTGGCTGGCGAACATCAGCCGCCCGCCGGCGGCGCGAAGGTCGAGGCCCCGGCCGGCGCCGCGACGGGCACCAGCAGCGGCGCCGGCAGCGCCAGGACGGTGAGGAACCGTCGCGACATGCCGACACCGCATGGACCCGAACCGACGATCCCGAAGCCGTTTCGAATGTGTCGTTCACAAGACCGACACACCCACCAGGGTGGCACGTATGTGACACCCTCGACGCGCTCGAACCACCGCAAGGAGTCACATGGAGTTTCGGATCCTGGGTCCGCTGGAGGTCGTCGCCGCGGGCCGGGCCGTCCCGCTCGGCGGGCCGAAACCCCGGGCGGTCCTCGCCACCCTGCTGCTCGACGCCGACCAGGTCGTCAGCGTCGACCGGCTCATCGACGGCGTGTGGGGCGAGGACCCCCCGCCCAGCGCGACGAACGCCCTGCAGACCTACCTGTCGCGGCTGCGCCGGGTGCTCGGCCCCGAAACGCTCGAACGGCACCACCGCGGTTACCGGATCGCCATCTGCGCCCGGCAGATCGACGCGCAGCGCTTCGAGCAAGGGGTCGCCCTGGGGCGGGAGACGCTCACCGCGGACCCGGCGGTCACGCTGCACAGCGTCGATGCGGCCCTCACGCTGTGGCGCGGTCCGGCGCTGATGGACCTCGCCGACGACCC
Organism: Dactylosporangium sp. NPDC000521; assembly: GCF_042898305.1. Classification (NCBI taxonomy): domain Bacteria; kingdom Bacillati; phylum Actinomycetota; class Actinomycetes; order Micromonosporales; family Micromonosporaceae; genus Dactylosporangium; species Dactylosporangium sp. NPDC000521. The sequence continues at coordinate 25,037 of NZ_JBIAYW010000018.1, forward strand.
GGCCGCGCAGGCGGAGATCACCCGCCTCACCGAGCTGCGCCAGGTCGCCGCGGAGCTGCGGGTCGACGCCCTGCTCGCGCTCGACCGCACCGCGGAAGCCGTCGCCGCGGCGTCGGCGCTCGTCGCGGAGCACCCGCTGCGGGAGGGCAGCCGTGCGAGGCTGATGCTGTCGCTGTACCGGGAAGGCCGGCAGACCGAGGCGCTCGCCACCTACCACGAGGCCCGCACGCTGCTCGCCGACGAGTTCGGCCTGGACCCCGGCGGGGAACTGGCCACCCTCGCCCATTCGATCCTGCGGCAGGCCCCGCACCTCGACCCGGCGCCCGCGGCACTCCCCCAGCCGCCTCAGCCACCGATGCTGCCCCAGCCGCCGCCGGTGCCCGCAGACCGGTTCCTGGGCCGCGACGTCGAGGTGGCCGAGGTGCGGGCGCTGCTGCGCGACCACCGGCTGGTCACGCTCGTCGGGCCCGGCGGCAGCGGCAAGAGCCGCCTCGCGGTCGAGGTGTGCCGCGGGCTGGGCCGCGACGTGTGCGTCGCGGAGCTCGCCGGGCTCGCCGACGACACCCTGCTGGAGCCGACCCTCGCCCAGGCGTTCGGCCTGGCGGTCTCCACCGACCTCGCCGGCGTCGCCGCCGCCGTCGGCAACCGGCGGACCGTCCTGCTCGTCGACAACGGCGAGCACCTCGTCGACGCCCTCGCCCGCGTCGTGCCCCGGCTGCTCACCGGCCTTCCCGGCCTGCGGATCCTCGTCACCAGCCGGGTGCCGCTGAGCATCGGCGGCGAGCGGCGCCACCCCGTGCCGCCGCTGCCCGCCGCGACCACGGCGGTCGAGCTGTTCCTGGACCGTGCCGCCGCCGTCACCCCCGAGTGGCACTGCGACGCCGCCGACCGCACCGTCGTCACCCGGATCTGCGAACGCCTCGACGGCCTGCCGCTCGCCGTGGAGCTCGCCGCCGGGCAGCTCGTCGCGCTGGCCCCGGCGCAGATCCTGGAGCGGCTCGACGACCCGGCGGCGCTGCGGACCGTCCGCCGCGACGTGCCGGCCCGGCACCGCAGCCTCGACACCGCGATCGACGCGACGTACCGGCTCCTCGACCAGCCGCAGCAGGAGGCGTTCGCGCGGCTCAGCGTCTTCGCCGGCACGTTCGACCTCGACGCCGCCGAACGGGTCGCCGGTGACGTGCTCACGCCGCTGACCGGGCTGATCAGCGCGTCGCTGGTCACGACGCTGCCGGGCACGTCGCCGCGGCGCTACCGCATGCTGCAGACGCTGCGGCAGTACGCCGGCCGCCGCCTCGGCGACGACGAGCGCCGCGCGGTCCGCCGCCGCCACCTCGCCCGCATCGCGGAGCTGACCGCGACCGCCGACCGGGAGCTGCGCGGCCCCCACGCCCGCCGCTGGTTGCGCACCCTCGCGACCGAGCAGGACGACACCCGCGCCGCGCTCGCGTTCGCCCTCGGCGGCGAGGACCCGGCCACCGGGCTGCGGCTCGCCGCCGATCTCGCCTGGTTCTGGTACCGCACCGGCCACATCACCGAGGGGCTGCGCTGGCTGCGGGCCGGCCTGGACGCCGCCCCGGACGCACCCGGCGACGACCGGGCCAGGGCGCTGACCGGCATCGCCTGCCTGCAGTACCTCGCCGGGGACGTCGCCGCCGGCACCGAGGCGATCCTCGTCGCCCTGGAGATCGCCCGGGCGGCGGGCCGCCCCACGACCCTGGCCCGCGCGTCGGCGTACCTCACCCTGTCGCTGGGCCTGCGCGGTCAGCTGGAGGAGGGCGCCAAGATGGGCGAGGAGGCCCGCCAGCAGGCCATCGCCAGCGGCGCCGACTGGGTCCTGCCCGAGGCACTGATCAGTATCGGTCTGATCGCCGGTGCGAGCGGCGACGCGGAGACCGCCGCGGCGGCCCTCGACGAGGCGATCGAGGTCGGCACCCGCTGCGGCTTCGTCTGGTCGGCCGGCTCTGCCCGCTGGATCCGCGCCAAGCAGGCCCTCGTCAACGGCGAGCACGCCGAGGCATACACCCTCACCCGCCGCGCCACCCGCGACCTGGACGAGGAGGACGACGTCACCGGCTGGCTCGCCACCACGCACCTGCTCGCCTGCACGCTCGCCCTCACCGGCCGGCCCGGCGCCGGCGCGGTGCTGCTCGGCGCGGTCGACGCGCTCGGCGGGCAGTTCGGCTACTCACCGCAGCGCATGGACCCGCTCAACGGCCCCCGCAACGTCGCCGCGGTCATGTCCCGGCTCAGCCCGGCGGAGTACGAGGAGGCACACCGGCGCGGACAGCTGATGGACCGGGCGGCGGTGCGCGCGTACATCGAAGCGCTCTGATCCTGCACGTGGATTGCACGCGGCGGGCCGCATCATGGGGCTCCGCTACCACTACGGAGTATTCGATGAAGTCCTTGACCAGAGCTACCGCGGCGGCGCTGCTCGCCCTGGCCGGCGCCATGGCCGTGCCCGGGGCGGCGCACGCCTCGCCGCTGTGTGACCAGCCGGTGCCGCCGCCCGCGTGCGGCGACTACGACCCGGACCCGGACCCCGGCCCGATCGACACCCCGGCCCGCGGCGCCCTCGACGCGATCACGTTCACCGGCAACGGCGTCCGCGTCGAAGGCTGGGCCGCCGACGGCGACACCGCCGCGGCGCTGCAGGTCCACGTGTACATCGACGGCGCGTTCGCCGGCTCGGCCGTCGCGAACACGTACCGCCCGGACGTCGCGGCCGTGTACCCGTACTTCGGGGCGTACCGCGGCTACGACGCGGTGATCCCGGCGAAGCACGGCTCGCACACCGTCTGCGCCTACGCCATCAACGTGACGCCGTCCGGCGCCACCCCGGCGGGCAACCCGCAGCTCGGCTGCCGCACCTACAACGCGCCGGCGATCTCGAACATCGTGTCGTTCCACAACGGGCAGCAGTGGATGATCTCGTTCGACGACAACGTCATCGGCGAGACCGGCTTCACGGTCCGCTGGGACTACTGGGTCTGGTACACGATCCCCGGCACCCACGAGCGGGTGCAGACGCCGCGGTACTGGACGTACACGCTGCCCGCGCACGAAGGCACCGGCCGGGTGACGATGCCCGACCAGCGCACCATCAACGCCACGAGGCTCACCGTGACCGCGCCCGGCTTCGGCGGCGCCAGCACCACCGACCTCTACTGAGAGGTCCTTCCTGACCGCACCGGCCCCGGCAACACCGCGCCGCCGGGGCCGGTGCCTCACCTCACCCCTTGCGGGCCTGCTCGACCCAGGCCTCGCTGCGCTCCCACAGCTCGGCGGCGCGCTTCGGGTCCCGGGCATACGGCATGTAGCCGCGGAACGGCCCGCTGCCGCCGTACTCCGCGGCGACCGCGCAGTCCTCGAGGTACTGCCCGCCCCGCTTCGACAGGTCCGGCGACACGGCCGCGTAGACCGACGTCGCCGCGCCCTGCTCGGTCGTCTTGAAGTCCTGCAGCGGGCGGCCCCGCTCGTCGATCCAGCCGAGCTCGACCTGCTCGGCGACGCTCAGGTGCCGCTGCAGCGGCGTCAGGATGCCGCCCGGGTGCAGCGCGTTCGCCACGATCCCGTCCCCGGCGTGCCGGCGGTCCAGCTCGACGGCGAGCAGCACGTTGGCGGTCTTCGACTGGCCGTATGCCTGCCAGCGGTCGTACGGCCGATGGTGGAAGTTCGGGTCGTCGAGGTGCACGTCGCTGTGCCGGTGCCCGGCGGAGCTCACCGACACGACCCGCGCCTCGCCGGCCTGCGCGGCGCCCTCCAGCAGCCGCGGCAGCAGCCCCTGGACGAGCGCGAAGTGGCCGAGGTGGTTGGTGCCGAACTGCAGCTCGAACCCGTCGGCGGTCTGCGTGAACGGCGCCGCCATCACCCCCGCGTTGTTGACCAGGATGTGCACCGGGCCGTCGACGCCGGCGGTGAACGCGTCCACCGACCGGATCGACGCCAGGTCGAGCTCGGCGACCTCCACCGCAGCGTTGACCGCTCTCGCCTTCGCCACGTCCCGGACGGCGACGATCACCCGGGCGCCGGCGGCGGCGAGCGCCCTGGTCGTCTCGGTGCCGATGCCCGACGCGCCGCCGGTGACGATCGCGGTCCGTCCGTGCAGGTCGACGCCGTCGATCACCTCGGCGGCCGTGGTCTTCGCTCCAACGTTCAAGCTCATGCCGCCACCTCCGCTGCGCTCCGGCGTCGGCCTGAGCCGAACCTGTGATGCTGATTCGCAGCTCCTCCGCTGCGCTCCGGACTGCTCATGCTCGCAACCCTGCACCTTCGAGCGCGCTCGAAGGCAAATCGTCCTCAGAACAGGGTGAGGGGCTCCGCCGGCTCGGGCTCCGGCAGCGGCGCGAGCTGCGGCAGGCGCGCCCGGACCTGGTCGTGGAAGCGGCGGGCGAGGGCTGGCGCGTCGGCGTTGTCCGGCGTGTGTACGAAGACCGTCGGCGACCGGCCTTCCCGCAGCCAGCCGGTCACGACGTCGAGCCAGGCCTGCCAGCCGTCGACCGTCATGTCCGGGTCGTCGCGGCCGAGGTACCGCACGATCGGCGTCCCGGTCAGCGCTCTGGTCCGCCGCGGCACCCGCGGCTTCTTCGTCCACGCGTCGCGCTCGGCGTCGCTGGTCGGCGGGCTGGCGAAGAACGCGGTCGTGTCGAACGGCACCCACTCCGCCGCCACCGCCGCCAGGGCCGTCTCCAGGTCGCGGGCCGCGGCCGCGTCGGTGAAGAAGTCCTGGTGACGGACCTCCACGGCGTACCGCAGCGAGGGTGGCATCCGGCGCAGGAAGCGCTCCAGCACCGGCACGTCCCCCGGGCCGAACGACCCGGGCAGCTGGATCCACACGGCGTGGTTGCGGGGGCCCAGCGGCTCGATCGCGTCGAGGAACGCGCGCACGTCGGCGCCGGCGTCGGTCAGGCGCCGCTCGTGGGTGACCCGCTTCGGCAGCTTCACCACGAACCGGAAGTCCGGCCCGGTCTGCCGCGCCCACGTCTCGACGGTGTCCCTGGCCGGTGTGGCGTAGAACGTGGTGTTGCCCTCGACCGCGGTGCACCGCTCGGCGTACGCCTTCAGCCGCTCCTTCCCCGGCCACTGCCACGCCTTGTGCGTCCACATCGCACACCCCACGTGCAGCTTCACGCGCGCTCTCCGAGGTGTGCGAGGTCCATGACGTCGACGTCGCGGGGCTCGTAGCCCTGGTGGAAGACGCGCTGGAGACGGGCCGAGACGCACGGCACGGTGCGGCCGGCGATCGTGCCGGTGGTGAGGTCGGCGCGCGGGTAGTCGAACCAGGCGCCGTCGAACGCCTCCTGGCGGCCGTCGCCGCTTCCGTCCCCGTCTTCGCCGAACGCGACCGGGTGCAGGTCGACGTAGCCGCCGCCGGGCTCCGCGACCTCGACGCGGACGGGGCGCCAGTCGGTCTCGACCGTGTAGCCGAGCGCCTCGAGGGCCCGCAGCGCCTCGGCCTCCCGGGCGGCGTCGACGGCGAGGTCGAGGTCGCGGTGCTCGCGGGTCTGCCGGCCGACGAGGGCGTCGATCCCCCAGCCGCCGGAGATCCAGCACCGGCAGCCGGCCGCCGCGAGAGCGTCGAGCACGGCGTGCACCTGGGCCGCGTCCATCGTCACGGTCAGCGGCCCCGACGCTTCGCCGGGCCGCTCGCGCGCTTGCCGGCCTGCTGTCCGGCCGTCTTCTGCCCAGCCGTCTTCTGACCAGCCGTCTTCTGCCCGGCCGTTTTCTGCCCGCTCGGCTTGTGCCCGGCCGTCTTCTTGGCCGGCTGGCGGCTGGCGGGCTGGTCGTCCTGGCGGCGGACGGGCTGGTCGGAGGTGCGGCCGCGGGTGCTGTTGGCGGTGCGGCCACGGACGATGCCGATCATCTCCTCGACCAGGTCGGTGTGGCGGTCGCGGACCCAGGCGAGGCCGACCGAGGAGGTCGGGGCGTCGGTCAGCACGCGGTAGGTCAGGTCCTTGCGGTGGTGGGCACGGGCCAGTGACTGCGGCACCACCAGTACACCTGCCGACGCCGCGACCCATTCGACCGCGGCGGCCGTCGTCTCCGGACGCTCCGCCAGCACCGCCGCCGGCATCGACGGCCAGCTCAGGACGTCGTCGAGCGGGCTCAGCAGGGTCTCGTCGGCCAGGTCGGCGACGGTCAGCTCCTCGGCCACGGTGAGCAGGTGGTCCTTCGGGACGACCACGACGGTGGTCTCGGTGTACAGCGGGATGGCGTGGAACGCGTCCGGATCGACCGGCAGGCGGACCAGCCCCGCGTCGGCGCCGTCGAGCAGCAGCCCCGGCGCGTCCTTGGCCGGCACGGGCTCGACCACCAGCTCCACGTCGGGCAGCCGCTCGGCCCACAGGCGGGTCCACTTGTCCATGGTCACCCCTGGGACGACGAGCAGGCGAAACGGCGTGGGCATCCGGCCAGGGTACCCTTGGCCGCGTGAGCCCGAAGAAGTCCCAGGTGATGAAGCCCGCCACGGCGGCGCTGAAGCTCGACGTGTATCTGCCCGCGACCCCGCAGGAGTTCCAGGACGGGATGGTGTCCCGCGAGGAGCTCGACGAGCTGCAGCGCAACCCTCCGCAGTGGCTCGCCGACCTGCGCAAGGACGGCCCGCACCCGCGCAACGTGGTCGCGGCCCGGCTGCGCGTGTCCAACAGCGGGCTGGCGCGCGGCGGCATCACAGATCCGCTCACGACCGCGCAGATCGCCGCCCTGGCCGCGGATCCGCCGGAGTGGCTGGTCAAGGAGCGCGAGATCCACGCGGAGAACAAGCGCGAGGAGCGCCGCCTGCAGGCCGCCCGTGAAGAGGCCGCGGCCGCGCCCGCCCAGCAGAAGGCCCCCGTCAAGAAGGCGGCGCCCGCGAAGAAGGCGGCGGCGAAGAAGCCCGCCCCGAGGAAGGCCGCCGCCGCGCGCCGCGGCCGGTAGCGCCGCTACGCGTCCAGCAGCTGCTCGCGCAGGATGTCGGCGTGGCCGCAGTGCTGGGCCAGCTCGCGCAGCACGTGCAGGTAGACCCAGCGCAGCGGCAGCGGCCCCCGGCGGTTGCCGGGCAGCAGGTCGTCCAGGTCGAGCCCGGCGACCGCCCGCCGGGACGCCGCGCAGGCCTCCTGGTATGCCTGACGCACGGCGGCGATCGTGTCGGCGTCGTCCAGGGCGAAGCTCTCGTCGGGCGTGTCCGGGATCCCGATCTCGGACCGCGCCCGGCCGGTGACCGCCTCGTCGAACCACACCTTCTCGACGAATGTGACGTGCTTCACCAGCCCGAGCAGGGTCGTGCGGGACCGCACCAGCGACCGGCGCGCCTGCTCCTCGGTGAGACCGTCGAGGCACGCGGCGAGCGCCTCGCGGTGCTCGTCGACGAACGCCTCCAGCTGCACCCGCATCGGCGCGTGAAAGTCCATGTCAAGATCGTAGCGGTGGTGCCGCCAGCGCCGCGCCGAGCCGGCCGTAGGGCGGGCCAGGGCGGCGGCAGCGTTCCTCCACTGTGGACGGCCGAGGTCCGGCCGAGCGCGTCCGGCGCCCGTTCGCAGCCGAGGCCCTGGTCGCGGCGACGCCCCGGACCCGGACCGCTCCGGCGAGCGCGTGATACTCGCCGGAGCGGTCGCGCGTCAGCCGATGCACGCGAGCGCGAAGCCGATCGTGGGGATGCCGAACACGATCGACACCACGGCCATCCTGGTGATCGTCGGGCGGCGGGTCAGGATCGCGTAGGCGGCGAGCAGGACCGGCGTCATCAGCAGCTGCGGCACGAGCGTCGAGCGCGGCACCAGCACGTCCAGCCACGCCAGCAGCACGGAGCACGCGAGCGCCGCCGCCCACAGCGCGACGCCGAGCCGGTGCGCGAACCGCGGGCCGAACCGCACGGCGAACGTCGTGTCGCCCGCACCCGTGTCGGCGGCCAGGTCGGTGACGGTGGTCGGCACGTACAGGGCAGCGGCGAAGAGCAGGCCGATCAGCCCGAACTGCCACGGGAACTCCCACGGCGGCCGCGTGATCGCCCAGCCCGCGGCCGGCGACACGACCCCGACGACCAGCGCGTTGACCGCGACGTCCCAGCCGGGCCGGGTCTTCAGCCGCAGCGGCGGCACGCTGTACGCCCAGCCGAGCAGCAGCACGCCGGCGACCCCGAGCACGAACAGCGGCCCCACGTACAGGGCGGCCGCGACGCAGGCGACCGCCAGCCACCGGTACCACACCCGCAGACGCCTGGCGGAGACCGCTCCGGTGACCAGTGGCGCGGTCGCCTTGCGTGGGTTGTCGCGGTCGCTGCGCAGGTCCTGCAGGTCGTTCTGGGCCAGCACGGCGCCCCAGATGAGCGGCCCGAGCACGAGCAACGCCACGAGCGCGCGCCCCCGGTCGGCCGGTGCGGGGAGCCAGCTGTGACCCGCCAGCACCGTGCCGAGGTACGCCGGCACCCACGACACCGGCCAGAACCACGGCCGGGAGACCGCGACCAGCACCGCGGCCGGACGTTCCAACACCGCCGTCATACTCGCATCATCGTCCTCGATACCTGAGCCCGCACTGAGAGCCGCGTCATGCCGGCGACCGCGACCGCGGCGGCTCTCCGGGGCGCGCGGGTCCCCCAGGCAACCCGTTCCGGGGTGGTGTACGTGTCTAACGCGATGATGATGCGAATCCTGAGGCGCGGCCGGCGACCGCACGACGACGAGTTCGTCGCGTATTACGCCGCCCGCGCCGGACACCTGAGAAACACGGCTTTCCTGCTGTGTGGTGACTGGCACCTCGCCGAGGACCTGACCCAGACGGCGTTCACGAAGCTGTACCGCGTGTGGAGCCGCGTCGACCGGCACGACGTGCTCGACCAGTACGCGCGGCGGGTCCTGCTGCGCGCCTTCCTCGACGAGCGGCGGCGGCCGTGGCGGCGGGAACGTCCGACCCCCGACGACGAGGTGCTCGACGCGAGCGTCTCCGACCAGCGGGGCGTCGAGGACCGGCAGGTGCTCAAGCGGGCGCTGCTGCGCATCCCGAAAGGGCGGCGGGCGGTGCTGGTCCTGCGCTTCTGGGCGGACCTGTCGGTCGAGCAGGTCGCCGACGTGCTCGGCTGCTCCACCGGCACCGTGAAGAGCCAGACCGCCCGCGGCCTCGACAACCTGCGCGAAGTGCTCGGCGACACCCTCGAAGACCTCAGACCGATCAGCCCAGGAGGAATCCAGTGAACGACGTGAAAATGCTGTGCGACCTCGCCCTCGACGACGCGCCGCCGCTGCGCGAGGCGGAGCGGGTCCTCGCGGTCGCCGCCCGGGCCGCGGCGCGCCGCGACCGCATCGTCGCCGCCACCGCGAGCCTCGCCGGTGTGACGGTCGCGGCGGCCCTGGTCGCGCCCGCCCTGCTGCCGTCCGGCCCGGCGGCCCCGGCGCCGTTCGTGGCCGTGCCCGCTGCGCAGCCCACCGGTTCCCAGGTCGCGTCCGCCGCGCCCGTCCCGTCGGCGCAGGCGCTGCCGACGCACGACCGCGTGGTGTACGACCTGCTCGTCGCGGCCCTGCCGGCGGGGTACACGGGCCGCAGCCAGTACCCGTTCGCCGGTCCCAGCACCGCGCCGATGCGCCTGGAATCACCGTCCGGCACGGCGCTCGTGACCATGTGGACCCGCGTCGTCGTCTCGGACGGGCACGGGGAGGGCTACCTCGGGGCGTACATCGCGCAGACCAGCGAGACCGTGCCGCCCGGCGGCCTGTGCGCCCTGCCCGACGCGGGCCGCGAGTGCCGCGTCGTCGACGTCGCCGGGGTGCCGGTCGTGGTCTGGCTGGAGGACCACGGTGACGGCGACGTCATCGTCGCCCGCCGCTACCTGCAGGGCGGTCACTTCAGCGTGGCCGCCCAGCGCACCGTCCCCGTCTACCCCCGCGACACCGCCACGGACCGCAAGCCCGCGCTGGACAAGGCGTTCCTCACCATGGACCAGGTCGCGGCGCTGGCGGGCAACCCGGCGATGCTGCCCTGACGTCGTCTCACCGGGTGTGGCAGGCGTAGCTCCGTCCACGCCTGCCACACCCGGCACGGTGAACGGCTCCGGCCGCGGTCGCGACCCCCGCGGCGCCGCCGGTCGTCGGTACAGTGGCGGCGTGCGACGGCGTGAAGGTGACGTGCTGCTGGCGCCGTGCGCCCGATGCGGCGGCACCAGCCGGGGCCGGCCGGAGGAGTCCATCGTCCACGGGCGCGTCGAGTCGTCCGTCTGGATGCGGTGCGACTGCGGCGCCGAGAGCGTGGCCTGCGGCCCGGGCCCGCTGACCGGGATCGCGCGGGAGGCGTACCTCGCCCGCGTCGGGCTCGCCCGGGTGCACGCCGACCCCGGGGTCAACCGTGCGGCGCGGGTGCGGCTGCTCGCGGTGCTCCGCCAGGAGGGGACGACGATCGCCGAGGCCGTCGACGCCTACGCCCGTCTGACGGGCGAGGGCATCGCCGGCACCCCGGCGGAGGTCCAGCTCCTCGCCGACCGGCTGGCCGCGGCGGGCGCGACGGTCACGGTAGCTGCGGGTACACCATCCTGAGGTCGGCGGCGAGGGCCTGCTTGGCGCCGGTGGCGGCGTCGTCGACAAGGATCTCGAGGTCGCCGCGGGCGACGCCGTCGGCCACGGCGGTCGCGACGGCCGCGGGGTCGATCTTCGGCACGTCCCAGCGCGCCATCATGTCGGTGTCGGCGGCGCCGAGGTGGACGCCGGAGACCTGGGTGCCCTGGGCGGCCAGCTCGAGGCGGATGCCGTTGGTGAGGCTCCACTCGGCCGCCTTGGCCGCGGCGTACGACGTCGCGTTGAGGAACGTGATCCACGACAGCACCGACAGCAGGTTGACGACGGCCCCGCCGCCGTTGGCGCCCAGGATCGGGGCGAAGGCGCGGACCATGCGCAGGGTGCCGAAGAAGTGCGTCTCCATCTCCAGGCGGATGTCGTCGAGGTCGCCGTCGACGAGGTTGGCGAACGTCGCCACGCCGGCGTTGTTGACCAGCAGCGTGACGTCGCCGGCCGCGGCCGCGGCGGCCGCCACCGATGCGGCGTCGGTGACGTCGAGCGGCAGGACCGTCGCGCCGGGCAGGTCGACGGTGCGCGGGTCGCGGGCCGTCGCGTACACGGCCGCGCCGCGGGCGAGCAGTTCGCGGGCGATGTGCAGGCCGAGGCCGCGGTTGGCGCCGGTGACCAGCGCGACAGATCCCTCGATCTTCATGACTACCTCCTGAGGTCGTCCGATCACCGTAGGGCATCGATGTGTCGAGCGACTCAGCCTTTGCGGCTGCGGCGGATCGCCCGGAGGACGAGGCTGCTCGCGACCTCCTGGCTGGTGTCGTTGAGCGCGGCGCCGATGGAGGTCTGGGCGCACCTCACCGGCGGGCCAGGAGTCGCCGCTGCCCGTCCTGTCGTGCGACCGGCCCCGGTCAACGGCTCCAGGAGCGCTCCAGTCTCGCTGCACCGGCCGCGAACAGGCTGGTCCGTGAGCCCGCGGCACGCGGGACGGTCATCCTGGAGGGCATTCATGGCACTGTTCGCCGTCTTCACGCACCAGAACCCCGTCGGGATCAGCTCCGACGAGTTCCGCCACCGGCTGCCGGAGGGCTTCGGCTACATCCAGGGCCTGATCGACAAGGGCATCATCAAGCACAGCTGGATCGTCGTCGGCCAGTCCGGCGGGCTCAACATCTACGACGTCGCCTCGCACGAGGAGCTCACCGACGTCCTCTACGGCAACCCGCTCTCCTCGCACCTGCGCCTCGAGGTGCTGCCGCTGTCGACGCCCGGCGGGTTCGACGTCGACGCGTTCGCCAACCGCGACCTCGCGCCCGCGGGCTGAGCCTGTGCGGGCGCTCGTCACGACCGGCGGGGCCGGCGTCGCCCCCGCCGACGTCGGCGAACCGGACCCGGCGCCCGGCGAGGCCGTCGTCGCGGTGAAGGCCGCCGGGCTCAACCGCGGTGACCTGACCGTCGCCGCGAGCCTGCCCGCCGGGTCGCGGCTCGGCTGGGACGTCGCCGGGGTCGTCGAGCGGGCCGCCTTCGACGGCTCCGGCCCGCCCGCCGGCACGCGGGTCGTCGGTCTCGCCGGACGGGACGGGTTCGCCGAGCGGGTCGCGATCCCCACCGGCCATCTCGCCGCGCTGACCGACACGATCCCGGACACGACCGGTGCGGCACTGCCGGTCGCGGGGCTCACCGCCATCTACGCCCTGCGGCACGCCGGCTGGCTGCTCGGCCGGACGGTCCTGGTGACCGGCGCGGGCGGCGGCGTCGGCCGGGTCGCGGTGCAGCTCGCGGCCGCCGCGGGCGCGCGGGTCATCGCCCGGGTGGGCGCGGCAAGCCGCGGCGACGGGCTGGCGAAGCTCGGTGCGGCGGCGGTCGGCGGGTACGGCGAAACCGTCGCCGAACCGGTGGACGTCCTCCTCGACAGCGTCGGCGGCGCTGCCCTGGAGCGGGCGTGGGCGTCGGTCGCCGAGGACGGGATCGTGGTCAGCTACGGCAACACGACCCGTGAGCCGCTGCGGCTCCCGCTGGACTGGGGACGGCTCCGGCCGGGGGTGTCGCTGCGGTACCTGCACCTGTTCCAGGAGACGCGACGGCAGCCGGTCGGCCGGGACCTCGCCACACTCGTCGGCCTCGTGGCGCAGGGCCGGCTCGACCCGCAGGTCGCGCTCACGACGCCGTGGACCGACCCGGCGCCGGCGTGGGACGCGCTGCGCGACCGCAACGTCAACGGCAAGGCGGTCCTGCGCTTCTCGCTGTAGCGGGACTGCAGCGGGCGTCGACCGGCCGTTCGTAGCGTCGCTGCATGGCTACCTTCACCAGCTTCGACGGCACGGTCCTGCACTACGAGTCGATCGGCGACGGGCCGCCGCTGGTCCTGGTGCCGGGCGGTCCACGGGCCGCCGGGTACCTCGAGGACCTCGGCGGCCTGTCGGCGGCGCGGACGCTCATCCGCTACGACGCCCGCGGCACCGGCGCCTCCGCCCGGCCCGCCGACCCGGCCACCTACGCGTACCCGAGCCTCGCCCAGGACGTCGAGGCGCTGCGCGCACACCTCGGCCTGGAGCGCCTGGACCTCCTCGGCCACTCCGCCGGCTCGGTCGTCGCCAGCGCCTACGCCGCCGTGCACCCCACCAGAATCGAGCGCCTGGTCCTCGTCTCGCCGAGCCCGCAGCTGTACGGCAAGGGCGGCGACGACGTGGGAGACATCCTCGCCACCCGTACCGACGCCCCCTGGTTCTCCTCGGTCAGCACCGCCGCGGGTGAGCTGCTGAGCCTGCCCCCGGACACCCCACCCGCCCAGGTCCTCGACGTCCTGGACCGCTACACCCCCGCCGCGTACGGCCGCTGGGACGCCCGCCAGCAGGCCCACGCCGCGACGCAGCGCGCCGAGTTCGCCCTCGACGCGTGGGCCGGCTTCTGGGCCGGCACCTCCACCGGCTGGCTCGACGACTTCGCCACCGTCCCCGCCCCGGTCCTGGTCGTCACCGGCGACCGCGACGCCCTCACCGGCGTCCGCATCGGCGACGTCGCCGCCGCCGGCCTCCCGCACGCCCGCCACGTCACCATCCCGGGCGCCGGCCACTACCCGTGGGTCGACGAACCGGAGGCGTTCGCGGCCGCCGTCACCGGCTTCCTGGTCGCCTGACCGCTCGGGGGGCCGCCCTCCGGGGCGGCGCCACCCGTCCGAATTCCGTCGCGCCGGGACGGCCGGGGCGCAAGACTGCACGGGTGGAACAGGCGGACGACCCGCGCCTCGCCGGGCTGGCGGACAACCCGGCCCTGCCGGCGGACCTGATCGACATGCTCATCGCCGCCGGCGACGACGAGTTGCTCGGCGACCTCGCCGGGCGTGACGACCTCTCCGCGGCCCAGGTCCGGGCCATCGCGGCACGGAGCACCGGCGCCGCCGTGGGGCTCGTCCACAGTGGACGGCTGCGGGCCGGTGACGTCGACGGGCGCGACCCTCGCGTGGTCGCCGCGCTGTTCGACGCCACCGGCGCACCGGCGGAATGGGCGCACGCACTCGCGGCATCGCCCGATCGCTGGATCCGGGAACTGCTCGCCTACGCCGCACACACACCCGTCGAGGTGGTGGCGCAGCTCGCCGACGACCCCGACGTGGACGTCGCCGCCGAGGCGGCGCTGTCGCCGGCGATGACCGCGGAGCTCGCCGAGAGGCTGGCCCGGCACCCGCACACCCGGGTCCGGATGGCACTGGCCGCCAACAAGGCCGCACCCGCCGAGATCCTGGCGAGCCTGGCGCTCGACGGCGGCCGGCCGCCTGTCGAGGCCTGCCCCGGCTGCGACGGCACGGACCATGCGTCGTCGTGGGGGCCCTGCGACGGCAGCGACCATCCCCGGTCCGTGGACTTCATCCAGAACGCCGCCGCCCGCAACCCGTCCACCCCCGCGCCGGCGATGGTCGGCCTCGCCCGTCACCCGATGCCGTGGATTCGCAGGCACGTGGCGGGCCGGCCGGGCCTGCCGCAGGAGGTGTACGCCCGGCTGGCGACCGACCCCGTCCCAGGGGTCCGGCACGCCCTCGCCACCAACCCGGCCGTCGGGGTCGCGATCCTGCGGAGCCTGGCCACCGACCAGACAGACTTCGTGCAGCGGTACGTCATGCACAACCCGAACATCCCGCTCGACGTCCTCACCACCCTCGCGGCCACCGGCCCGCCCGGGCCGAGGCCGCCATGGATCGCGGTCGACACCGACGGGGCCGGGCCGGCGGTCCTGCCGCGTATCGCCGCCGCCACGGCCGGCGAGCTGCGGGAGCTCGCCACGTCCAAGGAACCGGTCGTCCGGATGCTCGTCGCGCGGCACCCCGGACTGCCTGACGACCTCGTCGACGTCCTCGCCGCGGACCGCGACGCCGCTGTGCTGCGGGCGATCGCACCCAACCCCCGCGTCTCCCCCGGCCGCATGCACGCCATGTTCACCGCCCACGGGGTCCGCGTCGCCGCCGGACTCGCCGGCAATCCGGCCTGCCCCGCGGACCTCCTGCTGCGGATCGCGACGCTGCGGCCGCCGGCGAAGCTCGCGCTCCGCGAGATCGCGAGACATCCCAACGCCACCGCGCCGGCGCTGACCGCGTGCCTCGCCGATGAGCGGGCCGGGCGCAGCGCGGCCCGGCACCCGGCCCTCGACCCAGAGACGCTGCTGGCACTCCTCGAGCACGGCGGCCCCGACCTCGCCGGGGCCGCCGCCGCCAACCCGTCCCTGCCGCAGGACGTCATGCGGGCGCTGATCCAGCAGGCGGTCAGCTGAACTTCGGCAGGACCTGTTCGCCGAAGAGGCGGATGGTGCGCTGCGACTCCGAGAGGGGCATGTTGCCGGAGACGACCTGGAGGCTGATCGTCACGTCGCCGAACCAGTCGCGGATCGTGGTGATGCGGTCGACGACCTCGGCGGGGGTGCCGACGAGTGCCTTGTTGTCGCGCAGCGAGCTGTCGAAGTCCGCCGACGACACCTTCCGCACGATGTTCTCGTACCCCTCGTAGCCGGAGCTGCGCGTCGAGGACCACGCCGAGACCGCCTCCAGCAGGCGGGCGTTGGTCCATTCGGAGTAGCGGCGGCCGTTGCGGTACGCCTCGTCGGCGTCCTCGGACAGGTAGCAGTTGTAGCTGAGGTGGATGTCCCCTCCGTCGGGGTCGAGTCCCGCCGCGGCGCGGGCCTCGCGGTAGCCGGCGATCATCTCCTGGACCTTCTCCCGCTTGTTGATCGACGGGACGAGCAGCAGCCCGTGTCCGTCGGCACCGGCGGAAGCCGCGGACGAAGGGGTGATCGCGGTGGCGACGAGGATCGGCGGGTGCGGCCGCTGGTAGGTCAGGGGCAGCAGCGTCACCGGGCCGAACCGGTGAAACTGCCCGTCGAACACGAGATCGGTCGAGGTCCACAGTTGACGGACGGCGGAGACGCCCTCGTCGAAGCGGGCGCGGCTCTCGTCCAGGGGGATGCCGAACGCGGCGAACTCGTCGGGCAGGAACGCCCGGCCGAAGCCGACGTCGAGGCGGCCGTGGGAGATGTTGTCGAGCATGGCGAGCTTGCCGGCCAGCTTGATCGGGTGCGTGAAGGCCGGGATGACGGCGCCGGTGATGAGCCGGATCCGGGAGGTGCGGGCGGCCGCGGCGGCCAGGAAGGTGACGGGGTCGGGGCTGTAGCCGCCGTAGGCGAAGAAGTAGTGCTCCACCGTCTTCACGTGGTGGAAGTCGAGCTGCTCGGCGAGCTCGACCAGGGTGAGCGCGTCGTCGAAGTACGACGCGGCGTCCTTGTCGGCCGGCCCGACGGTCGGGAACAGGTTGATACCGAAGCGCATCGGAGTCCTCTCAGGCGAGCGCGGGTTGCAGCGCGAACGCCTTGGCCAGCAGCTCGTAGGAGCGCAGGCGGTCGGCATGGTCGTAGATGGTGGCGAGCGCGATGACCTCTTCGGCGCCGGTCGCCTCGGTGATGGCGAGGATCTGGTCGCGGACACGGTCCGGCGTGCCGTAGACGTAGCGCGGGAACTCGAAGCGCTCCGCGCCGAGCGGGTCGTCGCCGTCGGCGAGCTCCCGCAGCGACTGCTCGGGGCTCGGCACCGGCCGCACGTCGTTGCGGGTCAGCCGCTTGCGGAACGCCCGCTGGGTGGCGTAGATGCGCTCCGCCTCGGCGTCGGTGTCCGCGCAGTACACGCCGATGCCGAGGATCGCCTTGCCGGTGCCGCCGGTGCGGGCCCGGTGGTCGGCGAAGACGGCGCGGGTCGGGGCCGGGTTGATGAAGTGGGCGTACGCGTAGGGCAGGCCGAGCTGGGCGGCCACGGCGCCGCTGCGCGGGCTGGAGCCGAGCAGCCACACGTCGGGCCGTCCGGTGCCGGTCGGGGTGACGACGATGTCGTGGAACGGGTGCCCGGGCGGGAACGTGCCGTCGAGGAACGCGAGCAGCTGGACGAGCTTGTCGTCGAAGTCGTCCGCCGACGATGACGTGCCGCGCAGCGCGTACGTCTCGATCGGGCTGGACCCTGCGGACCGGCCGATACCGAGGTCGATGCGGCCCGGGTACAGGGCCTCGAGGGTACGGAAGACCTCCGCGACCTTGAACGGGCTGTAGTGGCTCAGCAGCACCCCGCCGGAGCCGACCCGGATCCGGGAGGTGCGGGCGGCGATCGCGGCGACGAGCACCTCGGGCGCGCTCCCGCCGTGGGAGTGCATCGCGTGGTGCTCCGCGACCCAGTAGCGGGTGTAGCCGAGCTGGTCGGCGAGCTCGGCGAGCTCGACCGTGTTGCGCAGGGCCTGCGCCGGTGACTGGCCCGTCCCGATCGGGGACTGGTCCAGGATGGACAGTTTCACGTGCCGACCTCCTTGAGTGTGGTCGCGAGCAGGCGCGTCGCGTTGCGGTGCAGGGGGAAGTCGGCAGGGACCAGGCGGTGCCCGGTCAGCAGGGCGGTGACCCGGGCGGTGTAGGCCGCGAACCTCACCGCGGCGTGCACCCGGTGAAAGTCCAGGGCGTGCGGCACGCGACCGGTCCGGCGGGCCCAGTGGGCGACGGTCGTGGCGGCGTCCGGCAGCCCGGGAAGCCGCTCGGCGCCGATGCCTTCGCTGAGGTGCCGGTCCAGGTGCAGGAACCAGGCGAGGTCCGACTCCGGCGCGCCGACCCCGGCCAGCTCCCAGTCGAGGACCGCCGCGACGGCCACACCGTCGAAGACGATGTTGCCGAGCCGCGCGTCGCCCCACAGCAGCACCGGCGGCCCGGCCTGCGCCGGCACGGCGGCCCGGAGCACACCGATCCCGGCCCGGATGTGCGGGTCCGTCGCGCAGCCGTAGAAGTCGAGGTCCGCGGCGAGCTCCTCGACCTGCGACGCGGGGCCGAGATCGAGCGGCAGTGGGGGCACGCGATGGATGCGGGCGAGCACCTCGACGGCGTTGCGCCACGCTGCCGCCCGCATGGGCGCGGGCGCGTCGTGCAGCCAGCCTTCGCGGTGGTACGAGGGGAGGTCCGCCGGGACGAGCCCGGCGACGTGGCCCAGCACGCAGAACGGCGCGCCGAGGAGCCCCGGGTCGGGTTCGAAGCCCAGCGCGGGCGCGACCGGGACGTCGGTGCGCTCGCCCAGGAGGCGCTGCAGGTGGTACTGCTGCCAGAACCGCGGCCGGGGGTGCAGGCGGTAGCTGGTGGGTGCGATGCGCACGACGAGCCGCCGCCGGGCCGGGCCCTCCGGGCCGGTCCAGGTGGCGTCGACGACCAGGTTCTCCGCGGAGAAGCCGGTCGACGGCGGCACGGTCACCGGCCCGAGCCGCAGGTCGGGCGCGCCGAACCGGTCGGCGAGCCACCCGGTGAGCGCCTTGCGGGTGATGTCGGGGTCACGGGCGACGCGGACGGCCACCGCCTCACTCCTTCCGCGCCGTGAGCAGGCTCGTGGTCGCGACCAGCGGGGTGTGCGTGACGGTGGCGAACCCGGCGTCGGTGAACCAGGCGGCGGCGTCGGTGAAGGTGTACTCGGCGCCGCCGGCGGACCAGACGAGCATGTTGAGGCTGGCGAGGACGTTGGGCAGCTGCGGGTGGTCGGGGTCGAGCATCGGGTCGTAGACGAACGCGGCACCGCCGGGCCGCACCGCGTGGAACGCCGCCTGGGCGAGGAACCGCCGCCGCTCCACCGGCCAGTTGTGCAGGACGTGGCCGAAGAGCACGGCGTCGGCGGCCGGCAGCGGGTCGGTGAAGAAGTCGCCGCCGACGAACGTGACCCGATCGGAGATGACGTGCGCCTCGAACGCGGGCCGCACGTCCGGCAGGTCGAACACCGTGACCCGCAGGTGCGGGTGTGCCTTGACGAGGTGCGCGGCGATGTTGCCGCGGGCGCCGCCGACGTCCACGACGTGCTCGAAGCCGCCCCAGTCCAGGTCGGCGAGGGCCGCGCCGATCGGCGCGTTCAGCACGTCCATCGCGTCGAAGAACGCGGTCCGCGAGGTGGGGTCGGCGTGGACCGGCGCATAGGGGTCGCCGCCGCCGGCCTGGGTGTTCGCGGGTTCGCCGGTCCGGAGGCTGTTGGCCAGACCGTCCCAGGCCGGGTGCAGCGTGTGGTCGAGGAAGTCCAGGAACCCGCCGAGGAACTCGGGCCGGCCGGGCACCAGGTAGCGGCCGGCGGCGGGGCTGTTGTGGTATCGGCCGTCCCGGCGCTCGACGAGTCCGAGCGCCTCCAGCCCGGCGAGGAGGTCGCCGACACCCGCCGGGTGCAGCCCCAGCCGCGCGCGGACGTCCTCGGCGGTCGCCGGCGCCTCGGCGAGGGCGCCGAAGACACCGACGTCGGCGGCGGCGAACAGCACCCGCGCGCGGCGGGCACCCGACGCGATGTCGAGGATCGGTGCGGGGTTCAGCTCCACTGTGGACTCCCAGGTGTCGTCGGACGCTGCTGTCCGACGCTAGGAGCGACCGCTGGAGCTGCCATGGAGCCCGGCTCCACCGCGGCGCCGCCGCACGGGGCTCCAGCGGGCCTGGAGGGCGTGCGGTTAGACACGGATGCATGACGATCCTGTTGACCGGTGCCACCGGCACCGTCGGACGCGCGGTGGCGCGGCAGTTGCTGGAGGCGGGCGAGCCGGTGCGCGCCCTGACCCGGGACCCGGCACGGGCGGCGCCGCTGCTGCCGGAGGTCGAGCTCGTCGCCGGCGACCTGGGTGATCCGGACAGCCTGCCGTCCACGTTGGACGGTGTGGACCGGGTGTTCCTCCTGTCGGTCGGGCCGCGAAAGGCCGAACACGACGCGCATCTGGCGCAGGCCGCGGCGAAGGCAGGCGTGGCCCGGCTCGTCGCACTGTCGTCCCTCGCCGCCGAGGAGGACCCTGACGGGTTGCTGGGCCGCTGGCACGCCGACGGGGAACGCGCCGTGCGGGACGCGGGGCCGGCCTGGACGATCGTCCGGCCCGGAGGGTTCATGTCCAACGCGTTGGAGTGGGCGCCGTCGGTACGGGAGGCCGGTGTCGTCCGTGCGCCCTTCGGCGACCTGCGCGCGTCCATCGTGGACCCGCGCGACATCGCCGCGGTGGTGGTCGCGGCGCTCAACGGCGGGCACGACGGCGCGGTGCTGCCGTTGAGCGGCCCGGCGGCGATCAGCCCGGCGGAGCAGGTCGAGGTCCTCGCCGGCGTCCTCGGCCGGCCGCTGCGCTTCGAGGAGCTCGACGTGGCGCAGGCGCGGGCCGCGATGGCGCGGCGGGTGCCCGCGGAGGTGGTCGACGCGGTGCTGGCCGCACGTGCCGCGGCCGGCCCGTTCCGCGCCAGGGTCCTGCCGACGGTCGAGGACGTGACGGGCCGGGTGCCGCGCAGCTTCCGCCAGTGGGCCGAGGACCACGCCGACACCTTTCGTTAGAGATCGTCGTCAGGGAGGGCGGTGCCGGCCGGCGAGGGACCGGCCGGCACCGATTTGAGAGCGATGGCACCTGGCCCGGGTGGGTCAGGACGCGGACTTGGCCGTGGCGGGCTCGGCGGCGGCGGACCCGGAGGCCGGTTCGGCCGCCGGTTCGGGGGCCGCGGCAGGCGCCGGGGCCGGGCCGGGGGCCGCGATCGACGTGAGCGCGCCGACCACCGCGAACGCCGCGCCGACGAGAAACGCCAGGCGGTATCCGGCGACGACCGCGTCGGCCTGGGCCGTGCCCGCCTCGAGCAGGTGCTGCGCGCGGGTCGCGCCGATCGTCGCGAGCACCGCGAGGCCGAGCGACCCGCCGACCTGCCGGGTGGTGTTGATGACGCCGGAGGCGAGGCCGGCCTCGTGCCGCGGGATGCCCGACGTGGCCGTGATGGCCAGCGGCGTCATCGCGATGCCCGCGCCGAGGGTCACCAGGATCATCGGCACGAGCAGGTCGGCGGCGTACGAGCCGCGGACCGGGATCACCGACAGCCAGGCGAGGCCGACGCCGGACAGCAGCGGCCCGCCGATGAGCAGCGGCCGGACGCCGACCCGCTTGAGCAGGACCGGCCCGGCGTAGGCACCGGCGGTCATCGCGATGGCGCCGGGCAGGAACGCCAGGCCCGCGGCGAGCGCGTCGTAGCCGAGGACGTTCTGCATGTACAGCGACAGGAAGAAGAAGTGCGCGATGACGGCGCAGCCGAGCCAGAACATGACGAGGTTGGCCACGGTGATGCCGCGGGACGCGAACAGCCGCAGCGGCACGACCGGCGCCTCGGCGACCTTCGCCTCGTGCAGGACGAACCAGGCGAGCAGCACGGCGCCGGCGGCGAGCGGGCCGAAGGTGACCGGGTCGCCCCAGCCGTGCGACTGGCTGTTGACCGTGCCGTACACGACGGCGACGAGGCCGGCGGTGACCAGCAGCGAGCCGAGCAGGTCGAGACGGCGCGGGCCGGCGGCCGGCTCGGGGCGGCCCAGCGGCAGCACCCGCAGCGCCGCGACGACCGCGGCCACGCCGATCGGGACGTTGACGAACAGGATCCAGCGCCAGTTGATCAGGTCGGTGAGCACGCCGCCGAGCAGCGAGCCGATCGCGGCGCCGCCGCCGGACACCGCACTCCAGGCGGCCATCGCCCTGGCCCGCTTCGGCGCCTCGACGAACGTGGTGGTGAGCAGGGTCAGCGTGGCCGGCGACAGGATCGCGCCGCCGAGGCCCTGCGCGCCGCGGGCGATGATGAGGGTGAGCTCGTCCTGGGCGAGGCCGCCCACGAGGCTCGCGACCGTGAAGAGCACCAGGCCGGTGATGAACATGCGGCGCCGGCCGAACAGGTCGGCGGCCCTGCCGCCGAGCAGCAGGAAGCCGGCGAAGGTCAGCGTGTAGGCGTTGACGACCCACTGCAGGCCGGAGTCGCTGAAGCCGAGGTCGGCCCGGATGGCGGGCAGTGCGACGTTCACGATCGACACGTCGAGCACCACCATCACCTGCCCGAGGCAGAGCAGCGACAGCACGGCCCAGTCCGCTCCACGGCGCCCGGTCTCCCCCGGTGGGGGCTCGGCGACTGCCATGATCACTCCCGATAGTTGTTGGACTTGATAGTCCATTACGTTAGACCTACCCGTCTAGTAGGGCAAGCATGATGCAGCGTGACTCCAGGGCGGCTGGAGAGGGACGGTCCAGGGTCGGTCCATGACCACCGTCGTGTTCGTCAACACGTTGCGGCTCACCGGCCCGGCCGAGGACCTCGAGCGGATCTACGCCGGCGTCGCCACGTTCTTCCGCGCCCAGCCGGGCCTCGTCCGCTACCAGCTCGTGCGCTCCACCACCGACCCCGACGTCTACGTCAACATCGCCGAGTGGCGCGACCTCGCCGCGTTCCGGACCGCCACGTCGCAGGAGGCCTTCCGCACCGCGCTACGGGTCTCCACCGTCTCCACCGGCGACCCGCACGTCTGCGAGGTCGTCGCGGCCGGCACGGGGCCGGCGTGAGCGGTCCGCGGCCGATCGGCGAGCCACGCACCCGGGCGGAGGTGACGGTGTGACGCTGCACGAGATCGGCGACGGCGTGCACGCGTACGTGCAGCCGGACGGCGGCTGGTGCGTCAACAACGCCGGGCTCGTCCAGGACGGCACCGCCGCCCTGCTCGTCGACACCGCCGCCACCCACGCCCGGGCCCTGGCGCTGCGCGACGCGGTGCGGCGGGTCGCCCCGGCGCCGCCGGGCGTCGTCGTCAACACCCACCACCACGGCGACCACACCCTCGGCAACGCCGTCTTCGCCCCGCCCGCCACGATCGTCGCCCACGCCACGACCCGCGAGGACATGGCGGCCCGCGGCACCGCGCTGCGCCAGGTCTGGCCCGGCGTCGACTGGGGCGACCAGCCGCTCCTCCTGCCGGACCTGACGTTCACCGACCGGCTCACCGTCCACGTCGGACGCACGGAGGTGCGCCTGTGGCACCCCGGCCCGGCACACACCACCGGCGACGTCGTCGCGTGGCTGCCAGCGCAGCGGGTGCTCTTCACCGGCGACGTCGTCATGCCGGGCCGCACGCCGTTCGTGCTGATGGGCTCCGTCCACGGCAGCCTGCACGCGGTCGCCGCCCTCACCGCCCTGGAGCCCGCGGTCATCGTCGGCGGGCACGGCCCGGTCGCCGGGCCCGAGGCCCTGGAGGCGACCACCGCCTACCTGCGCTGGCTCGACGACCTCGCCGACCGCGGGCTCGCCGCCGGCCTCACCCCGCTGGAGACCGCCCTGGAGGCCGACCTCGGCGGGTTCGCGGAGTGGGGCGAGCCGGAGCGCCTCGTCGCCAACCTGCACCGCGCCTACGCCGAGCGCACCGGCGCCCCACCGGGCACCTACCTGCCGTCCGCCCCCGCCTTCGCCGAGATGGTCCGCTGGCGCGGCGGCCCGCTCCCCTGCGCCGCCTGACACGCGCCCGGTGGGTGGGGTCCGACCCCACCCACCGGACACGCCCGGGTCCCGGCCCGCGGCTCAGCAGGTGAGGTTGCCGCCGGCGGGGACGCCGAGGATGGCGGTGAACTGGTTGTACAGGTTGACCCGGCTCTGCACCTGCGCCGGGTTGCCGCCGTTGCACTCGATGCTGTTGATCGCGCGGATCGTGGTGCCGAAGCCCTGGCCGTTGACCATGGCGTTGTGCGAGGTCGTGCCGGCGTTGCCGGTGCCGGTCATCCAGTACCAGAGGCCGGTCTGCCAGGAGATCGACGAGTTGGTGGCGACCAGGTCCGGGTTGTTGAGCAGGTCGACGCCGAGCGCGTCGCCGGCCGCCTTGTAGTTGAAGTTCCAGCTCAGCTGGATCGGGCCGCGGCCGTGGTACGCGGACTGGCCGGCCGGGCAGCCGTACGGCTGGCTGTAGTCGCAGTAGTGCGGCCAGTTGGCGGTGTTGATCTCGTTGATGTAGACGAGGCCGCCGGTCTCGTGGCCGACGTTGGCCAGGAACGCGGCCGCCTCCTGGCGCTTGACGGTGTCGCTGCCGGTCTTGGCGAACGCCGGGTACTTCGCCATCGCGTCCGTCAGGCCGGCGTAGGTGTAGAAGCCGTTCCGGCTCGGGAACATCTGGTTGAACTGCGCCTCGCTGACCACGAACCCGGTGGTGCCGCCACCACCCCCGCCACCGCCTCCGGAGCACGCGTACGGGCTCCAGAACCAGGTGCTGATCGTCGGGTCGTAGCCGGGATTCTCATGGGTGGCCTGGTAGTAGAGACCGTTGGTGTAGCGCACGATCGCACCGACGGCGTAGTACTGCCCGGCGACCCAGGCGGGGTAGTTGCAGGCAGTGCCGCCACCGCCGCCACCGGACCCGCCGCACGAGCCGTTGTCGGCCCACACGCCGGAGCCACCGGTGCTCGGCGCCTCGTACTGCGTCCACCACTTGGCGGTCCAGTTGTGGCTGTTGTACGAGACCTGCATGCCGCCGGTGTAGACGGCGGAGTTGTTGTACGCGGCCGCGCAGGCGGTCGCCGCGTTGGACGCGGTCGCCGGCAGGATGGCGGCGCCGGCGGCGGCCAGCGCTATACCGGCCGCGGCGAGCAACGCAAAAACGCGTGGTCTGGGCATGGGGGTCACCTTCCGGCGATGGGGAACTGCCACAGATGGACGTTCGTCCATGCCTATTTGTAAACAAAACTTCTTCAGTTGTAAATACTGTTGTCAGAAGCGCTCATGGTTGCCTGCGATCTGTGTCCACCAGCCGACAGCGGCGGTCCGGGGTGGCCGGGACACCTGTCCCTGGTGCCCGGGCCCGCTCCCCGCTCAGGGTCGGGCTGGCCTGCGGCGAGCAGCGCCCGACCGGGCACGCCGCCGCGGCCGGAAGGGGAAACACAATGCTCAGAACACGACGGCAGCGGCCGCGGTCGAGATTGTTCACCGGACGATGGCGGGTCCTCCTCGCGGCGATGCTGGCGCTGGTGGCGATCGCCGGCGGCAGCGTCGGGGAGGCCGGTGTCGCGTACGCGGCGGACACCTCGGTGCCGGTCGACAACTACGTGCTGCGGGATCGGCTCTTCTCGGCGCACATGCGCAACCGGGCGCAGGGCGTGCAAGGGCTGGAGCACATGTTCCTGAGTGCCGAGATGGTCGGCTACCGCCAGACGCACCCCGGCGCCACCGCGAAGGACCTGATGGACCACGCGGTCGTCATGAGCAACTGGTACGACAGCAAGTTGCGGGTGGAGGACCTGGAGCGGCCGGCGTACGAGTTCGTCATGAAACTGATCGAGCTGTCGGCCACCCACCCGGCCGGGGCCGTCGCGTCGCCGATCATGAAAGAGCTGATCGAGTCGACGCTCGGGGAGCAGCTGCGCGGCTACGGCGACATGGTCGACCGGGTCGCGGCGTCGCAGTTCATGTACTCGTTCTTCGACCAGGTGTATGCGATCCAGGACCGGGTGTGGGGCTCCGTGGCCCGGCTCGGCGAGACCGATTCGACGTTCGCGGCGGCCTGGGACGGACAGTTCGGCGTCAGGTACAACGTGTCGTCCACGGCCAGCTCGGACCAGTTGCAGGCCGACCCGGTCATCGCAACCTACGTCAACGTCCAGGGCCTGCTGGACCACGCGGACGTCATGCAGGAGTACCTCCTCAAGGGCAACAGCGAGCTCAAGCAGCTGCTGGACCAGATCAACGCCCGGCTCGCCGACTCCGCCGCGGCGGCCAACTCGCTGAACGTCCAGTTCCCGATCAACGGCGCCAACCCGACGCAGGCCGCGCTGGATCAGGCCAAGGCGCAGGCGGCCCAGCGGCAGCAGTGGATCGACGGCGCCGCCGGCGCGGTCCAGTTGCTGTCGACGCTGATCGGGTTCGCCAACCCGCGGGCCGGTGAGATCGCCGCCGGCACCGGGAAGGCGGCGATCCAGATCGCCACCGCGGTCAACGCCTGGTTGCCGACGATCGCGTCCAAGGGACTCGTCGCGGCGCTGACATCGATGAGCACGCTGGCGATGGCGGGCAACGTGCTCGGCGCCATCCAGGCGCTGGTGCCGCTGTTCGGCGGGGGGCCCTCGCCCGAGGAACAGATCAAGGAGGAGCTGCGGCAGCTGCGCCAGGAGGTGGTCAACATGTCGAACCAGATGAACACACGGTTCGACCGCATCGAATCCGCGCTCACCGAGATTTACAGCCAGATGCTGCAGCAGTTCGACATCCTGCTGAAGCTGCACGACGCGACGGCCCAGCAGCTGGCCGACATCACCCGCCAGCTCGCCGACCTGACCTACAAGGTCGACTTCTGGGGGCAGGTGCTCGTGGAGGGCCAGCGGGCGGATCGCCACAGCCCACTGTCCTACTGGACCAACGGGGCGGTCGGCTTCAAGGCGATGAACAACGGGCGCGAGCTGCCCTGGAACGACCCGGCTCCGGCCAGCTACCTGAACGCGGCCACCACGTTCGTGACGGAGGCCAACGACACCAGCCGGCGCGAGCCGCTCGCCCGGACGACCATGGTGAACACCGGCAACCCTGACGCCGATGTCAACGCGGTGCTGGACAGCTACCACGCGTCCGGGGCGATCCAGTACCTCAACGACTACGCCCGCCGGTACCTGGGCATGCCCGACGGCGACGCGGTGGGCGCGACTCCCGACGTGGAGTTCTGGCTGGCGGCCGCGGAGCCCTACAAGATGCTGATGACGCAGAATCCGGACCACTCCAGGGTCCAGCCGACCCGGTCCGACCTGCTCGTCGGGGCAGGGTACTCCATCCTCAACGGCGCGGCGACGTTCAGCAAGCCGCGCACGCCGACCAGCGACAACCCGGCCCGACTGAACCCGATCATCGAGAACCTGATCCGGAAGTACCGCGCGGGATCGGACGGCATCATCATCGAGCTCGAGAAGCTGCGGGACCTGCCGCGGGCGGGGCACCCGGCGTACAACCAGTTCGGCCCGGCGAACCAGGCGGTGCCGGACAAGCCGGCGGCCGAGCCGACCGTCGTCGCCAACTGCACGAGGGAGGCCGCCTTCAAGCCGAGCCGACCGGCCAACGTGCAGTTGCTGGCGGTGCCGCAGGAGCTGTGGGTCGCCGCGTACGCCCGGCCGAACACCTCGGTCCGCCTGTGCTACGACGCCAACTGGGAGAACATGATCGAACCGGACGAACCGGGCGGTGACAAGCCGTACGCCATCTACGCGGACCTCAAGGTGACCATGCGCATCCAGCAGGGCTGGGATGGGAAGTTCGTCACGGTGCGGCAGTGGGAGAAGGTGTTCCCGTACGGCAAGATGGGCCAGTACTACCCGCCGCGCTCGGGGAAGGCGTCCTGGCTGACGGCGCCCGACCAGGGGCTGAGCGAGAAGTGGGGCCCGACCTACAAGGCGCAGTTCGAGGCGTCGGCGCCGATGACGGTCTCGGACGACGCCGCCGCCGTCACCCGGGTCCGCGACTGGCACAACTCGGTCGCCGGCAACTACTACGCTGAGGCGGAGCGCAGGATGACGACGGCGGGTGACCCGCTGAACACGCTCGTCCGCCAGATGACGACGTCGGCACGGCTGCTCGACGCGTACGTGCGGCTCGGGTTCGCCCGCTCGCTCCAGCAGGACGAGCAGCTGGCCCTGCACCTGGTGGGCGTGGATCGACTGCCGTACGAGTATGGCTGGTCCCAGGTCGTGGGGCCGTTCAGCAAGGCGCGGGACACATACTGTTCGGCGGTCGCGAACAACCAGTGCGTCGTGCGGCCGAACGGGGTGTTCGATCCGCGTACCGGGCAGAACGACGGCAGGGTCAAGCTGCTGCCGTGCGCCTGGACGACCAACCCGGACCGCCCCGTGGTCAACCCCGACCCGGTGGTGGACTGCGTCTGGTGGTTGTCGGCCCTGCGCTCGAACCGCGTCCGGGACTCGCTGGAGGGCGCGAGCGTCCGCCTGGCCACCCAGCCCGGCTACACGGAAGGCATCCCGGCGGTGGAGATGATGATCCAGAGCATCGTCACCGCCAAGGCCGTCGCTCAGCACGCCGTGCCCAGTTCGTAGTGGCAGCCCGTGGGGCGGGCACCCCGCCCGCCTCACGGGATCACGGCCCGCCGAGACCGGCCTCACGGGCCCGGACGATGGCCTGACCACGGTCGTCCGCCCGGATCTTCGTCAGCACCCGCGACAGGTGGTTGCGCACCGTCTTGGTGCTCAGGGCCAGCCGCCGGGCCACCGCCGTGTTGTCCAGACCCGCCGCGACCAGGTCGAGGACCTCCCGCTCGCGCTCGGTGAGCTGGGGAAACGCCACCGGCGTCCGCTGTGCGGCGGGGCGCAGCAGCTCCACCGCCCGCGCCGCGACACCGCGGCCCAGCAGCACGTCACCGCCCGCGACCGCGTGCACCGCCCGCTCGACCTCGTCCGGCGAGGCGGTCTTCAGCAGGTAGCCGCGGGCCCCGGCGCGCAGCGCGGCGAACACCGAGTCGTCGTCGTCCAGCATGGTCACCACCAGCACCCCGAGCCAGGGGTGCGCCTGCACGGCGGCCCGCGTCGCGGCCACCCCGGACCCGTCGCCCAGATGCAGGTCCATCAGCACCACGTCGGGCGACCGCTCGGCGATGACCGCCAGGGCGGTCGCCACGCCGTCGGCCTCCCCCACGCAGCTGATGCCGTCCAGCGTGGACAGCAGGGCGACCATGCCCATCCGGAACACCGGGTGGTCGTCGACGACGACCACCCGCACCGGCCGGTCCGCCGCGGTCATGACCGCCGCACCGGGATGCTCAGCCGGACCTCGGTGCCGCCGGTGCCGCCCTCCACCGTCAGTTCGCCGCCGAGGCCTTCCGCCCGTTCGCGCATCGACTGCAGCCCCACTCCTACGCCTTTCCGCGGGTCGAAACCGTTGCCGTGGTCGAGCACCGACACCTCCACCCGCTCCGCCTGCCGCCGCACCGCGACCGTGCACCCGTCGGCGCCGGAATGCCGGTGCACGTTGCGGACCGCCTCGGTCACCACCGCGTAGACCGCGACGGCCGCGTCCGGCGGGAGCGGCACCGCCTCCCCCTCCACCCGGACCGTCAGCCCGGCGGCCGCGTACCGCCGGCTCAGCTCTCGCAGCGCGGGCAGCAGCCCGTCCGTGTCCAGCACCGGCGGGACCAGGTCGCGGGCGAGGTCCCGCACCTGTCCCGCATAGCGGGCGGCCTCGTCGCCCAGCCCCGCGAGCAGCTTGTCGGCCGCCGCGACACCGGGCCGGTCCAGGTCCGCCCGGAGGAGGTTGCGCGCTCCCGCGAGGGCGAACCCCATCCCGCTCAACGCCGGGCCGAGCCCGTCATGCAGGTCCCGGCGCAGCTTCCGCCGCTCCGAGTCGCGCGCCCGCGCCACCCGGGCCTGCGACCGGGTCAGCTCGCCGTGCAGCCGGGTCAGGTCCACGAGCGCGGCGACAACCGGCGCCAGGCCATCCAGGGTCGCCGCGGACCGCCCGTCGAGCCGCTCCCCGGCCGGCGGCCACGCCACGAGTTCCCCGACGGTCCGCCCGTCCCGGGTCAGCGGGACGCGCATCGGTTCGCCGGCCTGCCCCGTCACCAGGACGCCGACCGCCGCGCCGTCCACCGTCACGACGCACCCGACGAGCCGCAGCGACGCGGCGATCCCCTCCGCCACGTCGCGCAGCTGCCGGTCGGGCTGATCCGCGCCGGTCAGCCCGCTGGTCACGGTGCGGATCAGGTCGGTCGTGCGCTCGCCGTACACCAGCCGGTCGACGCGGCGCTGCGCCCATTGGCGCACCGGTGCGAATGCGATCGCGACCGCGGCCGTCGCCAGGATCTGCGGTGCCGGTGCGCCGGCGGCACCGACCAGCGCGAGCGTCGCGGCGTAGCCCGCCACGACGGGCGTAGTCATCAGCAGCCACAGCATGGTGCGCCGCACGGCCAGGCCGGTCCGCCTCAGGCGCAGGCGGAGCACGACCACGATGACGGAAAGCGCACCGCCGGCCCCGGCCGCGGTGAGGATCCAGGCCGTTGCGACCATGTGTGGGCAGCGCCTCCAGCTGACGGTGACTCGATCCGGCCGGCCGAGCGTAGACCGCCGCGCAAAACGCGGCGAACGTTCGGCGGCGAACATCAATCCGCATGGCTGTTGACATTCCGGCCCACGCCGAAGACAGTCATCGTCTCCACTGTCCAGTGGGGTCCACGGGGGAACGAGAGTCGATGAAACTGGCAGTCCGGGCGGCGATCGCCGTCGTGCTCGCCGGGGTGCTGCCCGGCGCGTC
The DNA here is from genome assembly GCF_042898305.1 of Dactylosporangium sp. NPDC000521. Classification (NCBI taxonomy): domain Bacteria; kingdom Bacillati; phylum Actinomycetota; class Actinomycetes; order Micromonosporales; family Micromonosporaceae; genus Dactylosporangium; species Dactylosporangium sp. NPDC000521. Next base: position 55,057 of record NZ_JBIAYW010000018.1, read on the forward strand.
AGGGTGCGGACTGCGCGTCGCCGGCACCGACGGCGACCTGGTCGACGACTGGCGGCCACTGGCCGCGCCGAAGTTCGACCTGCCGGCCGTCGGGACATGCCTCGGCACCACGTCGAAGGCGCCGTTCGACCCGCGGTACACCGCGGCGAGCCCGATCGAGTGCGACCGGTCCCACACTCTCGAGGTCGTCCTGATCGGCACCGTCGAGGGCAACGCCGGCCAGGCGTCGGAGCCGCCCAAGCCCGGCAGCGAAGGCTTCCAGGCGTCCTACACCGCCTGCGGCAAGGCGGTCAACGAGTACGTCGGCGGCGAGTGGCACACCGGCATGCTCGGCATCGACGTGCGGCAGCCGACCAGCCAGGCATGGCAGGGCGGGCTGCGCGACTACATCTGCTCGGTGTTCTCCCTGAGCGACGCGTACGGCGTGATGCAGCTCGCCAGCGGGTCCTTGAAGGGCGCGCTCACCGGCGCCGCGCCGAAGGCGATCCGCTGCCTCACCGCCGTCGGCACCACGAAGGACGGCTGGTGGGACGACATGTCGGCGCTGACCCCCGTCGACTGCGCGCAGCCGCACGAGGCCGAGTTCGCCGGCACCATCCAGGTCGGACCGACCGCCGGCACCCTGCCCGCGCCCGACGTGATGCGCAAGCGGTCGCTCGACCCGTGCTGGGAGGTCGTGGCGAAGTTCGTCGGCCTCACCGGCGACCAGCTCGACGCGCGCGACGAGTTCGGCGCCGCCTGGGACGGCATGGACAAGGACCAGTGGGAGGCCGGCGATCCGTACCAGCGCTGCTTCGCCCTCTTCCGCCCGGGCAAGAAGGCCCGCGCCACGGTCAAGGGCCTCGGCAAGCAGGCGTTCCCCGCCTGACCCGGCAACTGTGACCGGATCGCCATTGACTTCCGGACGACCGACGCCGACAGTCTTGATCGCCACCGTCCGGTGGCACACATGGGGGAACGAGAGACGATGTTGACGCCTGCCCGGGCGGCGATCGCCGCCGCCCTCGCCGCGGTCCTGCTCGGAATGTCCGGTTGCGCCGTCAAGGTTCCGGGCGTGGACGGGAACCTGGTCGACGACTGGCAGCCGATGGCGGCGCCGGCGTTCCAGCTGCCCACCGCCGGGACCTGCCTGGACCGGGGCGCGCAGCCCTCCTACAACCCGTCGTCGCTGCTCGGCGCGCGGGTCGAGTGCGACCGCCCGCACTCCCTCGAGGTGGTCATGACCGGCACCGTCGAGGGCAACGCCGCCCAGGCCTCGGAGCCGCCCGCCGAGGGCAGCGAGGAGGCCACGGCGGCGTACGCGTCCTGCAGCAAGGCCGTCACCGACTACGTCGGCGGCGACTGGCACACCGGCATGCTCGCCATCAACGTCCAGCTGCCCAACCGGACGCCCTGGGGCGGTGGCCTGCGGACCTACGTCTGCTCCGTCTACGCGCTGAGCGACATCTACGGCTCCAGCACCAACTCTCTGGCCAAGACGTCCCTGAAGGGCTCGCTGACCGGCGCCGCGCCGCAGGCGCTGCGGTGCATCGACGTCAACGGCGACAAGGGCAAGGACAACTGGTGGGGCGACATCCGCGCGCTCACCCAGATCGACTGCGCCCAGCCGCACGAGGCGGAGTTCGTCGGCGTCGTCCAGGTCGGCGCCGGCGTCGGCGGCGCGCTGCCGTCCCTCGACCTGCTGGAGAAGTGGACGACCGACCGCTGCTGGCCCGCCATCGCGAAGTATCTGGGCCTCACCGAGTCGCAGCTGGACACCCGCACCGACATGGGCATGGCCTGGGACGGCTTCTCCAAGGCGGACTGGGAGGCCGGTGAGCGCACCCAGCGCTGCTTCGCCCTGTTCGTCCCGGGCAAGAAGGCCAAGGCCTCGATCAAGGGCCTCGGCAAGAAGGCCCTGCCGGTCTGATCACGGTCACCTGACGGCGTCGTGGGTGATCCACCGGGCGGCGACGAGCCAGCCGCCCGGTGCGGGCACCAGCAGGTCCTCGCCGGTGGTGCTGTTGTGGATCACCGGGCGGCCGCCGGTGGGGGTCTCGACGTTGAAGGCGGCGAACCTCGTCCGCAGCGCACCGTCCGGCGCGGGGTCGGCGATGAGCATGTCCAGCCAGTACCGGCGGACCACGGCCGCACCGGCGCGCTTCGCCACCGCGGCCCGCAGCGCGCCGGCGATCGCCGCCCGGCCCCGGCGCTGGGCCGGTGCCCCGCCGGCGAACGCGCGGCCGGCGGGGGCGACCTGGGTGAAGACCGCGTCGCCGGTGAAGGTGGCCGCCCACGCGTCCACCTCCCCGGCGTCGAGCAGGTGCAGCTGCCGCACGTAGAAGTCGTGCGGCGTCACGGGGTCCAGCCGTCGTGCACGACGTACCGGCGGCGGACCAGGAACGCGTCGCCGTGGGGGACGAGGACGTCGTCGACGGCGGTGCTCAGGTGCAGCGCCGACGGGCCGCCGGCCGGGGTCTCGATGACCAGCGCGTAATAGCGGGTCTGCACCGTCCCGTCGGGTCGCGGGTCGACGGCGAGCATGCCGAGCCAGTGCCGGCGGACCACGCCGCGGGCGGCGAGCGCGTCGGCCGCCTTGCGCAGCCGGCCGCCGATCTCCGACCGGCCCCGACGCGGTGCGGGGCGGCGGTCCTGGCCGAACTCGCCGTCCTCGGTGAAGGTGTCCGCCCACTCCTCGGCGCGGCCCTCGTCCAGCAGCCGCATCTGCACCGCGTAGAACTGCTGCACCCGCTGGTAGAGGCCGGTGTCGACGGCGGTCGTCATGCGGTCACCCCGGCGACGTGCCGCAGGGTGGCGAGGCTGTTGGCGCCGAGCGCCTCGCGCACGAACGTGCGGGCGTCGGCGACGGTCTTGCCGGCGCCGAGCACCTGCTCGATCGCTGCCGGGCGCAGGACGACCCGGTGCTGGGAGGTGGCCGTCACGAGCCCGTCGCGCTCCTCGAACGTCCACCGTCCCGTGTGGACGGTCAGCAGCGCCGGCGGCCGGGTCTGCTTGTACACGATGCGCAGGCCCGGCAGGCCCACCCGGATCGACTCGGTGGTGTGGCTGGAGCCGTCCTTGGCCAGGGTCTCCATGCGCAGCCGCTGCACCCCGGCGGGCTCCCCGTCCGATTCACCGCTCAGGTCGACGCTCACGACGTGCGGCAGCCGCGCGGGCCAGTGCTGCGCGTCCCAGATGAACGCGTGCGCGTCGCGCGCCGAGCCGGCGAACTCCACCGAGTCGGAGAACTCGAAGTCGATGCCGGGGTCGGCGAGCGCACCGGCCTCCAGCGCGGCGAGCTCGGCGCCGCTGTTGCGCTCGACCGCCTCCTCGATCCACGCCAGCCCCGCCGGGTCGTCGCCGATCGCGCTGTACGTGTGGGTGAGCACGACCCGGCTGCGCCCGTCGCCGGCCTGCGACACGTGCCACTCGCCGCCCATCGACGCCACCGGCGGCGCCGACACCTCCTGCCGGAAGGTGATCCGGCGGGCGGCGGGGTCGAGGGTGCGCAGCGAGGTCCAGGTCTTCACCGCGCCGTTGGCGGTCGCCCACAGCTGGAGTCGTTCGTGGCCGTCCGACAGCGGGGTCACCACGGCGTGCACGGTCGGCGGGAAGAGCGCCGGCCAGCCGGCCGCGTCGGCGAGCAGCGCGTACACCCGGTCGGGCGGCGCGGCGACTGTGATCTCGTGCGAAACAGTCATCGTCGGTCCTCGTCTCCTAGTAGTTGCCGAGCCCGCCGCAGACATTGATCGCCTGGGCGGTGATGGGGTCGGCGGCGGGCGTGACGAGGTAGCCGACGAGCGCGGCCACCTCTGACGGTGTGGAGTAGCGGCCGAGCGGGATCTTCGCCTGGAACCGGTCCAGGACGTCGTCCTCGGTGGTCTGCCAGGCGGCCGCATAGCCGGCGCGGACCCGCTGCGCCATCGGCGTCTCGACGTAGCCGGGGCAGACGGCGTTGACGGTGACCCCGGTGCGGGCCAGCTCCAGGCCGAGCGCCTTGGTGAAGCCGATGACGCCGTGCTTGGAGGCGGAGTACGGCGCGCCGAGCACGACGCCCTGCTTGCCGCCGGTGGACGCGATGTTGATGACGCGCCCGCCCCGGCGCCCCTCCAGCCCGCCGGCGGTGAGCACCTCGCGGGTCACGTGGAACACGGCGGTGAGGTTGGTGGCGATGACGTCGTCCCACAGCTCGTCGCCGATCGTGGACGTGACGCCGCCACCGCTGCGGCCGGCGTTGTTGACGAGCACGTCGACCGGGCCGAAGCGTTGCACGGCACCGGCGACGAGGGTGCGGATCTGGCCGGTGTCGCGGACGTCGGCGGCCTGCCCGTCGACGTCCAGCCCCTCGTCGCGCAGCTCCTTCACGGTGAGTGCGACGGCGTCGGCGTCGCGGGCGCACAGGTAGACCGCGTGCCCGGCGCTCGCCAGAGTGCGGGCGACGGCCAGGCCGATCCCGCTGGTCGCCCCGGTGACCAGCGCGTGCCGTCGGGTGTCGGTCATGAATCCTCCTCGGTGTCGGGCTGGGACTGCAGGCGGGCGACGAGCCCGGTGTCGTGGGTGCCGGCGCGGAACGACGCGTCGGCGAGGACGTCGCGCAGGAAGCCGGCCGTGGTGTGCACGCCCGGCCCCTCGATCTGGAAGTCGGCGAGGGCCCGGCGGCTGCGCGCGATGGCGGTGTCGCGGTCCGGCGCCCAGACGATGAGCTTGGCGAGGAGCGAGTCGTACGCCGACGGGACGCTGTAGCCGGGATACGCGTGCGTGTCGACCCGCACGAACGGCCCGCCGGGCACGGTGAACGAGTCCAGGCGGCCCGGCGCGGGCACGAAGTCGCGGGCCGGGTCCTCGGCGTTGACGCGGCACTCGATCGCGACGCCGCGCGGCGCGACGTCGCCCTGGGTGAGGCCGAGCGGCTCCCCCGCGGCGATCCGCAGCTGCTCGGCGACCAGGTCGAGCCCGGTGACCGCCTCGGTGACCGGGTGCTCGACCTGGATGCGGCAGTTCACCTCCAGGAAGTAGAAGTCGCCGGCGTCGTCGAGCAGGTACTCGAAGGTGCCGGCGCCGACGTAGCCGGCCGCGAGCGCGCCGCGGACGCTGGCCTCGCCCATGCGCGCGACGACGTCCCGCGGTACCCCGGGCGCCGGGGTCTCCTCGATGAGCTTCTGGTGACGGCGCTGCACGGAGCAGTCGCGCTCGCCCAGGTGCACCGCGTTGCCGTGGGCGTCGGCGAGGACCTGGATCTCGACGTGGCGGCCGTTGGGCAGGTACCGCTCGACGTACACCCGGTCGTCGCCGAACAGCGCCTGCGCCTCGGCTCGGGTACGCAGGTAGGCGTCGGCCAGGTCGGCCGACCGCTCCACGACCCGCATGCCGCGCCCACCGCCACCGGCCGCGGCCTTGATGATGACGGGATAGCCGACGCCGGCGGCGACGGCAGCGGCCCGCGTGACGTCGGCCACCGGCTCGCCGGGCAGCAACGGCAGGCCCGCCGCCGCCATCAGCGCCCGCGCCGCGGTCTTGTCGCCGAGCGCGGCGATGACCTTCGGGGGCGGGCCGATGAACGTGAACCCGGCCGCCTCGCACGCCTCCGCGAACGACGGATCCTCGGACAGGAAGCCGTATCCGGGGTGGATCGCGTCGGCGCCGACCCGTTCGGCGGCGGCGAGCACGGCGGCGTAGTCCAGGTAGCTGCGCCGCGCCGGGGCGGGTCCGATCTGGACGGTCGCGTCGGCGTACCGCACGGCCGCCGACTCCTTGTCCACTGTGGAGTGCACGGCGGCGACGCGGATGCCGAGCTCCCGGCAGGTGCGGGCGACCCGCAGCGCGATCTCGCCGCGGTTGGCGACGAGCACGGTCCCGAACACCGCCGTCACCCGCCGTCGAGGGCGAAGAGCGGCTCGCCGTACTCGACCGGGGCACCGTCGGCGACGAGCGCCTCGGCGAGCCGCCCGGCCCGCTCGGCGTGGACCGGGATCATCAGCTTCATCGCCTCCACGATGCCGATCTGCTGCCCCTCGGTGACGACGTCCCCCACCGCGACGAACGGTGCGGCATCGGGCTCCGGCGCCCGGTAGAACACGCCCACCGCCGGTGAGGTCAGCGTCGCCCTTGCCGGCGTCTGCGGCGTCGGTACGACGGAGCCGGCCGCGGCGTCCGCGGTCGGCACGGCGGCGGGGACGGACCGCACGGCGCCGAACGAGATCTCCACCGCGACGTCACCGACGCTCACCCGCACCAGCTCCGGTCGCGCCCCTGCCTCGTTGGCCAGGAGAAGGACGGTCCGCCGGACGGCGTCCAGCACCCCGGCCGCAGCCGGGGCGGCGCCGTCCAGGGTCTCCGCCACCGTGGTCATGCCGCGACCTGGTCGGCGGGGGCGCCGAAGCGGCGGAAGCGGGCGTGGCGGCCGACGACGAGCCGCGGCGCGTTCAGCGGCAACAGGGCCCGCAGCTCGGTGACGAGCGCCGCCCGCAGCAGCCGCGCCGCCTCCGCGTGGTCGGTGGCCGCACCGCCCGGCGGCTCGGGCACGACACCGTCGACGATGCCGAGGCGCAGCAGGTCCGCGGGGCGCAGCCGCAGCGACCGGGCCGCCCGCGGCGCCTGTGCCGGGTCGTTCCACAGGATCGCGGCACCCCCTTCGGGGCTGATGACGGAGTAGACGCCGTTGGCCAGGACGAGGACTCGGTTCGCCAGGGCCAGGGCGAGCGCCCCGCCGCTGCCGCCCTCGCCGGTGACGACGGCGACGACGGGCACGGGCAGGCCGGCCATGAGCCGCAGGTTCTCCGCGATCGCGACCGCCTGCCCCTGCTCCTCCGCCTCCGGCCCCGGGTACGCGCCGGGCGTGTCGACGAGCGTCACCACGGGCAGCCCGAGCTTGGCGGCGAGCCGCATCAGCCGGGCCGCCTTGCGGTAGCCGGCGGGCGTCGGCATCCCGTACCGGCTGCGGGCCAGCTCCTTGGCGGTGTGCCCCTTCTGGTGGCCGACGACGACGACCGGGATCCCGTCGATCCTCGCCAGCGCGCCGATGACGGCCGGGCACTCACCGGAGATCCGGTCGCCGTGCAGCCGCACGACGTCGGTGAAGATCCGGTCGAGGTAGTCGGCGGTGCTGGGCCGGCCGATGTCCCGCGCCAGCCGGACCGTGTCCCACGCGTCGCGGTCCTCCAGGCGGTCGGCGTCGCGGATGACGACGTCGCCGGTGGGCACCGGGTGCGGCGGCCCCTCACGGCGGCTGCCGGTGGCGACGATCCGGGCGAGGGTGTCGCGCAGCGCCGCCCGGGGCCGGACCGCGTCGACGAGGCCGTGTTCGAGGAGGAACTCCGCGGTCTGGAAGCCGGCGGGCAGCCGCCGGCCGATGGTCTGCTCGATGACGCGCGGCCCGGCGAACCCTAGCCTGGCGCCCGGCTCGGCGATCGTGACGTCGCACAGCGAGGCGAAGGAGGCGGCGACACCGCCGTACGTCGGGTCGGTGATGAGCGCGACGGTCAGGATCCCGGCCTCGTCGAGCTGGCCGATCGCCTGGCTGGTCTTCGCCATCTGCATGAGCGCGACGGCGCCCTCCTGCATGCGGGCGCCGCCGGACGCGGGCACCAGCAGCAGCGGGCTGCGCTCGGCCAGGGCGGTCTCGGCGGCCCGGGTGACGAGCTCGCCGACGGCGGAGCCGAGGCTGCCGCCGAGGAACCGGAAGTCCATGACGGCCGCGACCACGCCGACCCCGCCGATCGTGCCGCGCACGCAGACGACGGCCTCGGCGAGCCCGGTCGCGGCTCGTGCCCGCTCCGCCTTGCCGGCGTACCCGTCGAAGTGCAGCGGGTCGGCGCCGGCGGACGACTCGAGGTCGAGGGGCGCCGCGCTCCCCGGGTCGAGCAGCTGGGCGATCCGCTCGTGGGCGGTGAGCCGGTGGTGGTGCCCGCATTCGGGGCACACCCCCAGAGTGCGGGCGAGCTTCGGCTCGTACAGGGGGATCCGGCAACCGGCGCACAGGGCGAAACTCATCGCGCACCGGCCCGGGCCTGGTTGACGATGCCGACGAACTCGTCCGGGGTGCGGGCCTGCACGACGGTGTCGTCGGCGAGCCGGACCCGGTACTCACGCTCGACCCGCCCGGCGAGCTCCAGCAGCGCCAGGGAGTCGTAGCCGAGGTCCTCGAACGGCACGGCGCCGATGTCGCCGTCGAGGCCGCCGGTCTCGTCCTCGCCGGCGACCTCGCGCAGGAGCTCACGGACCCCGTCGACGGTCAGTTCTTCGCTGCTCATGCTGCTCCTTGTGGGTGCGCTGCGGTCGGGTGGCGCAGGACGACGGCCGCGTTGAAGCCGCCGTACCCGCGGGCGAGGACGAGGGCCGTGCGCAGCCGCGCCGGGCGCGCCGACGTCACCAGGTCCAGGTCGTGGGCGGCCGGGGCGCCGACGTTGACGGTCGGCGGGATGACGCCGTCGCGCAGGGCGAGCGCCGCCGTGGCCACGTCGAGTGCGGCGCCGCCGGAGGCGAGCCGGCCGGTCATCGTCTTCGGCGCGGTCACCGGGGTGCCGCGCGGGCCGAACACGGCGGCGAGCGCGTCGGCCTCGGCCCGGTCCAGGGCGGGCACCCCGGCCGCGTCGGCGAAGACGACGTCGACGTCAGCGGCGCCGGCACCGGCGTCGGCGAGCGCCAGCTCGATGGCGCGGCGCAGCGTGCCCGGCCGTTCGCTGCCCTGCGGCGGGTCGAACGTGGCGGCGTACCCGGCGACGACGGCCAGGGGTGCGGCGCCGCGGGTGGCCGCCGCGGCCGCGTCCTCGACGACGAGGATCGCGCCGCCCTCCCCCGGCACGTAGCCGGCCGCGTCGCGGTGGAACGGGCGGAACGCGGTCGCGGGGTCCTCACCTGTCGCGACCCGGCCGTTGGCGACCTGCGCGATCCATCCCCACGGGCACAGCGCGCTGTCGACACCGCCGGACAGCACGACCGGGATCCCTTTGCGGATGTGCCGGCGGGCCTGCGCGAGCGCGTCGAGGCCGCCGGCCTGTTCGGTGACAAGGACGCCGCTGGGGCCGCGCAGACCGTGCCGGATCGAGATCTGACCGGTGTTCACCGCATAGAACCAGGCGAAGGACTGGTAGGCGCTGACGTGCTCGCCGCCGAGGCTCCACAGCTTCTCCAGCTCTCTCTGGCCGAACTCGAACCCGCCGGACGCGCTTGCGGTGACCACCCCGGCCGCGTACGCGGGCAGGGCGGCGGGGTCCAGGCCGGCGTCGGTGAGCGCGAGGTCGGCGGCGACGAGCGCGAGGCGGGTCATGTGGTCGGTCTGCGGCAGCAGCCGGCTGGGCAGGTGCCGGCGCGGCTCGAAGCCGCGTACCTCACCGGCGAGCCGGGCCGGGTAGCGCTCCGGGTCGAAGCGGGTGATCCGGCCGATGCCGGTGCGCCCGTCGAGGGTCGCGCGCCAGTACTCCTCGGTGCCGAACCCGTTCGGCGCCACCACACCGATCCCCGTGATGACCGCGGCCGGCCGTGCGCCGACCGCGTCTTCGACCAGCGCGGTCACGGCCGCACCAGGACCATGGCGCTCTGGAAGCCGCCGAAGCCGCTGCCGACGGACAGCACGACGTCGGTGCGCTGTTCTCTCGCGTGCAGCGGCACGTAGTCCAGGTCGCACTCGGGGTCGGGCTCGTGCAGGTTGGCGGTCGGCGGGATGACGCCGTGCTCGATCGCGAGGGCGCTCGCGGCGATCTCGATGGAGCCGATCGCGCCGAGCGAGTGCCCGACCATCGACTTGATCGAGCTGACCGGGGTGCGGTACGCGTGCGCGCCGAGGCTGAGCTTCGCCGCCGCGGTCTCGTGCCGGTCGTTCTGCTTGGTGCCGGAGCCGTGCGCGTTGAGGTAGTCCACGGCGGTCGGGTCGAGGCGGGCCTCGTCGAGCGCGACCCGGATCGCCTCGGCCATCTCGACCCCGTCGGGGCGCAGGCCGGTCATGTGGAAGGCGTTGGCGCGCCCGGCGAACCCGGCGATCTCCGCGTACACGCGTGCGCCGCGGGCCCGTGCCTGGTTCAGCTCCTCCAGGACGAACACCGCCGACCCCTCGCCGAGCACGAAGCCGTCGCGGCTGCGGTCGAACGGGCGTGACGCGTGCGCAGGGTCGTCGTTGCGGGCGGTGGTGGCCTTGATGGCGTCGAAGCAGGCGACGGTGATCGGGGAGATCGGCGCGTCGGTCGCGCCGCCGATGACGACGTCTGCGGAGCCCTCGCGGATCAGGTCGGCGGCGTGGCCGAGCGCGTCGAGGCCCGACGTGCAGCCGGTGGAGACGACCGCGGCGGGGCCCTCGGCGCCGGCCGCCCAGGCGACCTCCGCGGCGAGGGAACTCGGCACCAGGTAGTCGTACAGGTGCGGCACCGCGTACCGGGGGTCGACGTGCCAGTGCCGGCCGGCGTCGCTGACCACGGCGTACTCGCGCTCGAGGCTGGTGGTCGCGCCGACGGCGCTGCCGATGACGGTCGCGGTCCGGCTCGGGTCGCGGGCGTCGAAGTCGAGACCGCTGTCGGTGAGCGCCTCGCGGGCCGCGACGACGGCGAACTGCGCCGCCCGGTCCATGCGGCGGATCTCCTGCTGGGTCAGTCCGGCGGCCGCCGGGTCGAAGTCGCACTCGGCGGCGACCCGGGAGCGGAACGCACCGGCGTCGAACGCGGTGATGGTCCGGGTCGCGGTCCGCCCGCTGGTGAGCAGCGCCCAGAACGCCTTGGTGCCGACCCCGCCGGGGGCGACCACGCCGATGCCGGTGATCGCCACCCGCCGCCGGTCTCGCGGCGCCTGCCCCCCGCCACGTGGAGCGCCGGCGACCCGGCGCCCGTCTCGCCTCGCATCTGCCATGCCGAAAACGCTGACAGCGGTCGATGGAGCGGCGACCACGGCCGGCCTGGAGACGGGCTCCAGGTGTTGTGTAGCACCCATGGACGGGCGCTGCGGAGGCTGTCGGCATGAGTCTCGACGGGCGGGTGGCGGTGGTGACCGGGGGGACCCGGGGCATCGGCAGGACGATCGCGGCGGCGTTCGCGGCGCGGGGCGCCAAGGTGGTGGTCGCGGCCCGGTCCGCGGAGCCACCGGACGAGCGGGTCGACGTGACGGACCCGGGCTCGGTCCGGGACCTCTTCGACCGGGTCGAGGCGCGGTTCGGGCGGGTCGACATCGTCGTGGCGAACGCCGGGGTGAGCCGCCCCGGGCCGGTCGCCGGGCAGGCACCGGAGGCGTTCGCGGACGTGCTGACCACGAACGTGACGGGCACGTTCCACACCGTGCAGGCGGCGGTCCCGGCGCTCAGGCGGGCCGGCGGCGGCCGGATCCTGACGCTGTCGTCTGCCCTCGCGACCCGGGCGACACCGGGGGCGGCGGCCTACAGCGCGTCGAAGGCAGCGATCGAGGCGCTCACCCGCACCGCGGCGGTGGAGCTGGCGCCGCACGGCATCACGGTGAACTGCCTGTCCCCGGGGATCATCGCCGAAGGCATGGGCGAGCAGCTCATCGGCAACGCGGCGGTGTGGGCGAAGTACGGCCCGCGGCTCGCCTCGGGCCGGCCCGGCACCGGCGAGGAGGTCGCGGCGGTCGCGGTCTTCCTGGCCGGCCCGGGCGCGGGCTACGTCAACGGCAGCGTCGTGGAGGTGCACGGCGGTCTGGACTGGTAGCGGTCTGGACTGTACCGTCTAGTATGATCGACGGGCGGCGACGGAGGGGTGATGCGGGTGGCGGGCACGACGACGGCACAGCGGGCCACCTCCGAGGCCGCGCCCCGTGGGCTGCCCGGCAAGCGCACCGCCATCATGCGGGCGGCGACCCGGATCTTCATCACCGCCGGCTATGAGCGGGCCAATCTCGACACGATCGCGGCCGAGGCGGGCGTGTCGAAGCAGACCATCTACAACCACTTCGGCGACAAGGAGCGACTGTTCGTCGCGGTGGTCGACGAGGCGCGCACCGGGGCCGACCGCGACACCGAGCTCGACGAGTCGCTGCTGACCGACCCGGCGGCGCTGGAGCAGGACCTGCTGCGGCTCGGCCGGCAGTTCCTCGCCGCGACGCTCGACCCCGAGGTGTCGGCGCTGCGCCGGCTGATCATCGCCGAGGTCTCGCACCATCCGCAGCTGCACCGCTCCTGCGGCGCGGACGAGCCGCAGTCAGGGCCGAAGCTGCTGGGCTGGCTGATCCAGCGAGTGGCCGTGCTGACCGCCCAGGGCGTGTTGAGCGCCGACCGTCCGGACCGCGCCGCGGCGCATTTCGTGTCCCAGCTCACCTACGAGGGACAGCAGCGCTCAAAATATGGCACGCTCAGTTTGGCACCCTGGGAAATCGACGAGATCTGTGCGGATGCAACCGATCTCTTCCTTCGTGCATACCGAGTTTCGCCTGGTCAAACGCGTGCCAAAGGTCGCCGATAGCGTCGGATTTCCTACCTTGACCGTAGTATTTACCTGCGATAGGCTTCAATACAAGCGGTAATGCCGCAACAACGACCGCGCCCAATCCCTGCAAAGACGCAAGCGGCGAAGTCGGTCCAAAATCCTATTAAACCGATAGGAGATACCGTGAAACTGGGAGTTCTTGGCCCGCTCCTCCTGTGCGCCGACGGGGCGATCAAGGTGCCGACCGCGCCGAAGCAACGCCAGCTGCTCGCGCTGCTGCTGCTCAACGCCAACCAGGTGGTGCCGGTGAGCCAGTGCATCGAGGAGCTGTGGGAGTACAACCCGCCGGCGAGCGCCGTGTCGACGCTGCACACCTACATCATGCAGCTGCGCCGCATCCTGCGGCTGGGCAACGAGCGGGACACCACCTGCGCCGGCCGGCTCGTCACCCGCGACCGCGGCTACCTGTTCGTGTCGCGGCAGGGGGAGCTGGACGTCGACGCGTTCGAGGACCGGCTCCGCGACAGCCGGCAGGCCCTCACCGACGGCGACGACCCGGCCGCCGCGGCAGCGCTGCGCGACGCGCTCGCGGTCTGGCGCGGCCCGGCGCTCGTGGACGTCCAGCCCGGCCCGGTGCTGCGCACGTGGCTGGCGAGCCTGGAGGAGAGCCGGTTGTCCACCATCGAGCGCCGCATCGAGGTCGACCTGCGTCTCGGCCGGCACCAGGAGCTGATCGGCGAGCTCAGCGCGCTGGTCGAGCGGCACCCCGTCCACGAGAACCTGCACGCGCACCTGATGCTGGCGCTGTACCGCTCCGGCCGCCAGGTGCACGCCTTAGAGGTCTTCACGCGGCTGCGGACGGTCCTGTCCGACGAGCTCGGCCTGGAACCGTCGCCGGCGCTGCGCCGCCTGCACCAGGCCGTGCTCTCCTTCGACCCGGCCCTCGACGCGCCGCCGGTGCACGTGCCGTCACGCTTCTCGATCGACCTGGACCTCGGCCGCATCCGCCGTGTGCTCAGCGAGCCGTGCCGGGTGTGACCACCTCCAGCCGCGGCACCGCGTCCAGCAGCTGTCGTGTGTACGGATGCCGAGGCGCGACGAAGACCGTCTCGACCGGCCCGTGCTCGACGATCTCGCCGGCGCGCATGACGGCGACCCGGTCGCTGAGGTGGTGCACCACCCCGAGGTCGTGCGAGATGAACAGCATCGCCACCCCGAGCTCCGCCCGCAGGTCGGTGAGCAGGTCCAGGACCTGCGCCTGGATCGACACGTCGAGGGCGGACACGGGCTCGTCGCAGACCAGCAGCGCCGGGCCGGGCGCGAGCGCGCGGGCGATCGCGACCCGCTGCCGCTGCCCGCCGGAGAGCTCGACCGGCCGCCGGTCGAGCACCGCGGCGCCGAGCCCGACCTGGTCGAGCAGCTCCAGGACGCGGCGGCGCCGGTCGCGGCGGGGATGGCCGATGACTCCGAGCGGCTCGGCGACGATGCGCTCGACGGGGTGCCGCGGGTCGAACGAGCTCAGCGGGTCCTGGAAGACGACGCCGATCCTGCGCCGCAGCGGCCGCCGGTCACGCTCCCGCAGCCCGCTCCACGGCCGGCCTTCGAGCAGCACCTCGCCGCCGTCCGGCGCCAGGAGTCCGAGCGCGACCCGGGCGACGGTGCTCTTGCCCGACCCGGACTCGCCGACGAGGCCGAGGATCTCGCCGGCGCGCAGCGTCGCCGACACGTCCCGCACGGCGTCGCGGGAGCCACCACCCGGCAGCCTGAACCGTTTCGTGACGCCGCGGAGCTCGAGGACGGGCTCCCCCGGTACCGACGCCGCGAACGCCACCTGAGTGGCCTGACCGCCGGAGAGCCGGGTGCCGCGGGGGTGCGCGCCGGGCACCGCGGCGAGCAGCTGGCGGGTGTACGGATGCCGCGGATCGCCGAGCACCTGCGCCGTGGGGCCCGACTCGACGATCACGCCGTCGCGCATCACCGCGGTGCGGTCCGCGAGGCCGGCGACGACGGCGAGGTCGTGGCTGATCAGCAGCAGCGCGGTGCCGGCCGCCTTGCGCTCGGCGAGCAACGCGAGGATCTGTGCCTGGACGGTGACGTCGAGCGCGGTGGTCGGCTCGTCGGCGACGAGCAGCGACGGCCCGGCCGCGATCGCCGACGCGATGAGGGCCCGCTGCCGCAGCCCGCCGGACAGCTCGTGCGGGTGCTGCCGGGCGCGCTGCTCCGGCTCGGGCACCCCGACCTCGTGCAGCAGCTCCAGCACCCGTCCCCGGCGGTCCTTGACGTCCGGTCGCAGGGCCTCGGCGATCTCGGCGCCCACGGTGCGCAGCGGGTCGAGCGAGACCAGCGCGTCCTGCAGCACGAGCCCGATCCCCCGGCCGCGGACCTCCCGCCAGCCGCGCGGCCCCAGCCGCCGCAGGTCGCGCCCGGCGAACTCGACGCGGGCGGCCTCGACCCTGGAAGAAGGTCCGGTGAGGCCGACGAGGGTGCGGGCCGTGACGCTCTTGCCGGACCCGGACTCGCCCACGATCGCCAGGCACTCGCCCGCCTCGATCTGGAACGACACGCCCCGCACGGCCTCGACCCGTCGCCGTCCATTGTGGAAGGCCACGCGCAGATCGTCGACCTGCAACAGGGTCATCGGATTCCCTCGAATCGTCGTTGCCAGCGGCGGCCGAGCACGGTGACCGCGACGACCGTCACGGTGATGGCCAGGCCGGGGAAGAGGCCCACCCACCAGGCGGTGGACAGGAAGTCGCGGCCGTCGGCGAGCATCGCGCCCCACTCGGGGGTCGGCTGGCGCGGGCCGAGGCCGAGGAAGCTCAGCGACGAGCCGATGATGATGGCACTGCCGGTGCCGAGCGTCGCCAGGACCAGCACCGGCCCGAGCGAGTTGGGCAGCACGTGCCGCCAGACCAGCCCGAGCGGGCGGACGCCGACGGCGACGGCGCTGGTGACGTAGTCGGCGCGACGCACCGCCAGCGCCTGCCCGCGGATCATCCGCGCGTAGCCGGGGACGGCCGCGAACGCGATCGCGACGAGCTCGCTGACCGGGCCGGGCCCGAGCACGGCGATGACCAGCAGCGCCAGGAGGATGCCGGGCAGCGCGAGCAGCACGTCGACGGCGCGCATGAGTGCCTCGTCGACGAGCCGCCCGCCGAGCGCCGCGAGCAGCCCGAGGACGGTGCCGGCGACGACGGCGAGAACGGTCGCGGCGACGCCGGTGACGAGCGAGATCCTGGCGCCGTGGACGATCCGGGTGAAGACGTCCCGGCCGAGCTGGTCGGTGCCGAACCAGTGCGTGCCGTCCGGCGCGCGCAGCGCGACCATCGGGTCGACCTCGTCGGGGCCCGTGCCCAGCAAGCCCGGAGCGACCACCGCGACGAGCAGCGCGGCCAGGACGATCCCGGCGGCGACGGCCCCCGCGGTCGGCACCCGCGGTCGTACCCTCGCGGTCGTGGCGATGTCGGTCATGGCGCCGCCTCCCGCAGGCGCGGGTCGATGACCCGGTACAGGCCGTCGACGACCGTGCTCACCACCACGAACACCGCCGCCACGAACAGCACCATCGCGATGACGACCGGGAAGTCGCGGCTGCTGATGGCGGCGAGCGTGACCCGGCCGAGGCCGGGCCTGGCGAACACCGTCTCGACGAGCACGGCACCGCCGAGTAGGTGCCCGACGAGCCAGCCCGACAGGGTCACCGCCGGGCTCAGGCCGTGCCGCAGCACGTGCCGCGCCCGCACGCCGAGCTCGCCGACGCCTCTGGCCCGCACCGACACGACGAACGGCTGCCGCAGCGCTCCTTCCATCCCGTCCCGCAGCACCTGGGTGAGGATCGCGCCGACGGGGACGGCGAGGGTGACGGCGGGCAGGATCAACGCCGCCGGGCCCTGGTCGACGCCGACCGGCACCAGCCGCAGCCGGAACGCGAACACCGACAGCAGCAGCAGACCGAGCCAGAAGCTCGGCGTGGACACCGCGACCAGCTCGACCGCCTGCGCGACCCCGCGGGCGAGCCGCCACCGGCCGGCGGTGAGCGTGGCGACGAGCACGGAGCCCGCGAAGGCGAGGAGCGTCGCGGCGAGCGCCAGCTGCACCGTCGGCCACACCTGTTCGCCGATGATCGTCGACACCGGTTGCTGGAGCTGGTACGAGCGGCCGAGGTCACCGCTCGCGAGCCGGGCCAGGTAGTGCCCGTAGCGCACCGGCAGCGGCAGGTCGAGCCCCATCTCGTGCCGGATCAGCGCCATCGTCTGCGGCGTGGCCGGCGCGCTGCCCACCAGGGCGCGCGCCGGGTCACCGGGGATCAGCTCCATCGCGAGGAAGGTGACGGTGGCGGCCCCGAGGAGCACGCCGAGACCACCGGCGAGCCGGCGCAGCAGCCACCGCACCCGGCTCACTTCGTCAGCCAGGCATCGTAGAGCAGCGGGAACGAGGCCGGGTCCGAGCGCAGGCCGTGCACCTTGGTCGACGCCGCGAGGAGGTACGCGGGCACGTAGACGGGGAACGCGGCGGCGTGCTCCTGCACCCACAGCTGCGTCCTGCTGTAGGCGTCCTTGCGCTTGGCGTCGTCCGCGGTGGCGGCGGCGCCGTTCACCCACCCGTCGACGGTCGCGTCGTTGACCCACGAGATGTTCTGGCCGGTGAGCGGCTTGCTGGTGGAGGCGAAGAAGATGCGCAGCAGGTCCGGGTCGGCGCGGGTCCAGCTCTCGTCGAAGATGTCGTACTGGGCCTTGGCGACGAGCCCGAACAGTTCGGCGGTCTGCACGCTGGTCCGCACGACCTCGATGCCGATCTTCTTCTCCGCCGCCTGCACCGCCTGGGCGAACGTGCCGCGCTGCTGGACGGCGGCCTGCTGCTGGGTGTACGGCCAGACCACGGCGAGCCGTTTGCCGTTCTTCGTGCGGTACCCGTCGGCGTCGCGGGCGGTCCAGCCGGCCTCGTCGAGGAGCGTGTTCGCGGCCGCCTCGTCGTACTTCGTCTTCTGCTCCACCGCCGGCTCGTAGTACTTCGTGTTGGGCGACAGGACGCCCCACGCCCGCTTGTACTGTCCGAAGTAGACGCTCTTGACGAGGGTGTCGACGTCGAGCGCCTGCTGGAACGCCTTACGGACCTTCTCGTCGTCGAACGGCGCGCGTGACGTGTTCGGGTAGAGCGTGTACACGGCCCCCTGCGCGTCGGTGCGGATGAGCTGGAGTGCGGTGTTCGCCTGTACCGCCGCGACGTTGGGCACCGGCACCGCGCTGATCCCCTGCACCTCACCGCTGGTGAGCGTGCCGAGCCGGGTCGCGCTCTCCGACAGGAACCGGATGACGACCTTGTCCAGGTGCGCGGGCCCGGTGTGCTTCGCGTTCGGCGGCGCCGACGGGTAGGTCGCGCTGCGCGTCAGCGTCACGTTCTGCTGCCGGGTGTGGCTGGTGAACACGAACGGCCCCGACCCGACGACGTGCTCGCACAGCGCCCCCGCGTAGTCGGTGAACGCCTTCGGTGACTGGATGCCGAGGTACGCGGTGCTCGCCGCCTGCAGGAACGGCTGGAACGGTGCGCTGAACCTCACCTCCGCGGTGTGCTCGTCCACGACGGTGGTGCCCGCGTACGGCCCGATCAGCGTGCTCGCGTACTGCGACTTCGTCTCCTTCGCCACGATCCGGTCGAAGTTCGCCTTCACCGCCGCCGCGTCGAACTTCGTCCCGTCGTGGAACGTGACATCGGTCCGCAGGTCGAACGTGTACGTCTTCAGGTCGTCGGAGACCTTCCACGACTTCGCCAGCCACGGCTTGAACGACCCGTCGGCATCCTGCACGACGAGAGAGTCGACAACTCCCCGCGTGATGAACGCCGTGGCGTCGGCCAGGCTCACGTGCGGGTCGAGGCAGCTGGGCTCGGAGTCGATCGCATAGTTGAAGGTCCCACCGGCGACCGGCGCCCCTTCCGCCGCCGCCTTCTCCCCGGCCGCGGGCGTGGACCCGCACCCGGCGGCGGCTAAGAGACTGAGCGAGGCGGCAGCGGCCGCCAGCGTACGAATAGCTCGCATATCGAAAGGTCCTGTCGTCGACGTTACCGGGGGACGAGATGTCACCCAGCGTGATCGACTCAGGTAGATCTTCCCCACAGTTCCGCTACAGTCCGCCTCGAGTCTCCCTGGAGAATCCGGTCCTGGAGTTTCGAACGGACGAGATCGCCATCACGCGCAGAGCGGGCCTGTTCAGATGCGATGCACCGGCCGGGCGCCGGGGTGCAGCCGCCGCAGACCGTCGCGGGCGACCTCGGCGGCGCTGCCCGCCGGCCGGGCCAGATCCCACTCCAGGTACACCTTGTCGCCGTTGTGGCACCCGAAGCTGCTGGAGACGCACAACAGCGGCTCATGCTCGAT
This sequence comes from Dactylosporangium sp. NPDC000521, assembly GCF_042898305.1. Lineage (NCBI taxonomy): Bacteria > Bacillati > Actinomycetota > Actinomycetes > Micromonosporales > Micromonosporaceae > Dactylosporangium > Dactylosporangium sp. NPDC000521. The sequence continues at coordinate 73,762 of NZ_JBIAYW010000018.1, forward strand.
CAGGTGCCCCTCCCGCACGATGTCATGCCCGAAGACGGCCACCTTGCACCCGTGGTGCAGGGCGCGAAGATACGCATGGCCCCGCTCGGCAGGGGTGGTCCGGGCCCACAGCAGCGCCCCGAGCGGTCCGGTCGATGTCATGTCGGCCGGGGGCGTCGACTCGTACCCGGTCAGCGCCAGGCCGTCGAGGTCACGCGGGCCGGAGATCTGCGCGTGCGGCGCGGCGTGGGTGAAGGCGATGGCCGCGGCCGGCGCGACTGCCGCGAGCGGCCAACCCGCCATCCACCGCCGGATCGGGGCGAATTCTCCCGAGGCGTACTGCCGCTCCAGGTGGGCCGCCTCGTCAGGATGGAACTTGGCCAGTCGCGGGCCGCCCAGATGGGCGTGCTCATGGTTGCCCAGCAGGAAGTGGACCTGTTGTGGGTAGGCCTCCTGGAGCTGCCGGGCCTCGGCGAGCAGCCGCGGCGTCTCGTCGCGGTAGAAGTCGCCGAGATGCTCCGGCCACGCCTGCGGGTCGATGGCCGGACCATGCACGAGATCGCCACAGAACAGCAGGTGCGGCCGCGGCCCGCCAGTGTCCATGACGGACCTGAACCGGGCCACGATCGCGTGGAAGTCCGCGATGTTGCCGTGCAGGTCCGTGACGGCAAGCAACCTGCCCGCCGACGGCAACGTCACCACGCGTGACATCCGCCCACGATGGCACACCGGCGACCCGCAGTCCACCGTCCCGAGCCGCCGTGACCGCCGCGCCGGCAGATCCTGCCACCGAACGACCGGGAACGCGGCCTGCTCCTGGCCCCAGGCCGGCTCGGGCGCCGATGGAGGTCGCCTGAAGGACCGCTCCACGCAGAATCAGAGCGCTGCTGCATCAGCGCGGGCCAGGCTCTGAGGCGTGGACATCCTGCGCCGCCTCGGCGCCTACCTCATGCGCGCCATCGTCGACCTCGGCTATGACATCAGCCCAATCCCGCTCCCCCGGCGCGAGGACCGGGCCGAGCCGTCGTGACCGCCGTGCGGGACTTCGGCGATGAGGCCGATGGCCTCGGTCGGATGACCGCCGTCCAGGGGCCGGAGCACCCGCGTACCAGGGAAGCCGCCACACTGCTGCAGACCTGGAACCGATCGGAGGCGTATAGACTGCAGTGACGCTCTGTGGGGAGGCGGGCATGCGAGGACTGCGCTGGTTCGCCGGCATCTTCTTCACGCTGATGACGGCCGGCTTCGCCCTGGCCCTGTGGCTGACCTGGCAGGACGCCCACGGCGGCGAGGCCGTCGCCACCGTCCAGCGCGTCGACCAGCACATGCCCATCGAGGTCGACGGGGTCGCGATCACCGCGGACGCGTGGCCGACCGGTCTCCCACCCTGGTCCTACACGTCGGTCTTCGTCCTGCCCGACGGCACCCGCTGCGAGACCACCGCCCGCCTGTACCCCGAGGACCGCCACGTCGTGGTCGGCGACGCCACGACCGTGCACTACTCCCGCTGGCAGCCCTGCTCCAACTTCCAGCGGGCCGACCGCCCCCGCCCCGCCGTCACCGACGTCCTCACCTGGGGCGCCAGCATGCTGGTCATCGGCCTGCTCGTCTTCGCCGGCCTGGCCGCGGCCGCCCGCAGCCGCCCCACCTACCCGTGGCACACCCTCGGCACCAGCCGGGAGACCGGTCCCGAGGACCACTGGCCGGCCGGGTCCGCGCGCCGCCTTCCGGGCTGGCGCCCCTGAAGCGCCCGCAGCTCACGGCGCGGGATGGTCCGGGACGGGCGGGAGTGGATCCCGCCCGTCCACCGGGTCACAGGGTCAGGAGGCGGGCTCTCCCGAGGGGACGGGGAGCTGGGTGCCGAGGGCGACGGGGACGCCGAAGTTGGGGGTGCCGTCGGCGTTCCAGGTGAACTTCTGGGCGCGGGTGCTGCGGTTCATGTCGCAGCCGCCGCTGGTGGAGCTGTTGGCGTGGTAGACGAACCAGTCCTCGGTGCCGTCGGGGGACTTGAAGAAGCCGTTGTGGCCCGGGGCGTAGACCGAGTTGGCGTTGGAGCGCTGGAAGACCGGGTTCGGGGACTTCACCCACGACGAGGAGTTGAGCGGGTCGCCGCCGTTCCAGGTGAGCATGCCGAGCTTGTAGTCCGGGGTGGAGCAGTGGCTGGCGGAGTAGATGATGAAGGTCTTCCCGCCGTGGGTGAGGACCTCGGCGCCCTCGTTGACGGCGCCGCCGACCGTCTCCCAGCTGTAGGTGGGCGTGGAGAGGATGCGGCGGGTGCCGCTGGCCGTCCACGGATTCGACAGCGGGCGGATGAACATCGGCTGTGAGCCGTTGTAGAACGTGCCGAGCAGGTAGAGCTGGCCGTTGAGCTGCAGGATGCTCGGGTCGAGCTCCCACGTGTTGTCCGACGTCGGGTCGAGCAGGTCGGCCTTGAAGGTGTACGGGCCCATCGGGTCGAGGCCCGCGCTCTCCAGCACGTGGATGCGCTGCGTGCCGAGGTTGTACGGCTCGGCGCCGGCGGTGTAGTAGAAGTACCAGCGCTGCCCGTTGGGGCCGTTCAGCAGGTGGAACTCGGGCGCCCACATGGTGCCGGCGCCGTTGGGCCGGGTGAGGTTGAAGATGACCGTCTCCGGCGCGGTGGCCAGGCCGCCGAGCGTGCGGCTCTTCCGCATCGTGATCGTGCGGTTCCACGTCGTGGACGCCAGGTAGTAGTAGCCGCTGTAGTACGTGAGCCACGGGTCCGGGCCCTGCGGGTCGAGCGGGTTGGTGAAGGTGCGCGTGGTCGTCGTGCCGCCGTTGTACGTCGGCAGGCGCCATACCTGCGTAGACGCGGAGGAGCACGTCAGCTGGACGAGACCGGCCGATGCCGGCGCGACGCACTTGCCGGACTCGACGCTGACGAGGTTGAACGTGTTCGTGGCACCGGAGACGGTGACCGCCTGCAGCCGGAACTGCTGGTTGGTCTGGCCGTTGCAGGTGTACTGGATGATCGTCGCGTTGTCCGCGGTGGAGCGCCCGGTCACGTCGACGCATGACCCGGAGGTGAGCGTGTTCACGGTGTACGTCCCGGTCGCGTTCGCCACCGGGACGAAGGTGAAGTTCTGGCTGGTGGCGCCGTTGCAGGCGGCCTGGACGAGCTGCAGGACGTTGGTGGGTGCGCCGCCCGGCACGTTCGCGCACTGCCCGCTGGACTGGTTGACGACGGTGCTGGCGAAGGTGACCGGCGCGGCGGCGGCCACCGCGGGCCAGTTGAGCACGGAGACGGTCGTCGCCGCGAGCACGGCGAGCACGACTGGTCGATGCAACATCAGGACCTCTCAGGTTCCGTTGGAGGCGAAGCCGGCGACCTCGGCGGCGGTCAGCGCGCGGCTGTAGATGCGGAGGCTGTCGACGGCGCCGTCGAGGTACGGGTCGGCGTACTGGGAGCGGCCGACCCAGTTCTGCGTGGTGGCGCCGAGGCTCGACGGGTTGAGCGTCAGCGCGGTGTTGCGGGCGACCTCCGCGCCGTTGACGTAGAGCACGCCGAGGTTGCTGTCGCGGGTGACGGCGACGTGCGTCCAGGCGCCCACCGGCAACGCGGACGGGGCGTCGATGCGCTGCTCGCCACCGGCGCCGGTGGCCGTGATCGCGAACCGCGCGGTGCCGGATCCCGACCTCGCGACGAGGAACATGTTCACGCCGGTACCGCTGCCGAAATCGAAGACACGGGCCCAGCTGGCGAGCGTGTCGACGCGGACCCACAGGGCGACGGCGAAGTTCGTGGCGCCGGCCAGGATCCCCGACGGCAGGGACACGTATCCGTTGGTGCCGTTGAGGTTGACGGCGCTGCCGGTGCGGCCCGTCACGTAGGTGCCGTTGGTGACCGTGGCGGTGCGGCCGTTGCCGGTGGCGTCGGTGCCGTTGCCCTCGAACTGGTAGTGCGCGACGAACAGCGGCGGCGGTGGGGTGCTGTTGACCGACCAGTAGACGCTGTAGCGCTGGCCGTGCACCTTGTAGAACGGCTGGAGGGTAGTCCCGCCGGCGGTGTACTGCAACGGGGTCGCCGTCGCGGTGAGCGTGGCCGGGTTGAGCACGGGCAGCGCGCTGAGATCGCTGGTGCCGAACAGCCCGCCGAGCACGATCGGGCCGACCTTCACCGCCTGCACGCTGCTGTTGTCGTTGGCGGCCTCGCGGGTCAGCGCCATCGGCAGCGTCACGTCGACGACGTCGCCGGACGCCCAGGTGCGCGCGATGGTGGCGAACGAGCCGGGCGCGGGCGCGGGCTGAGCGGCGCCGTTCACCCGTACCGTGGCGGACGCGGCCCACGACGGGATGCGGACCTTCATGGTGAACGTGCCGGAGCCGGTGACCGTGAGCTTCGTCGAACCGGCCTCCGGGAAGCCGGTCTCCTGCCGGATCGTGACGCCGCGCGCCGACCACGTCAGCACCGACGGGATGAACAGGTTCACGTACAGGGTGCTGGCGCCGTCGTGGAAGTAGATGCTGTCGCCGAACTTGGTGTTGCTCTCCATGCCGGTGCCGTGGCAGCAGACGAAACTGTTGTAGTCGTTGCTGTAGGTCTTGATCCCGCCGGCGCGCAGCGGCACGTAGTAGCACTGGAAGCCGTGCGCGGAGTTGGGGTCCTGCGAGGCGAGGATGTGGTTGTAGAGCGCCTTCTCGTAGTAGTCGAGGTAGTCCACCCGGGACGGGTCGGTGAAGAACAGCTGCCGGGTCAGCTTCAGCATGTTGTGCGTGTTGCAGCACTCGGCGGTCGTGTCGGACAGCTCGCTGGCGATGCGGTCGGGCGCCTTGAAGTACTCGCCGTTGGAGTTGCCGCCGATCGCGTACGTGTGCCGGCGGGTGACGATGTCCCAGAAGTTGACCGCGATCGTGCGGTAGCGAACGGTCCCGGTCGCGTGGTACTCGCGGATCGCGCCGATGATCTTCGGGATCTGCGTGTTGGCGTGGTAGTTGTTCAGGTTGTCGGTGCCGGCCGCGAGGGGGTCGAAGATCTCGGCATGGTCGAACTGCTGCGCGGCGGCGAGGTGCGCGGCGTCGCCGGTCAGCTGGTACAGGTTGGTGAGGACCTCGTTCATGCCGCCGAACTCGGTGTCGAGCATGTTCTGCCGCTGGGTCAGGGTCAGCCGGTCGTTGCGGAACTTGACCCACGACGCCATGCCGGTGAGCACGGTCAGCGCCTGCGCGTTGCCGGCGAGCTGGTGCATGTCCAGCAGGCCGGCCATGAGCTTGTGCAGCGTGTAGTAGGGCGCCCAGACGGACTGCCGCGCCTCGACCCGGTCGATGAAACTCTCCGGGAACGCGCTGAGGTAGCCGGTGTTGTAGCCGGCGGTGGCGGCGCGCGACTGGCACTGGGCGAGGACGGTGACGAGCTGGTCGCCCTTGGTCTTGAAGGCGGTGTTGCCGGTGCTCGCGTACGCCTGGGCGAGGGCGGACAGGATGTGGCCGGTGGAGTGCCCGCGCAGCTCGGTGGTCGGTGACTCCCAGCCGCCGCAGGGGGTGGCGGAGTAGGAGAGCCCGACGTTGAGCCGGAACGTGTGCAGCAGCCGGTCGTTGTCCAGGAACAGCAGGTAGGCGTGGATGCGCCCGGCGGCGGCGGAGAACGGGCTGGTCAGCAGCTGCACGGCGGTGAGCGGGAAGGCGTAGGCGGAGACGCCGGTGTCGGGGCGGGCGGCGCCGGCCGCCCCGGAGAACAGCAGCGGGGCGACGGCGGTGGCGGCGCCGGCCGCGGCGGTGGTCCGCAGCACGCTGCGGCGGGTCACCGGTGGTGAGGACATGGGTCCCTCCCGAGGGTATGGGGTGTCCGCGGACCGTCCATCCGTGGACGGTCCGCCGTGGTGCCGGGGAAGTGCTATCCGCGCAGCGCGCCCGACATGAAGCCCCGGACGTAGCTGCGTTGCAGGACGAGGAAGAGCAGCAGGCAGGGCACCGCCATGAAGGTGACGCCGGCCTCCAGGGCGGCGTAGTCGATGGCGCCGAACGTGGCGGTGCGCATGTTGACCACGGCGAGCATGACGGTGAACTTGTCCGTGGAGTTGAGCAGGATGAGCGGGGCGAAGAACTCGCTCCACGAGGTGAGGAACGCGAACAGCCCGACGGTGATCAGGCCCGGCCGCACCGCGTGGAGCATGATGCGGGTGAGCGCGCCGAAGCTGGTGCACCCGTCGATGAGCGCGGACTCCTCCAGCTCCTTCGGGATCGCCTCGAACGCGTTGCGCATCATGAAGATCGAGAACGGCAGCTGGAACATGATCAGGACGAGGCTGAGCCCGAGCAGCGAGTCCTGCAGGCCGATCCACTCCAGCAGCACGTACAGGGCGATGAGGATGGTCGCGTAGGGCACCATCAGGATCGCGAGGGTGAGCAGGAACAGGGCGTTCTTGCCGGGGAACTGGAACCGCCCGAACGCGTAGCCGCCGAGGGTGGCGACCAGCAGCGTGCCGCCGATGGTCAGGGCGGACACGGTGACGCTGTTGACGATGTGTTCGAAGCGGATGCCGTTGTCCGACGTGAACAGCCGGCTGTAGTTCTCGAGGCCGAAGCCGGACGGAGTGCGTACCGACGCCCACGCGCTCCACAGCAGCGGGAACAGGAAGAGGACGGCGAGGGCGGCGGCGGTGAGTTTGCGGGTCAAGACCGGTCCCCTACTGCGATCGGCGGCGCAGGACGCCAAGCTGGATGGCGTTGAACACGATGAGCACCCCGAGCAGCGCGACCGAGATCGCCGCGGCGGAGCCGAGATCCAGCTCGATGAACGCCTCCCGGTAGATCACCATGACCAGCGACGTGGTGCTGTTGTCGGGCCCGCCGCGGGTGAGGATCCAGAACTGGTCGAAGGCGAGCAGCGAGCCGGTGATCATCAGGGTGAGCACCAGTGCGATCGTCGGGCGCATCAGGGGCACCGTGATCCGGCGGAAGATCTGCCAGCGGGTCGCGCCGTCCAGCCGGGCCGCCTCGTACACGTCCAGGGGGATCGCCTGCAGGCCGGTGAGCAGGATGAGCATGTTGAACCCGGCGAAGCGCCACAGCACGAGCACCACCGCCGAGCCGAGCGCGGTGTTGGGGCTTCCGCTGGTGAGGGACACGTAGCCGTCGCCGGCCAGGAGGTCGTTCACCGGGCCGATCTCGTCGCTGAGCAGCCCCAGGAACAGCAGCGACGCGCTGGCGAAGCCGACGGCGGCAGGCAGGAAGAACGCGGTGCGCAGCAGCCCGACCCCGCGCCCGCGGTGCTGCACCATGAGCGCCAGGCCGAACGACAGCGCGAACAGCAGGACCGTGACGACGACCGTGTACTTGAGGGTGAACCACACGGCCGTGCGCAGCAGGTCGTCGTCGGCGAGGCCGGCGTAGTTCTCCGGCGCGTTGATCGTGGGCGCGCCGAGCAGCGGCCAGTGGTGCAGCGACATCCACACGACCAGGCCGAGCGGCACGACGAAGAACATGCCCACCACGAACGCGGTCGGCGCGGCGTAGAGGGCGCCGATCCACTGCTTCTTGCGTTTCCTTCGCGGCGGCGCCGACGGCAGGACCGTCGGTCGCGTTGGCGCCAGCAAGGTCATCATCTTCTCCGGTGCGACCGTGTTCGAGGGGTGTCTTGGTTCGAGGGGTGTGTTGGCGGGGGCGGGCGGCCCGCCCCCGCTCGAGCGGGGGCGGGCGGGCACGGCTACTTCTTCAGTGAGGCGGTGAGGGCGGTGGCGCCGTCGCCGAGGGACTTCTGCGCGTCGCCGAACAGCGCGCCGCGGAAGGCGGTGTTCCACGGGCTCTGCGGGTCGTTGTAGGTGGCGTTGAAGTTCTTCGCATACGGCGTCTTGCCCTTGCCCATCAGGTTGTTGATGGTCACGACCCGCGGGTCGGCCGAGGAGTACTTGTTGGACGCCAGGTCGGTGCGGGTCGGCACGCCCTTGTTCTTCGCGACGACCTCGACCTGCGCCTCGTCGCCGAGGGTCCAGGCGAGGAAGTCCCAGGCCTGCGCGGCGTGCTTGCTGGTGGCACCGATGCCGATCGAGTCGCCGCCGACGAACGTCGACTCGCCCCCGTTGATGCCGCTGATCGGTGCGATGCCGACCTTGAAGGCGGCCTTCTCCTCGATGATGCCGAGCCACGCCGACGGCGCCGGCGCGATGCCGATCTTGCCGCTCTGCAGTGCGCCGAGCCACGTCGGGCCGGCCTCGTCCTTCGACGCCGGCGCGGCGACGCCCTCGTCGTACAGCTTCCGGTAGAGCGCGAAGACCTCCGCCATCTCCTTCGAGTCGATGGTCGAGGCGGTGCCCTCGGCGTTCATCACGTCGCCGCCGGCGGCCCACACCGACGGCCACAGGGTGAAGACGTTGCAGCCGCCGCAGTTGCCGCCGAAGTAGGTGCCGTTGATGTCCCCGCCGAGCTTGTCGATGGCGCGGGCGGCCGCGGCGAACTCGGTCAGCGACTTCGGCGGCTTCTCCGGGTCGAGGCCGGCCTTCGTGAACAGGTCCTTGTTGTACAGCATGACCGACATGTCGATCGTGTGCGGGACGGCGTAGTTCTTCTTGTTCCAGGTGCCGTTGCGCACGTGCGCCGGGGCGACCTTGTCCTTGATCGGCAGGGCGTTGAACTTGTCGGTGATGTCCAGCCACAGCCCCTGCGAGGCGTACTGCGGCGCGAACACCACGTCGGAGGCGAACAGGTCGGGCAGCGCCTTGGCCCCGGCGGCCGAGGCGAGCTTCGCCGGGTACTCCTCGTTCGGGTACGCGGTGACCTGCACCTGGTTCTTGTGGGTGGCGTTGTAGGCGGCGGCGTAGGCCTTGGACACGGACTCGGTGGCGGCGCGGGTCCACAGGGTGAGCGTGGCACCGCTGTCCGCGGCCTCGCCGGTCGCCGCCGGGGAGTCAGCGGAGTCGCCGCAGGCGCCGAGCGCCAGCAGCAGGGTGGCGGCGACGGTGCCGCTCAGTAAACGCTTCAAGGTCGGTCCCTTCCTGGACACATTGTTTGTGAGCGCTATCAAAGGGCAAGAGCGGAGGTGCTTTCACGCACGACGAGGTCGGGGGCGGACCGGTGCTGACCGGTCTGCCGCACGCCCGCCGCGATCTGGGTGACGAGCAGGTGCATGCTGCGCCTGCCGAGCTCGGCGAAGTCCTGCCGGACGGTCGTCAGCGGAGGCTGCAGGTACGGCGCCTCCGGCATGTCGTCGAACCCGACGACGCTGACCTCGTCCGGCACGGCCCGGCCGGCCTGGTGCAAGGCGCGCAGCACACCGATCGCCATCTGGTCGTTGCCGCAGAACACGGCCGTCACCGACGGGTCGGCGGCGAGTGCCCGGCCGGCGGCGTAGCCGGACCGGGCGCTCCAGTCGCCGGGCAGCGGGACGGGCACCGGCAGGCCGGCGTCCTCCAGCGCTGCCTGCCAGCCGGCCTGCCGCTCGCGGGCCTCCGGCCACTCGGGCGGACCCGCCACGTGGTGGACGGTGCGGTGACCGAGCTCGATCAGGTGCCGGGTCGCGAGCCCAGCACCTGACGCGTTGTCGACGGCCACCATCGGCACCTCCGGCATCGCCGCCACGTCGATGCCCATGCCGACGATCGGCACGTGCGCGGGCACGTGGAGCAGCGAGCGACCGAGCGCCGTCCAGGCCGCGGCAACCGGGGCGAGGGTGATGATCCCCTCGACCGCCTGTTCCCTCAGCCGGCGGATCGCTTCGGACACGGAGGGCACATTCAGCTCCCGGGCGCTGGCGATGCTGACGAAGTAACCCGCTTCCCGGGCCGCGCGTTCGATGGCGTGGACCATGAACGACGGCCCGAACAGCGTGGTGTCGAAGGTGACCAGGCCGACGGTCTGCGACCGGTTCGTCGCCAGGGTCCTGGCCGCGACGTTGGGCTGGTAGTCCAGCGCCCGCATCGCGGCGAGGACCCTGGCTCGGGTCTCGGACCGTACGCTTGGGTGGTCGTTGACCACCCGGGACACGGTCTGGTGTGACACCCCGGCGAGGTGGGCGACGTCCCGCATCGCCGGGGGCCTTCGAGCGGTGTGCATGTCGTTACGGACCGAATGCTTTGACTTCGAGGAGACCGACCGACGCCGTGCCGCTCTGCAGGAGCACCCGCAGCCTGGTGGTGCTCACCGCGGTGAACGTCACGTGGTTGTACTGGTTGATCCCGAGCGGGTAGCCCGAGGCGCCGGCGACGTCCACGTAGGCGGTGCCGTTCCAGTACTGCAACTTCCACGAGGCGGGCAGCCGCACCCCGCCGTTGTCGTCGAAGAAGTAGACGTCGGCGGAGTTGAGCGTCTGCGCGCTCGACCAGGTCAGCAGGCCCCACTGCTCGCCCGTGTTGGGCCAGGTGCCCCAGCGCGGGTTGACGGTGTCGTTGGAGCTCGGCGGGTCGATGCCGTCGTTGAGCGCGGCCACGCTCTCCCACGACGAGGTGTAGGACGCGCTCGGGGTGGCGCTCAGGGCGAGGTTGCCGCCCGTCGGCGGTGGCACGGTCCCGCCGCCCCGGTTGTACACCTTCACCTCGGTCAGGGCGGTCTTGAAGCCCGACGCGTGGGTCACCTGCACCCGCAGCCTGCTGGTGTTGACGGCGGTGAAGTTGACGACGTTGTAGTTCGCCCGTGGCGTGCCCGGCGTCTTCACCGGCGCGGCCACGTTCACCCACGCGCTGCCGTTGTAGTACTGGATCTGGTACGAGCTGGGCTGCCGGTACCGGTTGGTGGCCCGGTCGTTGCGGAACCACAGCCGCACCTCGTCGACCGTCCGCGCCTGGCCGAGGTTGAGCTCCAGCCAGTCGGTGGCGTTCGGCGAGCCGTATGTGCCCCACGTCGGTTCGTTGATCGGGAACCCGTCGACCGCGTTGGCGCCGGCGGTGCCGCTCGCCGTGTAGGACGCGGAGGTGGCCACGCCCTGCGCGTAGTTCGGCAGGGTCGAGGTCAGGTCGACGCCGGCCTTGTTGAACATGTCGACCAGCTGGGCGCTGGTCTGGCTCACCTGGGCCGGCGCCTGCAGGCCCGAGTACGCCGCGCTGAACTGCACGGTCGCGCCGCCGCCGGCCGGGAACGTGACCGCGCCGGTGCTCGGGTTCCACACCAGGCGGACCAGCTTGTCGACGGTCGCCACGCGGGTGCCGTTGACGAAGATGGAGTAGCCCTGCGGGATGCCGCTGTACTTGACGACGCCGTCGGCCGGGTCGTCCCAGACGACGCTGAGGTCGGCGTTGCGGTAGCGCAGGTTGTTGGCGGCGAAGTTGGGCCAGCCGATGTTGAGCGGGCTCAGCTCGACCTGGTTGTCGTTGCGCGGCCGGAGGCCCATCACGTCCTCGATGACGGTCCAGTTGCTGCTGCCGAGGATGTTGTGGTGGATCCAGGACCGGTAGTCGATGTTCTTCGTGCCGGCGTTCCAGTCGGCCCAGAACTCGTTGGCGTCCGGCCACTGGGTGTTGCCGCCGATGTACTGCGCCCAGGCGTTCCAGTACAGCAGCTTCTTGTAGTCGTCGGTGGACATCCACTGGTTGGGGTAGTTGCGCAGCACCGAGCTGTACAGGCGGAACTGCACCGTGGAGTTGATGGTGGAGAAGTTGTTGCTGCCCGGCTGGCCCGCCGCGGCGGCGGCCGCCTTGTCCTTCTGGTTGGCCGTGAAGAACGGGAAGACCGGGTACTCGGCGGGGTCGGCGAAAAGCCGCAGCGCCTGCTTGTACTCGTCGGTGTTGGGCATCGCGCCGACCGAGTACGGGTAATAGTTGTTGATCTCCTTCCACGGCACGAGCGTGTTGGTGGAGACGTGCCGGTGCTCGATGAGCTTGTTGGTCGAGTCCCACAGCGTCGACACGATGGCGTTGCGGATGCGGTCGGCGATCGCCTGCATCTCGGCGGCCTTCGCGGTGTTGCCGATCGCCGTGTACGCCTGGACCGCGGCGAGCGCTCCACTGTAGACGTACGCGGACTCGGCCCGGTCCATGTTGCCGGAGCGCCAGTGGAACGACACGGCGTCGGCGTCGTTGCCGGTGAGCGCGCCCCAGTCGTACTCGATGAGGCCGTTGTTGTTGTGGTCGTAGTAGGACAGCTGGCCCTTCACGTCGCCCTCGGCGTACCTCGCGAGATTGCCGGCGATCGCGGGCTGCCCGCCGTGGATCTGGTAGCTGCGCCAGGCCGCCTCGGCGATGTACTGGGTGTAGCTGTTGGACCAGTTCTCCGGGTCGCCGGGGTTGTCCATGAAGCGGCCGCCCTTGGACGTCTGCCCGACCGACAGCCACGGCCCGTAGGAGTATGCGGCGTTGCGCAGGTACTTGAGGTCGTCGATGTGCATCGGCTGGGTCAGCGCGATCGCGTTGTTGTAGCCGAGCGCGCCCTCGACCGACACCGGGAACTGGAAGTCCTGCCCGGGGATGTCGACGTCGAGGTAGTTGAAGCGCATCAGCCACCAGCGGTAGTAGATGTTCTTCTTGATGGCCGGCTCGGGCACGTCGAGGTACGGCACGTTCTGCGCCCACCAGCGGTTGTAGTCCCGCACGTGGGTCGAGAAGGCGGTCGCCGCGCTGTAGCCCTTGTAGGCGTTGTACTCCGTGAGCGAGTCGGGCAGCTCGTTGGCGACGAAGCCGAGCAGCACCTTGGTGGTGACGGTGGCGCCGGCCGCGATCGTCACCGACCGGTTGAGCCCGCCGCTGGTGGCGGTGAACCCGTCGGCCGACAGCCGCGGGTACAGGGTGGTGAGCGCGTTCTTCACGCCCACCTGGCCGGTGAGCTCGTCGCCGCTGCCGGACGTGGCGTAGGGCGAGGTGACCCGCAGCGCGATCGTCTGCGAGGCGGTGCCGGTGTTGGTGATCGCCAGGTTGTCGACGGCGACGTTGTTGTGGGTGATGAACTTCGTCTGGTTGATCCGCAGGGATCCGTTGGTGTGGACGCTCTTCCAGTGGCTGGGCGCCTGCCAGCGCTGCGACACCTGCTCGGTCCAGGTGCCGGTGCCGGCGGTGACGGTGAACGCGCCCTGCCCGTTGATGCTCTCCCAGTACGCGACGTCACCGCCGAAGCCGAGCGTCGCCGGCGTGTGCGTCTTCATGAACACGCCCCGGCCGCGGGTCATCAGCCAGGTGCCGGCGGGGTCGTTGCCGGGCCGCGCGAGGAGCCGGTCCATCCAGAAGTCCGTGCCGCCGCTCTCCGCGTCGAAGATGGCCTGCATCGTGTTGCCGGTGCTCATCGCGACCGGTGGTGCGGGCACGGCGGGCCCGTTGAACGTCGGGTAGCCGATCGTCTGTGCCGCGGACGCCGGGTTGGCGGCCAGCGTCGCGGCACCGATCGAGCCGGTCAGGGCGGTCGTCAACGCGATTGCCAGCCTGAGTTTCCAGCGGGGGTGTGGCATCGCGTCACCTCCATTCGGGTGGGGGTCAGGTGGTGGGCAGCCAGATCCGCATCGTGGAGGGCCCGCGCCGGGCCCAGCGGTGGTAAGGCACGAGGGTGACCACGATCGGATCGGAACTCTCGGTGCTGTCGGTGCTGCTCCTGTACGGCCAGACGCTGTCGACGCGTCGCGACAGGCGCCCCTTGACGGCGGTGGCCTCGGGGGCGACGGACGTGTCGACCTGGATGTCGTCGAGGGTGACGCCGTCCTCCTGGTCGACGGACTCGGCGCACATCACGACCGGTCCGACCTCGACGGCGGCGCAGCCGCGGGTCGCGTCGATGCGCTGGTCGGGGAACGTCCAGCGGGGCTTCATGGGCAGGTCCAGGCTCGTCCGGCCGTCTTCCTGCGACGGCGTCGTGCCGTGCGCCCAGGCCGGGACCCGCAGGGTGACGGGCCGGTCCGCGGTGACGACGACGCTGCCCCCCTCGGGGTATTCGGTGTCGACGGTGACGTCTTCGTCGACCGTCATCGGCGCGTAGTGGTGCACCTGGAGACCCGTGTCGCTCTCGGTCACCAGGTAGGTGCCGAGGGACGCCAGGAGCCGGGCGACGTTGTTGAGGCAGCAGGAGACCTCGAACCACGGGGCCCGCGGCCCGCCGCCGAAACGCAGCTGCTCCCGGTCCGGCGGCACCGCCTCGGTGGGGGTGCGCTGGTGCAGGGTGTTGGCGTAGAAGAACGCCCGCCCGTCGTCGGCGACCGCGGTGGCGATCACGTTGTGCAGGACCCGGTCGACGATGTCGCCGTAGCGCAGGTCACCGGTCGCCAGGAGCAGCCGGTGGGCGAGCATCACCGTGGCGACGCCGGCGCACGTCTCGGAGTAGGCGCGGTCCGGCGGCAGCACGAAGTCGTCGCCGTAGGACTCGTCGAGGTGCCGCGAGCCCATCCCGCCGGTGATGTAGGTGCGCCGGGCGAGGGTCCGGTCGAACTGCCGCACGACGGCGCCGAGCAGCGCGTCGTCGCCGGTCTCCACGGCCACGTCGACGGCACCGGCGGCGAGGTACAGCGCGCGGACCGCGTGACCGGCGAACGCCTCGCCGTCGCGGACCGGCACGGCGTCCTGGAAGTACCGCCAGCCGAACTCGTGCTCGGGGAGGCTGCGGTGCCCGCGCCGCTCGACGAACCGGGCCGCCTGGTCGAGGTACCGCTGCTCGCCGGTGACCCTGAACAGCTCGACGAGCGCCGTCTCGATCTCCGGGTGGCCGCAGACGGCGGGGCTGTCCTTGAAGGTGTCGCACACGTGGTCCGCGACGCCGCGGGCGACCCGCACCAGCTCCTGCGCGCGGCCGGTGCGGGCGGCGGCGACGCCGGCCTGGATGAGGTGGCCGGCGCAGTACAGCTCGTGGCCGAAGTTCAGGTCGCTGTACCGCTCCGGCTGGCCCGGCCGGCCGAACGCGGTGTGCAGGTAGCCGTCGGCGGCCTGCGCACCGGCGATCATGGCAGCGAGCTCGTCCAGCTTCTCCGTGTAGTCGGTGCCGCCGGGCCGCACGGACTCCCAGCACATCGCCTCGGCGTGCTTGTAGATCTCGGAGTCGGAGAACTCCCGGCCGCGGCGGCGCACCGTGCCGGTGCCGGTCGTGACGAAGTTGCCGGTCCAGCCGAGCCGGTCCAGCCAGGTGCGGCAGTGCTCGATGGTCGCGATGCCGTTCACCGCCTGGCGCTGCGCCCAGAACCCGCCGGTGATCCGCACCCGTCGCGGGTCGACGGGCCGCAACACCCCGCGGGACGGGAGCACCGGCCCTCCACTGGCCAGCCGTACGTCCACCCGGCACCGCCTTCCTGTCGAAAACCTTTTCGGAAGGATGGCAGCACCGCATCCCCGTGTCAACGGTCGATTTGTGCGCACTCATTCGCCCCGCCGGGCTGGGCGGGCCCTTGTGACAGGTTGTGACACGCAACCGAGCATGTGTATGCTCACCGAAAAGTTTTCGGTGCTTCCCTTGTTTCAGAAAGGCCGCTGGTGAGCAGGAAACGCGCGCAGGTCACCCTCACCGACGTCGCCAAGCTGGCCGGCGTCTCGGTCGCGACCGCCTCCAAGGCGCTCAACGCCCGTGACGAGGTGGCCCCGGCGACCCGGCGGCGGGTCCAGCAGGCGGCCGAGGAGCTGTCCTTCCAGCCCAACGTCCTCGCGCGCGGCCTGATCTCGGGCAACACCCGCACGATCGGCCTGCTCACCGACGAGCTGTCGGCCGCCCGCTTCGCGATCCCGGTCCTGCTCGGCGCCGAGAACGCCCTCGGCAACGAGCAGATGAGCGTCCTGCTCTGCGACGCCCGCGGCGACGCCATCCGCCGCCAGCACTACATCCGCACGCTGCTCGCCCGGCAGGTCGACGGCTTCATCATCCTCGGCGACGCCAACGACCTGCGCCCCTCACTGACCCGCAGCATCCCCGTGCCGGTCGTCTACGCATACTGCGAGTCCGACGACCCCGCGGACCTGTCCGTCGTCGCCGACGACGCCGGCGGCGCCCACCTCGCCGCCGAGCACCTCGTCTCCCTCGGCCGCCGCCGCATCGCCCACATCACCGGCGACCACGGCTACCGTGCCGCCCGCGACCGCGCCCTGGCCTTCAACTCCCGCCTCCAAGAAGCCGGCCAGTCCCTGGTCGGCGAGCCGCTCTTCGGCCAGTGGTCGCAGCGCTGGGGCCGCCACGCCACCTCGCGGCTCCTCGCCTCGCACCCCGACATCGACGCCATCTTCTGCGGCAACGACCAGATCGCCTCCGGCGTCACCGAGGCCCTGCGCGACCTGGGCCGCACCTGCCCTGACGACGTGGCCGTGGTCGGCTACGACAACTGGGAGGTCTTCGCCACCGAGTGCCGCCCCCCGCTGACCACGGTGGACCTCAACCTCGAACAGCTCGGCGCCACCGCCGTCCGCCACCTGTTCGCCGCGCTCGACGGCGACCAGCACTCAGGCGTCGTCCGCCAACCGGGCCGCCTCGTCGTCCGCGAATCCACCGGCGTCGCCCCGGCCACCCGCCCATGACCCACGATCCGGAAGACTCCTTGCCGCCCTGGCGACAGTTGCCGGATCACGGGGAATTGAGCCGGGTGGCGGTGAGGGCGGCGCGGGCGATAGCGAGCGCCTCGTCCAGGTCGAGGCCGAGGCTGGCGATCACGGCGGCGTAGTCGGCCGCCGCGTGGCGGGCGCGCTCGCGGCTGGCCTCGCCCGCCGCCGAGACGAACGAGCCGGCCCGGCCGCGGGTCTCGATGAGGCCCGCCTCCTCCAGCTCGCGGTAGGCCCGGGCGACGGTGTTGGCGGCCAGCCCCAGGTCGGTCGCCAGGCTGCGGATCGTCGGCAGGCGGAAGCCGACCGGCAGCGTGTGGTCCTGGATCTGCCGGGCGAGCTGGACGCGCAGCTGCTCGAAGGGCGGGACCGCCGAGGCGGCGTCGATGACGATCATCGGACGATCATCGTCTGGCGGACTGCCGCGATAGTCGCCGGCTTCCTGGCCTCGATCAGCACCAGCGCCAGGGTGCCCAGGACGACGGCGCCGAACGCGGCCACGTTCCACCAGGCAGGTGCGAAGCCGCACAGCAGGACGACCGGCAGCGACCACATCACCGCCGGGGAGTTGGTCTCCCTGGCGTCCTCGAGCCGCAGGATGACGTCGACCGCCAGCGAGGTCTCGTCCTCGGCCACCACCGGGCTGGTCAGCAGGTGCCGGAGCTGCACCACGGTGCCGGCGGCGACGCCGAGCACCGCAACGAGCAGGATCACCGCGCCCTGGCGGACCTGCGGATCGGAGACGGTCAGCGCGCTGAGCGCGAGCCCGACGGTCACGCCGATCGCGGCGAGGCCCAGGGCGGCACGCGCCCGGCCGAGCAACACCCGCCAGCCGGGCTTCACGGTGTGCGCGGCCCGGCGCGGCAGCGCCGCCCCCGCCCGGCGGTCCGCCTCGGCCAGCCGGCGCGCGATGAGCAGCCGGGCGAGCAGCAGGCCGACGGTGGCCGTGGCGAGCACCGCCAGCACCAGCCGGCGCGGCGCATTGTCGGACAGGCTGGCGGCCTGGGCGAACGACGCGATGATGATGACCACGGCCAGCACCACGGAGTCGGCGAGGCGCGCCCGCTGCCGGGCCGCGAGCCGCGCGACCAGCAGGTCGGTGACCGGAGCGTCGGGCAGCCCTCTGCCGTCCAGCCAGGCGCGGGCCGACCGCTCGTCCTTCGAGGTCATGATCCCTCCCAATCTTGTAGCAAGTCTTGTATCACTATCGTGAGACATTACTTGCTACAAAGTCAAGCGCGGGACCGGTTGGCCAGGACCGTCCTGCCGTGCTCCTCCACCCAGCGGACCAGCCCGTCGACGGGGTCCAGCAGCGTGCGGCCCAGCGGTGTCAGCTCGTACATGACCCGCGGCGGCACCTCGGCGTGCACCTCCCGCGCCACCAGGCCGTCCCGCTCGAGGTCGCGCAGGGTCTTGGTGAGCATCCGGTGCGAGATGCCGTCGACCTCCCGCTGGATCGCGGTGAACCGGCGCGGCCCGGCCACCAGCGTGGACACGACCACGAGCGTCCACTTGTCGCCGATCGTCGTCAGCAGTCCGCGGACCACCGAGCGCAGATCGTCGTCCCGGCATGTGGAAACCGCGTCGGATGCCGTCATACCTGCTCACCTCCAAGAGGCACGTCAAGGTGCGCGACGCACCTCAAAGTGCGGAATTCAGACCGGAAATGCAGCGTATGTCAGAACCGCTCACATCTCACAGACGCCGCGACGGAAGCGGCGGTGACGTGAGGAGTGCACGCCCGTGACCAGGATCGCCATCATCGTCGGGAGCGTCAGGCCCGGCCGGTACAGCCGGCTCGTCGCCGACTGGGTGCTCGAGACCGCCGCCCGGCGGGACGACGCCGAGTTCGAGATCGTCGACCTCGCCGACCACCCCCTGCCGCACCTCGACGAGCCGATTCCGGCGTCGGCCGGCCAGTACGCCAACGAGCACACGAAGGCGTGGTCGCGGGTCGTCGGCAGCTTCGACGGCTACGTGTTCGTCACGCCGGAGTACAACCACTCCACGACCGGGGTGCTGAAGAACGCCATCGACTACCTGTACGCGGAGTGGAACAACAAGGCCGCCGGGTTCGTCGGCTACGGCGTGGTCGGCGCCGCCCGCGCCGTCGAGCACCTTCGGCTCATCGCCGCCGAGCTGCAGCTCGCCACGGTCTGCTCGCAGGTCGCGCTGTCGTTCTACACCGACTTCGAGAACTTCACGAAGCTCACTCCGGGTCAGGCGCAGCTCGACGCCCTGGACGCCACGCTCGGCCAGGTCGTCGCCTGGTCGGACGCCCTGGCGAAGCTGCGCGTCTGACGCCGTCCGGCCCGGCGGCGCGCGAGGGGTGCCGCCGGGCCGGTCCGGCGACGGGGAACGCGCAGGTTACCGATCACATCTCCGCGAACCCAGTACGGCATCGAGATTTAACGTCCAGACGGTGGTGTTGACAATGTTCATGTGATCGCTAACATTCCGCGAGGAGCGGAGGCGATCAATGGGCTTACGCAAGGCCGGGATGCTGGCGCTCGTCGCCGTGCTCACGCTCGCCGCGTGTCAGCGCGCGTACGACGGGCCGGCGCCGTCGGGGACCGCGGCCACCGACGACGGGACGGTGCTGACCATGTGGACGCGCTCGCTCACCGGGGCGTTCAGCCGGGCCCTCATCGACCAGTACAACCGCACCCACCGCAACAAGGTCAAGCTCACGGTCATGCCGGGAGACTCCTACCAGCAGCGGGTCGGTGCGGCCGCCGGCACCCGTCAGCTGCCGGACCTGCTCGCCGTCGACGTGGTGTACGCGCCGAACTACGCCGCCCAGGGAGTGTTCGCCGACATCACGGCGCGGGTCGCCACGCTGCCGTTCCGGGAGGACCTCGCGCCGTCGCACATGCGGGCCGCGCGGCACGCGAACCGCACCTACGGCGTGCCGCACGACATCGACCTGGCCGCGCTGTTCTACAACAAGGACCTGTTCATCCGGGCCGGGCTCGACGGCGACCGGCCGCCGGCCAGCCTGCGGGAGCTGCGCGAGTTCGCCACGAAGGTCAACGGGCTCGGCGGCGGCGTGCACGGGTTCAACTTCGGCGGCGCGTGCCCGGACTGCATGTTCGCCACGGCGTGGCCGATGATCTGGGCGTCCGGGTCGAAGGTGCTCAACGAGGACGGCACCGCCGCGATGCTCAACAGCGCCGACGCGACGCAGGTCTTCCAGTTCTACCGGGGCATGTACGCCGACGGCCTGGTGCCCCGGTCCGCGAAGAACGAGAGCGGGCCGTCGTGGACACAGGCGTTCAGCGAGGGGCTGATCGGCATCCAGCCGATGGGCGCCACCGCCCTGCGCAACATCGAGGAGGCGTCGCGGCTGCAGGTCGGCGTGGCCGCGATCCCCGGCCTGGAGGGCGGCGCGTCGTCGTTCATCGGCGGGGACGTGCTCGGCATCAGCTCCAACAGCCGCCACGCGGACCAGGCGTGGGACTTCATCGCCTGGACGCTGTCGGAGCAGGCGCAGGTCGACGTCGTGGCGAAGAACCGGTACGTGACCGTCCGCAGCGACCTCGACAACAACGTCCACGCCCAGCAGGACCCGCGGCTGGTGACGTTCACGGCGATCGCGCGGAAGGGCCAGACGCCGTACGCCGTCGCGTTCGGCAAGACGTTCAACGACCCCAACGGCCCGTGGATCGACGCGGTCGCCGACGCGGTGTTCGGCACCGGCGACGTGGGCGCCGCCCTCGACCGGCACAACGCCGGCATCACCGCCTCCCTGAAGGAGGGCTGACGTGCGGCGCAGCGCGGGACTCGGCTACGCCCTGCCGATGGCCGTCCTGGTGGCGGTGCTGTTCATCGGACCGCTCGGCCTGATGGCGTGGATGTCGCTCAACGACTGGCCGCTGCTGGGCGATTCGGCCCCGAACGGAGTGGCGAACTACGAGGCGCTGCGCGAGCCGCTGTTCACCCGGGCGATCGTGTTCAGCCTCAAGTACACCCTCGTCGCCACGGTGCTCGTCGGGCTGATGGCGTTCGGGCTCGCCCTGCTCGTGCAGCGCCCGGGTCCGGCCGTGACCGTGTTCCGGACCGTGTTCTTCCTGCCCGCCGCGGTCGGTCTGGCCTCGGCGAGCCTGCTGTTCTACGGCATGTTCAACCACGACGCTTCGCCGCTCAACACGTTCGCCGCGCTGTTCGGCAGCGACGGCATCGACTGGCTCGGCGACGGCGACAACGCGCTCTACTCGACCGCGATCATGATCACGTGGAAGTTCGCGGGCTACTACATGGTCATCATCATGGCCGGCCTGCAGTCGATCAATCCGCTCCTGTACGAGGCGGCGACCCTCGAGGGCGCGACCCGCTGGCAGATGATGCGGCGGATCACGCTGCCGCTGCTGCGCCCCACCATGGTCCTCGTCCTCGTCCTGCTGGTGACGAGCTCGCTGCTCGCGTTCGACCAGTTCTTCATCCTCACCGGCGGCCGCCACGGCACGGCGACCGTCGTCATCGGCATCTACCGCGAGGCGTTCACGTCACAGGACCTCGGCCGCGCCGCCGCCATCTCCGTCGGCATCCTCGCCGTCCTGTACGCCGTCAACGGCGCGCAGGTGCGGTTCCTGCGCGGCGGCTTCAACCGGGGAGCGTCCGCGTGAAGGCCCGCATCACCACCTGCGCCGCGCTCGCCGTGCTGTTCCTGACCCCGATGCTGTGGGCGCTCTGGGCGTCGGTGCACGGCCGCACCGGCACCGGGCCGCTCGGGCTCGACAACTATCGGCGGCTGCTGGTGTACGGCAGCGGCCTGCCCGTCTACATGCGCAACACGGCGTTCGTCGCCCTCGTGACGGTCGCCGTCACCGTGGTGGCCACGACCCTGGGCGGCTACGCGATCGCCCGCTTCTCGTTCCGCGGCAAGAACCTGCTTTTCATGGCCACCCTGACCATCCTCATGGTGCCGCACAGCACGATCCTGATCCCGCTGTACATCATGCTCGACTGGCTCGGCCTGCAGAACTCGCTGGTCGGCCTCGCGCTCGTGCTCGCCATGTTCCAGCTGCCGTTCGGGCTGTTCATGATGCGCAACTCGTTCGAGGCGCTGCCCGTCGAGCTCGACGAGGCGGCCCTCATCGACGGCTGCGGCCCGACCGGCGTCCTGCGCCACGTCCTGCTCCGCGGTGTCGTGCCGGGCATCGTGACGGTCGCGCTGTTCTCGTTCCTCGCCTCGTGGAACGAGTTCGTCGCCCCGCTCATCTTCATCACCGACGACGAGAAGTTCACGCTGCCGGTCGCCCTGTTCAACCTGCAGTCCGGCAGCCTGGGCGCCGTCGACCACGGCACGCTGCTGTCCGGTGTCGTGACCGCCGCGGTGCCGTGCGTGCTCCTGTTCCTGTTGCTGCAGCGGTACTACGTGCGCGGCTTCGTCAAGGGCGCCCTGAAGGGCTGATCGGCAACCGTGGCACCGCGACCCCGCGGGACCGGTTCGACGCGCTCACCGACGCACTCAGCGCCGAGCGGGGCGTCACCGTCCCGGGCGAGTCCGGCGGCACCGGCTTCGGCGCCGGCGCCTTGCGCGTCAACAGCAGGATCTCCGCCGTGCTGGTGCAGGACCGGCTCGTCCTGAAGCTCCCCGAGCCCCGAGTCGACGCCCTGGCCGCCGGCCACGGCGACCGCTGGGACGCCGACAAGGGCAGGCCGATGCGCGAATCGCTGGCGCTCTCCCCCACCAGCGACGAGCCCTCGGATTCCCTGGCTCAGGAGTCGCTGGCCTTCGTCGCCACCGGCCGCGCCTGAGCGGTCGGCCCGTCCGATCGTGTGCGGAGCAGGCAGGTGGCGGGGTCAGCCCGTCCGCTCGGGGGCGGACCTCGCCAGGAACAGGCCGGTCGCGACGGTGGCGAGGACCGCGAGGCCGAGCATGATGCCGGGGGTGTCGTCGATCGTGCGGTAGGCGGTGAGGAACTGATCGCCGAGGGTGCCGGCGGCGACGCCGAGGAGCGCGCCTGCGGTGACCACGCCGCCTTTCCAGAGGACCGTGGCGGGGATCGCGACGAACACCAGCAGCATCAGCCACTGGTCGCCGCGGTCGAGGCGGTTGTACGGCGCGGCGCTCGTGGTCCACATGATCAGCAGCAGGCACGCGGCGGCGACGGCGAGGTGCGGCCAGGACAGCCGGGTCGGCACGGAGCGGATCAGCACGGCGGCGAGCAGCAGCGTCGCGGCGCCGAGCAGGATCAGGCCGACGCCGCTGCTCCAGGCCAACGCGCCGGCGGTCGGGCCGGCGAGCACGCTGACGGGCCCGGCGGCGGCACCGATGACGTACGCGGCCGCGCCCGCGCTGCGCCTGGCGACGAGCAGCAGCACCCCTCCGAGCAGCACGAACGTGCCCGCGGCGACGGAGAAACTCGACGCGTTGACGGTCGGGGTGGCACGGTGCGACCACCGCTCCAGCTGGTCCCACAGGATCAATGCGTGCCCGGCGGCGGCGATGCCGGCGGCGACGAGCAGCACGGCGGCCGGGCCCTTCGCCGGCCCGGCGGGCGGACGGGCGCCGCCGCGGCCGGCCCGCAGCAGCATCAGCAGCAGGACCGCCGCCAACCCCACGAGCAGCAGCATCGGCGCCGCCCACCGGGTCTCCGGGCCCAGAGCGCGGTCGCCGAGGTTGCCGCCGGCCAGCCACACCAGCGCGCCGCCGATCCACGCGCCGACGGTCCAGCCCGCCCACGGCCTGGCGCCGGCCGCCGCGTAGACCAGCAGCGAGCCGACGCCGACCGCGAGACCGATCCGGAGCACCTGGCCCGACACGACGACCTGGTAGCGGCCGGTGCTCAGCCACAGCAGCGCGGCGGGCGGCGTCCAGACGGCGACGGCGGCGAGCCCGAGCGGCAGCAGCCGCGGCGCGGTACGGCCACGCAGCGCCGCCTGGCCGACCAGCCACACCACGGCGAGCAGGGCGGCCAGCTGGGCTGCCAGCATCGGCAGCATCAGCGAATATCCGTCGGTCCAGTCGAAGTAGCTGGAGACCAGGGCCATGTCCCCGACGATCGGGAGCACGGCCCACGGCGCGAACCCGGCGGCGACGCCGAGCACCGGCCTCGCGTGTGCCGGGCGGACGACCAGCCACCCGCCGAGGACGACCAGCACGCCGAGCGCGATGTAGTCGAAGACCGGCTCGAACCCGATCCTCAGGACGACCTCGGACGGCTCGGCGCGCATCAGCATGACGAGGCACCGCAGCAGCGCCGTGCCCGCCACGGCGATCCCCAGACCACGAACGACGGCGACGCGACCCGTTGCCACCGAGCTCGCAGGCATTTCGCTGGCCGGCGCGGCGCTCATGTGCATCGCGCTGTCCGGCGCGGCGCTCAGGGGTGTCGCGCTCTCAGGCGCGGGGCTCACCGGCGCGACGCTGTCCGGCGCACCGCTCACTGGAGGTGCGGCGAGGTGACCGGCGACGGGCGACACCGGGGGCCCACCCACGGCCGGCGAGACCGGCGCGGTGCTCACGGCCGGCGAAACCGGCGCGGCGCCCACGGCCGGCGACACCGGGGGCCCACCCACGGCCGGCGAAACCGGCGCGGCGCCCACGGCCGGCGACACCGGGGGCCCATCCACGGCCGGCGAGACCGGCGCGGCGCTCACAGGCGGTGCCGGCATCGGGTCGACGGACGGCGACGCCGGAGCAGTGACGGGCGGGCCGGCCGGTGTCGCCTCCCCCGGTGCGGGCGGCGCGGGCTGCTCGAAGGCCGAGGACACCTCCGTCGGCGGCAGCGTGTACACCGGCGCGGCTTCGGGCTGCACCGCCACGACCGGTGGGACGGGTGCCGCAGGCGTCGTGGGGGGCGGCACCGGTACAGACGCGGAAAACGCCGCAGGTGAGACCGGAGCCGCCGGAAGGGCCGGGGACGTCGCGGTCGCGATGAGGCTGCCGCCGGCGACGACGAGCTCGGGCTGCTCGATGATCGTCGGGGCGATCCCGAGGGTGCGGTGCAGCAGCGTCGCGGCGAGGGGGATCCGGCTCGACCCGCCGACGAGGAACACGCCCGCGATGCGGGAGGCGTCGACCTGGGCGGCGCGGATCGCGGCGGCGGTGGCGGCGACCGTGCGGTCCAGGAGCGGGCGGGCCAGGTGCTCGAGCTGTTCCCGGCCCAGCAGCGCGTCGGTCTCGACGAGCGGCAGGTAGATCGAGGTGGAGGCGGCGCGGGAGAGCATCTCCTTGCCGGTGCGGACGTCGTCCCAGAAGTGCCTGGAGACCCGCCGGTCCCCCGGGGTCTCGGGGTGCGTGAGCCGCCGCCACGACGCGCCGTCGGACACGCCGTAGGTGGCGCCGAAGTACGCCACGACCGCGTTGTCGATGTCCAGGCCGCCGGCGTCGCGCAGGCCCTCCTCGGCGAGGACGGTGAACCCGTCGCCGGTGCGGCCGACGACCGACGCGTCGAAGGTGCCGGCGCCGAAGTCGTACACCACCACGCAGTGACCGACGGGCACGCTCTGCGCGAGGGTGTCGACGAAGTACGCGGCGGCGGCGACCGGCTCGGCGACCAGCGCCGGCTCCGCCAGCCCGGCGATCCGGGCGGCTTCCTGCAGCACGGACCTGCGCCGCGGACCCCACGACGCCGGATAGGTCAGCGTGACCTCGCCGACCGGCGCACCGGCGACCCGCTCCGCCTCGGTGCCGACCCGGCGCAGCACGCCCCCGATCAGCTCGGTGACGGGCAGCTCGGCGGTGCCGAGCAGGACCGACCCGTCGTCGATGCGCAGCTTCGGGTTGGGCTCGAAGCTGCCGGGGTGCGCCCGGCCGGCGTGGATCGCGTCGCGACCGACGAGGAACGCGGGCTCGGGCGCGCGCCAGTCGACGCAGACCGCCGAGGGCAGGATCGGCGTCTCACCGAACAGCAGAGGCCGGACCTGGCCGCCGGGCTGCCCGACGACGGCGACGGTGCTGGACGTCCCGAAGTCGATGCCGAGCCGGACCCGATCTGCGCCCATGCGGACAACGTAGCCGGTGCGCCGCAACAGAGCACCGTCCGATCAGCCAATCGTCACCCAGCGTCGGGCGGTGGCCGAAAGGTGGTTGTGCCCGAAGTGAACGTTTCGTACGGCGCTCCACCATGGACGACCACGACGACCTGCGAGGATCGGTGCGCGAGCCGGCGGCCCGGACCGCCCTCGCCGAGCTGGCCGGGCGGCTCACGACCGGCGGCGACCACCCGTGGCAGGTGGCGCTGGTCGACCAGCATGCCGCGGAGGTACGGGACGCGCTGCTCGACGCCGCGGGCCGGCTGCCGGTGGTGCGGCTGGCCGCGTACGCCGACGGCGTGCTGGACTCCGCCGAGCGGCGCGGCTGGCGGCTGGACGAGTCCGGCGCGACGGAGTGGCCGATGCTGCGGCTGCGCGCAATCTGCGCCCTGTTGGCCTCCGCCGTATAGCAAGCGGGGCCGGCTAACCAGCGGGGCCGGCGCCGCCCTGTCTGCCCCGGCTGTGTGACAAGCGGGGCCCCTGGCGCCGCCCTGTCGGCCGCCGCCGTACAGCAAGCGGCCCCCGGCTGTTGCCGGGGGCCGGACAGTGCCGCGACCCGGTCAGTCGATGCGGCGGGTGCCGTGCTCGCCGGGCAGGTCGGCCTCGATCCGCTCCTTGCGGACCTGGCCGCCGACGGTCTCGTGGTCGGTGACGGTCTCGGTGCCCAGCCGGACCTGCTCGACCGGCACGGTCTCCGTGTTCACCACCGGCCGCCCGGCGTGCAGGGTCACCTCGTGCTCGGTCCCGGTGCTGTCCCAGCCCAGGTCGTAGTGCCGGTAGAGCTCCTGCACCTGGTCGGCGCCGAGCGGTTCGTCGTGCGAGACGTCGACGTTCGGCGCGTCCTTGATTCTCGCCTTCTCGTAGCCGACGCGCAGATCGCCGTCGCCGTGCTGGCCGGCGCCGGCGAGCGGCACAAGCGACTCGTTCATCCCGAACAGTCCAGTGTGGACACTCGCCCACGCCGGGCGGCCCGACCGGTCGACGTAGATCTGGCCGATCGTGCCGACCTTGTCGCCGTCACGGTCGTAGAGGTCGTGCCCACGCAGGCCCGCGGGGCAGAACTTCTTGCCGGATGGCAAGAGCCGTGCGCGGGGTCACCGGCCGAGGGCGCCGGCCGTGCCGATCTTCTGGGCGAACAGCGTCTCCACGATGAGGGCCGTCTCCTCGTACCCGAGGATGAGCACGGCGTCGGGGGCGGCGGACCGGACGCGGTCGGCCAGACCGGTGAAGTCCTGACCGGTGCCGGGGTAGGTCACGAGCTCGACGGCACCCTCCGGCACGCCGGCCGTGACGAGGTTCGCCTTCACGTTCTTCTGCAGCCCGAGGCCGTAGGCGTCCTCGCGGGCCAGGATCATCACCTTGTGGGGGCCGTCGCGCATGATGACGTCGGTGAGGGCGCGGGCCTGCAGGGTGTCGGGCGGTGCGGTGCGGAAGAACAGGCCGTTGTCCGCGACGGCGCTCAGCTCGTCCGAAGTGGACGACGGGGAGATGAGGATCCGGCCGGCCGCGGCGATCTTCGGGATGACGGCCTTCGTCACGCTGGACGAGGACGCGCCGATGATGACCTGCACGCCCAGGCCGACGAACCGGTCCACGGTGGCGGCCGCGACGGTGGCGTCCGTGCCGTCGTCGCCGTCCACCCACTCGACCGGCTGCCCCAGCACACCACCGGCGGCGTTGACGTCCAGGACGGCGAGCTTGGCGGCGGCGAAGCGGGGCGGGCTGCGGAAGGCGAGCCGGCCGGTGTGCGGCATGAGCCCGCCGACCTTCAGCGGCGCCGGCTTCTTGGCGCCCGCGCCGAAGTTCGGATAGGCGGTGAACGGCGGGGCGGGCGCGGTGGAGGCGAGCGATTCGTCGCCGGCGCCGATGAACTCGGTCATGTTGGCGTTGATGGTGTTGTCCCGGCCGAAGTGCAGGGTGCCGTAGGAGGCCGAGGAGGGCTCGCCGCCGTCGTTGAGGCCGCTGCGGCGCATCGACACGCCGCGGTAGGCGAAGTCCTTGCCCGCCTTGGCCAGCGCCAGGCAGGCGGCGGCCGAGTCGCAGGTCGTGCCGGAGGTCGAGGCGCTCACGACGTACTTCGCGACGGTCGAGGGCTGGGTGGTGCGGGCCGACTCGGCGGCGAGGGCGGCCAGCATGACCGCGTCGTAGGCCTCGGCGGCGTACCCGTAGTCCACCAGCGACGGGTCGACCCCCCGCAGCCGCTCCCGGAACCACTCGGGCAGCGCCACCAGCGGCGTGGTGCCGACCATGCCGGTCAGGATCCCGGGAGATTCCACGAGCTTGTCCTTGAGCGAGTTGCTCATGTTCGCGTCGGACCCGTAGAGCCGCACGACGAGCGGCGGCCGGTCCGCGTCCGCGTCCGCGGTGCCAGAAGTCGTTCCGCAACCCGCCACGAGGGAAACCACCCCGGCCAATGCCACGACCGTCCGGGTCGTCCTGGATCCCACCGCTCCTGCCTCTCGTCCGCCTACGGGCCCCGCAGACCATAAGCAGTTCGCGGCGCCCGCCCGAGCGCAGAAAACAGACCTTGAGGAAAACTTGCGCCGGCGGGCGTCGCACGACCGGAGGGTGACCAGAAGCATCACCGAACGTCAATACGATAATGGTGAGTCACGTTTCCGCTACGCGACGGCACGCTCAGGGAGCAGAGGGAGCGAACTGCTGCACGCCGAACGCGATCGCCGCGGCGATGTCGTCGTCGCTGGTCCCCCAGGCCGCCTGGATCGCCGCGCCCCAGGCGTGGCAGGCGCGGGTCCCGAACTCCTTGGCCTCGGGGGAGCCCTCCCAGGTGGCGGGGTCCAGTTCGGCGCCGCGCAGGTGCAGGTCGAGGCCGAGCAGCGCCAGGTCCCAGCCGCCACCGACGCCGATCGTGCCGCCCGGGCCGTACTGGCGGACGAGCTCGTCCACGATCTCCGCGGGCGAGGAGTGCTCCAGCTCCAGCACCGTGCCGCCGCCGGGGCCGGGCGCCAGCCGCAGCTCGACCTCGGTGTCCATGCCGCCGCCGAAGGACCAGGTCACCGCGAGCAGGTGCGGCTCCTCGCAGCGTACGATCCGGCCGCCGGCGTTGTCCTTGATCTGGAACGTGCCGCCCGGGCGCAGGTCGCCGTCGACCTGCCCGAGCCACCGGCCGAGCCGCCCGGGATCGGTGCAGGCGTCCCACACGTCCGCGACGTCGGCGTCGTACGTGCGGCGCAGCAACAGCGACCGTCCCTCGCCGGTGCTGACCGGATGGCTGCCGACCTCCCGGTGGACGGCGTTGATCTGGTTGATGATGTCGATCATGATGTAGGCCCTTCTGTCGAGGATCGCGAGCGCTTGCCCCGGGCGAGCTCGGTGCCGAGCGCGTCCAGGCGCTGCTCCCAGAAGCCGCGGAACCGCTCCAGCCAGGCGTCGACCTCGCGCAGCGGCGCGGCGTCGACGGCGTACAGGCGCCGGGTGCCATCGGCGCGGACGGTCGCGAACCCCGACTCGCGCAGCACCTTCAGGTGCTGCGACACCGCCGGCTGCGAGATCCCGAACTCGGCCCGCACGGTCTCGCTGACCGCGCCGGCGGGCTGCTCCCCGTCGGCGAGCAGCTCCAGGATCCGGCGCCGCACGGGGTCGCCGAGCACATCGAACGCATGCACGGCACGTACAATGTCATCTGCAGCTTATATAAGTCAAGCCTTAAACGGATCACTGTGGACCGTCGCCTCACCGGCGGCGGTGACGCTCACGTCGAGCGAACCGCCGGCGATCCGCAGGCCGCGCACGCGGTAGGCACCGACCGGGGACGGGGCCAGTGGGGCGAGCGTCAACCGGCCCGAAGGGGCGTCGACGTCGAGGCCGAGCAGGGCGGTCACCAGCGCCGGACCGGCGGCGGCGGACCAGGCCTGGGGACGGCACGAGGCCGGGTACGGGGTGGGTGCGTCGTCGCCGCCGAAGAGCTCCGGCAGGCGGGCGTCGAAGCGCTCACCGGCGGCGAGCAGGGCGCGGATCACCTCGGCCGCCTCGGCGCCGTGACCGTCGCGGACCAGGCCGAGCAGGGCGATCGCGGTGTCGTGCGGCCACACCGAGCCGAGGTGGTAGGACAGGAAGTTGTACCCGCCCGACGAGGGCGCGATGGTCCGGATGCCGAACGGTGAGCGCAGCGTGGCGAGGTGGCCGGCGACCCGGGCGCTCTCCTCCGGCGAGAGCAGGCCGGTGCCGAGCAGGTGGCCGATGTTGGACGTGAGGCTGTCGACCTGCTCGCCGTCGCCGTCGAGCGCGACCGCGGGATAGCCGCCGGGGCACCAGAACGACGCCCGGAACCGCGCCGCGAGCGCCGAGGCCCGCTCGCGCCAGTGCGCGGCGCCGTCGCGGCCGAACGACTCCAGGAGCCAGGCACCGTCCATGAAGGCCCGGTAGGCGTACGCCTGCACCTCGGCGAGCGCGAGCGGCCCGCGCGCGATGCGCCCGTCGGCGTGCTGGATGCCGTCGCCGGAGTCCTTCCAGCCATGGTTGGCCAGGCCCTTCGCGCTGGACCGGTAGGCGACGAAGCCGTCGTGCCCGGCGAGCCACGCCAGCGCCCGCTCGACGTGCGGCAGCAGCGGCTCGACCTCGGCGGCCGGCAGCCCCCAGCGGTAGGCGTCGGCGGCGGTGCTGACGAACAGGGCGGTGGCGTCGACGGTGCCGTAGTAGACCGGCGGCAGCCAGTGGGCGGCGTCGGCGGGGCGGACCTCGTGCAGGATCTTGCCGGGCTCCTCGTCGGTGTCCGGGTCGTGCTTCGTGCCCTGGCGGCGGGCGAGGGCACGCAGCGTGCCGGCGGCGACGCCGGTGCCGAGCGGGAGGGCGAGCCGGGCCGCCCACAGCGAGTCGCGGCCGAAGAGGGTGAGGTACCAGGGGCTGCCTGCGGTGTAGTAGGCGTCGTCGCCGTCGGCGTGCCGCAGTGCCTCGAGGTCGTCGACGCTCGCGCGCACGAGCGCGTCGAGGCGCCGGTCGTCCGCGGTGACCCGCAGCTCGCCCGGCGAGGCGGAGCGGGTGATCGGCGGGGCGTCGGCGCGGGCGAAGCGCACCGTGGTGGTCCAGCTCGCCCGCGGCTCGACCGCGACCCGCCAGCCCAACGGCCCGGCGTCCGGCAGCGGGTCCGCCGTCACGGCCACGCGCATCCCGTTGCCGTCCGCCGCGTCGGTACCGGCGCCGAGAACGTCCACTGTGGACGCTGACGGCTGCCCGTCCTTCACGGCACCCATGGTGGCGAAGTCGGTCGCGGCGGCGATCGCGATCTCCACCGCCAGGGTGGTGTGGGAGAGGTTGGTCAGCGTGAGCGTCTCGGTCCCGCCGCGGGGCGTCGTGCGGCGGTCCCGCACGAGCGTCACGGTCGGGTCGGGACCGTCGTCCCCGAGACCGGGCAGCACCGCGGCGAACCGGGCCGACGACGCCCCCGTCCGGGTGACCTGGACCGGGACGGGTTCGACGCCGTCGACGGTGACGACCAGCGTCGACAGGACCCGGCGGTCGTCGACGTACAGGCCGTCGGCGCCGCCGCGGAGCTGGCCCGAGGCGCCGGAGAGCCAGGTGGCCGGCGCGGCGACACACGTCACGTGCTCGTGAAGGTAGGGCTGCTGCCCCATATCGCTCCTCTTGACAAGCCGTTGGGCGGGGTGAGACTGTCCGAACACCCATGTTGAACGTTCAAACGGGCATCCCGCAAGACCCGATTTGAACGTTCAACACCGCCACCGTGGGAGGTCCCGTGCATCCGCCGACCGTCGAGGACGTCGCACGAGCTGCCGGCGTCTCCCGGCAGACCGTGTCCAACGTGCTCAATGCGCCGCAGCGGGTGCGGCCCGAGACCCGGCAGCGGGTCGAGGCGGCGATCGAGCAGCTCGGCTACCGGCCCAACCGGGTCGCGCAGTCGCTGCGGGCCGCCACCTCACGCATGATCGGCTACCGGATCGAGCCGCTGCACCCGCACGCGCTGGGCAGCATGCACGACCGCCTGCTGCACGCGCTCGCCGAGGCCGGCCGGGCCGCCGACCACCACCTGCTGCTGTTCACCGCCGACGAGCCCGGCGACGAGGTCGCCAACGTCGACGCGCTGCACCGCGCCGGCGCGATCGACGGCGTCGTGCTCTACGGCATCCAGTCCGACGACCCGCGCCCGCCGGCGCTGCGGCAGCTGCGGATCCCGTTCGCCGCGTTCGGCCGTACCGGCGCCGACGACACCCACCCGTGGGTCGACATCGACAACACCGCCGGCACGGCCGCCGCCGTCGAACACCTGGTGACCCGCGGGCACCGGCGGATCGCCTTCCTCGGCTACCCGGAGGGCGTCGCGGTCGGCGACCGGCGCGCCGACGGGTGGCGCTCCGCGCTCGACAAGCGCGGCCTGCTCGACGGATCCCGCCACCTCGACCTGCGCGGGGAGGACTCCCTCGCCACCGGCGCGCGCCTCGCGGAGGCGCTGCTGGACCACCACACCCCACCGACCGCCGTCGTCGCCGCCACCGACACGCTCGCCGCGGGCGTGCTGCGCACCGTGCGGCAGCGGCACGCCCGGCTCGCCGTCGTCGGCTTCGACGACACCCCGACCGCCGGCGCGCTCGACCTGTCCAGCGTCCGGCAACCGATCGAGGCCGTCGGGCACGCGATGATCCGCGCCCTGCTGAGCCCCGCCACGAGCGAGCCGGCCGGGCAACTGCTGGCACCCGAGCTGATCGTCCGAGCCTCCAGCGCTCTGCCCTGAAATCCCCCGACCCCCTGGGAGCGACCATCATGTTACGAACACCCCGCCTCCTGACCGCGCTGATCGCCACCGTCCTGCTGCTCGCCGCGTGCGGCGACGACGGCAGCGGCGGCGGCACCGAGGGCAGCGCCACCGGCGCGAAGCTGACGATGTACGCGTTCTCCTCCTCCCCCGCCGAGGACGCCGTGCTGCGCAAGGCCGTCGAGGACTACAACAAGCAGGGCCGCAACACCGTCGAGCTGAAGGTGCTGCCCGAGTACGACACGGCCCTCACCACCGCGCTCGCCGGCGGCGAACCGCCGGACGTCTTCTACGTCAACGACAACAAGCTGCCCGACTTCGGCAAGAACGGCGTCCTGGAGCCGATCGGCGACAAGGTCGACAACCCCGGCGACTTCTACGACACGCTCAAGCAGTCCTTCACGTACAAGGGCACCTACTACTGCGCGCCGAAGGACTTCTCCACGCTGCAGCTGGTCTACAACACCGCCGACTTCACCGCCGCCGGCCTGCAGCCGCCGACGACCTGGGACGAGCTGACCGCCGCGGCGAAGGCGCTCACCAAGCCGGGCCACCCGGGCCTGGTGCTCGCGCCGGAGTTCTACCGCTGGGGTGCGTTCATGGCGCAGGCCGGCGCCTGGCCGACGAACGACGACGTCACCAAGATGACGATGGACACGCCGGAGATGCGCACCGCGCTGCAGTACGTCACCGACAACCACAAGGCCGGCTGGTTCGGCACCCCGGCGTCGGTCGGCGCGGGCTGGGGCGGCGAGGCGTTCGGCAAGGCCGCCACGTCGATGACGATCGAGGGCAACTGGATCGTCGGCGCGATGAAGAACGACTTCCCCAACGTCAAGTACGCGGTCGCCGAGCTGCCGGCCGGGCCGAAGGGCAAGGGCACGATGTCGTTCTCCGTCTGCTACGGCGTGGCGAAGGCGGCGAAGAACAAGGCCGCCGCGCTCGACTTCGTCAAGTTCCTCACCTCGCCGGACGAGCAGTTCGCGGTGACCAAGGAGTTCCCGGTCATGCCGTCGCGCAAGTCCCTGGCGGACAAGTGGCTGGCGGACAAGCCGGAGCTGAAGGCGTTCGTCGCCGGCGGCGACTACGCGAAGAAGTCGGTGTTCGTGCCGGGCTTCAGCACCGCGATCGACACGTTCAACGACGGCATCCAGGGCCTCGCCAAGGGCAACAAGCAGGTCGCCGACGTCGTCACCAGCACGCAGAAGGCCGGGACCGACGTCCTCGGCTGACGAGGTTACGAAGGGGCCGTCTCCGGGCGGCCCCTTCACTGAGGAGTCCGCATGTCACGCATCCACGGCCGGCAGGGGCTGGCCGGCTGGCTCTTCGTGTCGCCCGCGCTGATCGGGCTCGGCGCGTTCATGGTCGCGCCGATCGTCCTCGCCCTGTGGGTCAGCTTCCGCGACTGGAGCGGGCTCACCCCGCTCGGCGCCTCCGAACCCGCCGGCGTCGCCAACTACCAGGACCTGCTGACCGATCCCGGGGTCGTCCGCGGCGACTTCGCCAAGAGCCTGCGCAACAACCTGTACTACGTGCTCGGCGTCGTCCCCGCGCAGACCGCGCTCGCGTTCCTCCTCGCGCTCGTCGTCAACGCCCGGCTGCTCAAGGGCCGCACGTTCTTCCGCACCGCGTTCTACTTCCCGTCGGTGACCAGCTCGATCGCGGTCGCGTTCATCTTCGTCTTCCTGTTCAGCCCGTCCGGCGTGGTCAACACGGTGCTGTCGGCGGTGCTGCCGGGCAAGGTCGACCTGGTGTGGCTCGACGACTCCGACGGGCTGCTGCACCTGCTGCTGGGCGCGGCCGGTGTCCACGAGCCGCCGGGCGCGCTGCGCGGCGAGTTCATGGACCTGTCGTGGTGGGACTGGCTCGCCGGGCCCAGCGTCGCGCTCAGCTCGGTGATGATCCTCGCGACCTGGACGACGACCGGCACGTTCATGCTGATGTTCCTCGCCGGCCTGCAGAACGTCCCGGAGGAGCTCGACGAGGCCGCCGCCATCGACGGCGCCTCCGCCCGGCAGCGCTTCTTCCGGATCACACTGCCGCTGCTGAAGCCGACACTGTTCCTCGTGCTGACCCTCGGCGTGATCGGCACCTGGCAGGTGTTCGACCAGGTCTACGCGATGACGTCCGGCGGGCCGCAGAAGACCACGCTCACCCCCGCGTACCTCATCTACCGCGAAGGGTTCCAGAACAGCGCGATGGGCCGGGCCGCGGCGATCGCGTTCATCGTGCTCGTCATCATCCTGGTCTTCACCGGCGTGCAGCGGCTCGTGCTGCGGAAGGAGCGCTGAGATGCCGTTCTCGTTGCGCCGTGTGCTGCGGTACGCGCTGCTGGCCGGCTTCGCCGTCGTGTTCATCTACCCGTTCGTGCTGTCGCTGGGCACGTCGTTCAAGTCGCGACCCGAGGTCGCCGCTCATCCGGTGTCGCCGTGGCCGCGCTCCTTCGACCTGCGCGCGTGGTCGGACGTGCTCGTGCACAGCGACTTCCCGCTGTGGACCTTCAACTCGATCTTCGTCACGGTCGCCGCGACCCTTGGGCGGGTCTTCATCGACTCGCTCGCCGGCTACGCCTTGGCGCGGCTGCACTTCCGCGGCCGCGGTGTCCTCTTCGCCGGGATCATCGCGGTGCTCGCGGTGCCGCCGATCGTGCTGACCGTGCCGCGGTTCCTGGTGCTGAAGGAGCTGAGCCTGCTCAACTCGTACACCGGGCTCATCCTGCCGCTCGCGGTCGACGCCATGGGGATCTTCCTGATGCGGCAGTTCTTCGCCGAGCTGCCCAAGGAGCTGGAAGAGGCGGCCCGCATCGACGGCGCCTCGATCTTCCAGGCCTACTGGCACGTGGTGCTGCCGCTGGCGCGGCCCGCGCTGCTGACGCTGACGATCCTGTCGTTCCAAGGGGTGTGGAACGAGTTCCTGATGCCGCTCATCGTGGTGCGGGCCAGCCCTTCGCACTGGACGCTGCCCTTCGGCCTGTCGACCCTGGGCCGCGGCGGCGCGGGCGGGCAGAGCTTCGACTACCCGGTGATGATGGCCGGCTCGATCCTCACCATCATCCCGGTGGCGATCGTGTTCATCGTCTTCCAGCGGTACTTCGTCCGTGGCGTCGCCAGCAGCGGCGTCAAGGGCTGAAGGCCCGCCGCCGCTGTCTCCCACCCCGGCATGCCGGCCGTCGGGCCGGCGGCCGCGGCGCCGGCCCTGCCGCGGCGCTTGTTCTGCCGCGGCGCTTGTTCTGCCGCGGCGCTTGTTCTGCCGCCGGGGCGCCGCGGGTCCACAGTGGACCGTCACAGCAGGCTCAGCGCCGCCGTCACCGGGTCGACGTCGGCCGGGACGGCGGGGCCGATGGCGCAGCAGGTGGCCGTGCCCGCGGCCACCTGCGTGCGTCCCGCGTCGTGGATGACCTGCACCGGCAGTCCCGCCGCACCGGCGTGCTCGCACAGCTCGGCGAGCTCCGCCTCCCCGGCGACCTTCAGCACCACCTTCGGCTGACCCGCCCGCAGCCACGCTTCGAACACCGCGCCGTGCGGCCCCTGCAGCACCGCGGAGACCGCCGCGTGCGCGACCTGCGCCGCGATCTTGCCCCGGCCCATGCCGAGGTCGGTGCGCACGACGAGGACCATCTTCGGTTCGATCTTCACGACCAGCGATGTTAGTGCGTGGTCAGGTCCGCCAGCAGTCGCATCGCGCCGGACACGTCGCCGGCGCCACGCTGCCGGTCGGCGCCGGTCCCCTCCTCGCGCAGCCGGGCCAGCTCCTTGCCGACGACGCCGTCGTCGCCGTGCCGGCGCAGCGCCGGGCCGATGGTGTCGGCGAGCAGGTCGACCAGGTCCCACGCCGGCACCGCGCGGCGGCCACGAAGGTCCATGAGGGTGCCGCCGAGGCCCTGGTGCGCGGCGTTCCAGTGCGCGGCCCGCAGCAGGTGCTCCGGTGGGCGCACGGCCGGGCGGCCGGCGGCGATGTCGTCCAGGACGGTGGCGACGAGCCCGCGGACGATCCCGGCGACGAGGACCGTGTCACCAGCGGTCGGGCACACGTCGCCGACGCGGATCTCGACGGTCGGGTAGCGCCGCGACGGGCGTACCCACCACAGCACCATCGAGTCGTCGAGCATGACGCCGCTGCCGACCAACTCCGCGACGGTGCGCTCGTAGTGGGCCACGGACGTCAGGTACGGCGCCGGCCCGAGGCTCGGCCAGCGGTCCAGCTGGATGCTGCGCCAGCTCGCGTGGCGCGTGTCCGCCGCCGCGTGGAACGGCGAGTTCGCGGTCAGCGCCTGCACCACCGGCAGCCACGGCCGCAGGTGGTTGCAGACCTGCACGGCGACCTCCCGGTCCGGCACGCCGACGTGGACGTGGCAGCCGCACAGCGCCGGGTCGTGCGCGATCGGCCCGTAGTGGCGGGCGATCGCCTGGAAGCGGGGCGTGTCCTCGACGCTGAGGTCGGGCTCGGCGACCGGGGTGGCGGCGACGGCGACGAGCCGCGCCCCCGCGGACTGCGCGGCGAGCGCGGCCACGGCCCGGTTGGCGGTGATCCGCCGGCGCAGCTCGGGCAGGGTCGTGCAGACCGGCGTCACCATCTCCATCATGCTGCGCCGGAACTCGACCCTGGTCTGCTCCCGGGCGGGGTCGGGCAGGCAGGCGCGGGCGTCGTCGGCGACGGGCGCGTTGCGCCACGTGACCGGGTCCAGCAGGAGGAACTCCTCCTCGACGCCCAGGGTCAGGGTCTGCCCGGCCAGGGCGCCGGCGCTCTCGGCGACCCGCGCGGCGGGGCTCGGCGCGGTGGCGGCGACGGTCGGCGGCATCAGCGGCGCCTTTCAGCGATGAGGAGGCACACGGCGATGCGTTCGGCGTGCGCGTAGGACGGGTCGTCGAGGTTCTCGCTGTACACGTCGGGATCGACCTCGCGGTAGCGCCACGCGAAGCCGGTGCCCGCGAGCCGGGTCGCGGCCGCGGCGAGCAGCGGGTCGTGGCCATCGACGATGCCGGTGCCGCTGAAGAGCACCAGCGACCCGCCGGGCGCGAGGCGGGTCAGCGCGGTGTCGAGCACGGCGAGCGGCAGGTCGTGCCCGTGTTCGCCGCCGCCGTCACGGTACCGCCGGCCCTGCGGGTCGATCATGAACGGCGGGTTGGAGACGATGAGGTCGAACTGCCCGTCGACCCCGTTCAGCAGGTCGCTGCGCACCGGCGTGACCCGCACGCCGGCGAGCCCCGCGTTGACGGCCGTGTACCGCAGGGCGACCGGGTTGACGTCGACGCCGAGGACCTCCGCGTCCGGGCCCCCATCGCAGGCCAGTATGCGGGCCACCGTGACGGCGACCGCGCCGCTGCCCGTGCCGATGTCCACGACCCGCCGCGGCGCGGCCGGCAGGGTCCGCAGGTGCGCGGTGACGGCGTCGCAGGTGCGCAGCGTGTCCGGGCCGAAGAAGACGGCGTCCGGCTCGGCCGGCGGGTAGGCCGAGTGGAAGAACAGCTGGCCGTCGTGCGTGGAACAGCGGACCCGGCTGCGCCAGGTGCCGCCGTCGCGGTTGCTGTCGCCGTCGCGCTCCAGGGCGCCGGCCTCGTCGAGCAGCCTGACGAGGTCGTCGGGCAGCACACCGGGTCCGAACGGGCGGCTCCACCCGAGCACGTCGCGCAGCGTCCGGGCGCGGGCGTTCTCCGGCCGCCGGTTCACCCGTTCGTGTGTGGCCGGTGTGACCGCAGTGAACTGGTAGCCGGTGTCCTTGATGGCGTCGCCGAGGCGGCGCAGGGCGGCGTCAGCGTAGACGGGCACGTCCGTGGCCGAGATCATGCCGCCCCTTTTCCCCCGGAAGTTCCCGCTTAACCAGCTCGTTCGCGGGGAAGACGGTGACCATGCGCCTGCCCCGACCGCGAGGACCCGTCTCCGCCACGCTCGCCGCCGCGCTCGCCGGCCCGCCGCGCGACCTGCCGGGCGGCGCCTGGCGGGAGCTGCCGGCGGGCACCGACGCCTGCACCGACGAGGACCTGCAGCTGAGCCTGCACATCTGTTACGAGCTGCACTACCGGGGCTTCGACGGCGTCGACGAGCGGTGGGAGTGGCAGCCGTCGCTGCTGGCGTTGCGCCAGGCCTGCGAGGAGCGGTTCGAGGACGCGTTGCGCGCGACGGTGGCCGTGCCGGCGGCGCCTGCGCCGCACGAGGTGCCGCACGCGCTCACGGCGCTCGTCGACGCCGACGACTCCCCGTCACTGTCGAAGTTCCTGAAGGGGCGCGCGACGCTCGAGCAGTTCCGCGAGTTCGTGCAGCACCGCTCGATCTATCACCTGCGGGAGGCCGACCCGCACACCTGGGCGATCCCGCGCCTGACCGGCCGCCCCAAGGCCGCGCTGGTGGAGATCCAGTCCGACGAGTACGGCGGCGGCCGCGCCGAGCGGATGCACGCCGAGCTCTTCCGCGCCACGATGCGGGAGCTCGACCTGGACGACACCTACGGCGCCTACCTCGACGTGGTCCCGGCCGTCACGCTCGCGACCAACAACCTCATGTCGCTGTTCGGCCTGCACCGCCGCCTGCGCGGCGCGATCGTCGGCCACCTCGCCGCCTTCGAGATGACGTCGTCGCTGCCGAACCGCCGCTACGGCGACGGCCTGCGCCGCCTCGGCGGCAACGCGACCGCGACCCGCTTCTACGACGAGCACGTCGAGGCCGACGCCGTCCACGAGCAGGTCGCCGCCCACGACCTGTGCGGCGGCTTCTGCGCCCAGCACCCTTCGCAGGCGGCGCAGGTCCTGTTCGGCGCGGCGTGCGCGCTCGCCCTGGACGGCCGCTTCGCCACCCACGTCCTGGACTCGTGGGCCGCCGGTCGCTCGTCGCTGCAGCCGGTGCTGGCACCGGTCGGCTGACGTCGCGCATCCGCGGCGCTCACGCTCCGCCGCGCACCACTCGGTGCTCATGCTCCGTCGCGCACCACTCGGTGCTCATGATCGAAGGACGGATCTGGTCACGCGAGCGACCGGATCCGTCCTTCGATCAACCAGTGTCGTGAGCAGCGGCGTAACGCAGCGGGTCAGTCGTCGCCGGTGAGGGGCCGGTCGCCGGTCGGGGCGCTGGGGGCCTGGAAGCGGATCACCTTGTGGGTGCCGTCGCAGAACGGCTTGATCGCCGAACGCCCGCACCGGCACAGCGCCACGGTGGCCCGCCCGGGGTCGACGACCTGGCCGTCCTGCGTGAGCAGCGTGAACTGCCCGCGCACGAGCAGTGGCCCGTCCTCGCAGACGGTGACGGACGCAACCGGCTCTGTCATGCCTCTGGATTTCCCCCGTCGCGGTGGGGGCAAACGGTCAACGGTCGCCCGTCACCAGCCCGGCGAGGCGGCGGGCGGACTCGGCCAGCCGGCTGCGGCCGGGGCGCGCCGCGAGGGCGTGCAGCTCGGGCAGGTCCAGGCGGCCGCCGGCCGGGCAGGCGTCGGCGGCCAGGGTCAGCAGGTCGGCGAGGCCGGGGCGGGCGGTGGCGGTGAGCAGTCCCGGCAGCGCCGCCGAGATCGCCTGCCACACGGCGGTGTGCGCGCCGGCCTTGAGCGCCTCGGTGAGCGGCTGGACGGTGCGCTGCAGCACGATCCGCTCGTCACCGGACAGGGCCGCGATCTCCGCGCCGACGGCGGTGCTGTCCCAGCCGGGCCGGGCCGCGAGGGTGACGAGCGCGTCGGCCGCGGCGAGGCGCATCTCCTGCCGCGACGAGCCGGACAAGTACGCGAGGACCAGCGACATCGCCGGTCCGGGCGGGCCGTCGGCGGCGGCGAGCCCTTCGAGGAACGTGGTGCCGGGGCTGCCGTGCGGGGTGACGAGGAACGGCTGGATGTGCGCGGCCGCCACCTCCCGGTGCGACGGCGTGACCATCGGCCACAGGGCAAGGCGGGGCAGGTGGTGGACGGCGGCGACGCGCTGTGCCCCGGTGCGCGGGTCGGCGACGTCGGCCGGCAGGCCCGCCGCGTCCAGCATCGCGATCCGGCGGCCTGAGTGGTACGCCTGGCCGGGCACCTCCTCGACCCAGGTGCGTGGTTCGGCCGAGGCCGTGCCGATGTGGTCCGCGAACCGGCGGCCCGCGGGCGAGCTGAGCCGCGCGGCGGCCTCGGCGACCGTGGCGTCGACGGTCCGCGGCAGCCGGAGCAGCGCCTGGGTCAGGTCGGCCGGGCCGGGCTGCCAGCCGTCGCGCTCCGCCTGCCGCAGCAGCCCGAGGACCCGGTCCGGGTCGACGTGCCCCGCGAGCGTGGCCGGCGTGGCGAGCAGCGCGGGCGGCGGGTCGGCGGCCAGTCGCGCGGCGAGCTCGACGGACCGCCGCTCGATGAAGGTGCCGAGCGTGGTGACGTACAGGTGGGCGAACTGGTTCTCGTACGGTGGCGGCGCCGTCAACCCGGTCGCGGCGGCGATCAGGTCGGGCCACGGGCCGGCCCACTGCGGCATGACGGCGGCGAGGACCCGGGCGGCGGCGGTCCGGTCGCCGCGGGCGGCGCGCAGCAGCCCGTCGAGCATGAGCTCGTGCCGGACCGGGTCGTCGTCGCCCTTGCGCAGGGTGGTGGCGAGCTCGCCGGCGAGGGCGCCGAGGTCCAGCGGCGCCGGGAACTCCACCGGCAGCGCCGCGACGAGGACCGGGACGGGCGGCGGCACGGGCGCCGCCGTGCCCAGCAGCGCGGCCAGGCGCTGCCCGACAGCGCCGTCGAGCGCCGGCACCTCGTCGCGGAGGCGGTCGCGGGCGGCGGCCGGCAGGTGCGGCAGCCGCGGCTCGATCAGGTCGAGGGTGCGCCCGGCGAGCTCCGCCATCGGGTGGTGCAGACCCGCCACCA
Source organism: Dactylosporangium sp. NPDC000521 (assembly GCF_042898305.1). Classification (NCBI taxonomy): domain Bacteria; kingdom Bacillati; phylum Actinomycetota; class Actinomycetes; order Micromonosporales; family Micromonosporaceae; genus Dactylosporangium; species Dactylosporangium sp. NPDC000521. The sequence continues at coordinate 114,605 of NZ_JBIAYW010000018.1, forward strand.
GACCGTCGAGGAGGTCGGCCAGGAGGCCATCGAGGGGCAGCTGCCGCAGCCAGCCGAGGTGGGCGCGGACCAGCTTCTTCTCCGGCCGGCTGAGCATGGCCGCGGTGATCTCGGCGAGGGTCGCCGGGTCGAGGGGTGCCGTGTCGTGCAGCGCCCGCAGCGACGTGTACGCCCAGTCCGTCACCGTCGACAGCGGCGCGCCGAGCAGCCCGGTCAACTCCTGCCGGTGCCCGGCGAGCTCGTCGGGGGCTGGGGCGAGCTGCTTGAGCATGGCGAGGAACGGCTGCAGGACCCCCGGCCGGCCGCCGGCGCGCAGGCGGCGCAGGCAACCGGCGATGAGGGTGCCCCGCTCGACCCGGCCGGTCGCGACCAGCTCCAGCAGCAACTCGGGCCAGCCCGACCGGCCGGCGAACGCGGTGGCGACCTGGTCGTCGTCGAACAGGTGCGGCAGCATCCGGTCGAACCACGGGTCCGCGGCGAGGAACTCGGCGTGCTGGTCGCCGCGCCACATCCGGACGTAGCAGGCGACGGCGGCGGGCTCCTCGGGCGGTGGGGCGCCGACGGCCCGCAGCAGTGCCTCCGTGAACGGCCACAGGGCCGCCGCCGCGCGGGACCGCGAGCGGCGCAGCAGGCCGCGCCCGAGGGTCGCGCACCAGTCGGCGCCGCGCAGCCGGAGCAGGTGGGGCAGGGCATCCGGCACGAGGTGCGGCGGCTGCCCGTGCGTCCACGGCGCGTGCAGCCGCTTGACCGCGTCGGCGGCGGCGCCCGTACAGACGACGACGGCGAGGGAGTAGGCGGCGTGCCGCTGCTCGTTGCGCTTCCGGGCGGCCGCTTCGGCCTCGTGCCGCAGGAACCAGACGTTGCCGCGGTTGCGGCGCAGGCGCTCCTGCTGCCGCACGGTCTCCTCGTCCAGCACCATCTCCCCCGGTGCGCCGTCCGCCGTCGCGAACATGGCCACCGCCACGATCCGCCGGCCCGTCGCCGCGCCGCCGATCGCGGGCCCGGCCGCGTGGACGCGCAGGCCCATGACGCCGGGGCCGGCCTCCGGTTCGGGCTCCGGCTCCGGTACCGGCTCGGGCAGCACCGGCGGCGGGGTGTAGGCGTCCAGCTGCGGCAGGAGCGCGGCCCGGTCCCCGGCGGACAGCCCCGCGAGGGCCCCGGCCAGGGCCTCGAGGTCGCCGTCCTCGATCCGTGCGAACACCTCACGCATCCCGCTCCCCCGTCCGATCGGTGATGACGGCCGCGACGACGTGCTTGCACGGCCCGCGGCGGCCCTGATGCTCCGCCCACCAGGCGCAGGTGCACGCGTGCTCGTCGCCGCGCCGGTGGACGAGGTACGTGTGCTCGCCGGAGACGACCTCGAAGCCGTCGGCGGTGGCCACGACCCTGCCGGCCGTGGCGAGCATCCTGGCGGCGGCGAGGCGCGGGTGCAGGGCGGCGACGAGGTCCGCGCGATAGGGCAGCGGCCGATGGAACGAGGACGCCGCCGCGACGTCGTAGCCGACCTGCCCGGCGGTGGCGAGGGCGGCGAGCGCTGCGGTGGCCCGGGGCCGGTCCCAGCCGGTGCGGTCGGCGACCGCCGGGTGGTCGAGGACGGGGTCGGCGGCGAGCAGCGCGTCGAGGGTCTCGGCGTCGCCGGCAGGGTCTCCGCCGGCGCTCAGGTCGGCCAGGAGCCGCCCGTCACCGGCGAAGCCGTGCTGCGCCGCGGTCGACAGCAGCAGCGTGAAGCGGGCCGTGCCGAAGTCCAGCACCCAGCCGCTGACCTGCGCGGGTGCGCCGGTGACCGGCGGCGAGTACAGGGTGACGGTGCGCGCGAGCGGCAGCAGCGGGCGCAGCGGGGCGAGCCGGAACCCGTCGGCGACGCACACCGCCCCGGGCGCGGGCCGGGTCGTGGACCGCCAGCCGGGCCCGGCCGGCATGAGCCAGCGCACCTGCCGGCTCCGCGCGGACATCTCTGCCAGCAGCGTGACGGCCCGCCCGGCGGGCAGCTCGAGCCGTGGGTCCAGCGGCAGCGCGTGCGCCGCGACCTCGGCGAGCCCGCGCAGCCACCGGGCCGGCAGCGGCACCCGCTTCTCGACGATCCTGCCGTCGAGGGTGCCGACGGCGAGCTCGTCGGCGCCGACGGACAGGCGCAGCGGGTCCTGCCCGCCGACCCGGGTCAGCGCCTGGTAGAGCGGTGGGTTCACGTCGACGTTGGTGGTGCCGCGCCCGACCGGCGCGTCCTGCAGCTCGGCGGCGTCGAGGTCGAGCCGCCCGTACACGCCGCCGCACGTCGACGGCGCCTCGAACCGCAGCCGGTCGCCGTCGCCGGTGACCACCGGGTCGCGGCCGCGGCCGGTGCGGGCGGGGCGGAAGTCGGCGCCGGCGATGTCGGCGAGGGCGAGCAGACCACCGGCGACGACCCGGGGCGTGCGGACGAACCCGGCGTAGAACGTCTGCTCCCGCACCCGCTCCGGCGTGGAGGTGGCGAGGGCCAGGTGTCCGCCGGCGAGCCCGGACGGCCGCGGGTAGACCTGGGTGTCGACGGCGGTCGTCGAGTCGCTCGGCACGCTGGGCATCCTGCCACGCCCCGCCCCCGCGCACTGTCCCCTCGCCGGGCAGTGCCTGACGTGCGCACCGGCGCTGTTCGCGGCGCTCCCGGCCCGCGGCTGAGACCGTTTCATCCCTTCGGGTGAGGGTCGGTGTGACTCCGGCGGGGAACGCGAAACGGGTGGGCGGTGCTTCCATCCACGCTCCGAGCCCGATCGGAGGCGCGATGAACACCCTGGACAACGAGTCGACGTGTCTGCACGGGCTCAAACTTGTCGTCCTGGCCGAGCTGGAGATCGCCGGCCGCCCGGAGCGAGCCGTCGGCGTGCCGCTCGACGAGCTGCTGTTCTACCGGGTGGACGCCGACCGCTATGAACTCGGCCTGCACGGTCTCCTCGATGCGGTCATCGCACTTGAGCGAACGTGAACGCAGAAGGCCCTGCTCCGGAGTTCCGTGCCGGTGACGGCACCCGGCAGGCGCCGTCACCGGCGGCGGCCGCTCAGCTCGGCAGTGAGCGGACGCCGTGGAGCCTGATCACTGCGGGTAGTCGCCCGGGTCGACCGAGTCGGTGCCGGCGTTGCCGCCGACGCTGGCCTTGAGCGTGATCTCCCAGGTGGTGTACTGCCTGCTCGTGGTCTTGAACTCGAAGAGGTCGTCGAACTTCTCGAACTCGCAGGAGCGGGTGAACCCGGCGGCGCCCGCGTCCCAGTCGACGCCGGTGGCCATGTACACCTGGTAGTTGCCGTCCTTGACCCGCTTGACCTTGAACGTCTTGCCGGCCGAGACGTAGACCGTCCAGGACGCGACCTTGCTCCCGTTCGGGACGAGGCTCACGACGACGTCGGTCTCGCTGCCGCTGTTGTTGATGGTGAACTCGCCGGAACCGTTGAGGGTTCCCTTCTTCACCATGGTGCCGTTCGCCAGCGTGCGGGTCTGCTGGGCGACCGGCGCCGGCAGCCACGCGCCGAACGTGAAGGCGGACCCGAAGGACTTGACCGCCTCCCGCAGGTAGGTCGCCGCCTGCGAGCCGGTCACCTGGGCGACCGCCGAGGAACCGGCGCAGATCTCGCCGTTCTTGGCGTTGCCGGTCAACGCGATGGAGTCGCTGCCCAACGAGTCGAAGGCCCGCTTGAGCTGCTCGTGGCCGGCGGCCGCCTCCTTCGGCGGGGTGACGTACGCGAACCGGGGCCCGCTCGTCTTGACCGCATCGGCCAGGGCCTGCGCGGCCTCGAGCGTCGCCGCCTGGTTCTTCGCCGCGACGACCTTCTGCCACGCCGGCCCCATGGCCGCGTCGGCCTCGTTCAGGAGCGTCTGGTACGCGGCGGCGGTCAACGGCTCCGGTGCCTTGCTCGGTGTCGGGCTCGCCGATGGGCCGCCGGCCGCACCCGAGGAGGTCCGCTTCTGCTCGGGGTCACCGCCGACGAAGGCCGCGACCCCACCGACACCGCACACCAGCAGGAGCACGGCGGCGACGACGCCGACGATCACCTTGTTCCTCGACCCGCTGGACGTGGCCCGGGCACCGCTCGGCCATCCTGCGCCCGGGCCGCCGGTGACGGCACCGGTGGCCGGCGCGTTCCAGTTGGGGGCACCGGTGGGCGGCATCCCGTACGCGGGCATCCCGGAGGTGGGCGGCCCGTACGCGGGCATCCCGGAGGTGGGCGGCCCGTACGCGGGCATCCCGGAAGTGGGTGGTCCGTACGCGGGCATCCCGGAGGTGGGTGGTCCGTACGCGGGCATGCCGGAGGTAGGCGGTGGCCCGTACGCGGGCATCCCGGAGGTGGGCGGCCCGTACGTGGGCATGCCGGAGGCCGGTGTCCCGGACGCGGGCATGCCAGACACGGGCATGCCGGCGGGCGGCATGCCCGGTGCGGGGGCGTCAGGCGGGCCCCACGCAGGGAAGTCCGGGTTCGGTCCGGAGGGAGAGGGCGGCGTTGTCACGCGAGCACCGTACCGGTTCAGATGCATGTGCATGTGCCCCAGACCGGCATGCGGTCAGGTCCAGGGCCCGCCCGGCGGCCGGCCGCGACCGGACCCATGGCCGCGGCGGCCTTGCAGCGTGGTACTACCCTCCGCCGCATGCCTGATGATCACGTGTACGGTGTCTGCCTCTTCGTCCCGGGGACCGCGGCGACGATGGCGCAGTGGCAGGCCTCGCTCGAGCGTTCCGGCGTGACGCTTGACGGCCAGTCGCTCACGTCGCAGCACTTCGGCTTTCGCGCGCTGGCGGACTGGGTGGAGAACGACGGCTCGTTCGGCCAGGCGTTCGGCTACGGCACGATGTCGGTGGAGGAGCAGTCCGCCGTCGCCGCGGCCGGCAGCGCCCTGGTCCTGGATCTGCCGGTGTACCTCGGTGCGGCGGCGGGAGAAGTGGCGACGCTGATCGCCGCGCTGGGCGACGCCGGAGCGCTCGGCGTGCGACTCGAGCAGTCGAAGCTGGGCTGGCCCGTCACAACCTGGATCCAGGCGCTCGAGGGCGGCGACCCGTGGGTGCTGTACCGCCGCGCCGTCGTGACGCTGCAGGACGGCGGTGAGTCGCGATCCTGCGGCATGCACGCGTTCGGGTTGCCGGACGCGCGGGTCGACGCCCCACCGTCCGAGGCCAACCAGATCCTCGGCGAGTTCAACGTGTACCAACTGGCGGAGGACCCAGTGCTGGTCAGCGGCGACACCTTCAGGCCCGACCTGGACACCCCTCGCCGCCGCCTCGGACGCTGGCCCGACAACGGATATCCGCCGGGCCACGCCTGCCACAACCCCTTCGGCACCTGGCATCTGGGCCCCGAGGGTGGTGCGGCGGATCCGCGGAGCGAGCTTCGCCCCGTGTTCATTCCCGCGCTGGTGAACCTCCTCACCGCCGCCGAGCAACGGGCCGGTCGGCCCCTCCGCCGCGAAGAGGTGGAACGCCTCACCGACGAAGGCACCTGCATGATGATGCCCCACGCCGATGCGCAGAAGCTCGAACGCAGCCGCGGTTACGCAGACCTCGAGCCAGAGCTCGCCTGGATGCAGTGGCAGCTCCTGCGCGACTCCCAGGGCTGACATCGCAGCCTGCGATTCGGTCTGTGCCGGCACACCTGTCGCCCCGACTCGCTGACGTCGCAACTCCATCCGGCCCGGCACCGGACGAACTCGGCAACGGCACGGCCTTCATCCCGCTCACCGCCCTGCGCGCCGGCCTCACGGAGGGCCCTCCGTGAGGGAAGCGCTGCCCACAGAATTTCGGACGCCCCGCGCGGCGGACATGCACGGGACGCCATTGGTGCCCTTCAGTCAGCTGCCCAGCGGCGGCACGGGCGCTCTGCTGAGTCCAACCGCCACTGGTCGAAGCGATTCACCGGACTCGCTGGGCGACCCTCAGCTCCGTCAGGTACCGCTTGACAATTTGGCCCCCGTGGTTCGCGTCGATCAGCCGCGCGATGCAGTCCAGCAGTGCGCTCCGCTGCACATCCGGCAAGGCACGATGGTCGGAGTAGGTCAGCAGCAGATCCAGGTAGTCAGCTGTCGAGTACGGCAGCTCCCACTCGTAGCGGTAGAACTTCGCAGGCCCGAACCGCCCAGAGGACGTGAGCTCCCGATCGTCTTCGACGATGTCACGAGCGGTCTCAAGACGCAGGCCCGGTGGGGTCGACGGATCGAATCGCTCGTAGCACTTCTGGATCTCGACGAAGAATGCCTCGGTCCAGGTGCCGCCAGCGATGTGGTGGGTTCCCACGGTGGCCAGCAGGCCACCGAGACGCAAAGCGTCAGCAGACTTCGACACCCGCACCGCGGGGTCGATCCAGTGAAACGCGGTAGCGGAGAACACCACGTCGAACGGTTCACCGGGCAAGGGCCACTCCTCGAATGCCGCCGTGACGACCTCCACCGCGTCGAACGCGGCAAGATTTCGCCGAGCCACAGCCGCCATGTCCGTGCCCAGCTCGACAGCCACGATGCGGTGACCCCGCTCGGCCAACGGCACGGTCGCCTGCCCAGTGCCACAGCCGATCTCCAGCACCCTCGCCCCAGGCGCTACCCCAGCCGCAGCGAGATCATCAAACATCTGCACTGGGTATCGGGGGCGGGCACGGTCATACCGTGCGGCGTCCTCATTGAAGGTCTCTCGCAACCTCACGTAGTCATTGCCTTCGCTCACCACCAGAGAGTACGAGCGCAGCTCCTACGGCAGGCACCCAATTCTCGATGCCGGGCACGGCAGGGTGCAGACGCTAGCCCGCCTGCCCATCGTTACCGGAAATTCGCAATAACGTGCCCATCCCACGATCCTGAGCCGCCACGAGGACCTCCAGGCGATCGGCGAAGCGGAGCTTGAAGGTCCTCGCGGTCATGACCGGGTCACGGCCGGCGCAGGAAGCCGGCGTCGAGGAACTTGAAGTTCGTGCTCTCCCGGTCGCCGGCGACCGGGGTGTTCGAGCCGTCGTGCACGACGAGCAGGCCGTGCGGGAAGCCGGGCAGCGGGGTCGCGGTCACGGCGGCGCCGTCGCAGCCTTCGGAGCCGTCGGTCCGGGTGCCGGCGACGACCGCGAAGTGGCCGGTCGGGCGAAGGGTCAGCCGGTCGTAGGTGTAGAACGTGTCGTCGCCCTGGCTCGACACGATGAGGGTGCCGGTGAGCGGACCGGTCGGCAGGATGGTGAGGCCCTCGACGTCCGCGGCGATGCGGCCGCCGTAGCCGGGGTCGGCGGCGTAGTCGACGACGCAGTCGTCCTCGGCCTCGTCGAAGCGGGCCGGGACGCCGAACTCGCGGGTCCGCTCCACGAACTGCGGCGCGCCGTGGAAGCGGCCGCCCCACACCGGGATCCGCCACAGGCCGACGGTCTCCTGCGCCAGGTACGCGATCCGGGTCGCCGGGTCGACGACGCTGCCCTCCACCTGGGGGCCGTCGCCGGGGTCGGCGCACGGCGACCAGGCCGAGCCGTCCGGCAGCCGGAACGACGACGGCAGCGTCAGCAGGTCCACCCGCCGGTAGGTGACGGTGCCGCCGGTCGCGACGAGCTGGAACAGGCCGACCTCGCTGGTGCTGCGGCGGCTGACGACGGCGTACGCGGTGCCGTCGAAGTCGCGGAACGTGGCCAGGCCGTAGGCCGTGCGCTGCTCGTTGACCTGGGCCTGGTCGGTGCTGAACGCGAACGGCACGCCGGGCGCGGTCACGTCGGTGAGGGTGCCGGTGGCGGGGTCGATGCGGTAGAAGCGCAGCTGGTCGCGGCCCCGGTCGGTGACGACGGCCAGGTCGGTGGTGCGGCCGCCGAGCCGGAACCCGGGCACCAGGTCGACGTTGTTGAACCGGCCGGCGGCGTCGTCCGCGCCGGGTGCGGGCGGGGTGGCGATCGCCTGCCGTTCGCGGCCCGCGAGGTCGTACACGCGAAGTCCACCGTTCTTGGCGGTGGCGAGCACCCGGCTGGCGCCGCGGTCGCGCTCGTTGACCCAGATGGCCGGGTCGTCGGCGTCGGCGTCGCCGCCGGCCTCGTCGTCGTAGAGGGCCGGGGTTTCCACGGCCGCGGTCACCGTCCTCAGGGAAGGCGCGGCGTGGGCGGCCGTGGGGACCAGGAGCAGCGGCATCGCGGCCGCCGCCGTGACAAGGAGTCGTCGCATCCGCCGAAGCTATGGTGCGTGTCGATCCATCAGGTGAACACGCTCAGTCCGCCGGCGGATCCGCCAGTGGCCAGCCGCCGGCGGCCAGGTGCGCCGACACCCGGGCGACGTCCTCGGCGGACGCTGTCTGCAGCACCGAGTCGTTGATCATGTTCTCGATCTCGGCGGTGCCGATCGGGTCGGTGGTGCGCTGCGACTCCTCGGCGAGTGCCCGCGCGATCCTGTGGATCTCGTCGTCGGTCAGCTTGCGGCGCAGCAGCCCGAGCAGCGCGACGTAGTCCTGCCGGGGCACACCGGACGGGTAGCCGGCCCGCAGCCACTCCACGGTGCGGGTCAGGAAGTTGGAGCGGAGCTCACCCATGACGCCCTCCCACGCCCTCTCACTTGTCCACGACGGTCGGGTAGACGTGCTCGAAGCTGAGCGCCTTGCCGAAGCCCGACGCGACGATGAACGTGATGCCGAGCATGACGCCGAGCAGCACGATCGCGAAGCAGAGGTAGCCGCCGGCGGTGCCCAGCGGACGCGGTGCCCGGTCCGGCCCGCCCGCCCCGTACGCGAGCGACCGCACGCCGAGCGCGAACAGGGCCGGTAGGCCGGCGCCCAGGATCAGGCCGGCCAGCAGGACCTTCCAGGCCGCCTCGAGCACGAACCCAAGGTTGTGCATCTCGCCGGTCCTCTCAGCGGTCCGCGCCGGCGAGCTCGCGCCGGGCGTCCCAGTCGTCGTTGACGTTGGTGTGGTCGATCGGGTCCCGGCGGGACCGCAGGTACATGAACGCGGCCGCGGCGACGAGGACGACGAAGATGACGATCGCGCCGCCGAGGCCGCCGATGCCGTTGCCGAGCCACCACATGAGCGCGCCGACGACCGCGGCGGCGGGCAGCGTGATGAGCCAGGCCGCCACCATGCGCCCGGCCACCGCCCAGCGCACCAGCGCGCCGGGCCGCCCGACGCCGCTGCCGAGGATCGAGCCGGTCGCGACGTGGGTGGTCGACAGCGCGAACCCGAGGTGGCTGGAGGTCAGGATGACCGCCGCGGACGCGGACTCGGCGGCGAGCCCCTGCGGCGGGGAGATCTCGACCAGGCCCTTGCCGACGGTACGGATGATGCGCCAGCCGCCGAGGTAGGTGCCGAGCGCGATCGCCACCGCGCAGGCGGCCTTGACCCAGAACGGGATGTTCTTCGTGTCGGTCCAGTCCCCCGCCGCGATCAGCGCCAGGGTGATGACCCCCATCGTCTTCTGGGCGTCGTTGGTGCCGTGGGCGAGCGAGACCAGCGAGGCGCTGCCGATCTGCCCCCAGCGGAAGCCGTTGTCGGTGAAGCGCTGGGCGACCCCGGCGGTGATCCGGTAGACCAGCCAGGTGCCGGCGGCGGCGACGACCCCCGCGATCACCGGTGACATGACGGCCGGCAGGATGACCTTGCCGATGACGCCGTCGAGCTTGCTGCCGTCGCCGTTCCAGTTGACACCGGTCCAGCCGAGCCCGGCGATCGTGGCGCCGATGAGCCCGCCGAAGAGCGCGTGCGACGAGCTGGACGGCAGCCCGAGCAGCCAGGTCAGCAGGTTCCACACGATGCCGCCGACCAGACCGGCCAGGATGATCAGCAGCAGCGCGGCGCCGCCGTCGGCGACGAGGTCCTGTTTCGGCGTGCCATTGGAGTTCTGGATCTTCACGACCGCGTTGCTCACGGTCAGGGCGACCTCGATGGACAGGAAGGCACCCACCAGGTTCAGGATGCCGGACAGGAGCACTGCGGCCTTCGGCCGCAGGGCGCGGGTGGCGATGGAGGTCGCCATCGCGTTGGCGGTGTCGTGGAACCCGTTCGTGAAGTCGAACCCGAGCGCCGTCACGATCACCAGGACGAGGACCACGGTGCTTTCGCTCACACCTTCGATCGTCACCCCGCCCGGTGCGGCCAACCACCGCAGCAGCCCTGCTCAAGCGTGATTTCGCCGACCGTTTCCCGCCCGGTCACCTACGGGTGCGGCAGCGCGTACCGCACCCGGGTCCAGCCGTCGTCGTGGGTGACGGCGAACGCCTCGGACAGCTGCTGCGCGATCCACATGCCGCGGCCGCCGAGCTGGCGGTCGTCCGGCGGGCGGTAGCCGGCGAACGGGTCGGACGGGCCGGGCCCGTCGTCGCTGACCTCGCAGACCATGCCCTGCGGCGTGACCCAGACCCGCAGCTCGCGGCGGGCGCCCCCGTGCAGCACGGCGTTGCCGGCGATCTCGCTGGTGACCAGCAGCAGCTCGTCGAGCCGGTCGGTGCCGGTCCAGCCGTGCGCGGCGGCGACCCGCCCGACGAGGTGGCGGGCCTCGGCCGCGCTGTCGCCGAGGGGCGTCGCGACGGTGGGCGGGCCGTCGACGGGCGGGACCGGCTCGGGCACCGCGCCGAGGAACTCGGCCGGCGGCCGGTACGTGTCGCTGCCGGGATGGGTCCGCCGGGCGTCGGCGAGCACCTCGCGCGGCAGCACGCGCATGTCATACGGGCAGACGATCCAGGCCGGGGCGTCGGCGAGCACCTCGTTGACCGCCGACTCGAACCGCGCCCAGGTCACGTGCCGCGCCGGCGGCCCGGATCCGGCCTCGCCGATGATCCGGACCGCGTCGTGCCCGCGGCGGGCCGCGTCGGCGAGGAGCCGCCGCCAGCCGGCGACGGTGCTCGCCGGCCGCTGGAAGCAGCCGTCGCGGTCCATGAACGTCACCTTGGCGGCGTCGCCGCCGAGCGCGTCGCGCAGCAGCTCCGCGTTGGCGTCGGTGACGGCCGCGACGACGGCGTGGTCGCTGCGCAGCCCGTCGCGGACGAACGGCACGAGGCCGCCGGTGAACCCCTCGTCCGTGTCGTAGAAGAACGCGTCGTGGGTCAGCGACTCCCGCATCTCCACCACCCCGCCTTCCGACCTCCGGCCTGCCGGGCTCCACCGTACATCTGCCATCACCCGCCGAAGGTGAGGGTATATACGCCGTTCCGCACCATTCGGTCCGGTTTTGGGGAGATCATGGCCTGGTGAGGGAGCACACGGGGGCATTCAGGACACCGGACACCGATCATGTCGTGCACGTCGCCCGGCAGCCGATCTACGACCGCGACGGCATCATGGTCGCCGGCGAGCTGCTGTTCCGGGCGCGGGCGACCGCGACCGGCGCCGACCGCAGCGACTCCGTCGCCACCGCCCGCGTGCTGGTCGCGGCGTTCACCGAGTTCGGGATCAGGGAGCTGACCGGCGACCGGCTCTGCTTCGTGAACCTGACCCGCGACTTCCTCACCGGCCGCCTGCCGCTGCCGTTCGACGGCGGCCAGGCCGTCCTGGAGGTGCTGGAGTCCACCGACGTCGACGACGAGGTCGTCGCCGGGGTCACCGCGCTCGTCGAGCAGGGGTACACCATCGCCCTGGACGACTTCGTGCCCGGCCGCGGCCACGAGGCGCTGCTCCCCCTCGCCACCTACGTGAAGATCGACATGCTGCACGCGTCGGAGCCCGAGGTCCGCGCCGCCGTCGCCGAGTGCCGCCGCTTCGGGCACCTGCGGCTGGTCGCCGAGCGCCTGGAGACCCCCGACGCGCTGCGCCTGGCGTTCACGCTCGGGTTCGAGCTCTTCCAGGGCCACATCCTGGGTCGCCCGCACATCAACTCGACCGTCACGCTCGCCCCGGCGCGGCTGACCCGGCTGCGGATGCTGCAGGCACTCACCGCCGAGGACGCCGACATCGACGAGATCGCCGCGCTCGTCGCCGAGGACGCGGCGCTCACGCTGCGGCTGCTGCGCGCCACCAACTCCGCCGCGCTCGGCCTCAACCGGACCGTGTCGTCGGTCCGGGACACCGTCGTCGTGCTCGGCCTCGACCGGATCCGGCAGTGGGTGACCCTCATGCTCGTCGCCGACCTCACCGAGGCCGACCCCGAGCAGCTCAGCGACGTCCTCGTCCGGGCCCGGTTCAGCCAGTTCCTGGCCGGCGCCGCCGGGGTGCCGGGCGACGTGGCGTACATCGGCGGGCTGCTCTCGGCGCTCGCCGACCTCTACGACGAGCCCGCCGACCGGATGGTGCACGGCCTGCCGCTGGACCCCGTCCTCGTCGACGCCCTCACCACCGGCCACGGCCCGCTCGGCGACGTCCTCGCCACGGCCCGCGCGTACACGACCCCGTCGGCGGAGATGCCCCCGACCGGCACCCTGCCCGCCCAGGCGGCCGGCACCGAGGACATGGTCATGGCCTACCTGTCGGCCGTGCGCTCCACCAACGCCACCCTCGCCGAGCTCACCGCCGACGTGTAGGTTCACGCCGTGGCGGCAGCGGGAGTGGTACTGGTGACCGGCGCGTCCCGCGGCCTGGGTGCGACGATCGCCCGGACCCTCGCGGCCGACGGCTGGGCCGTCGCGGTCAACTACCGGCACGGCGCCGCACCCGCGGCGGCGGTCGTCGCGGACATCCGCGCCGCCGGCGGCACCGCCGCCGCGTTCCCCGCGGACGTCACCGACGAGTCCTCGGTCGCCGCGCTCATGGCGGCCGTCACCGACCGGCTCGGCCCGGTCACCGCCGTCGTCGCCAACGCCACCGGCCCGCAGCCCGAGACGCTCGTCGAGGACCTGACCTGGGACGACCACCTCGGCCAGCTGCTGTTCTTCGTGAAGAGCCCGACCCTGCTCGTCCAGGCCGCCCTGCCCGCGATGCGCGCCGCCGGCCGCGGCCGGGTCGTGCTGGTCGGCTCCGACATGGTCGACCGTGCCCTGCCCGGCTGGTCCGCGTACGTGGCGGCGAAGGCGGCCCAGATCGGCCTGGCCCGCACCTGGGCCCGCGAGCTCGGCCCGCACGGCATCACGGTCAACGTCGTCGCCCCGGGCTGGATCCCCGTCGAACGCCACGCCGACGTGCCCTCCGCGGCACTGGACTCGTACGCGGCCGAGGTCCCGCTGCGCCGCATCGGCCACCCGTCGGACGTCGCCGCCACGGTGCGCTTCCTGCTGTCGGACGAGGGCGCCTTCATCACCGGCGACCGCCTCACCGTCAACGGCGGCCACACCATCGGCTGACCTCAGAGCGCCCGGGTGTAGTGGCGGATCGGCTCGCCGTGGTCGTCCACGCTACGGGACACGGCCGTCCGTTGAACGACAGCGTGTCCGGCGCGACGACCGCGCCGGCGAAGGCGCGGGAGGTGCCGGGGTCGGCGGGCGGCTGCGCGACCACGGGCCGCTCCGCCGTCGCGTCAGCCGGCACCGGCTTCCGGCCGGTGGACGTGCAGCGCCGTCGCGGTGAGGGCGGCGTCCAGCAGGCGGGCGTGCTCGGGGACCGCCGGGTCGAGGCCGGTCATCGTCGTGATCCGGTGCAGCCGGTAGTCGAGCGTGTTGCGGTGGATGTGCAGGTCCAGCGCGGTCTGCCGGCGGTTGTGCCCATGCGCGACGAAGCTGCGCAGCGTGTCGAGCAGATACGGGTGCGCCCGCAGCGGGTCGAGCTTCGCGGCGAGGCGTTGCAGGCCCGGCCCGGGGCGGGAGAGCTGGTACTCCACGAGGACGTCGTCCAGGCGGTACACGCCGGACGTGCGGCCGATCCTGGTCACCAGGTCCATCACCTCGCCCGCCTCGGCGGCCGCGGCCGGGATGCCCGCGGGCGTGTCCGCGGCCGCCGCGGCCGCCAGCACGGTGGTGGACAGCGCCTCGCCCAGGTCCGCGACCATCGACTGCGCGGTGACGCCGTCGGGCAGCAGCACGATGCCGGCGACGTGGTCGGCGAGGACGGGGGTGCCCGCGTGCGCGTCGAGGGCGACCTGCACCAGCCGGTCCGGCGGGCGGGGCGCGAGCCGCACCAGCAGCACCGTGTGCCGCTGGCCGACCTCGACCCTGACGTCCTGCGCGAGGGCCGCGACGACGTGGAACGGCTGACCGTGCAGCAGGGCGGCGAGCAGCTCCCGCCTGGCCCGCGCCGACTCGCCCCGCAGGTCCTCCTGCGCCTGCAGGTGCGCCACGACGACGGCGGGCATCATGCCGGCGAGGCCGTCCAGCAGCAGCGCGCCGGCGGCGGGCAGCTCGGCCGGGGCGGCCACGGCCGAGACCGTGCGCCACCAGGCGCGGGCGCCGATGAGGTACGCCGCGAGCGCCGCCTCCAGCGGGACGTGGTCACGGGCCCGGCGGGCGGACAGCTCCACCACCCAGGTCAGGTCGCCGGGCCGCAGCGACTCCCCGTCGCGGAGCATCCTCAGCAGAAGGCCCAAGACGGTGCCGACCGACTCGCGGACCGGGCCGTCCAGGGCCTCGGCCGGCAGCCCCCGGTAGAACGGCACGTCGGCGGCGCATCCGGCGACGATCTCGCGGGTCAGCTCAGCGAGCCTGGGCGCCAGCCGGTCGTGCAGGTCCCGCATCCCGGCATCGTCACATCGCCCAAACCCGCGCGTCAATCGTTGCCGCAAGTGCGCACAGACACCGGCCGCGGCCGGCGCGACGATTCGAGGACCCCCAACCCGACGAGGAGGCACGATGTCTCACCGTTACGGTCTCGCCGCGCTGCTGTGCGTGGCCGCGCTCCTGGTCCCCGCCCGACCGGCCGCCGCCGCGGACGCCTGGGACGCGCCCGGCCCGTACGCGACCGCCGTCCAGATCGGCGTCGTCAACACCCTGTACTACCCGCGCGACATCGCCACCAGCCCGCGCCGGCACCCGGTGATCGTGTGGGGCAACGGCACCGGCGGCGCCCCGCTCGTCTACCGCGACCTGCTGCTGTACTGGGCGAGTCACGGCTTCATCGTCTCCGCCGCGAACACGCCCACTTCCAACCTCGGCGTCTCGATGCGCCTCGGCATCGACGCCCTCGCCCAGGCCGACGCCGACCCCGGCAGCGTCTTCCACCACCACGTCGACCTCACCCACATCGGCGCGTCCGGCCACTCCCAGGGCGGCGCCGCGGCGATCGTCGTCGGCGCCGACCCGCGCATCGACGCGATCCTGCCGATCCAGCCCGGCCCGCTCGCCGACATCGACGCCGTCCACGTCCCGGCGCTGCTGCTCGCCGGCCAGTACGACAGCATCGTGTTCCCGGCGCTGGTGAAGGCGTTCTACAACGACGCGGACCACATCCCGGCGATCTACGCTGAGCTGCGGGGCGCCGACCACTTCACCGTCGTCGGCGACCCGGGCCCGTTCGCGGCGCCGACCACCGCCTGGTTCCGGTTCCAGCTCATGGGCGACACCGCCGCCGGCGCCGAGTTCACCGGTCCCCGTTGCGGCATCTGTACCGACAGCCGCACCTTCTCCGACGTCCGCCGCAACGCCCTCGCCCCGTAGCCCCCGCAGTTCGGAGGAACCACCCCACATGGACAGCGTCGAGATCCCCACGCCGGACGGCCCGCTGCACGCCCTGCGGTCCGGCTCCCAGGACCCGGCGGCGCCGGTCGTGCTCGCCGCCCACGGCATCACCGCCTCGGCGATGGCGTTCGCGGCGCTCGCCCGCGCCCTGCCGGCCGGCTGGACGCTGCTCGCCGTGGACCTGCGCGGCCGGGGACGCAGCAACGGCCTCCCCGGCCCGTACGGCATGGACCGCCACGCCGAGGACCTCGCCACCGCCGCCCGCCACCTCGGCCGTCCCGTCGTCCTCGCGGGGCAGTCGATGGGCGCCTACGCCGCGCTGCGAGCCGCGGTCCGGGAGCCCGGCCTGTACCGGCGCCTCGTGCTCATCGACGGCGGCCTGCCCCTGCCCGTCCCGCCCGGCGCGGACCCCGACGCGGTCCTGGAGGCCACCCTCGGCCCGGCGATCACCCGCCTGAGGATGACGTTCCCGACCGAGGACGCCTACGTCGACGTGTTCCGCCACCACCCGGCGCTCGCCGCGGACTGGGGCGCCGACCTCGACGCGTACGCCCGCTACGACGCCACCGGCGCGCCGGGCGCCATCCGCTCCCGGGTGTCCCCGGCCGCCGTGGCGGAGGACGGCCGCGACCTGCTCGTCAACGCCGGCAGCTTCGGCGACGACCTGCGCGCCCTGCGCCTACCGGCCGACCTGCTGCACGCCCCGCGCGGCATGTTCGGCCAGGAGCCCGGCCTGCTCCCCCAGCCCGTGGTCGACCGGTGGACCGGGCAGAGCGCCCTGCGCGCCGAGCTCATCCCGGACTGCAACCACTACACGATCCTCACCACCCCGCGAGCCACCGCGAGGCTCGCCGAGGTCCTCACCGCGCGGTGACGGCCGAAGCGGGGGGGCCGCCCCCCCCCGGGGCGCCCCCCCCCCCCGGCGGCCCCTCCCCCCCGGGGGACGCCCCGCGGGCATTGTGGGTGCGGCGGGCCGCGTGGCCCCCGCCCCCCCCCCCACC
>NZ_JBIAYW010000018.1:131028-194337 GCF_042898305.1 Dactylosporangium sp. NPDC000521
GCCGGGGCGGCGGGGGGGCCCCCCGCGGGGGGGGGGGGCGGGGGGGCGGGGCGGCCCGCGGCCGCGCGCCCCCCCCCCCCCCGCCCGGTTCGTGAAGTTCCTCGTCGAGTCCCGCGCCGGGTCAATGGAGCTGACGGCGGCCGTAGAGGCCCGCGACCAGCCACACACCGGCCGCGGCCAGCACGACCTGGATGAGGAGCTCGATCCAGTCGACGCCCCCTGTGTTGGCCACGCCGATCGCACCGGCGATGGCGGTGCCGATCAGGGCGGCGACGATGCCGATGACGATGGTCAGCCAGATCGGGATGTGCTGTCTGCCGGGCACGACCAGGCGCCCGAGTGCGCCGATGATCAGGCCGATGATGAGCGCGGAGATGATGCCGCCGATAGTCATCTGATGCCTCCAGACTCCGGGGTTGCGCTGCAGGGCGTAGTTCCCGGCCGGAGGAGCTACAAACCGTCACAGCAGTCCGCGTTCGTGGCCTCGGCGGATGGCGTCGCGGCGGCGGTGGACGTCGAGCTTGCGGTAGATCGCCGCGAGGTGGGACTTCACGGTGTTGACGGACAGGTGGAGTGCGCCGGCGATCTCGGTGACCGTCATGAACCCGGGGAGCAGTCGCAGGACAGCGAGTTCCGCGTGCGTCAAGGTCGCCGGTGTGGCCTGCTGCCGGGTCGCCGCGTCCGCCGGTGGTGCGGGTGACTGCGCGGTGGGTGAGGCGGCCGCGGCGGCCAGGTGCCGGCGGCGGGTGATCAGGAACGGGTGCTGGAGGCGTTCGGGTGTGGCGAGGGTGATCGCCTGCCTGGTCAGGTGGCCGGCGGTGGTGTGCGCGCCGGTGCGTGCCGCGTGGTCGGCGAGCACGAGCAGCGCCTCGACCTGGAGGTGCAGCGGCACGTCGGGAGCCTGCAGCACCGGGCGCAGCAGGTCCTCGACGCGGTCCGGGGCAGGGCGGGCCACCAGCAGTTTCGCTGTGGTGATGGCGGCGACGGCCGGGTTGAGCGCAGCGACAGGATCGGCGTCGCCGGCCCAGCGCCGCTCGGCCTCGGCGGTGCGCCCGATCGCGAGCAGCAGGTCGATGCGCGAGGTGCGGGCGGCGTACCGGGGTATGAGCAGGGTGTCGGCGTCGTCGGCGATGAGCTGTTCGACGCCGGCGAGGGCGGCGGTGTGCTGGTGCCGCTGATGCAGCATGAGGGCGTGGTGCAGTCGCTCGGCGGCGAGCAGCGCCGGGTCGGACTGCCACAGCTCGATGGCGAGGGTGTCGAGGTGGCGGGTGGCGACGTCGAGGTGACCTTGCTGGACCGCGGTCGCGGCGAGGACCACCAGCGCCCAGCCTTCGTCGTGCGAGCCGGTGATGCCGTGCTGCCGGATGTGGGCACGGGCGGTGGCCGCGTGGCCGGCGGCCTGGTGGAGCCGGCCGTCGAGGTGGTCGATGACGGCGTGGTGGCGCAGCGCGACGCCACCGCCAGGGTCGGCACCGGCGGCGGTGAGGTAGTGCGTCAGCGACGCTCGGGCGGCCGCGGGTTCGCCGCGTCCCAGCGCCTGGTGGAGCTGGTCGAGGTGCCTGTCGGGGTCGGTGCCGGGGTCAGTGGTGCCGGCGGGTCGCCGCGGCGGCGCGGTGGCGACCCGGCTGCCGGATCGGCCGGCGTGCAGGTCGAAGGCGGCGGCGAGATCGGCGTCGTGGCGCAGTGCGGACCAGGGCTGTGGCAGTGCCGCGGTGACGATGGCCCGTCCTTGCGCGGCCCGGATCCCGGCCTGGTGCGTCCGGGCCATCGCGATGGCGAGGTCACGGTCCCGGCCGGCCAGCGCGTGCCGCAGGGCCTCGGCCGGCTGGTCGTGGGTGCAGTACCAGGCGGCGGCGGTCCGGTGCAGGTGTCGTGCCCGGGTCGGATCGTCGCGGGTCAGCGTGGTGTAGAGGCTGCTGCGCCACAGGCGGCGGTACCGGAACCAATCCGAGCCGGGGTGCATCGGGACGGCGAACATCGCCTCGCGGGCGAGGCCGGCGAGGACCTCGCCGGCGTCGTCGTGGCCGGTCAGCGCCTCGAACAGGGCCGAGTTGACCGACTCGACGACGCTGGTGTCACGGACCGCGTCCCGCCATCGCGCCGGGAAGCCGCTCAGGACCTCGCTGTGCAGGTACTCCTCGAGGCCCTCGCCGGTGTGCAGCAGATGCTCGATCACCGGTTCGGGATCGTGCGGGCGGGCAGCGAGCTCGTCGGCCGCGATCGCGAGACCGACGGGCCAGCCGCCGGTGATCGCATACAGCCGCCGGCGGACAGCGGCCGAGACGGGCAGGCCACGGCGGGCGCACAGTTCGGCGGTCTCACGATCGGTGAACATCAGGTGGGCATCGCTGAGGATCGGGTGGGGCGCGGGCGTGCCGGGCCCCTCGCCGGCGGGGGCGCACCGGCCGACGAGGATGATCCGCAGCGGTCCGGGCCCTGCGGCGAGGCCGTGGAGCTGCCGGCTGAAGGTGGCGCCGGTGACGGTCTCGGTGCCGTCCAGCACCACGATCGCCGGCGATGCGTCGGCAGGGTCGCAAACGGCGCGCAGTGCTGAGCGGAGTTCGCCGGCGGTGGCCGCATCAGCGGGCCACCACGGTGCGGGCCGCTGGTTCGCGCGCCACCATCGTTGCTGGTCGCAGCGGGCGAGGTCGATGTACACGATGCCACGCCCCGCGGCGGACGCCGCGATCCAGTCCAGCAGCACGGTGGTCTTTCCGGACCCCGCAGGGGCGTACACTGTGCCGATTGGCTGACTGCCGGTGGTGAACCTGGTGAGGATCCTGTGCAGCCGCACCCGCGGCAGCAGTCCTGGCGGCGGGAGCGGACCCGCGTCGCCGGCCGTCAGCCGCGCCAGCACCGCGAGCCAACCGGGCACTTCGGGCCGATCAACCCGGCACCGCGTGGCAGGACACCTGTGAGTGCCGGCCACGCTCGCATCGACATTTCGGTATCCACCCCCACGGTTGACCACACGGCCGCGACGACATCAGTGCATCGACGATGCCCGACGTTGCCGCGGGTGTCCATTCCAGTCGCAGAGTGTAAGTAGTTCAGTGTGGACCACCCAGGATCATCGCGCCATCCGGTGACCGCCCACCGCGTCGCACTTCCCGGACGTGCGGGCACGCCCCCGCGCTCCGATGATCGAAGGGTCGAACGGTGTGCAGGAAGGACCCGCAATGACTGATCAGTGGTTCCTTCCGCCGACGATCGACCCGGTCCGGTCCGCCGCGATGATCCGGGACCGCGCCCGGCTTCGGGCCGTCGCGGCGACGGGGCTGAGCGACGCGCCGCACCGCCGGTTCGACACGATCGCCGAGCAGGTCCGTGCCAAGCTCCACACGCCGGTCGCGCTGGTGGTGCTCATCGAGGTGGACCGCCAGATCTTCCCGGGCGCGGCCGGGCTCCCCGAGCTGTGGCAACACAGCCGCCAGACAGCGCTGACGCACTCGTTCTGCCAGTACGTCGTCGGCACCAACGACCATCTCGTCGTGCGCGACGCCCGCCGTCATCCGCTGCTGCACACCAACGACGCGATCCGCGACCTCGGCGTCGTGGCCTACGCGGGCACCCCGCTCACCTCCCGCGACGGGCAGGTCGTCGGCGTCCTGTGCGCCATCGACAACCAGCCCAGGGAGTGGACCTCAGAGGAGCTCGCCGACCTCGACGCCCTGGCGACCGACTGCAGCGCGGCCCTGCACGCGCTCTCCCACGCCACGGCGACGCACCGCCCGCCGCTGCCGGACGAGCGTTCCGACCTCCCCGGCGGCGACAGCGACACCGGTCAGGACGTCCCGGCACGCGCGCCCGGCAGCGGCGGGCTGTGGTCGACCGCAGGACTGCCCAGCGGCCTGGTGTTCGACGGCCGGCCGCCGCTGCGCACCACGGCGACGTTCCTGGTCAGCTCCGCGCGGCTGCACGGCGAACCCGTCGCCGTCGGTGTCCGTCTCGTCGACACCAGCGCGGCACGCCGCAGCCTGCACCGCCACATCGACGTGGCCCGGGCGTTCGACCGCCACCGGCCGCCCGTCGTCGTAGGCGCATACCGCTGGAGCGACGACGACCGCGTCCTCATCCTCACCCGCGCCATCGGCGACCCGCTCCGCGCCGGCCCGGACACCGTCAGCGATCTCGGCATCGAGCAGGTCCGCCGGATCATCCACACCGCCGCCCTGCTGTCCACCTGGCGGCCACCCGGCGACGCCGTGCAGCGCTGGCACGTCGACTACGAGCGCAGCATCACCGCACACCACCACGCCGGGCACCTCACCGACGACGACGCCCGCCGCACCCTCGCCCTCCTGCGACGCTGCGACGACGTCCGCACCTTCGCCCACGGCAACCTCGTGCCCCACAACATCCTGCAGCTGCCCTCCGGCCGGCTCGGCCTGCTCGACTTCGGCGCCGGCGGCATGTACCTCACCGGCCTCGACCTCGCCACGCTCTACCTCACCACCGCCCACGACCCCGAAGCCCGCCGCGAACTCCGCGACCGCGTCACCGACACCGACATCCTGGAGCCCTTCACCGTCAACCTGATGCTCGCCACCGCCCGCATGGCCTCCCACCACCACCCGACCGCGCCCAGCCCGGTCCTCGCCCACCGCCGCAACGCCCTGATCCGCGGCCGCCGCGCCGCCCGCCACCTGCTCACCACCCTCACCGGCGCGTAGGCGCCTCCTGGCGTGCGCACGACCCGGGCACGCGACGACACGGTCTTGTTCCTGGTCGGCTGACTCGACCTTCAGCCTGTGCTGTGGACGTGGTGGCGGCAGCGGATCGGGCTCAGGTGGGTAGCGCAGTGGTGAGAGCCTCGCGGAGGGAGCGGATGGCGGGGTGGTCGGCGTGGCCCTGGCGGACGGCGGTGGAGAGTTGGCGGTGGGACTGGGGTTTCGGCAGGGGGCGGGTCGGGACGGTGGGGCGGCGGCCCCGCCAGGTGAGGTCGGGCAGGAACGCGGCGGCGTGGCCGGCCTCGACGAGGCGGACGTGCAGCAGCAGGTCGCTGCTCTCGTAGCGCACGTCGGGCTCGAAGCCGGCCTTGCGGCAGACGGCGACCGCCCACGTCCTCGCCGCCGTCCCCGCGGGCTCCATCACCCACGGGTGACCGGCGAGGGCGGCGAGCGCCGCCTGGTTCTGCGGCGTGCGGACGGCCCGCGGGTGCGCCAGCCTGATCGGGTCGGCGCACAGCGGCGCGACGTCGATGCCGGCGGCCGGTGGCTGTGGGCTGTCCGGGTACTCCTCCACGATGACCAGGTCGAAGTCGCGGGCGAGCAGCGCCGGGATGGCCGCTTCGGGCTCGGCCTGCGTCAGGTGTACGCGCAGCTGCGGGTGGCTGCGGCCGAGCGCAGTGATCGCCGGTGGGAGGAGGGCGAGCGCGGCCGTCTGGAACGCGGCGACACGGATGGCGCCGGCGGCCACGGCGGCGGACGCGGCGATGTCGGCCTGAGCGCGCTCCAGCTCCGCGAGGATCCGGTCGGTGCAGGCGACCAGGATCTCCGCCTGCGGCGTGAGCCTGACCCTGCGCCCGACGTGCTCCAGCAGCACCGCGCCGGTCTCGGCCTCCAGCTGTGACAGCTGCTGCGACACCGTCGACGGGCTGTAGGACAAGGCGGAGGCGACCGCGGCGAGCGTGCCGCGGTGGGCGAGCTCGCGGAGCAGCCTGAGCCGGCGCAGATCGAGCACCCCGCCCCCCAACCGTCGACAAAACCGAACGATACTCCTCGGAACCATCCGCTGGACGGACGTGTCACGCGACGCCGATGCTGAACGAGTGGAGTTCAACGCGCAACTGCGGCAGTGGCGGCACGACCTGCACGGCATTCCGGAGCTCGGCTTCCAGGAGCACCGCACCGGCGACTACCTGGCGGCCGCGCTGGACGCGATGGGCCTCGAGGTCACCCGCGGCGTCGGCGGCACCGGGCTGGTCGCCACGCTGCGACGCGGCACGGGCGGCGGCGCGATCGCGCTGCGGGCCGACATGGACGGTATTCCGCTGCACGAACGCGGCGAGCGCCCGTACCGCTCCCGGCACGACGGCGTCATGCACGCCTGCGGGCACGACGGGCACATGGCGATGCTCCTCGGCGCCGCCCGGTCGCTGGCGGAGGCCGAGCTGGAAGGGGCCGTGCACTTCGTGTTCCAGCCCGACGAGGAGCACGGCCGCGGCGCGAAGGCGATGATCGCCGACGGGCTGTTCGAGCGGTTCCCCGTCGACGCGATCTTCGGCCTGCACAACATGCCGGGGCACCCCGCCGGCGGCCTCGCCACCCGGGTCGGCGGGCTGATGGCCAGCGAGGACAACTTCGAGATCCGCATCGCCGGGCGGGGCGGGCACGCGGCCCGGCCGCAGATGGTGGTCGACCCGATCGTGGTCGCGGCCCAGCTCGTCCTGGCGCTGCAGACGATCGTGGCGCGCAACGTCGACCCGACCGACCCGGCCGTCGTGTCGTGCACGGAGATCACCACCGACGGGGCCCGCAACGCGATCCCCTCCCAGGCGGTCATCCGGGGCGACACGCGCAGCTTCACGCCGCCCGTACAGGCGACGCTGGAGCAGCGCATCCGGCAGCTCGCCGACGGGATCTGCGCCGCGCACGGCGCGACGGCCGAGGTCACGTACACGCACGAGTTCGAGCCGACCGTCAACGACCCCGCCGCCGTGGCGACCGCGCTGACCGCGGCCCGGCTCACCGTGGGCGCGGACCGCGTCGACGGCGACACCCCGCCGTGGACCGCCAGCGAGGACTTCGGCGCGTTCAGCAACCAGGTGCCGGGCTGCTTCGCGCTGCTCGGCAACGGCGCCGACGGCCCGTCGCTGCACAGCGCCGACTACGACTTCAACGACGACGTCCTGAGCACCGGCGTCGCGTACTACGTCAACCTGGTCCGCACCGCGCTGCCCGGCGCCACCACATGACGACCGCGAACCCGCTCCGCGACCCGGGCTGGCGCTGCGACCCCGCCCCCGCCGAGGTGCTGGAATTTCACCGGCGGCTTCCCGGGTACGCCCCGACCCCGCTGACCGAGCTGCCCGAGCTGGCCGCCGTGCTCGGCGTCGCCAGGCTCTACGCCAAGGACGAGTCGACGCGGCTAGGGCTGCCCGCGTTCAAGGCGCTCGGCGCGTCCTGGGCCATCCACCGGGCGCTGCGATCATGGGGCGGTGCGGGGCAGGCCACGATCGTCACCGCGACGGACGGCAACCACGGCCGCGCCGTCGCCCGGTTCGCCCGCCAGTTCGGCCACCGCGCCGCCGTCTACGTGCCCGACGGCGTGCACCCGGCGGCGGTGCGGGCGATCCGCGACGAGGGCGCCGACGTCGCCCACGTCCCCGGCGACTACGACACCGCCGTCGCGGCCGCCGCCGCCTCCACCGGCAAGGACGGACCGTTCGTCAAGAACGGCGAGGACCGGCTGCTCGTCCAGGACAGCGAGGACCGGCCGCTCGCCCAGGACGGCGAGAATCGGCCGTTCGTCCAGAACGGCGAGGACCGGCTGCTCGTCCAGGACATGGCGTGGGACGGCTACGAGGACGTGCCGGGGTGGATCGTCGACGGGTACTCCACCCTGTTCGCGGAGCTGCCCGTCCGTCCGGACCTGGTCGTCGTCCCCGCCGGCGTCGGCTCCCTGCTGCAGGCCGCGCTCACCCACTACCGCGGCCGCACCGCCCCACCCGGCACGGCGGTGGTGAGCGTCGAGCCGGACTCCGCCGCGTGCGTCCTGGCGAGCGTCGCCGCCGGCCACCCGGTGACCGTCGCGACCGGCACGACCAGCATGGCCGGGCTCAACTGCGGCACCGTGTCGAGCCTCGCATGGCCGTACATCCGCAACGGCCTCGACGCGTGCACCACCGTCACCGACGCCCAGGCCGCCGATGCGATGCGCGACCTGTCCGCCCACGGCGTCGACGCCGGCCCCTGCGGCGCCGCGGCCCTCGCCGCGCTGCGGTCACTGCGGGTCGCGCCGGACAGCACCGTCGTCCTGCTCGTCACCGAGGGCCGCGCCGCGAACGCGCATTGACGGCGGCCAGGACGGCCTCGGCGGTGACGAGGTCCTGCCAGGCCATGCCGACGCTCTTGAACAGCAGCGGCCGGTCGGCCGGCGGGTGGGCGCGGCCGGTGACGACGTCACGCATCGGGATCAGGTCCTCGGGTCGCAGTTTCCGCTCGTGTACGGCCATGCCGACGTCGCCGGCCTCGCGCAGGGCGGTGGCGGCGTCCTCGACGACGACCGTCGCGCGGGCGCACAGCTCGGACGGCACCTCGCGGGCGTCGGGCTCGTGCGAGCCGACGGCGATGACGGTCGCCGTGTCACGGATCAGGCCGGCGTCGAAGAGCGGCGTCCGCGCGGTCGTGGCGCAGACGACGACGTCCGCCTCGCGCAGCACGTCATCGGCCGGCCGGTCGCCTGCCCGGCTGCGGACGAGGTGCGTGACGGTCGCGAGAGGGAGCACCGCGGCGAGCGTTTCGGCGTGCCCGCGCGCCTGCGGCCCGCCCCCGAACACGGCCACCCGCAACGGATCCGGCATCGCCCGCAGCCGCGGCAGGACGGCGGCGACGGACACCGCCGGCGTGCGCAGCGTCGTCAGCGCCGTGCCGTCCAGCACCGCGACTAGGCTCAGCGACTCGGCGTCGAACAGCAGGTAGGACGCCTGGACGCGGGGCAGCCCGCGGGCCGGGTTGCCGGGCGCGACGGTCGCCACCTTGATGCCCGCGTGCGTGCCGGTCGCCTCCGACGGCATGAGCAGGACCTGGCCCGCCCGCACGGTGACGGCGTGCCGCGGTGGGTCGGCGGCCGGGTCGAGCCCGGCCCGCAGCGCGGCGGTGACCGCGGCGACGGCCTCGGCCGGCCCGCACGCGTCCCGCACGGCGTCGGCGTCGAGGATCAGCGGGCCGGTCACCGCAGCACGAACCCGGGCACCAGCGGGTCGGCGGGGTCGACGACGAACGTGTGCTCACCCGTCCGGTACGCCATCCCCGTCGACACCCCAGCCGCCATCACCACCCCATCTTGAACCATCCGCACCGCGCCGCGGCCTTCGTGGGAACTGTAAGAAGTTCCCGGTCCGGGACCCGGGTGTCGCGCTCGCCGGTGCTGCGGCAGGTGATCGCACTGCCGACCCCGGACCTGCCCACACCAGCGGCGGTCGGCGCGGACGTCTTCGCGTTGCGGCGGGCCGCCCGCTCCGCTGCGGCGTCGCTCGCCGTCATGTGGTAGTCCTGTCGGTGATCGCATCGACGGAAGGGGCACACCTTGATCGAAGATCAGGTCACCGCTGACGCCTTCGCCGGGCGGCTCCTGGACGACGGGCTGTCGCCCCGGGCGTTCGGCGACGGCCCGCCGGCGAGCACGTGGGTCGGGGCGGGTGACGCGCTGCGGCAGCTGGGGCTCGGTCCCGGCGTCGAGGTCCGCGTGCGGGATCTGGTCGCGGTCCTCGAGGGGCGGCATGCCACCACGTCGGCACGGGTGCTGCGCAAGCCGGTCTTCTACGACCTGGTGTTCATGGCGCCGCGTTCGGTGTCGGTCGCCTGGTCGTTGCTCGGCGAAGACGGGCGGGCCGGCATCGAGCAGGCCGTGCAGGCAAGCGGCCACACCCTGCTGACGCACCTGACGCGGATCGCGCCGCTGGCCGGCGGTGCACAGATGCCCCGGTCGTTCGTCGCCGCGCTGGTGCTGCACGCGGTCGGCACCCGGTCCTCCGCCGGCGGCGCCGTCCCGCCGGTCCTGCACGTCCATGGCTGCCTGTTCGCGGTGCAGGACGGCGACGGGTCGCTGATCGCGCCGCACGAGCCGGCCCTCGCCGACGAGGACGTCCAGCGCGAGTGCGACGCCGTCGCCGGCGCCGACCTCGCCCACCGGCTGAGCATGCTGGGCTACCAGGTCCGGAACACCGCCTTCGACGGCACCGGCCACGTCTTCGAGCTCGACGGCGTGCCCGCGGCGCTCCTCGACGACGAGGCGTACTGGAGCAACACCGGCTGCGCCGCCGGCGCGTCCTGACCCGTCCTACGCAGGCCCGGAAACCATCGACGGCCGCTCACGCGGTCCACGTGTGGGCGGTCTCCTTCGCGTAGTCGGCGAAGTCCCGGGGCTCCCGGCCGAGGATGAGCCGCACGTCCTCGGTCAGGTGGGCGTTGCGGCCGTCGAGCACGGTCGCGAACAGGTACATCAGCAGGTCGGCGAGCTCCGGCGGCAGCTGCGCCGCGTAGTCGGCGGCCGGCACCTGGACGAACGTGATGTCGCGGCCGGTCGCGGCGGCGATCTCGGCGACCGCGTCGGCGAAGGTGAGCAGGCGCGGGCCGGTCAGCTCGTACACCTGGCCGTCGTGGCCCTCTTCGGTGAGCGCCGCGACCGCGACGTCGGCGATGTCGTCGGCGTCGACGAACGGCTCTGGGACGTCGCCGACGGGTAGTGCGACCTCGCCGGCGAGGACCGGCTCCAGGAGGTAGTCCTCGCTGAAGTTCTGGTTGAACCAGCTGGAGCGCAGGACCGTCGACTCGACGCCGGCGGACCGCACGATCTCCTCGGACACCGCCGCCTCGTCCTCGCCGCGGCCGGACAGCAGCACGAGGCGGGTGACGCCGGAGGCGACGGCGAGGTCGGTGAACGCCTGGATGGCCTGCGGCGCGCCGGGCACCGCGAGGTCCGGCTGGAACGACACGTACACGCTGCTGACCCCCTCCAGGGCCGGCGCCCACGTCTGCGGGTCGGTCCAGTCGAAGGGCCGCCGGGCGGAGCGGGAGCCGATCCGGACCGGGACGCCGGCGTCGCGCAGGCGTTGCGCGACGCGGCGTCCCGTCTTGCCGGTGCCGCCGAGAACAAACGTTGTCATGCACTCATCTCAGCGCGCCGACTGGCGGTGTTCCATGGGTGAGGCTCGCGGATGCATGTCCGGTCGTCTCGGGTTCCCGGGAAGTCGAGCAGGTACACATTGCCGGTCGTGGAGCTGGCGGCCGTGCCGGCATCGGATACGAGGGCGCGGCGGCACCCGGGGCGGACCCGACCGTCGCGGCCGACGCCGGCGGCAGCGCGTACACCACCCCCATCAGCGACACGACCGCCGCGAGCGTGACCAGTCGCTTCCCCATCACGCCCACGCCGGGTCGGGGATCCAGCTGACGTCGTCGGCCCACAGCCCGGTCGCGTCCCAGGCGTTCGAGCCGCCGTTGCTGGCGATGTACACGTTGTTGCTGTAGTGCCGGATGAACCGGTCCGGGAAGTTCGCCGACGCGAACGAGTTGCCCTGCCCGTTGCGGCCCGTCTGCGGGCAGAACGTGGCGTCGGAGGCGAACAGCGCCGAGCCGTCGTTGGCGTGCAGGTACAACTGGTAGTTCTGGTGCCGCAGATAGCTGCCGGCGGCGTTGCGCGCCTCGAAGGAGACGCAGGCGCTGTTGGCGAGGCCGGCGCGGACCGTGAACGACGCGTTGCTCTTGTCGGTGGCGGAGCTGGAGGCGCTGACGACCTGGGTGGAGACGGTCGCGCCGGAGTGGCTGATGTACCGGGTGGTGCAGCACGCGGTGGTGGCGCGCAGCGACACGTTCGAGCCGACCGCCGGGCCGCCGGTCGAGCCGGACGTGCCGTAGCCGGCGGCGACGATGTTGGCCTGCACCGCGTTCTCCGTCGCGTCCGACGGGTAGCCGGACGTCATGACGCCCTCGTAGAAGGTGCCGGCGGCGCCGACGCTGTTGTCGCCGCCGATGCCGAGGATGATGGCGCCCTCCTTCTTCATCGGGTTGTAGCCGGCGACGTTCGGCCGGGCACCGTTGTAGAAGGTGCCGAGGCTGCCGGACTGCGCGTTGCCGCCGCGGATGGCCCAGTGGTTGGGCTCGCCCTTGACGATCGCGGTGAGGAACCGGTGGCTGATGCTGGGGTCGCCGGCGTTGTAGCGCTGGTTCACGCCGGAGAACAGGCCGTTCTCCAGGTCTGCCATGATCCACGGGCCGTTGCCGGCGCCGTAGCCCCAGACCTTGTTGCTGCCGAAGTAGATGGCCTCCATGGTGCCGTTGCCGTTGTCGCGGCTGTTGGTCTCGGCGTTGCCGTAGTCGAAGCAGCAGCCGCCGTTGTAGTGGGTGCCGTCGAAGATGGCGTACATGCCCTCCGGCTGGTCGCCCTTGGCCACGCCGTTGGTGGCGTTGTTGCGGTACCCGGTGCCGGGCGCGACGAAGACGCCGTACACCTTGTGCCCGCCGACGGTGACCGGCGCGGCCGTGGCGTTGGCGAGGTTGTCGTAGCCGCCCGCCGCGGGGCCGTTGAAGCCACCGGGCGGCGCCTGCGTGAGGCGGTTGTTGCGACCCGTCTGGTCGTAGATGATCGTGATCAGGCACGACGTGCCGGCGCAGAAGCTGTCCTGCGTGGCGGCGTTGGCGTAGCTGCCGGCACTGACCGGCGCGATGTCTCTGGTGGTGTTGTCGGAGGCGCGGCGGACCTGGTACAGCGGGCCGCTGTACGTGCCGTAGAGCGCCCGGGTGGTGCTGTGCGCCGCGACGCACGGGGTGCCGCCGGAGGCGTAGATGTCGCATGGTCCGGTGGTCGCCGCCTGGGAGGTGCCGGCGCCGGCGACGAGGACGCCGGCGAGCAGGGCCCCGGCGAACGCTCCGGCGAGGGCGGCGCGGCGCAGGCGCCGCCGGGTCGGTCGTAGAGTCATCATGACCCCTTCCGTCAGTGGTCGCTGACACGCGGCGGACGGTCAGCGCCAGGCGATGTTATCGCTCACATCAATGATGTCAAGTACATCGATCTTCACACCTAGACCAGCTTCGACAGATCAGGTGAGCGCAAACATCCCCGGTCGTGAAACTTCCGAGTCACCGAAACGTGTTATTCGAGCGGCCTCGATGACATCTACGAGGCGTGGCTACCTTCAGATCCCTCCGCCGCAGGGCAGCGCGCCGCGGGGCCGCGCTGGCGACCGGCTCCGGGCTGCGCGGCGGCGGCATCACCATGTCCGGCGTCAGCAACGTCATCATCCGGAACCTGAACCTCACCGGGTCCAGCGACGACGCCATCAACGTCCAGGACGGCTCCCACCACATCTGGATCGACCACAACACGCTGTCCGACGCCTACGACGGCCTCGTCGACATCCGCCTCGCGTCCGACTAGATCACCGCGTCCTGGAACATCACCCGCGACCGGCCATCCCCTACCCGTACACCCAGGACACCGCGAACTCGGTGAAGTCCATCGTCACCGCGGGCACCGGCGCAGGCCGACTCGGCCTGTAGCCGCACCCCGGCCAGACGTGCCCCGGCGTGCGGTGGGAGCCGCCGGGGCACCCGGGCCTGGAAATTCGCTGGCGCCGGGGCGGGCGCCGGTGTTGCCTAGCCGCGTGATCATCATCAGCGCCGCGAACGGCGCGCTCGGCCGGCTCGTCATCGACCACCTGCTCACCGACCATCCCGCGCTGCCGGTCGCCGCCGCGGTCCGCGACCCCGCGCGCTGTGCCGACCTCGCCGCCCGCGGCGTCGACGTCCGCCACGGTGACTACGACGACCCCAGCTCGCTGCGCGCCGCGTTCCAGGGCGCGGACCGGCTGCTGCTCATCTCCTCCCCCGAGCTCGACTCCGACCGGCGGACCCGCCAGCACCTCAACGCGCTTGACGCGGCCGTCGCGAGCGGCGTGCGGGCCGTCGCGTACACCAGCTTCCTCGGCGCCGACCGCTCCGGCGACGGCCTCAACGCCGCCCACCACGCCACCGAACGCGCGATCGCCGACAGCGGCCTGCGGTCCACCATCCTGCGCAACCCCTTCTACACGGAGGCGTTCGTCAACCCGGCCCTCCGCGACACGGTCACCCTGGCCGACGGCACCGGCGGCCGCGCCCTCAACACCGCACCCCGGTCCGACCTCGCAGCGGCGGCGGCGTCCGTACTGGTGGACGACGCGCACCTCGGCAAGGCCTACGACCTCACCGGTCCACTGTGGACGTTCCAGCAGCTCGCGGCGACCCTGACGAACCTGACCGGCCGCCAGGTCGACGCCGTCCCCGCCGACGACGTGCCCGGCCCGATCGGCTTCCTCATGCACCTCGCCAAGGCCGGCCTGCTCGAACGCCAGACCCCCGACCTCGAGCACCTCCTCGGCCGCCCGCCCACCACCCTCCGCCAGGCCGCCGCCGCCGCGCTCGGCGCCGGTCCCGCCTGACGGACGCTTCGGCTCAGCGGGAGGGCAGGTGCTGCCGGTACGAGCGCATGAGCAGCAACCCGCACACCACGCCCACTCCCGCGAGGCCGAGCAGCAGGGCGGGAACAGCAACGCCTGCCTGCCGGGCGACGACTGACAGGACGGTGGCGGCGAGGATGACGACCAGGCCGGCGAGCAGGCCGCGGGCGCTGCCGAGGACGTGTCCTATATCGGTTATTCCGCGCAACTGACATAGTGTTCCGCCTTGCGGAGTACAGCGTGCGAGAGGCGAGTCGCCTCCCGCACGCTTGTATGCGTCAGCAATCGCCGCCAGTGGACGACGTCATGATTGACACCTCGCGCACGTGGGTGAGGTCAACCGCCGGTGTCAGTTCCACACTGGTGGCCTCCGGTGCCTTTTGCGAGGAGGCTCGTCCAACCGTGACGGCGCCGACCTGGTCATTCGGCTGGCACGGATCCGGCACCACCACACGATTTCCCTCACTCACGTAATACCGCTTGTCACCTGTCGGTATGTGCTCCATGACGAGACCCGTACCGGTGCCACGCACCGAGCCCGGCACATCGCTGATGTAGGCGTACGCCGGGCCAGCGAATCCGGTACTGGTCACCAGGTCAATGGTCGCTTCGCCACGCGTGACGTCAACCGCGGTCACGCGTCCGACCAAACCCTCTGTCACCACAGCGAGTTGGCCTCGCCGCACCGCCTGAATTTGCTGGACAGCCACAACGATCTGCTGGCCGGTTGCAGACAACACCCTGCCCGGCACTGCTCGCGGGTCTTCGTCGGCGCCGCCGTCGCCGTGTACCTCGAACACCTTCGTCATCTTGGCCAGCGGCCGATTCGGCTTGACAAAGCCAAAGATGGTCGTTGACTGCGCTGTCCCGGGCAGCGGGAACCTTACGACGACAAGGCGGCTGGTCGGCGCCTCGGGATCGCCGATCATCTCATCGTCAAAGATCGTATTTGAGACTCGCACCGTAGTGACACCTGGCATGGCAACAACGATTGCTTGGGTACCAAAATCATCCGTACTGACTGCGCCGACCGGTCCGGTCAGCCGGGGACTGACCAGGCTGATCACCTTGGTCGTGACGGGGTCGGGTGCGGGCCGATCCGCCCGGAGCCGCAACGCGTTGGCCGCACTCACATCACTGGTGAAGAACGCCAACCGCGCGGCACCCTGCTTGTCGTAACCCTGCAAGACGGCGATCGAGTGCAGTTGCTGTTCATTCCGCATGGCGACGAGAGCCCGGACAGCGGTGTGCGGCCCTCCGGTCCCTGTGGAATCCCAGACGTCCGTGGCCTCGCGGACCAGACCGGCATCAACGTCACCGACAGCAGACCAGCCCAGGAACGGGCCATCCGGGGGTGGCGCGGCAAGCTGTGGCGCCGAGCCGAATCCGACCACCCTGTACATGGTCACCAGTACTGCCACGCACACGGCGGCCGCCGCACCGGCGGTCACACGCCGCCGCCGGCGAAGCCGACGTGACCGCCGCATGACCTTGTCAACGTAGCCCTCGACAGGTTTCACCGGCTCGGCCAGGGCAGCGAGGCGGTCACGCAACTCTGTCTGGCTATGCATATCGCACCCCGTGTTCAGCTGTGGCGTCGACCTCGACCCAACGCTGGCGCAGCGCCCGCAGACCCCTTGACGAAAGACTCTTGACCGTGCCCACCGAACAGCCCAACGCCAGCGCCGCGTCCTGCTCGGACAGGTCTGCATAGAAGCGCAGGACGACCGCCGCACGCTGTCGTGCCGGCAGAGCATCCAGCGCCCGACGCAGCCAGTCCCGCTGTTCCACCCCCACGTACTCGTCCCGGGCCTGACGTTCCACCAGCCGGTTGAAGGGCTGCTCCCACCAGGCCCGGCGGCGCCGCGCGCTGAGGTAGGTATTGATCAGCGTCCGTTGCACATAGTTGTCGATTCCCTCGGACCGCTGCAGACGCGACCACACCACGACCGTCTTCGCCAACGTGGTCTGCACCAGGTCTTCGGCTCGGCCGGCATCCCCACAGAGCAGAAAGGCCTCACGAAGCAAGCGACCGTAGCTAGCCCTGACGAAGGCTGTCACCCCGTCGTCGTCCTGGCTGTCCATGCTTCCTCACCACCCTCGCCAACCTCGTCATAGCAACTACCTACGCTGTGACCGCATCGAAAGGTTGCCGCCAGAAAAGAGCTTCTGGTCCAATTCGCCGAGCATGTTGTGGAGCCGGCGGCGGTACGGGACGACTGCCGCGACCGGGCGCCGGGGTTCTCCGCGAACCAGGCTGTCAGTTGACGCTTTCGCCCCGAGTTGTACCTCTTCCCGTAGAGCCCGGCGCAGGGCGGCCACGCCGAGACCGGCGTACTCCGTCGACCAGCAGACGGTGCGGCGCAGGCCCCGTGCTCCTTGATCGCGCTGGTCAACCCGTTCTGCTGCCGTATTTGGTCTGGAAACTACGGGCGGGTCCGCATGGAGACGACCGACACGGCGCGTAGGCTTTCCTAGGATGCTAGGAACCGAGGTCCATGAGTGCCTCGGAGGCGACGGGGCGGAAGCCCGCGGCCTGGAAGGCCCGGATGCTGCGGGCGTTGCCGGCCGCCTGCTGCGACCAGACCGGCTCCCCCGCCGGGACGAGGTGCCTGGCGGCGGTGGCGAGCGCGCGGCCCAGCCCCCGGTGGCGGGCGTCCTCGTCGACCTCGATCGCCGTCTCCCAGCGGCCCGCGACCCCGCGGCCGACGATGACGATCCCGCCACCGGCGGTCCACACCCGCACCTCGTCGCGGTGGCGCAGGGCCCGCCGGACGCGAGGGTGCTCCGGATCGGTGAGCTCGCTGAGCCGTACCGGCGGATCCCCGGACAACGGAGCGGCCACGGTCAGCAGGTCGATCGTGTCCATGGTGCGGCCCGTGCGCTCGAGGAGCGCGGCCAGGAAGCGCGGGTGCATGGCGGCGGCGAGCGGGTCGCAGTCCAAGGCCGCGAGGGTCGCCCGGACCCAGCCCGGGTCCTCGTCGGTGAACACCACCGAGTGGGCGGTGAAGGCGACCACCCCCGCGTCGCGGGCGGATGGCTGCGGCACGACCGTCACGCCGCCGTCCGCGGGCGGGAACCGCCCACCGGCCGCCGCCGACAAAAGCTGAGCGAGATCCATTCCTACAGGTATAGCGGCGCTGTGGCGTTGCGCCGGTCTGGCACACTGCCGCCGTGATCAAGGAGCTGGACGATCTGGACGGGGTTGGCTGGGGAGCGCTCGGCCACGCCTGGGGCGCCGCTGACGACGTGCCGGACCTGCTTCGCCGGCTGGCCGGGCCGGAGCCGCGGGACCGTGCGGACGCGCTGAGTGGGCTGCGCGGGGCCGTGTACCTCCACGGTGACGTGTTCGACGGCACCGTGGCCGCGATCCCGTTCCTGCTCGGCCTCGCGAGCGACCCCCGGGTGCCGGACCGGGCCGGCGTGCTGCGGCTGCTGGCCGGCATCGGGGGCGCGACCCGGCGCGAGGACCAGGACCCGGACTTCGTCGCCGCCCGGGCGGCGGTCGCCGACGCCGCGCCGCTGTTGCTGCGGCTGCTCGACGACGCCGACCCGGCCGTGCGCCACGCCGTGCCGGCCACGCTGCTCGTCCAGCGCGGTGACGCGGGCGTGATCCTGGCGGCGCTGCGCGCCCGGCTCACCGTCGAGCCGGACCCCGACGTCCGGGGCGCGCTCGCCGCGGCGGTCGCGGGCCTGGGCCGGCTCGCCGCCGCGGGTCTGGTCTCCGGCGTCGACCCGGCCGAGGTCGGCGCGTGGTTCGCCGGCTGGTTCGCCGCGCCCGCTCCGGCCGGCGCAGACGTGCCCGGCCCGGCCAGCGCAGACGTGCCCGGCCCGGCCAGCGCAGACGTGCCCGGCCCGGCCAGCGCAGACGTGCCCGGCCCGGCCAGCGCAGACGTGCGGTGCAGGCTCGCCGCGGTCGCCGGCCTCGTCGACACGGCCCCGGAAGCACTCGCCGGTGACCTGGTCCCGGCCGTGGCCGGACTGCTCCGGGCGGATCTGCAGGCGGTACCTCCGGAGGCGCTGCCGGCCGTGAACGTGTCCCGCCCGCAGGACCTGGTCGGGGTGGTGTCGCCCGCGCGCCTCATCGAGCCGCAGTCGACGGCCGGAAGCCGGGACGAGCTCGTCGAAGACCTCAGCCTGGCCATGGAGGAGCGGATCGAGGACCGCGTCGCGCTGCTCACGGGGCTGCTGTCGGCCGGCGCGCCGGCGGCGCGATCCGCCGCGCTGCGCCCGGCCCTGGGCCTCATCGGGTACTGGCGCGGCGACTACACCGACCTCATCGCACTCCTCGGCGCCCAGCTCGCGGACGCCCGCCTGGCCGGCCGGGCCGCGCTCGTCTTGGAGCATCTCGACGCGCTGGCCGCGCCCGCCGCCGACGCGCTGGCCGCCGCCGTCACGTCGGCCGCGCCGGAATCCCCGTACGGGGACGGGCCCCCGCCCTGGGTCGTCACCTGGCGGGCGTGGGAACCGAACGTCGGCCCGACCGTGCGGGCGCTGGCCGCGCTCAACGACGAACGGGCGCTGCCCGCCGTGCGGGCGATCCTCGACCGCGACGTCCTGCCGAGCAACGCCGCCCCGCTGGCGGCCCGGTACGCCGCGACGGCGCCCGACCTCCTGCCCACCGTCCGCCGCCGCTGCGCCGAATCGGCGGACAGTGCCACAGCCGGACACCGTCGGGCCCTGACCGTGGTCGCCGCGGCGCTCGGCCCGGCGGCCGCCGAGGCCGTGCCCGAGCTGCTCGCCGGACCGGTCGACCTGATGACCGCCAACGCCCTCGGCCGCATCGGCCCGGACGCGGCGGCGGCCGTCCCGGCGCTGCGGGCCATGCTCGACCGCGACGGCGGGTACCTCGCGGCCGCCGCGCTGTGGCAGATCACGGGCGAGGCAGGGCCGGCGGTCGAGTCGCTCGCCCGCGAACTGGACGATCCGTGGGACGCCACGACCTCCGCCGCCGAAGCAGCGGGCCGGCTCGGCCCGGCCGGTGCCGCCCTCGAGGCACCGCTGCGCGCCCTCGTCGACGCCGACGACGACCACATCCACGTCGCCGCGGCCCAGGCCCTGTGGCGGGTCACGGGCGACGCCGAGACCCCGCTCCCCGCCCTCGCCCGGCTCTGGACCGCCAAACCGAGACGCCGCGCGGAGATCGCCGCCCACCTCGCCACGATCGGGCCGGCGGCCCGGCCGATGCGCGATCTCGTCGCCGCTGAGCCGCAGGAGCGGTTCCGGCACAGCGCCGCGCTCAACGGCTGGTCCACCAGACAGGTCGCCGACGACCTCGCCCTGCTCCACGACTGCCACACCATTCTCGCCGCGACCAACTGACCAGGAGCAGCAGTCGCGCCCGAAGCGGACCACCTCGCCCGTGGCGTCCAGCGCTACGGCCGGCCGATGCCGGCGCTGACGGCGAACGCTGCGGCGGCGAGCAGCAGGTACATCGGCACCAGCAGGACCGCGTCGGGGACGACGAGGCTGGGGAAGCCGGCCAGCCATCGCTTCAGGTCGCCGTCCGTCTCGGCGCTGAGCGGCACGATCGCCGACGGCACGGGCGTAGGGTCGGGCGGGGGACGTTTCCGTCAATGAGTGGCAGTCGATGCGGGGGACACAGCGATGGCGACATTCGGGCGTGGCGACGAGCTGCGGGGAGCGCGGTTCACGGATGCGGATCTGCACGGGGCCCGGTTCGTCGGGGCGGACCTGTCCGGGGCCGTGATGCGGGGCGTCGAGCTGCGAGGCGTGGAGCTCGACTCGCCGTGGCTGTTCGAGGGCGGGAACGTCCTGCTGGTCAACGGGGTCGACGTGCTGCCGTTCGTCGAGGCGGAGCTGAACCGGCGGTTCCCGGGGCGGGCCTACCGGCAGGCAGGAGACCCCGACGGGCTGCGGGCGGCGTGGGCGGCGGTCGAGGGCGCGTGGGCGGCGACCCTGGCGCGGGCGGCGGCGATGCCGGACGGCACGGTCGACGAGTCGGTGGACGGCGAGTGGTCGTTCGCGCAGACCCTGCGGCACCTGGTGGCCGCCACCGACATCTGGCTGGGCAAGGCGATCCTGCGGGCCGAGCAGCCGTTCCACCCCATCGGCCTGCTGTACACCGACGCGGGGCAGGACGGTCACGACATGTCGGTCTTCACGGCCGGGACGCCGCCGTACGCGGAGGTGCTGGAGGTCCGGGCGGGCCGCGTCGCGATGGTCCGCGACTTCCTCGCCGGTGTCACGGCCGACGAGCTGGCCGCGATCCGCCGCAACCCGCACTCGCCCCAGCACGAGGAGACCGTGCGCTCGTGCCTGCACGTGATCCTGGAGGAGGAGTGGGAGCACCACCGCTACGCCGTGCGCGACCTCGACGCGATCGAGGCCCGCGCGTCATGACGCGAGATAGGCGACCGCGAGCAGCCAGCCGGCGAACGCCCCGGCCACGCCGGCGAGCACGGCCACGCCGGCGAGCACGGCCGACCGGCGAGGCCCGCGCGTCATGACGCGAGGCAGGCGACCGCGAGCAGCCAGCCGGTGAACACCCCGGCCACGCCGGCGAGCACGGCCGACCGGACGCGGGCGGCGGCCAGGCCGCCCGCCACCGCGGTCCCGGCCAGCAGCGCCTGAGTACGGGTACTCATCAGCTCCGGCGGGCGATCTGCGTGAGCAAGCCCGCACTTGAGCGGTCGCTCAAACCGTGCCAGACTCCGGTTTGAGCGATCGCTCAAGGGGAGGAGCAGTCATGAAGGTCGTCGTCGCGGGCGGGTCCGGTGGGCTCGGGCGGGCGGTTTCGCGGGACCTGACCGCCCGCGGGCACGAGGTCGTCGTGCTGAGCCGGTCACCGGCCGCGCCCGGCTCCGGGCGGTGGGTGCGCTGGGACGGCGCGACCGCGGGGGCGTGGGCCGGCGAGCTGCGCGGCGCCGCCGTCGTCAACCTGTGCGGCGCGCTGGTCGACCGGCCGCCGACCGCGGCGAACGTCGCGCTGCTGACCCGGTCCCGCGTCGAGCCGACCCTGGCGCTCGCCCGCGCCGCCGCGGAGGTCGACGCTGGGATGCCGGTGTGGGTGCAGATGAGCACCCTCGCGATCTACGGCGACGCCGGCGAGGCCGTGCTCGACGAGACCGCGCCCGCCGCCGACGGCCCGGCGCAGATGGCCGGCGTCGCCAGGGCATGGGAGGAGGCGGCGGCGGACGTGCCGGCGCTGCACCGGATCGTGCTGCGCACCGGCATCGTGCTGGAGCCCGGCACGCCCGCGATGCGGCGCCTGACGGGGCTCGTGCGCTGGGGGCTCGGCGGCCGGGTCGGCGACGGGCGGCAGTGGATCAGCTGGCTGCACGTCACCGACCTGCTCGCCGTCATGCGCCGCTGCCTGCACGACGGCCCGGCGCTGAGCGGGGTCGTACACGCGACATCGCCGCAGCCGGTGCGCAACGCGGAACTCATGGCGACCCTCCGGCAGGCGCTGCACCGCCCGCCGGCACCGCCCACCCCGGCCACGCTGGTCCGGCTCGGAGCGCGGGTGCTGCGGACCGACCCGGCGCTCGCGCTGACCGGCCGGCGGTGCGTCCCGGCGCGGCTGCTGGCGGCGGGCTTCCGGTTCGCCCATCCCGAGCTGCGGGGCGCGGTCACCGACCTGCTGGCACGGGGCGCGCGCCCGGCCGCACGCGCCGCTCAGGTGGAGCCGGCCGTGCCCGCTTGACCTCAACCGCGGTCGAGGCCAGACGCTGGACGGCGCCAACCGTCGCGACCAAGGGAGCCCGTCCGTGACCACCGTTCTCGTCGTCGGCGCCACCGGGAAACAGGGCGGCGCCGTCGCCCGGCTGCTGCTCGACCACGGCCACGCCGTCACCGCCTTCGTGCGCGCACCGTCGTCCCCGGCCGCCGCCGCCCGGGGTGCCGACGCGGTCTTCGGCCTGTCGGTGCCGTTCGGCGCCGGCGGGGTCGCCGAGGAGGTCGCCCAGGGCCGGGTGCTCGTCGACACGGCCGCGAAGGCCGGCGCGCACCTGGTGTACTCCTCGGTCCGCGGCGCCGACCGGGCCGTCGCCACGGACATCGGCCACGCCGACAGCAAGCAGTCCGTCGAGGCGTACCTGCGGGCGCGGGACGACCTGCGCGCCACGGTCCTCGGGCCGGTGTACTTCATGAGAACGCGCTGAACGTCGGCATCAGCCGCCTCACCGACGGCGTCCTGGCCAACCCGCTCTCCCCCGGCAAGCCCCTGGACCAGGTCACCGTCCTGGACATCGCCGGCCTCGCCGTCCACGCGATCGAGCACCCGGACCGGTTCGCCGGCCACCGGATCGACGTCGCCTCCGACCGCGTCACCGGCGAGGAGGCGGCCCGCATCCTCGGTACGGTCCTCGGCCGCGAGATCCCGTATCGCCGGCTGCCGCTCGAACAGGTCCGCCGGTGGGCCGGCGACGAGATCGCCGACATGTTCCAGCGGTTCGAGGACACCACCGACTTCCTCGACATCGCCGGCCTGCACGCCGCCTACCCGGAGGTGCGCTGGCACAGCTACGCGGACTGGGCCCGCACCGTCGACTGGGACCGCGTCCTGCGCGGCGACGCACCGGTCCACTGACCGGGGCCGCCGGGGCGTGGCGCCGCTGCTCAGATCGGCGGTCGGCGCCCCTGGCACCGCGGCCGTGACAGAACCGGCACGGTGCCGGTCCCCGACGCCCGTGGCCGTGAGCCCGGCCGTGACGATTCACAGCGCTGCCGCCGGACCGTTCGGGACCAGCTGACCCCGTCACGTTCACCCGCGTGTGCGGCACGGTTCAGCGGCCGGCGTCCGGTGCGCTCGCGGCGCGTCGTCCGTGCCCGGCGGTGGCGCGTCGAGGCGCTCCAGCACCGCCTCCAGCGAAGGCCGGGGCGCCGTACGCCGGGCGAGCCCCGCCGGCAGCCGCGCGAGCAGCTGCAGCACGGCCCGCCGGGCGACCGGGTCCGCGCCGGCCGCGCGCAGCAGACCGGCGCTCATCCCCGCCGCGACCCGGACCGGACGGCGCATCCACGCCGTCAGCGCGCGGTTGCGGGCGGCGAGCATCTCCTTGTGGTGGCGCTGCCGCACGGTCGACGGCGCCGGGTGATGGTGCGCGACGACGTCGGCGCAGTACGCCAGGCCCCAGCCGGCGCTGTACAGGTCCCACGCCATCCGCTGCTCCTCACCTATGAAGAACACCACCGGGTCGAAGCCGCCGCAGGCCAGGAACGCGTCCCGGCGCACGACCGCCGAACAGGCCAGGAACCCCAGCACCGCCGGGCCGGGCAGGTCCTCCGGCACGCCGAGCGGCGCGGCGGCCAGGACGTCGGCCATGGGGTCCACGTGCTCCTGCGGCCCGACCAGCGTCCGCGCGGCGATGAGCGCGAGGCGCGGGCAGGCGTCGAACAGCGCCGCGCACCGGGCCAGCGCGCCCGGCGCCCACCACGAGTCGTCGTCGGCGAACGCCACGTACGGCGTCCGCGCGGCCCGCACCCCGTGGTTGCGGGCGACGGCGCCCTCGTTGCGCCGCAACGGCAGGACCGTGACGCCCGGGAACCGGTCCGCGACCATCGCCGGGGTGCCGTCCACGGAGGCGTTGTCGACCACGACGACGCCCGCCGGCCGGTCCGGCAGCGCGGCCAGCCGCTCCAGCGTGCGACCGAGCAGCCCGCTGCGGTTGCGGGTCGCGATCACCACCGTGACGTCGGGCACGGTTCCTCATCGCCAGATCTGCACGGGTCAAACATCACGCCGGCGTCCAGCCCGAGGCGGCCCGTCGCACCGTGCGGGTGAGCACGGCCCGCGGCCCAGCGGGGGTCGGTCGTCGCGGAGGCCCGGTGACCCGCCGCGGGTGGTTCGCCGCGCCGGGCCACGGATACGTTTGGGGCGCCGGCACGCGGGCAGCGGCCCGGCGTGTCCCCGGCTGCGCCCTCGACGGCTCCGGCGCGGGCGCGTCACCTGCCAGCGCTCGACGGCGTCCGGGCCGTCGCGCTGTGCGCGGTCCTGCTCGTCCACGGCCTTCCGCGGCTGTTGCCGGGCGGGTTCCTCGGCGTGGACCTGTTCTTCGTCCTGTCCGGCTTCCTCATCACGTCGCTGCTGCTGCGCGAGGCCGAGGAGACGGGCCGGATCTCGCTGGGCGGGTTCTGGCTGCGCCGGGCGCGGCGGCTGATGCCCGCCCTGGTGCTGATGATCGCGTTCGTGGTGCTCGCCGCCCGGTGGCTGCTGCCCGCGCAGGACCCGGCGCCGCTGCGGACCGACGCCGCCGCGGCGCTCACCTACTGGGCGAACTGGCGGATGGCGTTCCGGGGCGGCGACTACTTCACCGAGACCGCCGCCGCGTCACCGTTGCAGCACACCTGGTCCCTCGCCATCGAGGAGCAGTTCTACCTGCTGTGGCCGCCGCTGCTGCTCCTGGCGCTGCGCCTGCCGCGGCGGCGGCTCGTCATCGGGGCCGGCGCGCTGCTCGGCGCGGCCGCCTCGGTGGTCACCGCCGCGTCGCTGCCGGCCGCGGACGGCACGGACCGGCTCTACTTCGGCACCGACAGCAGGGCGTGCGCGCCGCTCATCGGCTGCGCGCTCGCGGCGGGCCTGCCGGTGCTGACCCGTCACGCCACCCTCCGTCGTGTTGCCGCGGCCGCCGGTGTACTGGTGTGCTGCGCCGGCCTGGCTGTCGCACGCGGCGACTCCCCATGGCTGTTCCATGGCGGGCTGGCACTGTTCGCGATCGCGGCCGCCGCGGTCATCGGCGAGCTCGCCGCGGCGCCGTCCTCCCCGGCCGCTCGCCTGCTGAGCGCCCGTGCCGTCGGGTGGCTCGGGCAGATCTCGTACGGCGCGTACCTGTGGCACTGGCCGCTGTTCGCGATCCTCGACGCCGACCGCACCGGGCTCACGGGCGTCCGGCTCTTCACGGTCAGGGTGGCCGCGACCGTGCTCGTGGCCGCGGCCAGCTTCGTCCTGGTGGAGCAGCCGATCCGCCGCGCGGGCGCGGGCACTGCCGGGCGGCGGTGGCTGCTGCCGCTGGGCGCCACGGCGACCGCAGCCGCGGCGACGGTGCTCGCCCTGCTGGCGGGTCCGCCCGCCGCTCCGCCGCCCCGGGACGCGGCCGCCGCACCTCCACTGGCGACGGTCGCCGCCCCGCAGAGTCCGGGCGGCGGCGGTGCTGTGACGGCTCGTCCCGGCCGGCGCCCCGGTCCCCCGCGGGTGATGGTCATCGGCGACTCCGTGTCGTGGACCCTCGGCGCGTACTGGCCCGGCGACCCCCGCTTCGAGCTCGACAACCAGGGCGTCCAGGGCTGCGGGATCGCGGTCCTGCCGGACCTCCGCTACGCCGGCGACCTGCACACCAACCTCCCGTACTGCGTGACCTGGCAGTACCGGTGGAGCAGCTCCGTGACGAAGTCCGAACCCGACGTCGTGGTCGTGCTGCTGGACCGGTGGGAGCTGATGGACCGCCGGCTCGACGGCCAGTGGACCCACGTCGGCGAGCCGGACTACGACGCGTACCTCACCGGTCAGCTCCGGACCGCGATCGACCTCGTCGCCGGCCGCGGCGCCCGGGTCGCGCTGCTGACCGCCCCGTACACGCGACGCCAGGAACGACCGGACGGCGGCCTCTGGCCCGAGGACACCCCGGAGCGCGTCGACGCGTGGAACCGCCTGCTGCGCGCCACGGCCGCCGACCATCCGAGCCACCCGGTCGTGCTCGACCTCAACCGCGTCGTGTGCCCCGACGGCAAGTTCACCTGGCAGGTGGCCGGCGTCCGCGTCCGCAGCGACGGCCTCCACCTCACCCCCGAGGGCGTCCGCGGCATCGTCGCCCCGTGGCTCGCCCCGCAGCTCGCCGCCCTCGCGACCACCTGACCACCTTTGGCGGACCGCTCACTTCACGACATGGAAGTCCGGGTGCCCTCGCCAGGCGCGCATCGCCGGGGCGTCGAGGTAGACAGCTTGGTCGGCCCGCACACACCGGCCGGCGTCGCTCAGGTGCCGGAGCAGGTCCGCTGACGGCGGCGAGGAGAACTCCACGAACACCCAGCCGTCGACCCTTCCCGCCACCGCCGCGGCGATCCGGGCGAGGGCCGGCCGGCCGGCGGGGT
The DNA here is from genome assembly GCF_042898305.1 of Dactylosporangium sp. NPDC000521. Classification (NCBI taxonomy): domain Bacteria; kingdom Bacillati; phylum Actinomycetota; class Actinomycetes; order Micromonosporales; family Micromonosporaceae; genus Dactylosporangium; species Dactylosporangium sp. NPDC000521. The sequence goes on from NZ_JBIAYW010000018.1 coordinate 157,232, forward strand.
CGCTGACCAAGATGTGCACCACGATGTCGCAGCGGATCACCGCCCCGGCGGCCCGCTCGACGCTGCGCAGCTCCTCCGGCTCAGCCTCGGTGTCCGGCGCCTGAAGGTCGTAACCGTAGGGCAGGCCGTCCGCGGAGTACCAGTAGCTCGGGTCCGGTCTGTACCGCGTCAGACCCGCGGCGGTCATCTCCTCCACCACCACCGGCTCGACCCGCTCCGCGGTCCAGGGACTCAGAATGCTCAGCGCTGTTCCACCCACAGGAAGGAGTAGACACCACATCCTCCCGACAGGCCTGCTCTCATCTTGCAGCTCGTTCTCGGCGTACGCGCTCAAGAAATGCGGTGTCAGATTCGAGGTCAGCGTGACCGACCTGCTGGTCGAGGTCGACGACGCGTTCGAGTTCACTGATCGCTTGGTCGAGGTCGCCCTCCGCTCGGTGAATCGTCGCGATGTTGTACCGGGTGACGGCTTCGCCGACGCGATCGCCGATGTCCCACTGGATGGGCAGGGCCTGCTGGTAGTAGGTCAGGGCCTGCTGCCGGTCCCCGAGCCTGGCGTATACGAGGCCGATGTTGCTGAGGGTGACGGCTTCGCCTGCGCGGTTGCCGATCTCCCGCAGGATGGGCAGGGCCTGCTGATAATAGGCCAGCGCCTGCTGCCGGTCCCCGAGGTTGTCGTGTACGGCGCCGATGTTGTTGAGGATGGTGCCTTCACCGGCGCGGTCGCCGACCTCCCGCCGGATGGGCAGGGCCTGCTGAAAATAGGCCAGCGCCTGCTGCCGGTCCCCGAGGCCGTCGTACGCGTGGCCGATGTTGTTGAGGGTGACGGCTTCGCCGGCGCGATCGCCGATGTCCCGCTGGATGGGCAGGGCCTGCTGGTAGTAGGTCAGGGCCTGCTGCCGGTCCCCGACCCCGGCGTATACGAGGCCGATGTTGCTGAGGGTGGCGGCTTCGTCGCCCCGGTTGTCGGCCTCGCGGTACAGGGCCAGGGCCTGCTCGTAGTCGGCCAGCGCAAGCCGGGGCTGTCCGGTGGCCCGTCGGGCCCAACCGCGGTCGTAGAACGCACCGGCATCCGGGCCCAAGGTCAGGGTGGCGCCGGCCAGCGCCGCGACATCAGCGAACCGGGACGTCCGCAGCCACACCCGAGCCACCCGATCCCCGATCTCCCGGGCAATGGCCGACTCCCGGCCAGCCACCGCCAATCGATGCACCTCCACTGCCTGGGCGAGGGTTGTCATGACGGCGGTCCGGGTGCGGTGGGGTTGGTGAACCAGATGGTGTGCAGTGATCGTGCGGCGGCGGCGCAGGCTTGGACGTATTCGTCGTCGGTGAGCAGGGGGCGGACGAGGGGGCGCAGGATGTTGGAGACGTAGTAGCGGGGCTGTTGGGTTTCGGGGTCGGTGCCGGCTTCGAGGAGGCCGAGTCGGGTGGCGCGTTCGATGTGGTGGGTGGCGTCGGGGTGGTCGTGGACGGCGTGGACGGTCTCGCCCGGCACGGGCAGTTCGACGACGTTGAGCTTGGCGAGCATCTTCTGCAGGTCGGGGTCCTGGGAGCCGAGAAGCTTGGCGGCGAGGATGCTTTCGCGGAATCGTTCGGCTTCGTTCTCGATGGCGGCGATCAGGCCGTCGACGTCGAGGGTGGGGTCGGCGACGATCAGGTCGAGCCAGTCGAGAAGGCGGGGGTTGCCGGCTGCGGCCTGGATCGCGCGGGTCCGGATGTTGGGGTCGATGGGTGAGCCGTGGCGCAGGTTCGGCAGGTTGGCGATCTTCTTGTCCTGCTCGACGGGGATGAGGGTTTCCAGTGCCTCGGTGGCGATGCGGGTGCCGGCGGGTGTGGGGAACAGGTAGCGGCTGGTGATGATGACCCGGCTCGGGCTGTTCGTCTGGCGGATGGCGGTGAGCAGGGCCGGAAGGATGTCGGCCATCGCGGCCGAGAGGACGTGGCTGCCGTCGCGTTCGTCGAGGTTGCCGTCCTCGAAGTCGTCGAACACGAACAGGCAGGGGGTCTGTCCGAGCGGTCCGTCCACGTCCAGCAGGTACCGGAGTCTGCTGGCCAGGGGGACCTGGTCGTTGCTGAGCTGTTTGTCCGCCTCGGCCTGTTGCTCCAGTGCCGGGAATCGGACCTTCGTGGTCAGCTCGCGGAACTTGGTGAGGTCGACGCGGCCGTACCAGACGGCGCGCTGGTGGGTGGGCATGCGCTCGAGGATCCGGGAGGCGAGGCTGCTCTTGCCCAGCCCGCCCATGCCGTGCAGGACAAGGGCCTCGGCCCCGCCGGGCTCGTGCAGGGGCTGTTTGAGGGTACGCAGGCAGCGTTGGATGACGCGGCGCCGGCCGACGAACGCGGCACGGGCAGCGACCCGGGACAGCTGCGTCTGCGGGTCCAGGAACTCCTGATCGGCGGCCCGGGCCTGGATCCGTGTCCGCCCTCTGGTGTTGAGCGGCGTGACCAGCGGCGCGAGCGGGGACCGGTCGGCGTACACGCGCAGCAGGTGCCAGCTGCCGCGCTTGTTCGTGAACAGATGCTGACGGGCCTCGATGACGGCCTGGTCGAGCGCCTGCCCGCCGGCGAGGGCCCGGTACAGTTCCGCGGCGAACTCGGTCGCGGAGTCATCGCCGACCGGCAACGCCCACCCCAGTACCGCAGGCGCCCCGGCACGGACGAGGCTTTCGCTCATCGAGGGGAACGCGCCCCGGTCGGGGGCGTTGCCGGTGAGGCAGCCGGAGACGAACACCAGCCGGGGCCAGTGCCCGGCCATCGCCTGAGCGATCTGGTCGGCTGTGGCGGTGGCGTGCCCCCCGAGCTCGTTCTCCACCACGAACGTCGGCTGTCCGGTGGCCGTGGTGGCGTGCCCGCTCAGGTGCAGGACGTCGAAGTAGCCCTGGCCGTAGTCGCGGGTGAGGAACCGCAATCCTTCAAGCGTGCCGCTCTCCTCGACAACCAGGTCGGTGCCGGTACGGGACGTCGCCGCGAGGATGGCCGCCTCCTCCGCCTCGTAGTTGAGGACCGGCTCGACACCCTCCGGGGAGGTCGCCATGAACAGCACCCGCAGCGGCCGGTTCCCCGGCGTGAAGGGCGTCTGCAGCGCCGCGCTGGTGCCGACGGCCCGGACCGGCAGCAGCGGCGCGGGCCCGGCGACGGTCAGGAACGAACCGTCCTGGCACAACAGCTCCCACGGCAGATGCCGCAGCCGCTCCTCCGCGGTGATGCGCAGGGTGGCTCCGGGCGGCCGGCCCAGCATCGGGTGCAGCCAACGCTGATCACCGTCGACGAACGCGGCCAGCTTCGCGCCGAGCTCACGCAGCCGCGGCGAGCCGTCCACGCGCTGCGCGACCGAGTCCTGGCTGTAGTCCCGCTCCACCAGATCGATCAGCTGCTCGACCACCGCCCGATCCAGCCCCCGGGTCCGCGGCGCGGCCCCATCCTCAGAAAGGCGCACCTCGCAATAGCTGGAGGTCTGCTCGAAGATCTCCAGCTCGAACATGTCCAACTGGGTCACGGATCCTCTCCGGTCGGTCAGTGCTGCTGCTCGGTCCGCTGGAACACGCTCCCCAGCTGTTCCTGGCTGACTGTGGCAGCGCCCATTGCCTAGTCCTTCTGCTCTTGAAGTTGCACGAGGAACGTTCGCATCGCTTGCAGCGAAGGGTGTTTCTGTCGCTTCGGCCAGGGCGATCGCCCGGCGCTGGATCTTGACGGCGTCATCAATGCGTGCCATTTGCGCGAACAGCGTCGCCATGTTGTAGCTCACCGTCGCCTCTACACTGCGGTCGCCTACAGCGCGCACGAGGTCAAGAACCTCATGCAGCGCATCCACCGCCCCGATCAGATCACCTTGCTGATACCTGATGCCCCCGATGTTGTTGAGGGTGGAGGCTTCGCCGGCGCGGTCGCCGACCTCCCGTTGGATCGACAGGGCCTGCTGGTAGTAGGCCAAAGCCTGCTGCCGGTCCCCGAGCCCGTCGAACACGTGGCCAATATTGTTGAGGGTGGCGGCTTCGCCAGCGCGATCGCCAACCTCCCGCCGGATCGGCAGGGCCTGCCGGAAGTAGGTCAGGGCCTGCTGCCGGTCCCCGAGGTCGTTGTACACGGCGCCGAAGCTGTTGAGGGTGACGGCTTCGCCAGCGCGGTCGCCAACATCCCGCCGTATGGACAGGGCTTGCTGGTAGAAGGCCAGAGCCTGCTGCCGGTCCCCGAGGCTGTCGAACACGTGGCCGATATTATTGAGGGTGGCGGCTTCGCCGGTGCGGTCGCCGACCTCCCGTTGGATAGACAGGGCCTGCTGGTAGTAGCCCAAAGCCTGCTGCCGGTCCCCGAGCCCGTCGAACATGTGGCCAATATTGTTGAGGGTGACGGCTTCGCCAGCGCGGTCGCCGACCTCCCGCTTGATGGACAGGGCCTGCTGGTAGAAGGTCAGGGCCTGCTGCCGGTCCCCGAGGTTGTTGTACACGGCGCCGATGTTGTTGAGGGTGGCGGCTTCGCCAGCGCGGTCGCCAACATCCCGCGTCATGGGCAGGGCCTGCTGGTAGAAGGTCAGGGCCTGCTGCCAGTCCCCGAGGCGGTCGAACACGTGGCCGATATTATTGAGGGTGGCGGCTTCGTTGCCGCGGTCCCCGACATCCCGCTGGATGGACAGGGCCTGCTGGTAGAAGGTCAGGGCCTGCTGCCGGTCCCCGAGGTTGTTATACACGGCGCCGATGTCGTTGAGGGTGGCGGCTTCGTTGACGCGGTCGGCGATCTCGCGGTACATGGCCAGGGCCTGCTCGTAGTCCGCCAGCGCCAGCCGGGGCTGTCCGGTGGCCCTTCGGGCCCCACCGCGGTCGAAGAATGCGCCGGCGTCCGGGCCCAGGGTCAGGGTGGCGCTGGCCAGCACCGCGACATCAGCAAACCGGGACGTCTGCAGCCACAGCCGAGCCACCTGATCCCCGACATCTCGGGCGATGACCGACTCCCCACCAGCCACCGCCAACCGATGCACCTCCACTGCCCGGGCAAAGTTGACTCCAGGCTGGCCTCGATCGAGCGCATCGTTCACCAGGCCTGACGCCCCCCTTGCCTCAGCTTCCGCGGTCGACGAAACGAATCCGTCCCAGTGCCGCGTTCACCGCAAGGGCCGCAGCGTCACCCGTAGCCATGCACGGTGACACAACGCGTCACGTTCGGGCAATCGCGAACCGGACACACGCTCGCGCAGGCACTCGCGGCGTCAGTACGTGGTGAGGCCGGCGGCGGTGAAGGTGTCGCGGACGCGGGTCAGGAGTGCGGCGTCGGGGGGTGGGGTGTCCCGCAGCGCGAACGGGATGCCGAGCCGGTCGTACTTGGCGGCGCCGAGCCGGTGGAAGGGCAGGACGTCGACGCGTTCCACGTTGCCGAGGCCGGCGGCGAACCCGGCGACGCCCTCCACGTCCGCGAGGTCGTCCGTGACGCCGGGGACGAGGACGTACCGCACCCAGACGGGCGTGCCGCGGCCGGCGAGGCGGCGGGCGAAGTCCAGGGTCGGGGCGATGGAACGGCCCGTGAGCCGGTGGTAGCGGGCCGGGTCCCACGACTTGATGTCGAGCAGGACGACGTCGGTGACGGCGAGGAGGTCGTCGCCGGCGCGGGTGCCGAGCGCGCCGGACGTGTCGAGGGCGGTGTGCAGGCCGAGCCGGCGGGCGCCGGTGAAGAGGGCGTGGGTGAAGGCGGGCTGCAGCAGCGGCTCGCCGCCGCTGACGGTCAGGCCGCCGCCGGTGGTCCGCACGAAGTCCGCGAAGGTGCGGACCTGGTCGAGGACGTCGCCGGCGGTGGTCCCGGTGCCGTCGCGCATGTGCCAGGTGTCCGGGTTCTGGCAGTACAGGCAGCGCAGCGGGCACCCGGCGAGGAACGCCACGAAGCGGGTGCCGGGGCCGTCGACGCCGGTGGAGACGTCCCACGAGTGCAGGCGGCCCGGGACCGGACGCCACCATTCGGGGGGAAGGGTGGTGGCGTCCGGCCGGGTCTGGGAGGAAAGTCGGGGGTCATGCCGAGCCGTGGAAGGTGCGGTTGACGACGTCGCGCTGCTGTTCCGGGGTGAGCCGCACGAAGTTGACGGCGTAGCCCGAGACGCGCACGGTCAGCTGCGGGTACCGCGACGGGTGCTCCATCGCGTCCAGCAGTGTGGCCCGGTCGAGCACGTTGACGTTGAGGTGGAACCCGCCGGCGCCGGTGTAGGCGTCGAGGATGCGGGCCAGGTTCGTGACCCGTTCGGCGTCGGCGCGGCCGAGGCCGTCGGGGGTGACGGTGCTGGTGAGGGAGATGCCGTCGCGGGCCGCCGCGTAGGGCAGCTTCGCCACCGACAGGGCCGAGGCGACCATGCCGTGGGTGTCGCGGCCGTTCATCGGGTTGGCGCCGGGCGCGAACGGCTCGCCGGCGCGGCGGCCGTCCGGTGTGTTGCCGGTGTGCCTGCCGTACACGACGTTGGAGGTGATGGTGAGCACCGACTGGGTGTGGATCGCGTCGCGGTAGCTGGGGTTGGCGCGGACCTTGTCCATGAACGTCTCGACCAGCCAGACGGCGATGCTGTCGGCGCGGTCGTCGCCGTTGCCGTAGGCGGGGTAGGCACCGTCCACTGTGTAGTCGACGACGAGACCCGTGGTGTCGCGGACCGGTGTGACGCGGGCGTACCGGATCGCGGCGAGGCTGTCGGCGGCGACGGAGAGCCCGGCGATGCCGCAGGCGAGGAACCGGCGCACCGGGTAGTCGTGCAGCGCCATCTCGATGCGCTCGTAGGCGTACTTGTCGTGCATGCAGTGGATGACGTTGAGCGCGTCGACGTAGGTGCGGGCGAGCCAGTCGAGGGTGCGGTCGAACGCCGCGAGCACCTCGTCGTAGTCCAGGACGTCGCCGCCGATGGGTGCGGTCGCGGGCGCGACCTGCACGCCGCTCAGCTCGTCGCGGCCGCCGTTGATGGCGTACAGCAGGGCCTTGGCGACGTTGACGCGCGCGCCGAAGAACTGCATGTCCTTGCCGACGCACATCGCCGATACGCAGCAGGCGATCGCGGTGTCGTCGTCGCTGTGCTGCCGCAGCAGGTCGTCGTTCTCGTACTGGATGGCGCTGGTGTCCATCGACACCTTCGCGCAGAAGCGTTTGAACGGCTCGGGCAGCGCCGGCGACCACAGGACGGTCAGGTTCGGCTCGGGTGCCGGTCCCAGGTTGTACAGCGTCTGCAGGTACCGCAGCGACGTGCGGGTGACGAGGGTCCGGCCGTCGGCGCCCATCCCGCCGATCGACTCGGTGACCCAGGTCGGGTCGCCCGAGAACAGCTGGTCGTACTCGGGGGTGCGCAGGAAGCGGATGATGCGCAGCTTCATGACGAAGTCGTCGACGAGCTCCTGTGCGCCGGACTCGGTGAGGACGCCCTCGTCGAGGTCGCGTTCGAGGTAGATGTCCAGGAACGTCGAGGTGCGGCCGAGCGACATCGCGGCGCCGTTCTGCTCCTTCGCGGCGGCGAGGTAGGCGAAGTACAGCCACTGCACGGCCTCCCGCCCGGTGCGGGCGGGGCCGGCGATGTCGTGGCCGTAGCTCGCGGCCATCGTCTTGAGCTCGTCGAGGGCGCGCAGCTGCTCGGCCAGCTCCTCGCGGTCGCGGACGACGTCGGCGGTCGACGGCCGGTCGTCCAGGGACGCCTTGTCGCGGCGCTTCTCGGCGATGAGGAAGTCGACGCCGTACAGCGGGACCCGGCGGTAGTCGCCGATGATGCGGCCGCGCCCGTACGCGTCGGGCAGCCCGGTGATGACGCCGGCCTTGCGCGCGGCGAGGATCTGCGGCGTGTAGGCGTCGAACACGGCGGCGTTGTGCGTCTTGCGGAACCGGGTGAAGATCTCCTTCACGAGGGGGTCGAGCTCGTACCCGTACGCCTTGAGCCCGTTCTCCACCATCCGCAGCCCGCCGAAGGGCATGATGGCCCTGCGCAGCGGCGCGTCGGTCTGCAGGCCCACGATCAGCTCGTGTTCGCGGTCGATGTAGCCGGGCGCGAAGGCGGTGATCGACGCGGGCGTGCGCGGGTCGACGTCGTGGATGCCGCGCTCGCGCTCCTGCGGGAACATCGCGGTCAGCAGGCCCCACACGTGCGTGGTCCGCGGCGTCGGGCCGGCGAGGAACGTCTCGTCGCCCTCGTACGGCCGGACGTTGTCCCGCACGAACCCTGCCACGTCGACCTGGTCCCGCCACGATCCGCCATGGAAGCCGCGCCAGGCGGCGGTTTCGTTGGGGGCGCTGATGGTGGTCATCGGGTTCCTCGCATCCTTTCCGGACTTCGTGGCCCTGTTCGCTGACACGTTCAGGCTCGCGCGTATCGATGCTTGTCCACAGAGCACGAGGGCCTGTGTCGCGGGCCGAAGGTCCCGGGCCGAGGGTCCCGGCCAAGACGGGCCTTCCGCCTCATCCGCCGTCCCGCGGTGCGGGCGGAGGCTGACAGCGCGTCCACGCATCCGACAGGGGGACCTCCGACATGGGGACACAGGCACGCACGCCGGCGCGGCAGGCCCGGGAGGCACGGCAGGCACGGGCGGAGGCGCAGCGGCGCACCCGGCGGCGGCACCGGAATCTGGGTGTCGCCGGCGGGGTCGTCATCGTCGCGCTGCTGGCCGCGATCGCGTACGTCCTCGCCGACGCGGCCGGTGGCGACGACACGCCCGCGCCGCCCGCCGCGCGGTCGACGGCTGCCCCGGCCGGCGCGACGGCCACCGGTGCGATCGTGACCGGGACGGGTCCGGTCACGGTGACGATCTACCTGGACTACCTCTGCCCGTACTGCGGGCGGTTCGAGCGGGCGAACAGCGGCGACCTGGAGCGTCTGGTCGCCGCCGGTACGGTCCGCCTGGAGCTGCACCCGCTCGCGTTCCTGGACAGGGCGTCGCAGGGCACCCGGTACTCCACCCGCACCGCCAACGCCGTCGCCACCGTCGCCGACCGTGCCCCGGCGAACGTGCTCGCGTTCAACGCCGCCCTGTTCGCGCAGCAGCCCGCGGAGGGCGGCCCCGGCCTGACCGACCAGCAGATCGCGGCGGTCGCCACCGGCGCGGGCGTCCCCGCCGACGTCGCGGCCGCGTTCACCGAACGCCGCTTCGAACGCTGGGTCGCCACCTCCACCGAGTGGGCGTTCCAGCACGGCGGTGTCACCGGCACGCCGACGGTCCTGGTCAACGGCAAGGTGTTCGAGGGCGACCTGTACACGGCCGGTCCGCTGGCCGCGGCAGTCGCGGCCGCCGCATGACCGCCCTGGAGCGGGTCCGGCGGCTGCGGCACAGCAACGGCTGGATCTACGGCACGATGCTCGTGTCGGCCGCGCTGAGCCTCGTCGCGTCGTTCGTGCTGTCGGTCGACGCGATCCGCCTCGCCGCCGACCCGGCCGCCGACCTGACCTGCAACATCAACGCGGTGCTGTCCTGCGGCACCGTCGGGCGGTCCTGGCAGGCGCAGCTGTTCGGCTTCCCGAACGCGTTCTTCGGCCTGGTCGCCGAGCCCGTCGTCGTCACCGTCGCCGTCGCGAGCCTCGGCGGCGTGCGCTTCCCGCGCTGGTTCATGCTGGCGGCGCAGGTCGTCTACACCCTCGGCGTCGGGTTCGCCTACTGGCTGTTCTACCAGTCGTCGTTCGTCATCGGCGCGCTGTGCCCGTGGTGCCTGCTGGTCACGGTGTCCACCACGCTGGTCTTCGCCACCCTGACGCACGTGAACATCCGCGACGGCCACCTGCCGCTCCCCCGCCGCGCCGGACCGGCCCTGCGCGCCGCGATCGACGCCGACCTCGACGCCGTCGCCGTCACGATCTGGCTGCTCGTCCTCGCGCTGCTGGTCGTCGTGAAGTACGGCAGCGCACTGGTCGCGTAACCGAGGACGGAGCTGACCCATGGCACACACGCTGATCGTCACCGTCGTCGTCCTGCTCGTGTACGGCGCCGCCGCCGTCACCGTCCTGACGGTCTACCGCGCGGCCGACGTGAGGGCCCCGCGACTGGCCCGGATGGAGTCCGAGGCCGCCCGGCGCCGCGTCACGGGCGGCCTCGACCGGGCCGGGTACCGGCGGACCATGGCCCTCCTCGCCGCGCTGGACGACGTCGCCCACCCGCTCACCGTCCCCGGACCGCCCCACGACGGCCCGGCCACCAGGTGACCTTCGGCCTGTGCGCCCGCGGCGCCCCCGGAGCACCGTGGATCATGAGGGGGTAGGGCCATGAAAGACGTATGTGTCCGTGACGTGATGAACCCGTCGGTGGTGGTCGTGACGGCCGAGTGCAGCGCCCGGCACGTCGCCGACGTCATCGCCGAGTTCGGGGTGAGCGGGGTGCCGGTCGTCCGCGGCGACGACCGGGTGATCGGGGGAATCACCGAGGCGGACCTGCTGCCCCCGCTGCGCCCGGACGCCGGCGGCGGGCTGGCAGGCACCGCGGCGCGATGATGAGCGCACCACCGCCGCGCGGCGGCGGGACGGTGTGGTCTCGGTGGTCGACCGCATCAGCGTGCCCGCCTCCCGTGGGTGAGCGGCGGGCCTTCGACGCCGCGTGCTGACCGGGTCGGCGCGCGCAGGACGTCGCGCCAGTCGGCGGGCCAGTTCGCCAGCGCGATGATCCCCATGATGACGAGGTGGGTCGGCGCGGCCCAGCTCTCCGCCGCCGGGTCGTGGTTGACGATGTGCGTGGTGACCGCGCCGGTGAGCACGAACACGAGCGTCGTGGCAGCGAGGAAGCGGGTCCGCCGGCTGGGCACCACGAGCAGCACGGCAGCGGCACCTTCCAGGGCGCCGACCACGAAGCGCATCCACGACGGGTAGCCCCAGTCGACGAACTTCGTGGAGTACGCCGCGCTGAACACGGTGTCGCCCGGCCAGTACTTGGTGACGGCGCCCAGTGCGAACTCGACGGCCAGCAACCAGTACAGACCCGTCGTGAGGCGTTTTGCCATGGTCGTCCCTCCGGAGGTTGGCCAGGCCGCTGGGCCTGGACTGCCGCACCGGCTCGAGGTCGCCGGTCAATCGCTTTGACCGGCGGCAGGGCAGGAACGTGACAGGCGATCGGGTGTCGTTGTCGGGTCATCGGTCGCCGATACGGCCGGCCGGTTGATGCGTCCGCCGGGCGGTTGACAGGCGCCGGGTGCGGTTCGGTGGCGCTCCGGGTCCGGGCTCTGACGCTCGGCGGCTGCGGCCCGAATGATGGGACGTGCCCGTCGATCACGGGCATCCGGAAGGAGTCCCAGGGTGCGCAACACACGCAGGCGGGGCAGGCGGAGCCTGCTGCGGGCAGCGACCGCGGCGGCGGCGCTGCTGCCGGTCGTCATCGGCGGCACGGCGGGCGGTGCCCAGTCGATCGCGTCGGCGGGGCACCCGGCGTCGAGCGCCTGGGCGTCGAACATCTGGATGGGCTCGGCCGCAACGAGCGCCGGCCTCTCGCTGGCCGACGTGCGGAAGACCATCGGCGCGAGCACCGGCACGGCCGCCGGTCTCACCGGTGCCGGGATCGGCGTCGCGCTGATCGACACCGGCATCGCGCCGGTGCCCGGGATGCCCGCCGCACAGATCGTCAACGGGCCGGACCTGTCGTTCGAGTCGCAGTCGCCGAACCTGCGCTACCTCGACACGTACGGGCACGGCACCCACATGGCCGGCATCATCGTCGCCAACGACAGCACGACCGGCACCGTCGGCCTGGCCCCGAAGGTCAAGCTCACCTCCGTCAAGGTCGGCACGTCCAACGGCGCCGTGGACGCGTCGCAGATGATCGCGGCGATCGACTGGGTGGTGGCGCACCGCAACGACGACCCCGCCAACCCGATCCGGGTCATCAACCTGTCCTACGGCACCGGCGGCACCCCGAACTACTGGACCGACCCGGTGGCGTTCGCCGCGGAGCAGGCCTGGAAGGCCGGCATCGTCGTGGTCGCCGCCGTCGGCAACGACGGCAAGCAGATGACCGACCCGGCCACCGACCAGTTCATCCTCAACGTCGGCTCGGCCGACACCCGCGGCACACTGTCCACATCGGACGACACCATCTCGACGTTCACCAGCCTCACGTACAACGGCCCGGCCAACCGCCGCACCGACCTGCTGGCGCCCGGCCAGTCGATCCTGTCGCTCGCCGACCCCGGCTCCAACATCGACGTGTCCTACACCTCCGCCCGGGTCGGGTCGAGCCTGTTCCGCGGCAGCGGCACCTCCCAGGCGACCGCGGTCACCAGCTCCGCCGTCGCGCTGCTGCTGCAGGCCCGCCCGTCGCTCACTCCCGACCAGGTCAAGTACCTGCTGATGAACAACGGCGACGTCCTGACCAGCGGCAACGCGGCCGGGCTCGGATACCGCGAGCTGAACCTCGGCAAGGCCCTGGCCGCCCCGACGCCGAACGTGAAGCAGAACTACACCTGGTCCAACGGGTCGGGCTCGCTCGAGGACGCCCGCGGCGGCAGCCACGTCGTCCGCGACAACGTCGCGCTCACCGGTGAGGCCACCATCTGGGGCACCCTCCACACCGGCACGTGGGCGTCGCGCAGCGCAGCACAGAGCTCGTGGTCGGGCGGGCAGTGGATGGGCCACCAGGTGACCGGTACCGGCTGGACCGGCACGTCCTGGGCGTCGAAGACGTGGGCCTCCTCCGCCTGGTCCGGCACGCCGTGGGGCGCCGCCGGCACCTGGACGGACCCGGGCTGGTCGGGCCACTACTGGTCCGGGCACTACTGGTCCAGCGGCACCTGGAGCGGCCACTACTGGTCCAGCGAGGACTGGTCGACCGCACGCTGGGAGTGAATTGACGCGGCGACGCCCGGGCACATCGTGCCCGGGCGTCTTCGCGTGGCTGGTCAGAACATCACCGGGGCGCGGAACGGCCTCGGCCGGTCGGCGGTGTCGTCCCGGTCGAACGACAGGTGGCTGACCACGTCGACGACACCGTCGACGCGCTCGATCTGGCGGATGAGCGGCGGGACGAGCGAGCCGCGGTCGACCTCGCCGAGCAGGGTGACGACGCCGTCGTCGACCTCGACCCGCAGCTGCGACTGGTCGATGCCGACGAGGTCGGTGACGGCCTCGGCGAGGATCTCGCGGCGGATGTCGTCGTCGGTACGCAGGAACACCCTCAGCAGGTCGCGGCGGGTGACCATGCCGATCAGGCGGCCCAGGTCGTCGACGACCGGCAGGCGCTTCAGCTCGTCGGTCTCCATGATGCGGGCGGCGGCGACCACGGACGTGGTGCTCAGCACGGTGACGGCCGGGGCGTTCATCAGCTCGCCCGCGGCGGTCGCGTGGGCCTTGCCGCGCGCCTGGCGGGTGTGCCGGTCCTCGAACAGCCGCGGGTGGTCGTCGTCACCGGCGAACTCGATCTTCGGCACCAGATCGGCCGACGACACGACGCCGACGACCCGGTCGTGCGCGTCGACGACGGGCACCGCGTTGATCCCGTGCGCCTCCAGGAGGTCGACGATCTCCTTGAACGGCGTGTCCTCCTGTACGGAAATCGCGCCGATCGTCATCACGTCGGCGACGTTCCAGCGTCCCATGGCCTGCCTCCTGCTCATCCCGTCGCTGTCTGCTGAGCCGACCGTATGGCTCGCCGGCACCCCGCGGCAGGGCACAACGGCACCTCTGCGCGTGCCGTTCGACCGGCCCGTGACACCGGGTCCAACGGCCCTGTCCGCGGCCGGAAACACCGGCCTAGCGTCGAGCTGGAACCCCTGGAGGTGCACCGTGACCGTGCCGACCATCGGCGAGCTCGCCCACTTGCAGCAGCTGGCCGACGCCGTCGTGGTCGGCGAGACGTGGTCGCCGGCGCGGGCGGCGCACACGCTCACCACCGCCGGGGCGGACATCGCGTACGTCGTCGACGACCTGGGCTGCGTCCGGGGCACCGTCACCATCGGCCTCCTCCGCGACGCGGAGCTCGGACACGTCTCCCGCACGCCCTTCCGGGTGCCGGTCGCCCGGCTGGGAGCGGGCCGCCGCCCGGTCGCCGCGGCCGGTTCGGACTCACGGTAAGGAGCTGACATGAACATCCAACGAGTCGTCGTCGGGTACGACGGGTCCGACGAGGCCCGCAAGGCGGTCGACTGGGCCGCCGCCGAGGCCGCACGGGCGCGCGCCCAGCTGCAGATCGTGCACGGCTACCAGGTCGTGTGGCCCGGCGTGTACTACGACGTCACGGCCGAGCTCATCGAGGCGGAGGAGCGGGCCGGCGAGCAGCTCGTCGCCGAGGCCGTCGCCCGTGTCCGCGACCGTCACGACGGGCTCGACGTCGTCGGCGTCGCCGTCCACGCGCCGGGCGCGGCGACGCTGCTCGACCTGAGCGAGGCCGCGGGCCTGCTGGTCGTCGGCAGCCGCGGCGCCGGCGGGGTCAGCAACCTGCTGCTGGGCTCGGTGAGCCAGCAGGTCGCCACGCACGCCCGCACGCCCGTCGCGGTCGTGCGCGGGCACTCCGACGCGGTCACCGGCCCGGTCGTGGTCGGCGCCGACGGTTCGCCGTCGGCGGAGGCGGCCGTGCGGCTGGCGTTCGAGGCGGCCGCCGCGCGCGGCACCGACCTCGTCGCGGTCCGCGCGTTCGTGCCGCCGTCACCGGTGCTGGTCCCGCGCGACGCGGCCGAGGCGGCCGAGCGGGCCGCGCTGGAGTCGTCGCTGTCCGGCTGGCGCGAGCGGTACCCCGGCGTGAAGGTCGAGGCGCTGGTGACCGCCGGGCGGGCCGCCAAGGTGCTCATCGGCGTGTCGCACACGGCGCAGCTGGTGGTGGTCGGCAGCCGCGGGCACGGCGGGTTCGCCGGGCTGCTGCTGGGCTCGGTCGGGCAGCAGCTGACGCAGCACGCCGAGTGCCCGGTGCTGATCGCGCACGCATCGCCGGCCACCTGAGCCCGCCCGCCTGGTGAAGGTCCTGCATCGAAGGTCCCGCCCGTGGCGGGACCTTCGCCACTGGGTGGCGGGGGTGGACGGTGGGATGGTCGGGGCATGACCACGACGTTGACGGACCCGGCCGGGCTCAGCGCCAGGGAGGTCACCGCGCTGCGGGAGCGGCACGGGCGCAACGAGCTTCCGGCCGCGCCGCCACCGTCGATCGCCGCGCGGATCGGCGTGCAGCTGCGTGACCCGCTG
Organism: Dactylosporangium sp. NPDC000521; assembly: GCF_042898305.1. NCBI lineage: Bacteria > Bacillati > Actinomycetota > Actinomycetes > Micromonosporales > Micromonosporaceae > Dactylosporangium > Dactylosporangium sp. NPDC000521. The sequence goes on from NZ_JBIAYW010000018.1 coordinate 172,305, forward strand.
ATCGTCGTGCTGCTGGTCGCCATGGTCGTGACCGCGGTCCTGCGGGACGTCAGCGACCTGGTCGTCATCGCGCTGGTGATCGTCCTCAACACCACCGTCGGCGTCGTGCAGGAGCTGCGCGCCGACCGGGCGGTGGCGGCGCTGCGCCGCATGGCCGCCCCGTCCGCCAGGGTCCGCCGCGCCGGCGCCGACGTCTCCGTCCCCGCCGCCGACCTGGTGCCCGGCGATGTCGTGCGGGTCGAGGCCGGCGACGTCGTCCCGGCCGATCTGCGGGTCGTCGACGCGGTCCGGCTGGCCCTGGACGAGTCGGCGCTCACCGGCGAGTCGATGACCGTGGCCCGGTCCGCCGGCGACGAGCTGTCCGCGGGCACCGTGACCGCCGCCGGGCGCGCCACCGGTGTCGTCGTGCGCACCGGCCAGCACAGCGCGCTGGGCCGCATCGCCGCCCTGGTCGCCGGGCAGCCACGGCGGCAGACGCCGCTCCAGCGCCGGATCGTCGGGCTCGGCAAGGTCCTCGCCCTGGCCGCGGTCGTGCTGTCCGGGGTGGTGTTCCTGGTCGGCGTGCTGCGCGGCCAGCCGGTCACCGAGATGCTGCTGGCCGCGGTGAGCCTCACCGTCGCCGCCGTGCCCGAGTCGCTGCCGGCGGTCGTGACCCTGGCCCTCGCCCTCGGCGCGCACCGGATGGCGCGGCGTTCGGCGATCGTGCGCCGGCTGCCCGCCGTGGAGACCCTCGGCTCGGTCACCGTCCTGGCCACCGACAAGACCGGCACGCTCACCGAAGGGCTGATGAGCGTCGAGCGGATCCTGCTGCCCGGCGGCGGCGAGATCACCCTGGCGGGCACCGGCTACGCCCCCACCGGGACCGCGACGCCCGAGCCGGGCGCCGCCGGGCTCGAGCTGGCCCGCGCGCTCGTGCTGTGCAACGACGCGGATCTCGACCACACCCGACCCGGGTGGGCGCCGGTCGGCGACCCGATGGAGGCCGCGCTGCTCGCCGCCGCCGGACGGTGCGGTGTCGACCTGACGGTCCGGCAGGAGTACCCCCGCGTGGCCGAGGTGCCGTTCGACGCCGTGCGACGCCGCATGACCACCGTCCACGCCGACCCGTCCGGCGGGTACCTGGTCGTGTCCAAGGGCGCGCCCGACGTGCTGCTCGACGACGCACCGCCGGCGCTCGCCGCCCAGGGTACCGGGTGCTCGCCGTCGCGGGTGCGCATCGCGACGCCGTACCGACGCCGGAAAACCTCGAACGGGACCTGCGGCCGCTCGGGCTGGTCGCCCTCATCGACCCGGTGCGGGAGGCGGCACCGCCGGCCGTGGCCGCGCTGCGGGACGCGGGCATCGAGGTCATCCTCATCACCGGCGACCACCCGGCGACGGCGGCGGCGATCGCCGAGCGGGTCGGCCTCGCCACCCCCGGCGCAAGGGTGGCACTCGGCGACGACGCGGCCGCCTCCGCCCCGGCGCTCGATGACGGCCCGGACGGCGCCGCACCTTCGCACGGCCCGTACGGCACGGCGCCTTCCCACGGCCCGGACGGCGCGGCTCCATCCCACGGCCCGGACGGCGCCGCGCCTCATCACGGCCCGGACGGCGCGGCGCCAGTCGTGTATGCGCGGACCAGTCCCGAGCAGAAGCTGATCATCATCGAGGCCCTTCAGCGTGGCGGCGCCGTCGTGGCCATGACCGGTGACGGCGTGAACGACGCGCCGGCCCTGCGCCGCGCCGACATCGGGGTCGCGATGGGCCGGGGCGGCACCGAGGCCGCGCGCCAGGCCGCGGACCTCGTCCTCGCCGACGACAACCTCGCCACCGTCGCCACCGCGGTGCGCGAGGGCCGGCGCATCTACGCCAACATCCGGCGCTTCCTCGTGTACGCGCTGTCCGGCGGCGCCGCCGAGGTGCTCGTCATGCTCGCCGGCCCGTGGCTGGGCCTGCCCGTGCCGCTGCTGCCGGCGCAGATCCTGTGGATCAACATGATCACGCACGGGCTGCCGGGCGTCGCGCTCGGCGGCGAGCCCGCCGACCCGGGCCTGATGCGCCGGCCGCCACGCCGCCCGGACCAGGCGATCCTGGGCGGGCTGGCCGCGCCGATCGCCGGCACGGGCGCGCTGATCACCGCCACGGTCCTGGCCGCCGCGCTGTGGACCCGGCACGCCGGCGGGCCGTGGCAGAGCGTGCTGTTCCTGGTGCTCGGCCTCACCCAGCTCGGCGTCGCCCTAGCCCTGCGGGCCCGTGGCACCGGGCAGCGCAACTGGAGCCTGGACGCCGCCGTCGGCCTGTCCCTCGTCCTGCAGCTCGCCGCCGTCTGGCTGCCCGCCCTCCAGTCGCTGCTGGGCACCGAACCGCTGACTCTGTCCCTGGCGCTGGGCTGCGCCGCCTTCGCCGCCGTCCCGGGCCTCGCGATCTTCCTGCGAGGGGCACGGACCCGTCGCTGACCGGTGTGCCGCAAGGATGACATCCGGCCGACGGCAGCGCGGAGGCGCCGTATCGCGTTGCGCGCCGAGCCGTCGATGGCTACCGTCGGCCTACCTGCTGACCCCCAGGGAGTTGACATGCCCGGTCGCCCGAGCACGCGTTGACGTCTGGGCCGTGAACGGCCCGTCATCGCGTGCTGCCTTCGACAGCGCGGCACAGCGAGCACTTCCCGCCTGAACCCGTCCACGCGTCCGCGGGACGGGCGGCGGGCCGTTGTTCTCGGCAACCCAAGGGGTCCTCTGTGCCGTCTTCCGCTGTACCCAGTTCCGCGCAGGCCGCTTCGTCCGCCCTGTCGCGCGACGCCGATTTCCGCAGGCTCTGGGTGGGTCAGACCGCCTCCCAGCTCGGCGAGCACGCGAGCCTGGTGGTCCTGCCGCTGATCGCCGTCCTGACGCTGCACCTCGACGTCGGCCAGGTCGGCGCGCTTCGAGCCGTCGGGCAGGCGCCGTTGCTGCTGCTGTCGTTGGTCATCGGCGCCTGGGTGGACCGGTGGCGCGCCCGGAACGTGATGATGCTGGCCGACCTCGGCCGGGCATTGGTGCTGACCGGGGTCGCCGCGGCCGCCCTCGCCGGCGGACTCGACCTGCCGGCCCTGCTGGTGGCGGCGTTCGTGCTGGGGACTGCGTCGGTGTTCTTCGACGTGGCGTATCAGGCGTTGCTCGTACGGATGCTGCGGCGGGACCGGTTGCTGCGCGGCAACAGCGCGCTCGAGGGCAGCCGGTCCGCGGCACAGATCGGCGGTCCGGCTCTCGGCGGGGCGTTGGTGTCGCTGCCGTCGGCATCGATCGCGGCCGTGTCCAACGGGCTGCTGTTCGCGCTGTCGTTGGTGTCGGTCTCGCGGATCCGGCACCGGGAGCCGGCCCCGGAACACGCCGGCCGGGCCTCCCACGTGTGGCGGCAGATCAGGGAAGGCATCCGCTTCGTCGCCGGTGACACCTCGTTGCGGGCCGTGTGCCTGGCCTCTGCCGCGTTCCAGTTCTGCTTCGCCGCCGTGATGACCGCCTATCTGATCTTCCTCACCGGGGACCTGCACCTGTCAGGCGGCGCAGTCGGGCTGGTGGTCGCGGCGGTCGGCCCCGGGGCGCTCGCCGGTTCGCTGCTCGCCGCCCACCTGCCGGGCAGGTTCGGCTACGGCGTGGTGCTGGTGTCCGCGGCGGCCATCGGCAACGGCGCGATGCTGCTCGTACCGGTGGTGCGGGGCACCCCCGCGGTGACGTTGCCGGCGCTCGTCGCGATCAACCTCGTGTCCGGGACCTTCGGGCAGCTGGTCAACGTCACCGTCATGGCCGTCCGGCAGGCCGTGACCCCGGACAGGATGCAGGGCCGCGCCGCCGCGACGATCACGTTCGCCGGCATGGGCCTGACCCCGCTGGGCTCGCTGCTCGGCGGCTTCCTCGCGGGCGAGCTGGGGCTGCGCACCGCCATCCTCGTCGCGGCCGCCGGCACGATGGTGTCACCGCTGGTGATGATCCTGTCCCCGCTCGGGCGTCTCGGACGGGAGCTGCCCATGCCGGAGGATCGCTGAGCCGCGGCCGCTCCCCGCCACGGCCGCTCACGACCCGAGAAGCCGCCTGCTACGCGGGTCCGGCAGGCGCCACGGCGGGGGTCGGCACGGCTTCGGGCGCGCTGTCGGCCGGCTGGGAGCCGGTGCAGCAGGTCTCCACCACGATGGGTTTGTCCCCCACGTCGGAGTCTCCCTTGACCACGTACACCTCCCATGGCTCGTCGCCGGGGCCTCGCACCCAGACCTTGTCCTGCAGTGCGTAGCAGCACTCGGTGTCGCCCTCGGTCAGGGTGATGAGTCCCGACTCGGTCAGCCGGCTGGTCGCGGCGTCGACGGCCTCGGTGGTCCCGACCTCGACGCCGAGGTGATCGAGTGCGGTCGGCCGGTCGGGGTCGCCTTCGAGCAGGACGAGCTTCAACGGCGGTTCGGCGATCGCGAAGTTCGCATAGCCGGGGCGGCGCTTGGCCGGCTCGGTGCCGAACAGCTTCGAGTAGAACGCCACTGACGCTTCCAGGTCCGGGACCCGGAGCGCGAGCTGGACACGGGACATCGCACACCTCCACACGGTTGGCTCAGGCCTTCCTCCACAGCAGCATGCCCCGCCGCGCCCCCGGATGGCGACCGCCACACCGGCCCCTGCGCCGGAGCCGGCGCTACGACCGGGCCGCGCGGCGGCGGCGACGGACCAGCCGCACGGCGGCGCCGGCGATCAGCAGCAGCGGGGACAGCACGCACAGCACGCACAGCGCGAGCGCCGCCGCCTCGGCCACCGGCGCCCAGCGGACGGGCAGCACCGCCGGGGACGGCACCGGGCCGCCGAACCGTCCGGAGCGGATCAGGTCCTGGGCGATGTCGACGGAGCTGACGTCCGCGGGTGGGTCCAGCACGACGCCGGTGGTGCCGTCCGGGCGCAGGGCCAGCACCCGGACGTGCCGGGTCGCGAACCAGCCCGTCTCGTCCTCGCCGGGCCGGATGTCGTCCTCGAGCTCGTACTGCACGGCGATGAGCGTGTCGCCGTGCCAGCCGAGCGCCCGGACCGCCGGGCCGGTCACCGCCGGTAGCGCCGGGCCTTCGCGGTCCGCGCCGGTGGCGGCGTCCACGTACGAGACGTGCCACCGCCTGGCGACCAGCTCGTCGTGGTCGCACGACGCGGTGCAGCCGTCGATGTTCAGCAGGGCCACCGCCGACCCGTCCGGCGTGTAGGCGCCCGCGCCCGCCAGCCGCTGCCGGTCGCCGAGGTGACGGGTCCACAGCCGCCGGCCGGTGGCGTCGTGGCCGCGCAGCTCCGTGCCGCCGCCCGCGGCGGGCCGGGTCGTGACGAACCCGCGGCCGTCCGGCGCGAACGCCGCCTCCCACGCCGAGGCGACGGGGTCACGCGCGAACACGTCGTCGACCGGGACCAGCGCGCCGCTGGCCAGGTCGACCAGGATGTACTGGGCCGGTCGGCGGTCGGTTGCCGGATCGATGTCGTTGTTGTCGACGTGCACTACCAGGACGGCGCCGCTGTCCGGCCGCCACGCCGCGACCTCGAAGCAGCACGCCGGCGGCCCGTCGCCGTAGCCGCGGCTGCGGCCGGTGCGCAGGTCGGTGACCACCAGCCACCCGGCCGGGCCGCCGGTCAGCATGCTCTGCGCGACGAGGTTACCGTCCGGCGACAGCCGCACGTCCTGCCCGGCACGGAATGCCTCGTCCGGATAGCGCAGCACGCGGTAGTCCCCGTCGCGGCCGACAACGGCGAGCTTGCCGCCCTCCTCCTCGAAGGGGTAGGGGTCGGCGGACAGCCCCACGCTGTAGCCGCCGAACAGGACCGTCGCCGGGCCCGGCGGCGCCATGTCGACCGTCGCCTGGAAGAAGTACGGCAGCTCGACACCGGCGGGGACGGCCGGGTCGCCCTGGGCGGGCTGGGGCTCCAGATGTACGCCGGGCAGGACGGCCACGGCCGCGCACAGCAGCGCCACAACGACGGCGGCGACGACCCTGTTCCTGCGTCGTTGCCGCCGGCCGCGCCGCCACGGGTCCTCGGGCAGCCGGGCGGGCGGCATCCGCTCCCCCAGCTCACGCAGCGTGTCACGCAACGGCACGGTCATGACATCACCTCGGCCAGTTCGGGCGCCTTGACGCGGAGGGCGGCGAGGGCGTCCCGGGTCTGGCTCTTCACGGTCGAGACCGAGCAGCGCAGCACCTCGGCGGTCGCCGCTTCGGTCAGGTCCTCGAAGTACCGCAGGACCAGCACGGCCCGCTGCCGGGGCGCCAGCTTCGCCAGCGCGGCCTGGACGGCGAGCGCGGTCGTGACGGCGTCCGCCCGGTCCGGCACCGCGCGGTCCGGCAGCTGGTCGCTCACGTGCACCTGCCGCCAGCGCCGCCGCCACAGCGACACGTGCTGGCTGACCATCACCCGCCGCACGTACGGGTCCGGGTCCCCGCCGGCCGCCACCCGCTCCCAGTGCCGGGCGACCCGGACCAGCGTCACCTGCACGAGGTCCTCCGCGGCGTGCCGGTCACCGCACAGCAGGTACGCCATGCGGGACAGGGCCGCCAGACGGCCCGACACGTACGCGCGGAACGACTCCTCAGCCTCCACGACACCTCCCTACCGGCACACACGCTCGCAGACCCGCGCATGGACGGGTCCGGTGGGTGCCGAAAGGTCGTCGTCGCTGAGACGAGAAGGCCAGCCGCTGAGACGAGAAGGCCGGCGGCGGAGACAGGCGGGCGGCGAGCCCGGGCCGGCCCGCCGTCCGCTGAGACGAGCGGACGGCGGGCCGATGACGTCAGTCGATGATCTCGATGACCTGCTCGACGGGCAGGCGCGGCGTGTGCTCCGGGCCGGCGTGGTCGGGGTCGGTGGTGCCCAGCCGCAGGACCAGGTACGGGTACCCGACCTCGCCCAGCATGCGCCGCAGCGCCTGGCGGGTGAAGTCGAGCTCGACGGGGCTGCTCAGCGGCAGGACCGCGGCGCCGTGCTCGGTCGCGGCGAGCCAGAGCTCGCCGAGGGCCTCACCGGCGCGGAGCCAGTCCGAGGGTTCGTCGCCGTCGCCGTACAGGACGGCATAGGCGGCGGCCTCGTCGTGGCCGGACCCGGCCGGCAGGTTGCCGCTGACCCCGAAGTCGCGTTCGGCGACCGTGGTGAGCGGCAGCTCGGCGGGGATCACGGTGTCGGGCAGGCCGGTGCCCGCCGGGCGGTCGCCGCCGACCCACTCGGCCGTCTCGGCGCGCATCCGCTCGTCGTGCCGCTCCGCGTCGCCGGCGTGCTCGACGACGACGGCGAGCTGGAGGACCTGGTCGCGGGTGAGCAGGTGCAGGCGGGAGCCCTCCTTGCCGGCCGCGGCGACGAGCGCCTCGCGCACGGCCGCGGGCACCGGCTCGTCGCTGACCACCCGCCGGTCGGTGCGCCGGACCTGCAGCAGCTGCAGGCGCCGCATCGCGCCGGGATCGGCGGGCCCGCCCGGCGCGGCGTGCACGACCGCGAGCGGCGCCGTGGCGTCGACCTCCGTGAGCGCGCCGCCGGCGGTTCGCGTGACGTCGTACGTCCAGCCCGAGGCCTCCAGGGCGATCCGCGCGTGGTGCAGCGCCGCGCCGCAGCTGACCAGCATGAGACGCCCCGCCGGGTCCTGCTCGCGCAACTGGCGGCCGGGCACCGCGTACAGCGACAACGACGAGCCCTGCACGACCCACCGCCACGGCTGGGTGTTGTGCACAGAGGGCGCCAGCCGGGCGGTGTCCGCCGCCCGTGCCAGCGCTTCGGTCGCCGCGCTCATCCCTTGGCCGCCCAGTCGCCGAGGGTCCAGTCGCGGACCTCGGGCATGTCCTCGAGGTGCTCCACGACGTAGGTCTCGTGCTCGGCGAGCTTCTGCTCGCACCAGGCCTTCAGCTCGGCGGCGCCGCTCGGCAGCCGCTTCGCGTTGTTGATGGCGTCGATGACGAGGTGGTAGCGGGAGGCGCGGTTGCGGACGGTCATGTCGAACGGGGTCGTGGTGGTGCCCTCCTCGATGAAGCCGCGCACCCGGAACCGGTCGGCGTCGGGGCGGCCGTGGACCAGCTGGTGGATGGCGCCGGGGTAGCCGTGGAAGGCGAAGACGACGTCTACGGTGTCGGTGAACAGTTCCGTGAACCGGGTCGGGCTCATCCCGTGCGGGTGGTCCTTCGGGCGGGGCAGCGTCATGAGGTCCACGACGTTGACGACCCGGACCTTGAGCTTCGGCAGCCGCTCCCGGAGGATCTGCGCGGCGGCGACGGTCTCCATCGTGACGACGTCACCCGCGCAGGCCAGCACGATGTCGGGGTCGGTCGTGCCGTCGTCGGTGCCGGCCCATTCCCAGCTGCCCGCGCCCGCCGCGGCGTGCTCGATGGCCTCGTCCATGCTCAGCCACTGCAGCTGCGGCTGCTTGTCGATGACGATGAGGTTGATGTACGAGCGGGAGCGCAGGCAGTGGTCCGCGACGGACAGCAGCGTGTTGGCGTCCGGCGGCAGGTACACGCGGGCGACGTCACCCCGCTGGGTGAGCACGACCTGGATGAGCCCGGGGCCCTGGTGCGAGAAGCCGTTGTGGTCGTTGCGCCACGCGGTCGAGGTGAGCAGCACGTTCAGCGAGGGCACCTTGGCCCGCCAGGGGAGCCGCTTCGCCTCCTGCAGCCACTTGCCGTGCTGCACGGTCTGCGACGCCGAGACCATCGCGAACGCCTCGTACGTGGCGAACATGCCGTGCCGCCCGGTGAGGGTGTAGCCCTCCAGCCAGCCGTGGCAGTTGTGCTCGGAGAGCACCTCCATGACCCGTCCGTCGCGGCCGATGGCGACGTCGGCGTCGGTGACCCGCTCCATGAAGGCGCGGTCGGAGACCTCGAAGACGGCGCCGAGCCGGTTGCTGTTGGTCTCGTCGGGGCAGAAGAGGCGGAACCGGTCGGGGTTGCCGCGGTACACGTCGCGCAGCAGCTCGCCGAGGCGCCGGGTCGACTCCGCGCGCGAGCCGCCGGGCTCGTCGACGTCGACGGCGTACTTGCGGAAATCGGGGATGTCGAGGTCGCGGGTGAGCAGGCCGCCGTTGGCGTGCGGGCTGGCGCTCATCCGCAGGTCGCCGTCGGGGGCGAGGCCGCGGACCAGCTCCACGGGTGCCCCGGCCTCGTCGAAGAGCTCCTCCGGCCGGTACGAACGCAGCCAGCGCTCCAGGATCGCCAGGTGCTCCGGGTTGTCCTTGACCCCGGCCAGCGGCACCTGGTGTGACCGCCACGTGCCGGTGACCTTGATGCCGTCGACCTCCTCGGGCCCGGTCCAGCCCTTCGGCGACCGGAGGATGATCATCGGCCAGCGGGGGCGGCTGCCGTCCCAGTCGGTGCTGCGGGCGGCGGTCTGGATGGCGCGGATCCTGCCCCACGCCTCGGCGAGCGTGGCGGCGAAGCGGTGGTGCATGCCGGGCAGGTCGGAGCCGCTGACCTCGAGGACCTCGTAGCCGTGGCCCTCCAGCAGCGAGCGCACCTCGGCGGGGTCCTTGCGGCCGAGCACGGTCGGGCCGGCGATCTTCGCGTCGTTGAGGTGCAGGATCGGCAGGACGGCGCCGTCGCGGGCCGGGTTGATGAACGAGACGCCCTTCCACGACCCTTCGAGGGGGCCGGTCTCCGCCTCGCCGTCGCCGACGACCGCGACCGTCAGCAGGTCGGGGTTGTCCATGACGGAGCCGAACGCGTGGACGAGGACGTAGCCGAGCTCGCCGCCCTCGTGGATGGAGCCGGGCGTGGTGACGGAGACGTGGCTGGGGATGCCGCCGGGGCTGGAGAACTGCCGGAACAGCCGCAGCACGCCCTCCTCGTCCTGCGACACCTTCGGGTAGATCTCGCTGTAGGTGCCTTCGAGGTAGCCGGCGGCGACGAGCGCGGGGCCGCCGTGGCCGGGGCCGGCGAGGTAGATCGCCTCCTGGCCGGTGAGGCGGATGAGCCGCGACACGTGCGCGTAGATCAGCGACAGGCCGGGGCTGGTGCCCCAGTGGCCGAGCAGGCGGGGTTTGATGTCCTCGGGGGCGAGGGGGCGCCGCAGCAGCGGGTTGCCCTGCAGGTAGATCTGGCCGATGGTGAGGTAGTTGTTCGCTCGCCACCACGCGTCCAGCTGGGCGATCTCGTCGTCAGTAGGCTGGCTGAGGGCTGTGGTTCGGTCCGCGACAGTGGTCACCGGACGTCCTTTCTCCAATATGCGTGTTCAGGGTGTTTGCGACATCAACAATCCGTCCCGGCATATGAGGCCGAGGCTACGCGAGCCGCCGCGACCGTGTAGGCGGGACGCGCGAGAAGATCACGGTCGGCCGGGCAGGTCGATGGTGTCGGTGCCCGAGCGGCGGGCGGACGGCGGGACCGGTTCCAGGTCGTCGACGGGCACGCCGACCCGCATCGCGATCGCCGGGTGGCCCACCCCGCCGAGCAGCCGCCGCAGCGCCACCCGGACCGCCGGCACCTCGACGACCTCGCTGATCGGCGAGGCGGCCAGCCCGCGCGCGGTGAGGGTGAGCCAGACGTCGGAGAGTGCCTCGCCCGCGGCGACCCAGTTGGAGGGCTCCTCCTCCTCGACGGTGAGGATGATGTACGCGGTGCCGCGGTCCGACCCGGTGCCCGGTTCGAGTGCCGCCGGGCGGGCCAGGTTGAAGTCCCGGGGTGCGATGGTCCGGTGGATGTCCGGCACGGTGCCGCGGGGCGAGACGCCGTCGCGGTCCTCCCGGGCGCGGGTCGTCCAGGCGAGCAGGTCCTCACGGACGCGCGCGTCGTCGTGCTCCACCTCCCCCGCGTGCGCGACCGCGGCGGCGAAGGCCGTCACCTGGTCGGCGCGCACCACGTGCAGGTGGGTGCCGTGCCGCTCGGCCGCGGCGCGCAGCTCGTCGAGCACGGCCTCGCCGGGGCGGGTGTCGCCGAACGGCCGGCGGTCCGTGCGGCGCTGGTAGATCGCCCGGTACAGGAGGTCGTCGGCGCCGCGCCGCCGTCCCTGACGGATCCTGGCGACCAGGTCCGGCCGGTCCGGGTCGGGCAGCCGGACGACGCCGGCGTCGAAGCCGGCGGCGAGCAGCGCCACGGTCGCGTGGTGCAGCGCGGTGCCGCAGCTGAGCAGCAGGAGCCGGCCGTCGGGGTCGATGCCGTCCAGGCGGCGGGACCGGTCGGCCCACAGCTCGGCCTGGTTGCCGGCGAGCCGCCACCGCCACGGCTGCGTGTTGAGGATCGACGGAGCGCGCAGCGCCGCGATCGAGGCCTCGGCGACCTGGTCGATCTCGGCGCGCAGCAGCGGGGTCATGGCGGCCTCCCTGTCAGTGGGCTCACGTCGACTCTCGCCCACGCCCGGGTCCCGTGGCAGGGCCGGTGGTCCCGTCCCGGCGGGACCCCCGGCCCTCACCCCGGCCGTCATCCGGTCACTGCTCGTAGGAGTGCTTCCCGCTCGCCGGGCCGTCGGTGAGCAGTGCGGGTCAGCCGGCGTTGAGCCAGGCGAGGACGGCGAGGACGCGGCGGTTGTCGACCGGGGCGGGTGCAAGGTCGAGTTTGGTGAAGATGTTGTTGATGTGCTTGCCGACGGCCTTCTCGGTGATTGTGAGGCGGTCGGCGATGGCGGCGTTGGAGCGGCCCTCGGCCATCAGCGTGAGCACGTCACGTTCGCGTGGCGTGAGCCGGTCGAGCGGACGGACGCGGCGGCTGACGAGCCCGGCGACGACTTCGGGATCGAGGACGGTGCCGCCGCCGGCGACCTGGCGGACGGCGGCGATGAATGCGTCGATGTCGGCGACGCGGTCCTTGAGCAGGTAGCCGACGGCGCCCACTCCGGAGGCGAACAGGTCGCGGGCGTAGAGCGGTTCGACCCATTGGCTGAGCACGAGCACGGGGAGCCCGGGGCGGGCGGCGCGGGCAGCGATCGCCGCGGCGAGGCCTTCGGTGGCGTGCGTGGGAGGAAGGCGTACGTCCACGATCGCCACGTCGAGGTCGTCGCGGGTGAGCGCGGTCGCCAGGGCGGCCGCATCCTCGACGGCTTCGACGACGACGATGCCGCTGGCCTCGAGGATGCGGGTCAGGCCGACCCGCAGCAGTGCCTGGTCCTCGGCCACGATCGCCCGGAGCGTGATCCCGGATTCGGCTATGCCGGGCATGGGATCTCCAGAGTCACGACGGTGGGGCCGCCGGGTGGGCTGTCGACGGTGAGCGTGCCGTCGAAGGCGGCCAGTCGCCGGGCGATGCCGGTCAGTCCGGAGCCGGTCGGGTCGGCGCCGCCGCGGCCGTCGTCGCCGACGGCGAGCCGCAGGCGGGTGCCGTCGTAGGCTCCGCGCACGTAGGCCCGGGTGGCTCTGGAGTGCTTGACGGTGTTGGCGAGGCATTCGGCGACGGCGAAGTAGGCAGCCGACTCGACGGGGTCGGGGAGCCGCTCGGTGACGGTCACCGACACGGTGACCGGGAGCGGGATCGGCAGGGCGAGCGCCTCGATCGCGCCGGCGAGGCCGCGGTCGGCGAGCACGGGTGGGTGGATGCCGCGTATGACCGAGCGCAGGTCGCCGAGCGCGTCGAGGGTGGTCTGGCGGGCTTCGTCCAGCAGGGCCATGGCGGCGTCGGGGTTGCTCCTGACGAGCTTGCCGGCGAGGCCGATGGTCATCCCGACCGCCGCCATGCGGGCTTGCGCGCCGTCGTGGAGGTCGCGTTCGATGCGGCGGATCTCGGCGGCCGACAGGTCGAGCGTCTCGCTGCGCGACTCGGTGACCTGCTCGACCCGGCGCTCGAGCTCGGTCAGGCGCGACCCGCCGAGGATCGCCCGCTCGGTGACCGCTCGGGCGTGTACCAGCGGCGGGGTGACGATCCACCACACGAGCAGGCCGAGCCCGGTGGCGCCGAGCAGCAGGGCCCCCAGCCGGCTGGGGTCGACGACCAGCCCGACGAGATGCGGGACGGGGGCGGCCAGCAGCACCGGCGGCAGGAGCGACATGGCGAACCCGGCGGTACCGGAGAACCACACGAAGGCGACATCGCGCCAGCGGGCGCCGTCGCGTAGCCAGCGCACGGGCCGGCCGAGCAGGCCGCGGCCGGACGTGTCGGCGTAGGTTGTCGGGATCTCGGCGTCGAGCAGGGCACCGCTGACCCGCCGGTGCACACCGGCGAGTGCGGCGGCTGCCGGCACGGCGGCCAGGGCGAGGGGGAAGCCGACGCTGATCAGCCCGAGCGGCACGGACAGGACGAGCACGATCGCCAGGGCCAGTGCCGGGGCAGCGGCCAGCGCGTACCCGGCCGACACGAGCGTCAGCCGGAGTCTGTCGACCACCGCGTGCGTGTCGACCGGCCCCGGCCGGACGCTCGCGATCGGCGCGAGCAGGCGCACCGAACGGCCGGTTGCCGGCCTCACGCGGCCCGCGCCAGCTCGGCCGGGCGACTCGGCGCATCGCGCCGCGGGCCGCCCGTCGGCGTGGCCACCGCACCGGCGCCCTCGCCGTAGGTGCGGCTCAACGCCCGCACCTCAAGCGCGTTCGTGGTCGGCGCCGCAGACGGCGACGGTGGTGGTGGCGGTAGACGGGTCATCAGGTGTTCCTGAGCTCGGACGACAAAGGTCACCTCCGACGGTATGGAACCCTCCTCACCCGGTCGATGGGCCCAGACCGCGTCCACGAGGTGGGCCTAACCCCACCATGTTCGGGCCAGGACTCCCCACGGCCCCGCGATACGCAGGTACCGCGGGGCAGTGATCAGCTTGATCGGCCCGTGCAGGGACAGCCCACCGTGGCGCGGGCATCGGCGGGGACCTCCCTCGCTGCGGCCTCGACCTCGGCGAGCATGCGCTCCCGCTCCTCGGCGGAGACAAATCGGCCCCGCACCACCACCGCCCGGATCCGCTGGGTGTTGCGGATGTCGTCGAGCGGGTCGGCGTCCAGCAGCACCAGGTTGGCCAGGTTGCCGCGGCGGATCGTCCCCTCGTGGTCCTGCCGGCCGAGGAACCGGGCCGGCTCGAGGGTCGCCGCCTGGAGCGCCTGCATGGGAGTCAGACCCGCCCGCACGAGCAGCTCCAGCTCATCATGCAAGGCGAACCCGGGAAAGCACCCCGGCGTCGCGCTGTCGGTGCCCGCCAGCATCGGCACCCCGGCCCGGCGCATCTCGTCAACCAGCCGGAGCTGGCGGTCGAAGAGCTCCCGGTGCTGGGCAACCTCGGTCGGACCGCGGCCGGCCGCGAACAACTCGTCCAACGCCCACCACCATTCCTCGGCCGTGGAGGCGGGCAGAAATTTCAGCCGCTCATCGGTTCGCGACACCTCGTCGGGCATGGCGATCGCCCGCATCGCGATGAGGGTCGGGACCTGCCTGGACTGGTTGGCAACGAATCCGGCGAAGACCGCGGCCGCCTTGCCGGGATGGTAGCTGTGCGCGGCCAGCCAGTTCAACGGATGTACCTGGTTGAACCAGCTGTTGTAGTCACCAGGCCCGATCCGGATAGCGGCGATCGCCCGGCGTATCGCCGCTTCCCGGCTGGAGGTCGAGTACCAGGTCCCCCACATGTGCTCGAGGCTTCGCTGCCCGGCGCGACTGGCCTCGGTGATCGGCACGTTGTCGGGGCAGTGTCCGGCGAACGGGATGTGTTGGCGTCGAGCCTCGTCAACGACGGCGAAGTATGCCTCGGGAGACAGTCGTGAGTAGACCTTGACGAAGTCCGCACCGTCCCGCACGACCCGGCGGACCGCCGCTCGCGCCTCCGCTTCGTTGGTCACCTCGATGTACGAGACCGCGTTCAGGTCCGCCCAGAGACCCGGAGCGCCGTCGATCAAAGGGCTCGCAATGATCGAGCGTGGGCCGAGCAGGCTCCCGGCCTCGACCCGATCCCGCCACCGGTGGAGATGGTCGGCTCCCGACATCTCCCGCACCGTTGTGATCCCGTTCGCGATGTACAGCGGTGGGATGATCGCCTCATGTACGTCACTGTGGACGTGCATGTCACACAGACCCGGGATCAGGAACCTTCCCGTGCCGTCGACGACCGTCGCACCGTGCGGGACGCGGACATCGCGCCGTCCACCCAGCCCGGTGATCCGATCCCGTTCGACGACCACGGTTTGGTCTGGCCTTGACGGCCCACCGGCGGTGTCGATCACGGTGACCCCGACGAACGCGATCACGCTTCGTCGCGCCGCACCCGCAGGTGCCGATTGAGTCAGTCCTGTCACCGCGCCGGCGCCCGCGGCTAACCCGGCCTTGAAGACATTCCGACGAGAGACGCTGTGCAGCACGAACTCCTCCTCTGGGTAGACGCCATCACCGTCACTGGTTCCAGGGCACCCGCCAGCAAGGGCACCGGCTCACCGATCTCCGCCGCCTCCGCAGGCGGCGCGAACCGCGCCGCCGCGTCCTGGATCGCGGCGCGCCCCTCGGGCTCGCGGGGGATCACGAGCACGCTCTCGACCACCGGCCGCTCGAGGCCGGCCGCCTCCCGGAGCTCCTCGGCCCGAGCGGACCCGCCCACCCCGTGCCCGCTGAACTCTGCCTGTTTGGTCTCGGCCATGGCACCCGCACCACGGTGGCGACGAAGACAGGCCACAGACCGATCGCCCACCCTGGATGTCGGATGCTCCATCGAGCACTCCGGCTGTCGGATTTGGTCATGCAGTCACGCTCGCCGGAATCGGGCGCGATGTCACTGGGCCCAGGCCCCGGAACGGAGGTGGGTCTACCTCACCGGGCGCTCGCGCGCCCGGCGGCGAGAACGGCGGCATGAGCGTGCGATACCGGTTCAGGCTTCTCGGTCGGGCGGCTCGAACTGAGCGGGGGCCTGCTCGGCGATGGCGGCGTTGAGGATGACGGCCTGCTCGGAGGCGCAGATCATGCCGTTGTCGAAGGTCTTGGAGACCACCACGTCGTGCACGGCGCGCACCACGTCGGCGCTGCGTTCGATGTACGCGGGGACGGTGCCGGGCCCGGCACCCAGCGCCGGCTCGCCGGCCGAGCAGGCCGCGCGGACCATGGCGCCGCCGGTGGCGAGGGCACGTCGAGCGGGGCGAGGGTCCCGGTCACCGTCATCCCTTCCTTCCCGAGGGCGGCGCGGGCCGGCGCGGCCCGCGGCTGCATCCTTCGGCGGTCAGGGCAGCGACCCCAGTGGCCGGCGTCCCGCCCGCGGCCGGCCAAGGTCCCGCCCGCGGACGACGGCGACTGGGCACGGGGCGTTGCGCACGAGCGTGCCGGTCCCCTCGCCGGCGCCCACGACGACGAGCGACGCGGTCCGGGCGGCGTCGAGCAGGCGGGCGGCCGGGTCGACGCCGTGCAGGGCGTCCAGCGCGACGGCGACGTCGGGATGCGCGGCGCGCCGGTCGGCGATGGCCCGGCTGAGCAGCAGCCGGGTGCCGGCGTCGTCGCGCGGGTCGTCGGGTCCGCTGACGGCGCACACCCTGACGCCGGTGCCGTGGCGCTGGGCCGTCTCGAACGCGTGGCGGATCGCCGCCGGTGAGGGCGCGGCCGCGTCGAGCCCCAGCAGGACCGGGCCGTGCACGGTGTCGCCGGCGCGCACGACGAGGACGGGGCACGACGCGTACGCCATCACGTGCGCGGTGACGGCGCCGACGTGGATCCGTCCGGCTCCGCCGCGCGCCGGGGGCCGTCCGTGTCCGCGCCGGCCGAGCACGATGAGGTCGGCCGAGCGGGCCACCCGTACCAGGGCGGCGGCTGGTGCCTGTCGCACGACCGCCGCCTCGATGTGGGTGCCGGGGTGGGTCGCCGCGAGCTCGTCGCGGACTGTGTCGAGCAGCCGCCAGGCCTCCGTGTGGGCGTCGGCGGTGAGGTCGGGCGGCAGCAGGCCGGCGTACGCGACCCGGTCCAGCTGCGAGTGCACGAGCCGCACGACTCCCCGCCCGGCGGTGGCCTCGGCGGCGGCGTGACGGGCCGCCGCCCAGCCGTCCGCGGAACCGTCGAATCCGGCGACGACCCTGATCCGTGCCGGCATGGCGGCCCTGATCCGTGCCGACGTGGCGGCCCTGATCCGTGTCGGCATGGCGGTCAGGCGTCGAAGGTGTGGCCGAGCCGGGCCGTCGTGTCGTCGAAGCCCCATTCGAGGTCGTCGTCGGTGACGCCGACGACGCCGTCGAGGCGGTGGATCAGGCGGACGGCGATCTGGGCGCTGCTGCGCCGGTCGATCTTCCCGGCGAGGGTCACGTGGCCGTCCGCGACGGCGACGTCGACCTCGACCGGGTCGATCCACATGATGCCGCGCAGCACCGACTCGATGACGTCGGTGCGGATGGCGGCGTCCTCCCGCAGGTACCGCCGCAGCAGATCCCGGCGGGAGACGATGCCGACCAGGAGCCCGTCGCCGTCGACGACGGGGAGCCGCTTGACGTTGCGGAGCTCCATGAGCCGGGCGGCGTCGGTGAGGGTCGCGGTCGCGGCGATCGTGACGGCGGGTGCCGTCATCAGCGCGTCGGCGCGCTCGCCGGAGGCCTTCTCCTTCGCCAGGCGCTGCCGGCGGCGTTCGAAGAGGCCGGTGTGCGCGCCGGCGCCCCACTCCACCTTGTGCAGCAGGTCCGCCTCGGACACCACGCCCAGCACCCGGCGGTTGTCGTCGACGACCGGCACGGCGCTGACGCCGAACTCGACGAGGAGGTCGACGATCTGCTTGTACCCGAGGTCGGGCGCGACGGTGACCACGCCGGTGCTCATCACATCACGTACCAGCAGCGCAGACATCGACCTGCTCCCCTCCGGACGACGGTGGTCTCCCCTCCACCCTGGTCCGGGTCCGACCTCGGCGCACGGGCCGGAAGTCCCCCGATCCAGGGTCCACGGCCCCGGTCGGTGGACGCCGGTCGGCGGCGCTGATGGACGTTCGGCGGTCGCCGTCCGGTAGCAGAACAGGTCACTATCGGTGACGCAGGGTGTTCTGCCGCATACGGATCGGGAAACGCATGTCCAACGTCATACCTGAGGTCGCGGACGTCCACGTGGGCCGGCAGGCCATCTACGACCGGCAGGGCGGCGTCGCGGCGTACGAGCTGCTGTTCCGCGACCGGCCCGGCGCCGGCTCCGCGACGGACGGCGGGTCGTTCGCGACGAGCCAGGTGATGGTCGCCGCGTTCACCACCGTCGGCGTCGAGGAGCTCGCCGGCGGGCGGCCCTGCTTCATCAACCTGACCGCCGACTTCCTGCTCGGCGACATGCCGGTGCCGTTCGCCCCCGGGCATGCCGTCCTGGAGGTGCTCGAGACGGTCGACGTCGACGACCGGCTCGTCGAGGGCGTCGCCGCGCTGGTCGGCCGCGGGTACGTCATCGCCCTCGACGATTTCGTCCCCGGTTCGGGGCACGAGCGGCTGTTCGCCCTGGCGTCCTACGTGAAGGTCGACTTCCTGGGCACGACGGACGCGCAGCGCCGGACGATCCTCGCCGCCCGTGCCACCCACCCTCACCTGCGGTACGTCGCGGAGCGGCTGGAGACCGCCGAGGACGTGGCGGAGGCGAGGGCGCTCGGGTTCGAGCTGTTCCAGGGGTACGCGCTGAGCCGGCCCGCGGTCGTGTCCGCCCGGACCCTGAGCGCGTCGCGGCTGCGCTGCGTGCACCTGCTCGGCCTGCTGATGGCGCCCGACGTGGGGCTGGACCGGGTCGTGTCGATCGTGTCGAGCGACCCGGCGCTGAGCTACCGGATGCTGAAGGCGGTCAACGCCGCCGCGGCCGGCACCGCGCACCGGGTGTCGTCGGTGCACGAGGCGGTCGTCATGCTCGGCACCGCGCAGATCCGCGACTGGGTGACGCTGATGCTCGTCGGCGACCTCACCGACGCCGGCGAGGAGCAGACCGCCGACATCCTCGTCCACGCGCAGCTGTGCCGGCTGATCGCGGAGAGCAGCGGGCTCGCCGGCGACGAGGCGTTCACCGCGGGCCTGCTCGACGCCGTCGCGGACCTGCTGGGCCTGCCGATCGCGGCCTTCGCCGGTTCGCTGCCCCTGGCCCCGGCGGTCCGCGACGCGCTGCTGCACGGCGCGGGCCCGCTCGGTGGCGTGCTCGCCACGGTCGGCGCCCACGAGCGGGGCGCACCCACCCGTGCCGGCGGCGACGTCCTCATCAAGCACCTGGCGGCCCTCGCCTGGGCGACGAGGACCACGCAGGCCGTCCGCTCCACCTGACCGGGACCAAAGTCCCTGGTCAGGACGGTGACAGCGGACGGATGCTCGGAAGCGTGTGTGAATACTGCGGCTGCCAGTCCCTGGCGGCGATCGACGAGCTGACCCGCGAGCACGACGCGGTGGTGAACCTGATCGGCGAGGTCCGCGCGGCCCACGCCGCCGCCGACACCGACGGGATGGCGGACCTGGCACGGCGGATCACCGCGGTGCTCGGCCCGCACACCGAGGTCGAGGAGCGCGGCCTGTTCCCCCTCCTGGCGGACGAGTTCCCGGACCAGGTCGCCGCCCTGGAGGCGGAGCACGGCGTGATCGAGGCGGTGCTCGGCCAGGCCGCCGCCGGCACCCCCACCGACCCGGCCTGGCCCGACCTGTTCCTGCGGACCCTCGACGTGCTGCGCGACCACATCCTCAAGGAGCAGGACGGCGTCTTCCCCGCCGCGCTGATCAGCCTCAGCGGCGCCGACTGGGACACCGTCGACGCCGTCCGCGCCCGCGTCGGCTCCGGCACCAGGCCGTCGAGCAGCCGGATGGCGGCCGTCAGCGGTTGACAGCCGTGTGGCTCAGTGGGGTTTGGCGACGGTGAGCAGGACGGCGGCGTCGGCGAGGGCTTCGAGGGTGTGCCGGGCGTCCGGGATGACGACCAGGTCGCCGGCGGTGGCTTCGGTGGCGTCGGTGGCGGTGGCGAGCCGGACCTGGCCGTGCAGGACGTGCAGGGTGGCCTCGCCGGGGTTCTCGTGCTCGTCGAGCTTGCGGCCGGCGGCCAGGGCCAGGAGGGTCTGGTGCAGCGTGCTGTCGTGACCGCCGTACAGGGTCTGGGCGCTGCGGCCGCTGGAGGCGGTGCGGGCGGTCGCCAGGTGCTGTTCGACGAGCGTGGGCAGCGATGACAGGGACATGTGGCGATTCCTTTCGCGTCAGGTGGTGTGGTAGCCGCCGCCCTCGACCGGCTCCAGTCTCACGAGGTACGGCAGGTCCGTGTACCGGCTGACGTAGCCGGCGAACCGCGGCACGGTCCGCTCGA
Organism: Dactylosporangium sp. NPDC000521; assembly: GCF_042898305.1. Taxonomy (NCBI): domain Bacteria; kingdom Bacillati; phylum Actinomycetota; class Actinomycetes; order Micromonosporales; family Micromonosporaceae; genus Dactylosporangium; species Dactylosporangium sp. NPDC000521. The sequence continues at coordinate 192,385 of NZ_JBIAYW010000018.1, forward strand.
CGAAGCACTCCGAACGACAGCATCGTGCCGCCGATCAGCGACAGGAACCGCGCCCCGACCGCGTGCGACACCATCGACATCGCGGGGATCGGCGAGAAACCCGGCGACTCGGTCCGGCCCGTACTGCTTGATGGCGTGCACGTGCGCGGCGGCGACGATCTCCTGCGCCTCGTCCCACGAGACCCGCACGAGCCCGCCCTTTCCGCGCGCCTTCTGGTACACGCGGCGGCGCTGCGGGTCGGCCTGGATGTCGGCCCACGCCGCGACCGGGTCGCCGAGGCGGGCCTTGACGTACACCTTCCAGGAGCAGGAGCCGGTGCAGTTGACGCCGTGCGTCGAGCGGACGACCTTGTCGTAGGACCACCGGTCCCGGTAGAAGCTGTCCGCCTCCCGGCCGCCGATCTGGTGCAGCGTCCGCCCGTCGGTGGAGACCTCCGCCCGGCGCACCAGCCCGCCGACGCCCAGCAGCGCCCTGCCCGCTTTCCCGGTCGCGCTCGTCATCGCCTCGTTCCTCCGTATATGACCCTGAGTTCGATTCGTCCCATTCGTGCCCTCAGGCAGGCAGAACGCGCGATCCCGTGCCATCTGATCGCACCGGAACCCCGGGCGACCGTGCCGAAGGTCCCGAGTTGACCGGGACCATCAGACCGAAGCGAACATGTGTGGCCACCGCCCCGGCGGGCGCGACGCCGACCCTGTTACCCGGCCGGGTCCGGGCCACACACGGCTGTCACCGGCCGCTGTCGAACAGCGGGGTGCTCAGGTACCGCTCGCCGGTGTCGGACAGGATGACCACGACGGTCGCGCCGGCGAGCTCCAGGCGCCGCGCCACCGTGTACGCCGCGTGCAGCGCGGCGCCGCCGGACACCCCCACCAGCACACCCTCGGTCCGGGCGAGCCGGCGGGCGGCGGCGCGGGCCTGCTCGACGCCGACCCGCAGCACCTCGTCGTAGACGTCAGGGTCGAGGAGCGTGCGCCGCTCGACGCTCATGCTCTCCGGCATGCACAGCGTCAGCCGGTACCCCTGGCGGCGGCGACCACGGCGAGCCCGATGCCCGCGTTGCCGCTGGTCGCTTCGACGATCGACCCGCCGGCCGCCAGTACACCGGCCGACTCCGACTCCTCGATCACCGCTGCGGCGATGCGGTCCTTGACGCTGCCGCCCGGGTTGGCGGACTCCAGCTTCGCGACCAGCCGGGCCGACAGCCCCGCACCGGAACGAGCCAGGTGGACCATCGGCGTGCGGCCGACCAGCGCGATGACGTCCGGACGTCTCGGATCGAGACGTGACGGGCGCCCACGGGTGGTACCGTTGCCTTCGTGTGGTTCTGATCATGTTCGGTCAGGATTGACCTGTTTTCCAGGCAGATCCCTGCCATCTCTGCTGGCAGTCGCTGCGGTGTTGGTGGCCGCGGTCGCCGGAGTGGCCAGTTCCGGGCTGCTGGGGCCGTGGTGGTCGCTGTTCGTCTACGACGCCGGGCAGGTCTGCGCCGCGCTCGCCGCGACCCTCGCCTGCTGGATCACCGCCTTCCGGCATTCCGGCGCGCAGCGGTGGTGGCGGCTGTGGATGGGTGCCGCGACGTTCGGCTGGATGTCCGGGCAGTTGCTCTGGTCTCGGGACCAGCTGTTCCAGGCCGTCGAGCTGCCATCCCCGCCGCTTGCGGATCTCGGATACCTGGCTCTGCCGGTGTTCGCGTTCGTGGCGTTCATCGTCCTTGCTGCCGATCGGCCCGGGCAGGGGGCGCCGCGGCGCCGCTCCGAGCAGCTGGTGGTGATCCTCGACGGGCTTGTTGTCGTGGGTGCGTTCTTCGCGCTCACCTGGGCGACCGCGCTCGGGTCGGTGGTGCGGGCCGGTGCCGCCACCCCGTTCGTCTACTCGATTGCGATCGTCTACCCGGTCACGGATCTGCTGCTGGCCGTCATCGCCATCCTGCTCATCGCGACAGCCTCATC
>NZ_JBIAYW010000019.1:0-80524 GCF_042898305.1 Dactylosporangium sp. NPDC000521
AAACCCCCCCCCCCAAACCTTACGTTTTTTTTTAACCACCCCCCCCCCGCCCCCCGCCCCCGGGGGGGGGGGGGGGGGGGCCTCCGGTTGGGGGGGGGGGGGGGCCGGGCCCCCCCCCCCCCCCCCCCACTGCTGTGCGGGCCACGAACGCCGCACCGACGGCCGGCCGGCCATTCGACAGAAAACGTCGATGTTGACGGGCCACTCACGGGCAGTTCACGCACGGCGCGACGTCGAACGAAGCCTCAGCGCCCGACGGTGAGCCGGAGGGCGTTGAGGCGCTCGGCGGGGGTGTCGGACCACGCGCCGCCCTTCAGCTCGCCGGGCGCGGTGACGCCGGCGCGGTCCAGCGCCGCGGCCACCCGGGCGACGAGGTCGGCGGCGACGCCCTCGCCGGGGACGGTGTCCACCCGCTCGCCGAACTCGTCGGACCAGCCGAACCGGGCCGTCACCCGGTCGCGGGTGAACTCGCCCTCCGCGACCATGGCCCCGTTGCCGCGGCGCAGCCGCCAGTGGGCGCTGCTGGCGTACGGGTGCAGCATCGGCAGCGCGGAGCACCACGACGTGAACAGGGCGCGCAGCTCCTCGAGCGTCCCGTCGAGGGTCTCCGACGGCGAGTGGTCGTAGATCATCATGCCGTGCAGGGCCTTGGCCTGCGGCGCCTCGATGTCCGGCTCGGTGAACCACTGCTCGTCCGGGGCCCACTCGTCGGGCGTCATCATCCACTTCTGCTTGTTGTAGATGACGTTCTCGCGCGGGCCGGTCGGCTCCGCCGTCAGCCGGATGTGCCGGCCCCACAGGGCCTCGAGGGTGATCGTGGTGTCCTCGCCACGCCAGCGCGCGAGCGGCATCCGGCCCTCGGAGCCGACGATCGGCGGGTGGCCGAGCACCGCGACGGCGCCGGCGAGCGCCCGGCGGAAGTCCTCGACGACGCCGGCCTCGCCGACCGGCCGCTGCGCGCTCAGCGAGCTGAGCTCGCCGTGCCCGTAGTACCCGGCGTCCCAGTCGTGCGCCTCGATCCGCTCGCCGCCGGCGGCCAGGAGGTCCTCGCCGTCCGGCTGCCAGCCCTGCTCGGCGACGAGCCGGTCGAACGCGCCGCGGGACCAGTCGCCGAGCCCGCCGGCGAAGACCGCGCACAGCCGCCGCCACTCCGGCGAGGGCGCCGGCAACCGCGTCGCCGGGTCAGGGTCGTCCGGCACCTGCTGCCCGGGGCCGGGCGCGACCGTGCGCAGCTGCGGCGCCCGCATGCCGTTGTTGTCGAACGAGGTGTAGGTCAGCAGGGCCGGCTCGGCGATGCCGTGCACGTCGCGCAGTGTCCGGACGATCACGTCGGCGAGCCGCCGGGCCTCGGCGGGCCGCACCGGCACCGGGACCTCCGGCATGCACAGGGTCACGTCGCCGTCCTCGTCCGGCCGCCATCCCAGCGCGGCGAGCTCCGCCGCGCGCTCCGGCACGTCGCGGGTGAGCATGTACACCGACGACACATCCAGCTTGAGGCCGCGGGTGAAGCGGATGAACTGCACGAACGCGTCGCCGAGGGCGAGGGAGATCGCCGCCTCGGGCCGCAGCGCGCCGATCGCCTCCACGAGCTCGCCGGTCACTTCAGGCCACTCCGCTGATGCCATCACGCACTCCCCCCGTCGTCCGGTGACGGGTGGAGCATAGGTGTCCGGGCGGCGGCCGCCGAGGTGAGGGCGGGTGAGGGCGGGTGAGGGCGTCCGGCAAGCGGCCGTTGGTCGATGCGGCGGCGGATAGACTCGCCGCAGCCCTGCCATCCGGGAGGCCTCATGGCCACTGCGCCGCAGATCCACGGCTACCGCGACCTGACGCTGATCAGCGCCCGGGGCGGGCAGGCGCACGTGTACCGGGCACGCAAGGCGACGATGGACTCCTCCGCCGTCGCGATCAAGGTGTACCGGCGGGACCTCGACGACGCCGACCGGCGGCGGTTCCGCCGCGAGGTCGAGGCGCTGCAGGCGCTGCAGGGCCGGCCGCACGTGGTGCGGCTGCTGGAGGCCGACTTCACCGCCGAGGGCCCCGGATACGTGGTCATGGACCTCTACCCCGGGTCGGTCGCCGACCGGCTGGCGGTGGAGGGGACGCTGCCCGTCGGCGACGCGCTGCGCATCGGCGCGGAGGTGGCCGAGGCCCTCATCCACACGCACGAGGCGGCGCCGTGCATCCTGCACCGCGACATCAAGCCGGGCAACATCCTGCTCACCGGCGACGGCTCGGCGGTGCTGTCCGACTTCGGCATCTCCGCGATCCACCGCGACGACGGCCGGTTCACGGCGACGGCGAGGATCGGCACGCTGGGGTACACGGCGCCGGAGGTGCACGCCGGGGAGTCCGAGAGCGTCGCGTCGGACCTCTACTCCCTCGGCGCCACCCTGCACGCGCTGCTGACCGGCGCCCCGCCGGCCGGGCCGGGCCAGGCGCCGCTCGACGGGGTGCCCGGCCCGGTCGCCGTGGTGCTGCGCCGGGCGCTGTCGCCCGACCCGGCGGACCGGCAGGAGTCCGCCCGGCGGATGCGCGAGGACCTGCTGCGCGCCGCGGACCTCGGGACCACCCGGGAGTCGTCGTTCGCCAGTCCCGCGCCGGCCTCGACCAGGGTCCTGCCGGACGACCCGCCCGAAGGCGTCCGGCCGCGGCTGATCGAGCCGCCGCCCAGCGACCCGGACCTGGGCCGCAACATCGCCGCCGGCCTGCTCGCCCTGCTCGGCGGGCTCGGGGTGCTGGTGCTGCTCGACTGGGCCTGGTGGGGCGGCGCGCTGATCGTCGCGGCGCCGCTCGTCGCGGCCGCGGCCGTGCGCCGGGCGCTGGGGGCCCGGCGGCTGTTCGGCCCGGCCGCCGCGGCGACGCTCGTCTGCTACGCGGTGCCGTGCGTGACCTACCTGACCCGCATCGGCGAGGACCCGTTCATCAACCTCGTGATGGCCGTGTTCACGCTGATCGCGTTCGGCGGCCAGCTCACCGCGGCGCACGAGGTCGAGCGGTTCGCCCGGCAGGACATGGCGCAGTCGGAGACCGCCCGGGCCAACCAGGAGCGCGCGCGGATGTTCGAGCTGATCCGCGAGCGGTACTGGCTGGACGGCGGCCACCCGCCGGACTGGCTCGACGACGTGCTCGGCCCGCTGCCCGCGGCCCGGGCGATGCCCTGGCGGGGCGGCGGCGCCGTCCGGTTCGCGGTGGTGTGCGACCGGAGCGTGGCGCTCGTGGCCGTGCTCGACGGCGTGCGCCCCGGCCGGTACGAGCTGAGCCCCGCGAACGGGAACCCCTGCCGGGTGTTCGCCGACGGGCGGCCCAACACGTCCGTCGACACGCGGCTCAAGGAGCTCGCCCGCGGCGTCGACGCCGCCGGCTGGGGCACCGCCGGGGTCAGCGCCGGCTGCGTCGTCGTGCTGACCACCGACGGCGCGCGGTCCGACGGCATCCGGCTCGCGCCGGCGCAGTTCGAGTCGTCGAGCCTGACGGTCGTCGTGGCGCGGGACGCCGGACCGGCGCTCGTGCGGCTGCTGGCGGGCGCGGACCCGCAGGTCATCGACCCTGTACTCCTCCAGATGGTCGCCGAGCGCGCCCGGCGGGCCTGAACCCGCCCAGCACCCGCTCGATGTAACGCAACCCACACGGCTTGACACCGGTCGCTCCGCAACTATTCTATTCCTACCTACTAACTAGACAAGATAGGCAATGACAGCACCCGGGGGAGTCGATCGGAGCACAGCGAGGTGCACATCTCTGTCCGTGCCGACTACGCGATCAGGGCGATGCTCGCGATCGCCGCGGCGGAGCCGGGCCGGATCACGGCATCGGAGCTGGCGCACAGCGAGCGGATGTCCATCGGATCGTTGCAGACAGTACTTCTTGAACTCCGCCGCGTGGGGCTCGTGCACAGCCACCGCGGCACGGAGCGGGGATACGGCCTCGCCCGACCGGCGGCAGCCATCACGGTCGGCGAGATCCTCCGCGCCATGAACGGCGCACTGACCACGGTGCGGGGCCTGCCCACCGAGCAGGCCACGTACGACGGGGTCGGCCGCGGGTTGCGCAAGGTCTGGCTGTCGGTCGACGACGCGGTCAACACGATCGTCGACCAGGCCACCCTCGCCGACCTGCTCGCCGACCCGGACCTTGAAGACGACCACCGCACCACCCCCTTGAGCACAGCCGACCCCAGGAGGACAGGTTCCCCATGAAGCACCGGATCAGAGCGGCCGCCGCTCTCATGCTCACCGCCGGCTTACTGCTGTCGGCGTGCGCGGGGACCACCAAGAAGGACGACGCCGGCGCCGCCGGCGAGTCGACCACGCTCAACATCGTCGGCTTCGCGGTGCCCGAGGCCGCGAACAAGGCCATCGCCGCCGAGTGGAACAAGACCCCGGCCGGCAAGGGCGTCAAGTTCCAGACCTCCTACGGCGCCTCCGGCGACCAGAGCCGCGCGGTCGTCGCCGGCCTCAAGGCCGACTACGTGCACTTCTCGGTGTCCAGCGACGTGACCCGCCTGGTCGACGCCAAGCTGGTCGACCCGAGCTGGAACGCCGGCCCCACCAAGGGCATCGTGTCCTCCTCGGTCGTGGTGCTCGCGGTGCGCCCCGGCAACCCGAAGGGCATCAAGGGCTGGGACGACCTGGTCAAGCCCGGCATCGGCATCGTGACGCCCAACCCGGCCTCGTCCGGCGCGGCCCGCTGGAACGCCCTCGCGGCGTGGGGCCACGTCACCGCCAACGGCGGCACCGACGCGCAGGCCGGCGAGTTCCTCACCAAGCTGTTCTCGAACGTCGTCGCGCTGCCCGGCTCCGGCCGCGACGCCACGACGGCGTTCCTCGGTGGCACCGGTGACGTGCTGCTCGCCTACGAGAACGAGGCCATCCTGGCCCGGCAGAGCGGCGAGAAGCTCGACTGGGTCTACCCCGACACCACCATCCTGATCGAGAACCCGGGCGCGATCCTCACCAACGCCAACCCGAAGGCGAAGGAGTGGCTCGACTTCGTCCTCAGCGCCAACGGCCAGCGCCAGTTCGTGCTCAAGGGCTTCCGGCCGGTCATCTCGGGGGTCGACACCAAGGGCGTCGAGGGCGCCATCGACCCGAACAACCCGTTCCCGACGCCGAAGAAGCTCCTCACCGTCGACAAGGACTTCGAGAGCTGGTCGAAGCTCTCCAAGAAGTACTTCGACGAGAAGGAAGGCCTGATCGTCAAGATCATCGCCGCCTCGGGCAAGGCCAAGTGACATCCGAGGCCACGGTCACGGGCCGGCCGGCGGGCAACCGCCGGCCGGCCCGGTCGGCCGTTTCCGGGCACCCCCTCACGCGCGTCTCCGGCCTCGGGCTCGGGGTCGCGATGCTGTGGTTCAGCCTCCTGGTCCTCATCCCGCTCGCCGCCGTCATCACCGTCGCCGGCTCCGAGGGGTGGAGCGGCTTCTGGGAGGCGATCACCGCCGAGCAGACCCTCGCGTCGATCGAGCTCACCATCTTCACCTCGATCGGCGTCACGCTGGTGAACGTCGTCATGGGCACGCTCATCGCCTGGGTGCTGGTCCGGGACCGCTTCGTCGGCAAGCGGGTGCTGGAGGTCCTCGTCGACATCCCGTTCGCGCTGCCGACGATCGTCGCCGGTCTGGTGCTGCTCTCGCTGTACGGGCCGAACAGCCCCATCGGGGTCGACATCGCCAACACCCGGGTCGCGGTCTTCGTCGCGTTCCTGTTCGTGACGCTGCCGTTCATCGTGCGGACCGTGCAGCCGGTCCTCGCCGAGATCGACCGGGACGTCGAGGAGGCCGCCGCCTCGCTGGGCGCCAGCCGGTTCACGATCTTCCGGCGGATCATCCTGCCCAGCCTCACCCCGGCGATCACCGCCGGGGCCGCGCTGTCCTTCGCCCGCGGCGTCAGCGAGTACGGCTCGCTGGTCCTGCTGTCGGGCAACCTCCCGATGCGCACCGAGGTGACCTCGGTGCGCATCTTCAGCAGCATCGAGAACGACCACCTGGAGAACGCGGCTGCGGTCGCGACGGTCCTGCTGGTCATCTCGTTCGCCGTCATCGTGATCCTCGACGTGATCCAGCGGAGGACGGTCCGCCGTGGCTGACACCCTCGTGAAACCCGCGCCCGCCACCAAGGCCGCCGGCAGGGCCACCGGCAAGGCCTGGACCCGCCGGCGCGGCCCGGTCGCATACCTGGTCCGGCTGATCGTCGTGGCCTACCTCTTCTTCCTGGTGGCCTGGCCGGTGTACCTCGTCGGCCAGAACACCTTCAAGAACGGCTTCGACGACCTGCAGGCCATCCTCACCGACCCGGACATCGTGCACGCGCTGCACCTGTCGCTCGAGATCGCGGTCATCGCCGTGGTCATCAACACGGTCTTCGGCGTCGGCATCTCGATCCTGCTCGTGCGCTACCGCTTCCCCGGCAAGCGCCTGCTCAACGCCCTGCTCGACGTGCCGCTGTCGGTGTCGCCCGTCGTCGTCGGCCTGTCGCTGGTGCTCGTCTACGGCGGCCGCAACGGCTGGTTCGGCCCGACCCTGGAGAGCTGGGGGCTGCAGATCATCTTCGCCGAGGCCGGCATGGTGATGGCCACCGTCTTCGTGGCCCTGCCGCTGGTCATCCGCGAGGTCGTGCCGGTCCTCGAGGAGATCGGCGAGGAGCAGGAGCAGGCCGCCCGCAGCCTCGGCGCCAACGCGTGGCAGACCTTCCGCCGCATCACCCTGCCATCGATCAAGTGGGGCATCATCTACGGCGTCGTGCTGAGCCTCGCCCGCTCGCTCGGCGAGTTCGGCGCGGTGAAGATCGTGTCGGGCAACGTGCTGGGCCTCACCCGCACCGCACCGCTCGTAGTCGAGGAGAAGTACCTCAACTTCGACAAGGGCGGCGCCTACGCGACCGCGTTCCTCCTCGCCCTCGTCGCCGTGGCCAGCATCATCGTCGTATCCGTCCTCCGGCCGAAGGAAGACCGTTGAGCATCGAAATCGCAGGGGTCGGCAAGCGCTTCGGGGACTTCGTCGCGCTCGACAACGTCTCGGTGAGCATCCCGTCGGGCCGCCTCACGGCGCTGCTCGGCCCGTCCGGCGGCGGCAAGTCCACGCTGCTGCGCATCATCGCGGGCCTCGAACGCGCCGACACCGGCCGGGTCGAGATCGAGGGCGTCGACGCGACGGACCTCCCGCCGCAGAAGCGCAACGTCGGCTTCGTGTTCCAGCACTACGCCGCGTTCAAGCACATGTCGGTGCGCCGCAACGTCGCCTTCGGTCTGCAGATCCGCAAGCGCCCGAAGGACGAGATCGCCGAGCGCGTCGACGAGCTGCTCAAGCTCGTGCACCTGCAGCAGTTCGCCGACCGGCTGCCCGCCCAGCTGTCCGGCGGCCAGCGCCAGCGCATGGCCCTGGCCCGGGCCCTCGCGATCAAGCCGACCGTGCTGCTGCTCGACGAGCCCTTCGGCGCCCTGGACGCCAAGGTCCGCAAGGAGCTGCGCGACTGGCTGCGCCGGCTGCACGACGAGGTCGAGGTGACCACCGTCTTCGTCACCCACGACCAGGAGGAGGCCCTCGAGGTCGCCGACGAGATCGTGGTCATCAACGACGGCCGGATCGAGCAGATCGGCTCCCCCGACGACCTCTACGACCGCCCCGCCAACGACTTCGTCATGCGCTTCCTCGGCCCGGTCACCCAGCTCGGTGACCGCCTCGTGCGCCCGCACGACCTGCAGATCGGCACCGGTCCCGCGGACCCTTCCGCCCCGGACGGCGTCACCGGGCAGGTCGCGCGGATCACCCGGATCGGCTTCGAGATCCGCATCGACGTCACCACCGCCGCCGGCCAGGACGTCATCGTGACCGTGACCCGCAACGAGTTCCTGGCCCTGGGCATCGACACCGGCGCGACGGTCCACCTGCGGATCGCGCCCGGCAGCCCGACCACCCCGGCCGCCGGGAGGCCCGCCGCCGAGCCCGACCTCGCGACGACCGGCAGCCACTGACGCGCCGGGCCGCGCGGCGGGTGCCGCACGGCCCGGCCCGAACGGTCGGGTCAGGACGATCGGGTCAGGACGGCGGCCTGACCCGGAAGGTGACGTAGGCCCAGTCGGAGACCAGCCCGTCGCCGCTGGTGCTGCGGACGAGGAGGTCCACCCAGCCACCGGTGGCGTTCGGGTACTCCAGCGGCGTCCACCGCACCGTGGCGGTGCCGTCCGCCGCGGCGGTGACCGTCTGCCGCGGGTCCGCGCCGAACTGGTAGGTGTAGGACACGACACCGGCCGCGGTCGGGTGGAACACGAACGTGCCCTCGACGCCGGGCCCGCCGCCGCCCTGCCAGTCGCCGGGCGGGTAGTCCGCGGACGTCACGGCCGGCGCGATCGACGCCGGGAAGAACGAGACGCCGGCGGTCTCCGACTCGGTGCCGTCGGCCGTCCTGGAGGTGACCGTCAGCGTGTTGTAGCCCGCCCGGCCCGGGGTGAAGCGGACCGTCGCGGTGCCGTCGGCGCCGGCGGCGACCGTCCGCTGCGGCTGCTCGTCCTCCTGCCCCCGGTTGAACTGGTACGTGTAGGCGACCACGCCGTGCAGGTGCGGCTTCAGCGTGAAGACGCCCTCGGTGCCGACCGGCTTGCCCTGGGAGCCGTCGGTCGGGTAGTCCGCCGACTCGACGAAGGGCTCCGTGTCGACGTACAGCGTCCGCGAGCTCGTGCCCGACCTCATCCCGGCCGCGGTGGTGCTGAACACCGAGACCGTGGTGCCCTCGGCGCCCGGCACCACCGTGACGCGCGCCTTGCCGTCCGCCTCCGCCGGCACCGTCCGCTGGGTGCCGCCGTCGAGCTGGTACGTGTAGCTGACCGTGCCGTCCAGGTTGGCGGCGAACGTCAGGTGGTGCGGGTCGCCCAGCCAGGCATCGGGGTCGGCGTCCTCGATCGCCGGTGCCGTGTTCCGGACCAGGAACCGGTAGGACACCATCTCGGAGAGGTTGCCCGCGCGGTCGACGCTCTGCACGTACAGCGTGAGGATCCCCGACCGGGACGGCGCGAACTGGATCGTGACCGGCCCGCCCAGGGTGGGGGCGGCGACGCGGGTCATGGAGAAGTAGGACTCGCCGTACTGGTAGCCGGCGACGTCGGCGACCCCGTTGGCCGTGAACGTGAAGGCGCCGGGGATCCCCGGGCCGCCGTGCGCGGGGCTGCCGGGCGGGTAGTCGGCGGAGGACACGGCCGGCGGCGCGGGGTGGCTGGTGTCGACGGTGAAGCGGCACTCGGCGCTCCACGGCGACACGTCCGTGTCGTCGCGGGACTGGGCGGCGACCGCGTAGGTGCCGCCGTCGGTGAGGATGCCGGCCGGGATGCTGCCCCACGACCGGGCCGGCGTGTACCCGGCGAAGTTCTCCGGCAGCTCGACCCGGTCCTGCGGCCGGTCGACCGGCCACACCGCGAACCTGCCGTAGGCGACGTCACGGCCGCTGCCCGGGTCGTTGATGTCGGCGTCGGTGAGCAGCGCGGTCAGCTGCGGCGTGTCGGTCGTGACCCACAGCGGGCCGCCCGTGTCGCAGGACCGCCCGTCGACGGTGAGCTGGGCGGGTGTGCCGGGCAATCCGTTGGCGTTGATGAGCAGCACCGGGTCGTTGCGGACGTGCCGCCCGTAGTGCAGGTTGCCCTCGAGGCGGTCGGGGACCCGCAGCTCGAACGTGACCGTGTGCTGGCCCGCGGCGAGCGCGTCCCGCACGACGGTGCCGAGGTCGACGCCGATGTAGCTGGACGGGCAGGCGTCGGCGCCGGTCACCTCGAACAGCTTCCGTTCGCGCGGCGGCCGGCTCCACGACGTCGTGGACGTGACCGGGTCCGTGCTCCACAGCTGCCAGCTGCGTTCCTTGCGGCAGTCGGTGACCTGCGTCTCGGCGAGGACGAAGCCGGCCGCGTTGATCCGCATCCCCTGGTACGCGCTGATGTCGTAGCTGAAGTAGGACCGGGACTTGTGCTTGCCCGCGGCGTCCCTCCAGGCCCCGACGGGCGCGTCGGCGGCGCTGCCGGTGACGGCCTTGCCGGGCGTGCGGGAGTCGGTGTAGGTCCAGCTGGTCGGCGGGAGCGCCTGCTGGCTGGTGGCGGAGGCGGCCGGCGGGTGGACGAGCACCGCACCGCCGGCCGCGACGAGGACCGCGACGAGCCCGGCCCGCCGACTTCGTGATGACGCAGGGTTTCGTGACATTGGAGCCCCCCGTGACGATGGACGTCTGTCGAGGCGAACCATAGACCCGCGCCACGGTCCCCGTCACCCCGGTTTCTCCAATGTGGACAGAGACCGCGAAGTCACCGTCGGGATGCTCCAGGTGGCGGGCCGCCCGTGCCGTGGACACGGGCGGCAACCTGTTCCAGGATGGCCGGCTTCCTACGTTTGCCGGATGACGACGTTGTCGACGCCGGCCTCGACCAGGCTGGCGGTCGAGGCGTCCGCCGCCTCGAACAGGATCCGGACGCTCTGCCCCGCGTACGGGGTGAGGTTGACGCTGCCGGTCGACCAGGAAGCGTCCCGGTCGGAGGCGGCGCCGGCCACGGTGGCCAGCACGGTCGTGCCGCTCGCCGTGACGACGCTGACCCGGAAGAAGTCCGCCGACGAGGCGTTGCTGCCGTGGCCGAGATACCAGGAGTAGCTCAGCGTCAGCGTCCCGCCCGCCGGCAGCGTGATGCTCGGCGAGCGCACGCTCGTCGTGCCGCCGTCGACGTCGTTGGCGCCGGCGCTGGAGCCGGCCAGGCGCGCCGTCACCAGGTCGTTGCTGCCGCTGACCGTGGTGCCGAGCTGCTTCGGGCCGCTGGAGTCGGTGGCTTCCGGGTCGCCGCGCTCCCAGGCGCCGCTGGTCGCGGTGTCGGTGCCCGACGGGTTGGTGGTCCAGCCGAGGTTCGTCTCGAAGTCGTCGGACCAGACCGTGGTGCCCGGCGTGGTGGTGCCGCAGTACTGGGCCTCCTTGCCGATCACCCGGTACGGGCAGTCGGCGTACTCGGCGATCTGCAGGCTCGCCTCCCGGTTGAGCGCGGTCTGCGCGGCGATCACCTCGTCCGGCGGGTAGAAGCCGCCGCCGCCGGAGTTGCCCGGGTACATCTCGAACGTGTAGGACCACACGCCCTGGTCGGCCCACAGCCAGTCGTCGATGGTGCCGTCGGTGATGTACAGGTCGCTGGCCTGCTCCGGGGTGTAGCCGTTGGTGGCGGCCATCTGGGTGCCGAGGGTGCGGAAGGTGAGCTCCTGGTCGGCGTCCAGGCCCGGTGCGGTGTTCGAGGTGGTGTACCCGAAGGGCCAGAGCACGAGCTTGCCGTACGTGTGGAAGTCGATGTGGGTCTTGATCTGCTGCACCCCGCCGACGCGCCGGCTCAGCACGAGGTCGCGGACCCGCTGGGTCTCCGGCGCGGAGAACGCCGACGCCCCGCGGTAGGTCTCCGAGCTGGTCGTGCCCGACGACCCGCCGCAGCAGCCGAAGTTGTAGCCCCAGTTGCGGTTCAGGTCGGTGCCGACGTTGCTGCTGCCGCTGTTCGGCTGCCGGTTCTTGCGCCACGACCGGTAGGAGCCGGTGGCGATGTCGTACTCGCCGCCGTCGGGGTTCATGTCCGGCACGATCCAGATCTCGCGGGAGTTCACCACGTTCGTGATCCGCGCGTCGGTGCCGTAGCCGTCGGTGAGCTGCTTGATCAGGTACAGCGCCATCTCGACGGTGAGGTGCTCGCGGGCGTGCTGGTGCGCCGTGTAGAGCACCTCCGGCTCGTCCTCGTCGGCCGCGACATTGTCGGAGATCTTGATGACCGGGATGTCCCGGCCCTCGTACGACGTGCCGAGGCTGCTCTTGCGCAGGATCGCCGGGTGGTCGGCGACGGCCTGGTTGAGCTCGGCGGTCATCTCCGCGTAGTTGTGGTACATCGAGTCCGCCGACGGGAAGTCGAGGATCGTCGCGGGCCCGCCCGGCGCCGCGGGCCGCAGCGCGCGGGTGACGGTGAAGCCCAGCTGCCGCAGCTTCGCGACCTCGGAGGGGGTCGCGGTGATGTCCGCGACGCCGTGGTCGATGCCGTCGATCGCGGCACCGGTGCCGGCGATCAGGTTGCGCTGGTCGAGCGTGCCGACCCCGCTCACCAGGTAGGGAGCGGACGTCTCGGCGGTCGCCGCGTCGGTCGGCGCGGCGCCGGCCGGGCTGATCGCGGCGACCACGAGCGCGACGGCGCAGGCCATCGCGAGCGGGATGGTGCCCCTGCGGGGGTGGCTCATCAATCCTCCTTGGGTGGTGGAGGTTCACGAGCTACCAGATGACCACCCAACGCGAGATCATATCAACATACGTCTTTGTCCCTACCGCGCCGGCCAGGCCAGCACGGCCAGATCGGCGACCGCCTCCAGGGGCTTCCGGTCGGCCCCGTAGCGGGCCTGGTGGACCATGCCCGCGGCGCCTGCTGCCCGCGCCGGCCCCCGCTCTCGACGTCATCGAACGCGCCGTCGCCGCCACGAGGGCCGATCTTGTGGTGGGGCGGGCCGGGCGCCTGGATCATCCTCCGGGCCGGCGCACCTTCGACGCCGACCTCCGGCGCGTCACCGGATGACCACCGTCCGTCAGGTGGTCCGGCGACCCGGTCACGGCCCGCGGGAGGACAGCGGCGCGGCGGGGCGCCTGGGACAGTCGAGTGGGGCGCTGATCGACGGCTACGCCGTCCGGCGGTGAGACGGACCCCGGCGGGCGGCTGTGCGAGGCCTGCCTGCCGGGGTCAACACGCGCTCAGCGCTGGACGCGGGCACCGCCGCCGCGCACCAGGGACTCGACCTCGGCGAGGCTCGCCATCGAGGTGTCGCCGGGGGTGGTCATGGCCAGGGCGCCGTGGGCCGCGCCGTACTCGACCGCGGTGGCGATGCCGCCGTCGCGTTCGAGCAGGCCGAAGATGAGCCCGGACGCGAAGCTGTCGCCGCCGCCGACCCGGTCGAGGATCTCCAGGGCCGGGCGGTGCGTCGCCTCCGCGAACTCGCCGTCCGACCAGGCGACGGCGCCCCAGTCGTTGACGGTGGCGCTGTGCACGGCGCGCAGCGTGGTCGCGACGACCTCGAAGTTCGGGTACTCCTCGACCACCGCCGTGATCATCGACTTGAAGTTGCCGGCGTCGAGCGCGCCGGCGTGGATGTCGGTGTCGGGCACGGCGAAGCCGAGGCAGGCGGTGAAGTCCTCCTCGTTGCCGATCATCACGTCGACGAGGCGGGCGAGGCGGCGGTTCACCTCCTGCGCGCGGGCCTTGCCGCCGACCGCCTTCCACAGCGACGGGCGGTAGTTGAGGTCGTACGAGACGACCGTGCCGTGCCTGCGCGCGGCGGTCATCGCGGCCTCGACGGTGGCCGGGGCGGTCTCCGACAGCGCCGCGTAGATGCCGCCGGTGTGCAGCCAGCGGACCCCGAGCGTGCCGAACAGGTGGTCCCAGTCCACGTCCTCGGGGCGCAGCTGGCTGGCGGCGGTGTGGCCGCGGTCCGACGTGCCGACGGCGCCGCGGACACCGAAGCCGCGCTCGGTGAAGTTGAGCCCGTTGCGGGTGGCGCGGCCGATCCCGTCGTACGGCACCCAGCGCACGAACGACGTGTCGACCCCGCCCTGCAGGATGAGGTCCTCCAGGAGGCGACCGATCTCGTTGTCGGCGAACGCGGTGACGATCGCGGTGCGCAGGCCGAAGCAGCGGCGCAGGCCGCGGGCGACGTTGTACTCCCCGCCGCCCTCCCATGCCTGGAAGCTGCGGGCGGTGCGGACCCGGCCGGCGCCGGGGTCGAGGCGCAGCATCACCTCGCCGAGCGAGACGAGATCGTAACGGCACTCGTCCTTGGGGCGTAGCGTGAGCGTCATGCCGCCGCCTCCACCGCGGCGGCGGCCCGCTCGGCCACCGTGTCCCAGCGCCCGGCCTGCAGGAGGTCGGGGGCGACGATCCAGCTCGCGCCGACCGCGAGGACCGACGGCAGGGCGAGGTAGTCCGGCATCACCTCGGGGGTGATGCCGCCGGTGGGGATGAACCGCACCCCGCGGAACGGCGCCGCGAGGGCCTTGATCATCGGTGCGCCGCCGAGCTGCTGGGCCGGGAAGAACTTCACGATGTCCAGGCCGGCGTCGAGGGCCATCTGGATCTCGGTGGCGGTGGCGGCGCCGGGCACGACGAGCACGCCGGCGTCCTGGCACACGGCGACGACGGCGGGCGCGAAGCCCGGCGTCACCACGAACCGGGCGCCGGCGGCGACGGCCCGCTCGGCCTGCTGGGCGGTGAGCACCGTGCCGGCGCCGACGACCAGGTCGTCGCGGCCGGCGAGGGCCGCGATCGCGTCGAGGCCGGCGGCGGTGCGCAGGGTGATCTCGGCGGCCTTGAGGCCGCCCTTGACGAGGGCGTCGCCGAGCGCGGCCGCGTGCCGGGCGTCCTCGAGGACCACCACCGGCACGACCCGCCCCAGGGCAAGCTGTTCACTCTTATGAACGTCAGTCACGAGTGTGAACATAGTGCACGCGCGGCGTGTTCGCTACAGTGGCGCCGTGCAGGACGACTTCCAGCCGGTCAAGTCAGCCGGGCGCACCCTTGACGTGCTCGAGGTCCTCGCGGATCAGCCGCGCGCCTGGACGCTCGTCGACCTCGCCCGCGAGCTGGACATCCCCAAGAGCAGCCTGCACGGGCTCATGCGGACCATGACCGCCCGCGGCTGGGTCCGCGCCGACGAGACCGGCACCCGCTTCCGGCTCGGCATGCGCGCCCTGCAGGTCGGCGCCGCCTACCTCGACGGCGACGACAGCGTCGCGGTGATGACGGGGGTCCTCGACGAGCTTTCCCGCCGGCTCGGCGAGACCGTCCACCTCGGCCGGATCGACGGCGACCAGATCGTGTACCTCGCCAAGCGGGACTCCACCCACCGCCTGCGCCTCTACAGCGCCGTCGGCCGCCGGCTGCCCGCGCACGCGACGGCCCTCGGCAAGGCGCTGCTGGCCCAGCACCCGGAAGACGCCGTCGACGCGATGCTCAGCTGGCCGCTGGAGCGGCTGACCGCCCGCACGCTCACCGACCGCGGCGCGCTGCTCCGGGCCCTCGCCACGGTCCGCGAGACGGGCTACGCCGTCGACCGCGAGGAGAACGCGGACGGCATCATGTGCTTCGCGATGGCGGTGCCGCTGACGGTACCGGCGACCGACGCCATCTCCGTGTCGGTGCCGACGACCCGGATGAGCGCCGAGGTCGAGGCGGGCGTCGTGGCCGCCCTCACCGAGCTGCTCCAGCCGCTCGGTCAGGCCCGCAGCATGCTGTAGGCGTCCGTCAGGGCCGCGGTGACCGCCTCGACCGGCACGGTCTCGAGGGCGCCGACGGTGGCGGGGTCGAAGTCGTAGCCGAGCGCGGCGTAGGCGGCGGTCAGCGGTGCCCGGAGCCGGCCGGCGCCCGTCACCTGGAAGACCGTGCTGAACAGCCACCCGTCCCGGGTGACCCGCTGCGCGGAGCCGACGACCTTGACGGCGCCGCCGGCGTTGATGCTGTACTCGCCGGGGCAGTACTCGCCGGGGACGGCGCCGATCCGGGCGTCGACGCCGAGGCCGGTGAGCACGGCGGCGTGCATGGCCGCGAACCGCCGGAACCGCCTGACCGGGTCACGGGACGCGTCCGGGGTGCGGCACACGTGGTCCACGACGACGCTGCCCTCGTGGTAGAGCGCCAGGGTGCCGCCCTGCGGGCGGAGCACAGGGGTGAAGCCGGCCGCGCGGACCGCCTCCTCGGCATCCGGACAGCCCGGGCGCAGGGTGTCGCGCCGGCTGAACGCGGCCGTCGGTGCCGGCGAGAAGATCCGCAGGTACTCCCGGTCGGCACCGTCCCGCAGGAGCCGCGGGCCGAGGGCGGCGTCGGCGGACGGGCCGCCGGTTTGCGACCCGTCGAGCAGGACGACCGTCACAGCCTGGCGATGACGGAGGCGGGCTCCTCGATGGCGTCGGCGACGCCGCGCATGAACCCGGCGGCGGTGCCGCCGTCGCACACGCGGTGGTCGAACACGAAGCTCATCTGCGCGATCTTACGGACGCACAGCTGGCCGTCGACCACCCACGGCCGGTCGATGACCCGGCCGAGGCCGAGGATCGCGACCTGCGGGTGGTTGATGATGGCCGCGCTGCCGTCGACCCGGAACGCGCCGTAATTGTTGAGCGTGAAGGTGCCCGCCGACAGCTCCCGCGCCGTCGAACGGCCCTCGCGCGCCCTGCTCGTGACCGCGCGGATCTCCTGGTCGAGCCGGGCGGTCGTCATCGCGCCGGCGTCGATGACGGCGGGCACCACGAGGCCGCGGGGGCCCTGCACGGCGATGCCGAGGTCGATCCGGTCGAGCTCGACGATCTCCTGCCGCTCGGTGTCGAGGCGGGCGTTGAACACCGGGTACTCGCGCAGGGCCGCGACCACGAACCGGGCGACGTACGCGATCAGGCCGGGCCCGGCGGGGGCGCTCTCGCGCAGCTGCCACAGCTTCGTCGCGTCGACGTCGACCCAGACGGTCGCCTCGGGGATCTCCGCCCGGCTGCGGCTCAGTGCCGCCGACACGCTCCGGCGGAAGCCGTTCAGCGGGGTCCGGCGCTCCCCCGGTACCGGCGCCGCTGTGTCCGTCGCGGTGGTCGCGCGCTCCACGTCGGCGCGGGTGATGACGCCGCCCTCACCGGTCCCCTGCACGGTGCGCAGGTCGACACCCTTGGCCCGGGCCAGGTTGCGCACCAGCGGCGAGACGACCAGGGGGACCTTCGGAGCCCCTGGGGCGGGGAATGCCTGTGCCCCTGGGGCGGGGAATGCCTGTGCCCCTGGGGCGGGGAACGCCCGTGCCGCCGGGGCGGGGAACGCGGGCGCGGACGGGCGGACGTTGGTGCGCGGGCGGCGGCTGCGGCCCGTCGTGGTGCCCGTGGCGCCGCTGGTGCCGTAGCCGATGAGGACGTTGCCGGAGCCGGCCCGCTCCTCCTCCCGGTAGGCCTCCTTGGCGGCCGCCGCCACGCTCGCGGGTGCCCGCTGCACGGCGGCGATCGAGATGAGCGGCTTGCCGACCTGGACCGTGGCGCCGGGCTGGGCGTGCAGGGTCTCCACCCGGCCCGCGTACGGCGACGGCACCTCCACCACGGCCTTCGCGGTCTCCACCTCGACGACGCTCTGGTCGACGGCCACCGTGTCGCCCTCGGCGACGAGCCAGCGCACGATCTCCGCCTCGGTGAGCCCTTCACCGAGGTCCGGCAGCAGGAACGTCGCCATCACTGCTCCCACTGCAGGTCGTCGACGGCGTCGAGGACCCGGTCCACGCCGGGCAGCTGGAAGTGCTCCAGCTTCGGCGGCGGGTACGGGATGTCGAACCCGGCGACCCGGCGGATCGGCGCGGCCAGGGCGTTGAAGCAGCGCTCCGTGACCCGGGCGACGATCTCGGCGGAGACCCCGGCGAACCCGGCGGCCTCCGCGACGACCACGGCCCGGCCGGTGGAGCGCACCGCCGCGCACACGGTCTCGTCGTCGAACGGCACGATCGAGCGCAGGTCGACCACCTGCAGGCTGCGCCCCTCCTGCGCGGCGACCTCGGCGGCCTCGAGGGCGACGGGGACGGCGGGCCCATAGGCGATGAGGGTCGCGTCGGTGCCGTCGCGGCGGACCACGGCGGTGCCGATGCCGGGCGCAAGGGACGGCAGCTCGACCTCCTCCTTGCTCCAGTAGAGCTTCTTCGGCTCGAGGAAGACGACCGGGTCCGGCGACGCGATCGCCGCCCGCAGCAGCGTGTAGGCGTCCGACGGTGTCGACGGCGCGACCACGTGCAGCCCGGGGGTGTGGGCGTAGTAGGCCTCCGACGAGTCGCAGTGGTGCTCGACGCCGCCGATGCCGCCCGCGTACGGGACGCGGATGACCATCGGCAGCGCCACCCGCCCGCGGGTGCGGTTGCGCATCTTCGCGACGTGGCTGACGATCTGCTCGAACGCCGGGTAGGCGAACGCGTCGAACTGCATCTCGACGACGGGGCGCATCCCGTTCATCGCCATCCCCACGGCCATCCCGACGATCCCGGACTCCGCGAGGGGCGTGTCGAAGCAGCGCGCCTCGCCGAAGTCGGCGGTGATGCCGTCGGTGATCCGGAAGACGCCGCCGAGCGCGCCGACATCCTCGCCGAAGACGACCACCGTGGGGTCTTCCTCCATCGCGTCGCGCAGGGCCCGGTTGAGCGCCTGCGCCATCGACAGCTTCTCGTGCGTGGTCGGCTCGTGCGTCACGGTCATCGGGGGCTTCCTTCGCGGCTCAGCTCGTCCGCGACCAGCGCCGCCTGCTCGCGCAGCTGGGGCGTGGGGGTCGCGTACACGTGGGCGAACAGGTCGGCGGGGTCCGGCTCGACGTCGCGGTTGATGCCGTCGCGCAGGTGCGCGGCGACCCGCTCGGCCGCCGCGGTGAACTCGGCGAGCCGCGCGTCGTCGATCAGCCCCTGGCCGGTCAGGTACGCGCGCAGCCGGGTGATCGGGTCGCGCGCGACCCACGCCGCGACCTCGGCGTCGTCGCGGTAGCGGGTGGCGTCGTCGGCGTTGGTGTGCGCCTGCATCCGGTACGTGTGCGCCTCGACCAGCTGCGGCCCGCCGCCGGCCCGGGCCCGCTCGACGGCGGCGCCGAGCACGGCGAGCAGGGCGGCCATGTCGTTGCCGTCGACGCGTTCACCCTTGACGCCGTAGCCGATCCCCTTGTGCGCCAGGGACGGCGCGGCGGTCTGCCGCGACAGCGGGACGCTGATGGCGTAGCCGTTGTTCTGGACGAAGAAGACCACCGGCGCCTGGAACACGGCGGCGAAGTTGAGCGCCTCGTGGAAGTCGCCCTCGCTGGTGCCGCCGTCGCCGCACATCGCCATGACGACGGTCGGCTCACCGCGGAGCCTGGCCGCGTGCGCGACGCCGACCGCGTGCGGCAGCTGGGTTGCGAGGGGCGTCGCGTGCGGGGCGACGTTGTGCTCGTACGGGTCGTACCCGCAGTGCCAGTCGCCCTTGAGCAGGCTGAGCGCCTCGACGGGGTCGACGCCCTTGACGGCCGCGGCGACCGTGTCCCGGTAGGTGGGGAACAGCCAGTCGCCGGCGTCGAGGACCTGCGCCGCGGCGACCTGGCACGCCTCCTGCCCGTGCGACGACGGGTACACGGCGAGCCGCCCCTGCCGCACGAGCGCGTAGGCCTGGTCGTTGAGCCGCCGCGCGGTGAGCAGCGCGCCGAGCGCCTTGACGAGTTCGCTGGGTTCGGGCATCTTCCGGCCGCTCGTGACGGCCCGGCCGTGCGCGTCGATGAGGGCGACCGGTTCGTCGCCCGGCAGCAGGTGACTCGGGTCACGCGTCATGCCGTAATCCTGGGCCTCGCGCCATTCGCGTTCCACTTCCGGCACCAAACCGAGAAGATGTTCGTGTTCAGGGCGTCGTACGATGCCAGACGTCCAACCCTAAGGCTCGTTCAGGAAGGTGGGCGAGACAGGTGGCCGCCCCGCTCGACGACATCGACCGCCGCATCCTCGTGGAGCTCAGCCGGGACGGCCGGATGTCGATGCGCACCCTGGCCGAGCTGCTGCACATCTCGCGCGCGAACGCCTACGCCCGCGTCCAGCGCCTGCGCGACACCGGCGTGATCCGCGGCTTCCACGCCGACGTCGACCACGTCGCCGCCGGCATGGGCACGTCGGCGTACGTGACGGTCAACCTGCGCCAGGCCGAGTGGCGCGTGGTCGGCGAGCGCCTGCGCGCCCTGCCGGGCGTCGTGCACATCGCCCTCGTCGGCGGCGAGTTCGACGTGATCCTCCTGGTCCGCGCCAAGGACAACGCCGACCTGCGCCGCCTCGTCCTCGACGTCATCCAGGGCATGCCCGGCGTGGTGAGCACCCGCACCCTCCTGGTCTTCGAGGAGTTCGA
Source organism: Dactylosporangium sp. NPDC000521 (assembly GCF_042898305.1). Taxonomy (NCBI): domain Bacteria; kingdom Bacillati; phylum Actinomycetota; class Actinomycetes; order Micromonosporales; family Micromonosporaceae; genus Dactylosporangium; species Dactylosporangium sp. NPDC000521. The sequence continues at coordinate 19,863 of NZ_JBIAYW010000019.1, forward strand.
ACCCCCGACCTCCGCCACCTTGTGGGAGCACCACTGACGTTCGTCCCGCCGACGCTATCCGTAGGCGAGGATCAGGTGCTCGAGGCGTTCCGGGTCGGCCGCCCGCCGGCGCATCAGCGTCAGCCCGGCGGCGATCCGCAGCGTCTCCTCCCGGAGCTGTCGCCGGTCGGAGGTGGCCGCATCGGCGGCGAGCGCGAGCAGTACCGCGACCGACTCCGCGGTCCGCGCACCGTCGGCGGGAGCGCGCCTGGTCAGCACGGGTATGGCAACGGACGCGACGGTGACGGCGAACGCTCGCTGCCACGAGCCCGCCGGGTGGATGCGGGTGAATTCGGCGACCACCGCCCGGGCCGTGGCGGCCAGCCCGTCAACCTCCAGGGCCAGCCCGTCCTCCGGCGCTATGCCGGCGGAGCGGGTGAGCCCCTGGGCGAATCGTCGCGGCGCCGTGCCGTCGCCCATGCCCGCCCACACGGCGTCGACCGCCTGGGCGAAGGCCCAGCCGACGGCGTCGCGGAGCACGACCAGCGTGTCCTCCCACGCGTCCACGGACGGCACCGAAGCGGGCTGCTCGACGGACCGGCATGCGGCCACGATCCGCTCCCGGTGCAGCGCGTCGTGCAACGGCACCCGGGTGCCGCCGGCGACGGCCGCGAGCAGGCGCTGCGCCGCCGAGCGGGACTCCCGCGCCGCCGACGCGGCATCCCGGAGCCGGGTGGCCTGCTCCGCTGTGCGCTCCCGTTCGCCGACCAGCCGCGGCACCCGGTCGAGGTCGCCGGCCTCGGTGACGGCCGCCACCACGTCGGCGGCCAGCCGGGTCAGCCGCTCCAGCTCGTGCGCGACGGCACGCTCCCGGGCGGCGTCGACGACATGGACGAAGCCCGACTGGATGCTCCTGAGGTGGTCGACGAGCCGGTCGACGGCCTCCTCGGCGGTGCTGATCGCCTGCGCCACGGCGCCCGCGAGCCCCAGTTGCTGCTCGAGCTGGAGCCTCAGCGACGTGTTCCGCGACCTGGCGTCGTTGATCTCCCGCGCCCGTAGCGGGAAGTCGCCGGCGCCGGTCGGCTCCTCGAGGTACGGCTCGGACCGTAGCGCCCCGACCTGCTGCTGCAGCCGGGAGAGCCGGGCGGCGGCGGGCCGCAGCGCCCGGTCGAGCAGGCGGCGGACCGCGCTCACGCACAGCAGCAGCGACAGCGAGAGCAGTTGCGGCACGAGGCCGGTGCCGTCGATCGGCAGGGTCACCGCGGCCTCCACGTCGGAGCCGCGCACCTGGTCCAGGGCATCCTGCTCGGTCGTGGTCCACCGCACGGGCGCCGAGGCCTGCGGCTCCGGCAGCGCCCAGGCGCACCGGACGTCCCGCCGCAGCGCCCGGGCCGCGGCGCCGTCGCCCGCCAGCAACTGGTCCAGCTCCGCCATCGTCGGCAGCCGGTACTGCGACCCTCCCTCGGCCGTGGCGAGCCCGTTCACCCAACCGACGAACAGCGCCGCGTCGCTGGCCCACACCCCCGTCACCGGCAGCGGCGCCGAGGCGTTGGCGATGCACAGACCGTCGGGGTCCGGCGCCTGCGTGTCCCGCAGGAACAGCAGGTACAGGCTGCCCGGCACGGGACGGACACAGATCCGGCCGCCGTCCTCGATCGCGACGAAGCCGTGCAGGTAGCGGGCGACGAGCACCGAGGCGACGAGCTGCCTCCGGTCGGCGGACGCGTCCGGAGCGAACGCGGAGGACACGACCGCGTCCAGTTGGCCCCGGAGCTCGGCGGTGATCTCCGCGCTGGTCTCAGCGCATGCGAACGCCAGCGACAGCGCCGCCGTCGTCCCGGACGCCAGGCACGCCTGGGCGATCCGGTCGGCATTGGAGCCGGCCATACGCAGCAGGGTCGTTTCCAGCCACCACGGGTCGTCGACGTTGGCCACGAGCACGTCATCGAGGTTGTTGTACAGAATGTGCCGGGACGCCAGATACTCCTGGAACGTCAGGTGCGCGAAGGCGTACGTGTCCCGCTCCCGCTCGACGAGCAGGCCGTTGGACCCCACGTCGGCGAGGAAGCCGTCCGGTTCGAGCGTCGTGCTCATCCGGGCGAGCGGCGCGCGCACGATCGCCAGCACTTCGTCCATCGGCAGGTTGCGGCGCTGCTGGCGCATCATCTCGAACGCCAGGAGGGCCAGCAGCCGTTCCTTGCGCGGGCCGGCGAGCTCCAGCGGCTGGCGCTTCGCCTCCTGGCGGCGCCACAGCATCACCTGGCACACCTCGCCGTACAGGTCGACCCGGCTGCCCGGCAGCGACCCCCGGTACCGGTGCACGTTGGCGATCATGGTCAGCAGCAGCGGGTTGGTGGTCAGGTCATGCAGCGCGGGCGCCGACGCCAGCCTGTCCAGCAGGTCCTTGGCCGCCTGTCGCGCCCGCAGCCGGGTGTCGGGGCCGTCCTCGGCGGTGGCCCGTCGCTCCGTCGCCAGATACCAGCCCTGCAGGAACCGGGTCACCTGCTCGTAGGTGAACGGCCGGACGTGCAGCACCTGCGCCGCGTCGATCACCACGGAGCGGTAGCCGTGCGGCCGGGACGTGATGACGAAGACGTTGTCCGGGTAGATCGCGATCTGATGGTTCACCCACGCCACCACCCGCGCCCGGTCGGTGGTACGCGGCACCTCGTCCAACCCGTCGAGCAGAATCACACACGAGCCGCGACCGAGCCGATGCTCCCACCACCCGGGCGGCTCGACGATCTCCGCGGGCACCGACCCGCGGACCAGTTCCGGCAGCGTCAGCCGAGCGTCGGCGGCGATCCGCTCGGCGTGGTCGCGCAGCTCCAGCAGGACCGGCACGGGCCTGCTGGCGGCGGCCGCCTGCGCCACCCGCAGCGCGACGTGCCGCAGCAGCGTCGTCTTGCCGCTGCCCGGACCGCCGATCACCGCGAGCACGGTCGCGCCGTCGCCGTCGATGAACCCCCAGATGGACATGCGGGGCGTGCCGGTCAGCGGAGCCTCGCCAGGTCCGTCGGCGAGGAGGCCGGCGGGAATGTCCTGCGGGGTCCGCGGGGCGAGGCTGACGTCGACGAACACCTCGTCGAGCTCCGGGGTGAACTCGCCGACCGTCGCCAGTCCCTTGGAGTCCATGTAGCGCATCGACGACATCACCCACCGGCGGTACTCCCGCTGGTAGCCGGACAGGCCACGCCCGAATGCCCGGTCGAGCGCCTCCCCGAGCGCCTCGAGCCGGCGCTGCAGCGGCTGGGCGAGCGCCCGGCCGAGCAGTGCCGCCACGGCCAGCACCGCGGCCCAGCCCAGAGCGAGCAGAAACGCCGCGAGCGGGTGCCGTTCGACCAGGCCCTGCCACCGGGCGGCCAGGACGGCAGGAATGCCGAGGAGCACGAGCGCACCGATGACGTTCGCCCACGCACGCCGCATGGCGTCTTCGATACGCCGCGCAGGGTTCCAGCGCAAGTGCGCAGCATCGGAGATGAACAAGATGGGTACGCAAGGTGATTGTTGGGTGATGCCGGTCACTGTCCACCCGAGCGTCGACCCGGATGTCTTTTGTAGGATTCTTACAACGCGAGGGGTGTGGGATGCGTCGTGCGGCACAGTGGCGTACTCGGCGGTAATCACGCAGGGTGTATCAAGGTGCAGGCGGCGCTCCGGGACCCGGACGTCGCCTGCTGCGTGTGGGGCAATTGGGAGGCTCAACCGGTGTTCAGTCGTGTCGCCATCGTCAACCGTGGTGAGGCCGCGATGCGGCTCATCCACGCGGTCCGGGACCTTTCGGCCGAAACCGGGGAGCGGATCGAGACGATCGCCCTCTACACCGACGCCGACCGCGCCGCGACGTTCGTGCGGGAGGCCGACGTCGCCTACCCGCTGGGCCCCGCCTCCGCCCGGCCGTACCTGGACCACGCCGTCCTCGAACGGGCGCTGGTCGAGACCCGGGCCGACGCCGCCTGGGTCGGCTGGGGCTTCGTCGCCGAGGACCCCGCGTTCGCGGAGCTGTGCGAGAAGCTCGGGGTGACGTTCGTCGGCCCGAGCGCGGAGGCGATGCGCAAGCTCGGCGACAAGATCGGCTCGAAGCTGGTCGCCGAGGAGGTGGGGGTGCCGGTCGCGCCGTGGAGCCGCGGCGCGGTGTCCACCCTGGACGAGGCGCTGCGCGCGGGTGAGCGGATCGGCTACCCGCTGATGCTCAAGGCGACCGCCGGCGGCGGCGGGCGCGGCATCCGCAAGGTCACCTCGGCCGAGGACCTGACCGACGCCTACGAGCGGACCAGCCAGGAGGCGCTGCGCGCGTTCGGCTCCGGTGTGGTCTTCCTGGAGCGCCTCGTCACCGGCGCCCGGCACGTCGAGGTCCAGGTCATCGCCGACGGGCAGGGCACCGCGTGGGCGCTCGGCGTGCGCGACTGCTCCGTGCAGCGGCGCAACCAGAAGATCATCGAGGAGTCCGCGTCACCGGTCCTCTCGCAGGAACAGGCCGCCGACCTCAAGGCCTCCGCGGAGCGGCTCGCCGTCAGCGTCGGGTACCGCGGCGCCTGCACCGTCGAGTTCCTCTACCACCCGGGTGAGCGGCTGTTCGCGTTCCTCGAGGTCAACACCCGCCTGCAGGTCGAGCATCCGATCACCGAGATCACCACCGGCACCGACCTGGTCAAGCTGCAGCTGCACGTCGCCGGCGGCGGGCGCCTGGAAGGACCGAAGCCCGCCGAGGCCGGCCACGCCGTCGAGGCCCGGCTCAACGCCGAGGACCCCGACCGCGACTTCGCGCCGTCACCCGGCCGCATCGCCCGGCTGGTCCTGCCCGCCGGCCCCGGCATCCGCGTCGACACCGGCGTCAGCGAGGGCGACACGATCCCCGCCGACTTCGACTCCATGATCGCGAAGATCATCGCGTACGGCCGGGACCGCGACGAGGCCCTCGGCCGCCTGCGCCGCGCCATGGCCGAGACGACCGTCATCATCGAGGGCGGCACCACCAACAAGAGCTTCGTGCTCGACCTGCTCGACCAGCCCGAGGTCATCGACGCCAGCGCCGACACCGGCTGGATCGACCGGGTCCGCGCCGAGGGCCGGCTCGTCAGCCACCGCCACTCCGCGGTCGCCCTCGCCGCCGCCGCGATCGAGGCCTACCAGGACGAGGAGGAGATCAGCCGGCACCGGCTGCTGTCCACCGCGCACGGCGGGCGCCCCCAGGTCCAGCACGAGACCGGCCGCCCCCTCGACCTGAAGCTGCGCGGCGTCGGGTACCGGGTGAGCGTCGCCCGCGTGGGCCAGAAGCGCTACCGGGTCGGCGTCTCCGGCGGCGGCGACGTGCACCCCGTCGACGTCGAGATCGAGCGCTTCGACGCCCACAGCGGCCGGATCGTCGTCAACGGGCACCGGTTCCGGCTCGTCACCGCCACCCACGGCCCGATCCACCTCGTCGAGGTCGACGGCACCACCCACCGCATCAGCCGCGACGAGGGCGGCGTCGTGCGCTCCCCCGCGCCCGCGCTCGTCGTCGCGACCCCCCTGGCGGTCGGCGACGAGGTCGAGGCCGGCGCGCCGATCCTCGTGCTGGAGAGCATGAAGATGGAGACGGTGCTGCGCGCGCCGTTCCGCGCCCGGGTCCGCGAATGCCCCGTGTCCGTCGGCAGCCAGGTGGAGACCGGCGCGCCGCTGATGCGCCTGGAGCCCCTCGCCGACGGCGCCTCCGCCGAGGTCGTCGAGGCCGAGACGGTGGACATCGACCTGCCGCCGGAGCGGGACGGCGTGAGCGCCGCCGAGCGGGTCGAGCGCGGCCTGCAGGACCTGTGCAGCCTGCTGCTCGGCTTCGACGTCGACCCGCAGGACGGGCGGCGGCTGCTGACCGGCTACCTCGCCGCCCGCGCCGAGCTGGGCGGCCGGCCGCTGCAGGGCGAGATCGACCTGCTGACCACGTTCGCCGACCTGTCGGAGCTCAGCCGCAACAAGCCCGGCGGCGAGTTCGAGGACGAGCCGGGCAGCCCCGTGCACAGCCCGCGCGAGTACTTCCACAGCTACCTGCAGAGCCTCGACGTCGACCGGGCCGGCCTCCCCGACGGGTTCCAGGCCAAGCTGCGCAAGGCGCTCGGCCACTACGGCGTCACCGAGCTGGACCGCACCCCGGAGCTGGAGTCCGCGGTCTTCCGCATCTTCCTCGCCCAGCAGCGGATGTCCACCGACGTCGCCGTCGTGTCGGAGCTGCTGCGCCAGTGGCTGGCCGGCCCGCCGCCGGTGGAGTCGATGAACGAGCGGGCGGGCCTGGCCCTCGAACACCTCGTCGAGGCCACCCAGGTGCGCTTCCCCGCCGTGTCGGACCTCGCCCGCGGCGTCGTCTTCCGCTGGTTCGCCCAGCCGCTGCTGCGCCGCAACCGGGCCAAGGTCTACGCCGCGGTCCGCGCCGACCTGCAGCACCTCGACCGCAACCCCGACGCGCCCGACCGCGCCGAGCGGATCCAGGCGATGGTCGCCAGCGCCGAGCCGCTCGTGCGGCTCATCGGCCAGCGGATCGGGCGCCCCGGCCGCGACCACACCGCGCTGCTGGAGGTGCTCACCCGCCGGTACTACGGCAACCGGGCGCTGTCCGGCGTCACCGTGCGCGAGGCGGGCGGCTGCCGGTTCGTGACCGCGGAACGCACCGACGCGTCCGGCACCGTCCGGGTCGTCACCACCGCCGTCGACATCGCCGCCCTGCCGCGTGCCGTCGCCGCCGTCGGTGAGCTCGCCGCGGACGTCGCCGAGCACGGGCTCGTCGCCGACCTGTACGTCACCTGGGAGGGCCAGCCGGACGCCGACGCGATGGCGGTACAGCTGCAGCAACTGCTGGCGGAGCAGCCGCTGCCGAACGGGGTGCGGCGCATCACCACCACCGTCGCCGGCACCAGCGGCGCCGTCATGCACCACCACTTCACCTTCCGCCCCGGTCCTGGCCTCTTCGAAGAAGACCGGCTCATCCGTGGACTGCACCCGCAGATCGCGCAGCGGCTGCAGCTGCACCGGCTGCGGGAGTTCGACCTCACCCGCCTGCCGTCCACGGACGAGGAGATCTACCTGTTCAAGGCGGTCGCGCGCAGCAACCCGGCCGACGAGCGGCTCATCGCGATGGGCCAGGTCCGCGACCTGACGCCGCTGCGTGAGGCCGACGGCCGCCTGGTCGCGCTGCCCGCCGTCGAGGACGCGATCACCGCGGGGCTCGACGCGATCCGCAACATCCAGGCGCAGCGCCCGCAGAACAAGCGGTTCGACACCAACCGGATCCTCATGTACGTGTGGCCGTCGACCGAGCTGACCGGCGACGAGCTCAACGCGCTCGTCCAGCGCATCCTGCCGACGTCGGCCGGCGCCGGCCTCGAGGAGGTGCAGTTCATCGCCCGCCAGCGCACGTCGGCGGGCGACCTCAGCGAGGTCGCGGTCCGCATCACGCTCAACCACGGCCACGGCGTGCAGGTGTCCGTCGACAAGCCGTCGACCGAGCCGCTGCAGCCCCTGGACGACTACCGCCAGAAGGTCCTCCGGGCGGCCAGGCGCGGCAACGTCTACCCGTACGAGCTGACCTCGCTCCTCGGCACCTTCGTCGAGCACGACCTCGTCGACGGTGCCCTGGTGCCGGTCGACCGGCCGAAGGGACGCAACACCGCGGCGCTCGTCTGCGGGGTCGTCACCACGCCGACGGAGCGGCACCCCGAGGGCGTCACCCGCGTCGTGCTCCTCGGCGACCCGACCAAGGCGCTCGGCGCCCTCGCCGAGCCCGAGTGCTCCCGCGTGATCGCCGCGCTCGACCTCGCCGCTTCGATGCAGGTGCCCCTGGAGTGGTTCGCGCTGTCCGCCGGCGCGAAGATCTCGATGAGCTCCGGCACCGAGAACATGGACTGGGTCGCCGCCGCCCTCAAGCGGATCGTCACGTTCACCCAGGCCGGCGGCGAGATCAACATCGTGGTCGCCGGGATCAACGTCGGCGCCCAGCCGTACTGGAACGCCGAGGCGACGATGCTCATGCACACCAAGGGCATCCTCGTCATGACCCCCGACTCGGCGATGGTCCTCACCGGCAAGCAGTCGCTGGACTTCTCCGGCGGCGTCTCCGCCGAGGACAACTACGGCATCGGCGGCTACGACCGGGTCATGGGCCCCAACGGCCAGGCGCAGTACTGGGCGCCGCACCTGCCCGCCGCCCGGGACATCCTCATGGCGCACTACGACCACACGTACGTGGTGCCGGGCGAGTCCGGCCCGCGTCGCGCCGTGACTGCGGATGATTCTGGTCGGGACATTTCGGACTTCCCGCACAATGTCGCGGGCAGCGACTTCACCACCGTCGGGCAGATCTTCTCGGCCGCGCACAACCCCGACCGCAAGAAGCCGTTCGACATCCGGACCGTCATGCGGGCCGTGTCCGACCAGGACCACCCGGTCCTGGAGCGCTGGGCCGGCATGGCCGACGCGGACACGTCCGCCGTGCAGGACGTGCACATCGGCGGCTGGCCCGTCTGCCTCATCGGCATCGAGTCCCGCTCCGTGCCGCGGCGTGGCTTCCCGCCCACCGACGGCCCCGACACGTACACCGCCGGCACGCTCTTCCCCCGCTCGTCGAAGAAGACCGCCCGCGCGATCAACGCCGCCTCCGGCAACCGCCCCCTCGTCGTCCTGGCCAACCTGTCCGGCTTCGACGGCTCCCCCGAGTCGATGCGCAAGCTGCAGCTGGAGTACGGCGCCGAGATCGGCCGCGCGATCGTCAACTTCGACGGCCCGATCGTCTTCTGCGTCATCTCCCGCTACCACGGCGGCGCGTTCGTCGTCTTCTCCAAGGCCCTCAACCCGAACATGACGGTGCTCGCCCTCGAAGGTTCGTTCGCGTCCGTACTGGGCGGCGCCCCGGCCGCCGCGGTGGTCTTCACGGGCGAGGTCAACAACCGCACCGCCACCGACCCGCGGGTCACCGACCTCCAGGCCCGGGTCAGCGCCGCGTCCGGCGCGGAGCGGGCGGCGCTCAACGCGCAGCTCGCCGAGGTGCACTCAGCGGTCCGCGCCGAGAAGCTGGGCGAGGTGGCCGCCGAGTTCGACCGCGTGCACAACATCCAGCGCGCCGTCACCGTCGGCTCCGTGGACGCCATCATCAGCGCCGCTGAGCTGCGCCCCCGCATCATCGAGGCGATCGAGCACGGCATGAAGCGCTGACCACCGCCGGGACCGGCACGCCACCACCTGCCGTGCCGGTCCCCTCACCCTCCGCAAGCCCCCGAGAACCCCGCGGAACTGCGTAGACTACGGACAGCAACGACTCCGGAGATCAATTTCCGTCGCTGGGGTAAGGTTGCTTGCAAGCGGTCCACGGCGCACCGGACTCGACCAGCTCCTCGCCTCAACACGCCGGACCGGTGCCCCGGCAGAGGCACCCACCCGGCGGCGTGCGTTCGCCAGGCGACGACGGTCACCAGGCAGCGTGCGCGCGTCAGGCGGTGCCCACCCCGACAATGCGTCCACCGGGCGATGGCAATCGCCGGGCGGTGGCAATCGCCGGGCGGTGGCGGTTACCAGGACACTGGCGTCGGGCGGTGGCAATCGCCGGGCGGTGGCAATCGCCGGGCGGTGGCAATCGCCGGGCGGTGGCAATCGCCGGGCGGTGGCAATCGCCGGGCGGTGGCGGTTACCAGGACACTGGCGTCGGGCGGACGGTGGCGGTCAGCAGGACACTGGCGGCGGGCGGACGGTGGCGGTCAGCAGGTTGTGGCGGTCACCAGATGACGATCCCGGAGTCGGCGCAGCGGGCCAGGTGGGTGACGTGCATGATGGTCATCAGGCAACGTTCGATGTAGGACTCGTCGGCCTCGTAGTGATGTAGAGCTCGTCGGCCTCGTAATGGGGTGCGGCGGGTGGCGGCGGTGACGGCGGGCAGCTCGGCGAGCACCAGTGCGCACTCGCGCAGGAAGGCGACGGTCTCCTCCGGCGGGACGACGAGCCAGTCGTCGGCGAGGCGGGGCAGGTAGACCGCGCCGAGGTCGCGCACGATCTGTGACGAGTGCCGCCGGCGGCGGGTGCCCTCGCCGACGGCGCTGTCGTTGACGCCGTCCGGCACGTCGCGGAAGGTGAGCGTGCCGTCGGCGGCCGGCCTGGCCATCGTGATGCTCAGGCTCACCTGCGGCCCCCTGTGGTCGGAGCTGACGTCCGCTCACCGTGCCACGGGGGCGGCGGCCACCCGAGATCGAGCGGTGCACGGGGGCAGCGGCCGCCAACGATCGAGCGGTACACGGGCAGCGGCCGCCAACGATCGAGCGGCTAGCCTCGCAGGGTGACGACGCACCGGATCTCGATTGTTGACGCGCGGCGAATCGCTGTGAGGGCGCAGTTGCTGGACCGGGAGCGGCCGGTGGGGCTGCTCGAACTGGTGCGGCACCTGACGCTGCTGCAGATCGACCCTACCGCCGCCATCGCGCCGACCGCCGACCTCGTGGCGTGGAGCAGGCTCGGACCGGCGTACGCGCCCGCGGATCTCGTCGGGGCGCTGCGGCGGCGGGAGCTGATCGAGCTGGCGGCGACGGTCCGGCCGGCGGAGGACCTGGCACTGTACCGGGCGGAGATGGCGCTGCGCCGCGACGACGAGCCCGGGGCGTTCAAGTACCGGCGGCACCCGGAGTGGATGCGGGCCAACGAAGCGTGCCGGAAGGACATCCTCGCCAGGCTGACGGCGGAGGGGCCGCTGCCGTCGCGGGCCATCCCCGACACGTGCGCGGTGCCGTGGGCGTCGACGGGCTGGACCAACGACCAGAACGTCATCCGGCTGCTCGACCTGATGGCGGCGTGCGGTGAGGTGGCGGTCGCGGGGCGGCAGGGGCGGGACCGGCTGTGGGACCTGGCCGAGCGGGTGTACCCGGACGGCCCGCCGGTGCCGGCGGAGGAGGCTCCCCGGCTGCGAAGCGAACGGCGGCTGCGGGCGCTGGGCATCGCGCGGGCGAAGACGACCGAGGTGCCGATCGAGCCGTGGGGCGTCGGCGACGTCGGCGAGCCGGCCGTGGTCGAGGGGGTCAAGGGCACCTGGCGGGTCGACCCGGCGCAACTGGAGCGCCTGGGCGAGCCTTTCGAGGGCAGGGCCGCGCTGCTGTCGCCGTTCGACCGGCTCATCCACGACCGGAAGCGGGCCCTGGAGCTGTTCGGCTTCGACTACGGCCTGGAGATGTACAAGCCGGCGGCGAAGCGGCGCTGGGGCTACTACGCGCTGCCGATCCTGGCCGGTGACCGGCTCGTCGGCAAGCTCGACGCCACCGCGGACCGCAAGCAGCGGGTGCTGCGGGTCAACGCGGTCCACGAGGACGAGCCGTTCGACGCGGAGACGAGGGCAGCGGTCGGCAAGGAGATCGAAGACCTGGCGACCTGGCTGAGCCTCGAAGTCCAGACCAGCGGCCTCGAAGCCCAGTAAGCGGCCTCGAAGTCCAGTAAGCGGTCTCGAAGTCCAGTACGCGGCCTCGAAGCCCTGTAAGCGGCCTCGAAGTCCGGAGAAGTTCAGATCCGGGCGCCCTTGGCGAGGTTGCAGCGGCGGCACAGCAGCTGCAGGTTGCCGACGCTGGTCGCGCCGCCGCGGCTCCACGGGATGACGTGGTCGAACTCGAGGTACTCGGTGGCCTGGCACTCCACGCACGCGCCGCCGTCGCGGCGCCACACCTCGGCCCGGACCGCCGGCGGCACGGAGCGGGAGTCGCGCTGCGCCGGCGCCACAGCGGTGCGTTTCGCCACGCGAAGCACGCCGGTGAGCACGGCGGCCACGTACTCGGGGTCGCCGACCTCGTACGTGCCGCCGCCCCGGGAGGTGGTCGCGGCGACGACGACGGTCCCGTACTCGGGGCGTGCCTCGATGACCTTCGCCCAGGCGAGGTCGGAGCCGGCGCTGGCGCCGACGAAGCGCAGCTTGGTGTTGGTGACGATCAGCCGGCCGCTGTCGCGCTTCGGGCCGCTGGCCAGCTGCCGTACCCGCGTCGCCGGCACCTCCAGGTGCAGGATCTCCTCCGCGTCGAGCTGCAGGGTGCTGGAGGCGACCCGGGGCACGTCGCCGCCGCTGATCAGCCCGAGCTCCAGGCCGCGCCGCAGCCGGCGGCGCATCTGGCTGATCGCGGGGTCGACGACGCCGAGCGCGCGGACCGCGTCGTCGAACGCGTCCATCTCGTGCTGCTCGATGACCGCGTCGGCGAACGCGAACGTCAGCAGCTGGTGCAGGTGGTGCAGGGCGACGGGCCGCAGCGCCTCCCGGCCGGCGTCCTCGCGCACCCGGTGGTAGCGCAGCTCGGCCCACAGTTCCGACCAGGCGGGCTCCGACGTACCGGTCGAGGCGAGGACCCGGGTCGCCCGGGCCCGCCACACGTTGAGCACGTTCGCGATCTCCGGCTCGCACCGGCGGCAGGTGGCCGGCACGCCGGCGTAGCTGCGGTACTTCGGCCCGCCGCACCGGCCGCAGACCGCGGGCGTGTCGTGGATGAGCGGCACCGTCTGCATGGTCCATTCGGTGCCGTTCCACCAGCGCAGCAGCGAAGGGTCGCCGGGTGCGACGTACCAGTCGGGGCGTGGGCGGTCGACCGGGAGCGGCACGGGGTCCGGCTCCGCAGGGGAAGGGTCGACCGAGACGCCGTAGTCGGTCGCCAGGCCTTCCAGGCCGGAGGACCAGCCCTGCCCGACGGCGCGGAACTTCCACTTGCCCTGCCGCCGGTAGAACTCGCCGAAGACCATCGCGGTGACCGGCTCCACGTCGCGGACTGGGAAGCGCGCGACGACCTGCCCCCGCCGGCCCTTCACGGTGACCTCCAGGCCCGGCACCGTGTCGAACGTGCCCTCGTCCATCGACCCGGCGATGACGACGCTCGCCACGTCCGCCGGGACCCGGGCCAGATCGACGGACAGGGTCGCCCCCCGGGGTCCGTCGGTGCTCAGCGAGACCGCGCCGGTGGCGTCCCGCGGCTGGTTGTAGAAGACGAAGTCGGCGTCGCCGCGCACCTTGCCGCCCTCGCCCACCAGCAGCGCGCACGCGTCGACGGTCGCGCCGGCCCGCCAGGCCACGAGGGCCGTGACCGCGGTCTCGTCGATCGCGGTGTTCGCGCCGCGGGCAAGTGCTGCGGTCGTCATGCGGGGCCACCTCCGGGGCGTGAGCGTATCGACACGGTATCTCGCAGTCGATCATCGCGTCATGCTCCCGACCGTCCACTTTGGAGAGGGTAGGCTTCGCCGACATGGAACCGTTCCCGCTGCCACCGTGCGAGTCCGGCGGGACGGATCCGTCCGCTGCGATCGAGGGCTGGGTCACCTCGCCCCAGATGCGCGAGCTCGTGGCCAGGTTCGGTGGCGAGGTGCCCGCCGCGCCGGCGCGGGAGACGCTGGACCACGTCGCGGACTTCTCGAAGGTCTGGGACTTCAGGGCCGGGACGAAGGAGCGGTTCGACACCGCGCGCGTCGGCTACGGCGCGGACGACGGGCGGATCCGCGAGCTCATCCACGCGCTCGGCAACGGCGGCCGGCAACGCCCCACGCACGGACGCTACGACCACGTCGTCATTCTCGGTGGCGGCATCCGGGTCACCCTCGGCCGCGTCGACTTCACGGCGAGGCTTCTCCGGAGCGGCACGGCGGCCGGGACCGTCGCCGGGCTGGGCAGCCTGCGGCACCGCGACGACCGGGAGCACCGCGAAGGCATCCGCCTCGGCCTCGGCGAGCTGGAGACCGAGGCCGACATGATGACGGCCGCGCTGCGCCGGTTCCTCGACCTGCCGCAGCCCGCGAAGACCGAGGCCGGCGACGGCTGGTGGCATCAGACGTGGCCGGGCGGCGACATCCACGTCCTCGCGGCCGCGTCGACCCGGTTGCCGCTGCGCGCCAGCACCGCGTGCACCCTGCTCGGCTGGGCCGAGCACGTCACCAGGCCCGCGCCACAGGACCGGGTGCTGCTGGTGACCAACGACCCCTACGTGCGGCACCAGCACTGCGACGCGGTCCGGCTGCTCGGCCTCACGTACGGCTGCGGCATCGAGACCATCGGCATGGACGACCTCGCGACGGCCGAGTGGGGGCGCCCCCTGGCGACCACCGAGCTGCTCCAGGAAGTCCGGTCCTCGGTCCTCGCGATGCGCAACCTGTACGCCGCGATCCAGCACTGAGCCGCGCACGCCCTACACCGCGATCCGGCACTGAGACGCGCACGCCCTACACCGCGATCCGGCATTGAGCCGCGCGATCCAAGAAATAAGTCGCGTACTAAGGCTCCACTAAGGCTGACTCTTGCGCACCCCCGTCGATGCCGTTATACATCTAGGACACTTTACTGTTAACTTTATTAACGGTTGGCGGAGGGTTCTATGCGACGACGCACTCTGCACCTCTTGTCCGCCGCGACGGCAGCCCTCGTGGCCGCTTCCGCGGCGTTCTTCGTGACCACCGCCAACGCGGAGGTCGACCACGCGGCCTGCCGCCCGGACGGGCTCTACCCGACCCCGGGCGTCACCGTGCCGTACTGCAAGGTGTACGACACCAACGGCCGGGAGAACCTGGGCGCCGACCACGGCCGGCGGATCATCGGCTACTTCACCAGCTGGCGGACCGGCAAGAACGGCGCGCCCGCGTACCTGGCCAGCAACATCCCGTGGGACAAGGTCACCCACATCAACTACGCGTTCGCGCACGTCGACGGCGCCAACAAGATCTCGGTCGGCACGCCGACGGCGGCGAACAACGCGGCCACGAACATGACGTGGCCCGGCACCGCCGGCGCGGAGATGGACCCGGCCTACTCGTACACCGGCCACTTCAACCTGCTCAACAAGTTCAAGAAGCAGCACCCGGCGGTCAAGACGCTGATCAGCGTCGGCGGGTGGGCCGAGACCGGCGGGTTCTTCAACGACAACGGCGACCGGGTCGACTCCGGCGGCTTCTACCGGATGACGACCAACGCCGACAACAGCATCAACACCGCCGGCATCAACACCTTCGCCGACTCGGTGGTGACGTTCCTGCGCACGTACGGCTTCGACGGCGTCGACATCGACTACGAGTACCCGACGTCCAACGCGAAGGCCGGCAACCCGCTCGACTTCGCGCAGGCGGACGCGAAGCGGGCCGGGCTCAACGCCTCCTACCACGTGCTCATGAAGACGCTGCGGGAGAAGCTCGACGCGGCCGCCGCCGCGGACGGCAAGTACTACATGGTGACCGTCGCCGCGCCCGCCTCCGGCTGGCTGCTGCGCGGCCTGGAGTCCTACCAGGCGCTGCAGTACCTCGACTACGTCAACATCATGTCGTACGACCTGCACGGCTCGTGGAACCACTTCGTCGGCCCGAACGCGGCGCTGTACGACAACGGCGACGACGCCGAACTGTCCC
Source organism: Dactylosporangium sp. NPDC000521 (assembly GCF_042898305.1). Classification (NCBI taxonomy): domain Bacteria; kingdom Bacillati; phylum Actinomycetota; class Actinomycetes; order Micromonosporales; family Micromonosporaceae; genus Dactylosporangium; species Dactylosporangium sp. NPDC000521. The sequence goes on from NZ_JBIAYW010000019.1 coordinate 35,187, forward strand.
AGGGCGGCGTGTACGGGGCGTACCAGAACATCGGGTACCTGAACACCGACTGGGCGTACCACTACTTCCGCGGCGCCATGCAGTCCGGCCGGATCAACATCGGCGTCCCGTACTACACCCGGGGCTGGCGCGGCGTCACCGGCGGCACCAACGGCCTGTGGGGCCGGGCGGCGCTGCCCGACCAGACGAAGTGCCCGGCGGGCACCGGCGGGGCCATCGGATCGACGACCCCGTGCGGCAACGGCGCGGTCGGCATCGACAACCTGTGGCACGACGAGGAGCTCAACGCCGAGGTCCCGGCCGGCGCCAACCCGATGTGGCACGCGAAGAACCTGCAGGAGGGGCGGGCCGGTGACTACCTGGAGGCCTACGGGCTGACCCCGGCCACCGACCCGGAGGACCGCATCACCGGCACGTACACCCGCAACTACTCCAGCGCCCTCGTCGCGCCGTGGCTGTGGAACGCGCAGAAGGGCGTCTTCCTGTCCACGGAGGACGACCAGTCGCTCGGGGTCAAGGCCGACTACGTCGTGAACAAGGGCATCGGCGGCGTCATGATCTGGGAGCTCGCCGGCGACTACGCGTGGGACGCGGGCCGCAACGAGTACTACATCGGCAACACGCTGACGAACCTGCTCTACGACAAGTTCAAGACCGCCGCCCCGTACGGCGCGAAGAAGGCCAACATCACGCTGCCGACGCAGACGCTCAACGTCGGCGTGCAGATGGGCGGGTTCGCGCTGGGTGACAACAACTACCCGATCAACCCGGAGCTGCGGCTGATCAACAACACCGGGGCGCCGATCCCGGCCGGCTCGCAGCTGGAGTTCGACTACCCGACCACCGCGCCGGGCAACCTCGGCCAGCAGTCCGGCTGGGCGCTGACCACCGTGTCGACCGGCCACACCGGCAGCAACGTCGGCGGCCTCAAGGGCGACTTCCACCGGGTGCGGCTCAACGTGCCGGCGATCGCGGCGGGCTCGTACGCCGAGGTGACGCTCAACTACCAGCTGCCGATCTCCGGTCCGTCGAACTTCACGCTCACCATCGGCGGCCAGACCTACGCGCTCGCCGCCGACTACGGCCGCGGCGGCACCGCGCCGACCGTCTCCCCCACCGTCTCGGGCAACCCGTCGACCGGCACCTGCACGGCGCCGGCGTGGGTGGCGGGCACGGTGTACACCGGCGGGAACCTGGTGTCGCACAACGGCCACACGTGGAAGGCGCAGTGGTGGACGCAGGGTGACACCCCGGGCACCAACGCGGTCTGGGTCGACCAGGGCGTCTGCTCCGGCACGTCCCCGTCGCCGTCGGCGTCCGCGTCGGTGAGCAAGAGCCCGAGCACGTCGCCCAGCACCAGCACGTCGCCCAGCAGGAGCCCGAGCACGTCGCCGAGCACGTCCACGGGCACCGGGTGCGCGGGGCTGCCGGTCTGGAACGCGGGCACGGCGTACAGCGGCAACGCGGTCGTGCAGTACAGCGGCCGCAAGTACCGCGCGAAGTGGTGGACGCAGGGTGAGAACCCGACGACCACCGGCCAGTGGGGCGTCTGGGAGGACCAGGGCGCCTGCTGATGACCGGGCCGTGCCGGGCCCTTCGGTAAGGCCCGGCACGGCCCCTCAGGCGTGCGACACGGCGGCGGCGTCGATGAACTCCATGGTCGCCGCCGCCACCTCCCGCGGGTGGGTCCACGGAATGCCGTGCGGGGCACCCTTCAGCGTGACGAGGCGGGCGTCGGGCAGCATCGGCTGCAGGCGCCCGCCCGTCGCCGCGTAGGGCAGGACGCGGTCCTGGTCGCCCTGCACGATGAGCACCGGCACGTCGATGCGCGGCAGGTCGGGACGGAAGTCGGTCAGCCAGGCGGCGACGCAGTCGTGGGTGCCCTTCGCGGAGCCCCGCGCGCCGATCTCCCAGTGCGCCCGGAACGCCTCCTCGCTCACCAGCGTGCCGCCGTTGCTGATTCCGTTCTCGTCCCAGTTGAAGAACGCCTCGCAGAACTTCGTGAGGTACGCGAAGCGGTCCTCCAGGATCGCGGCCTGGAAGCCGTCGAACAGGCTCCGGTCCACGCCCTCGGGGTTGTCGGCGGTCTTGAGCAGGAACGGCGCGAGCGGCGCGAGCAGCACCGCCCGCGCCACCCGCCGGGAGCCGCGGGTGCCGAGGTAGCGGATCACCTCCCCGGTGCCCATCGAGTGCCCGACGAGGACGGCGTCACGCAGGTCGAGCTTCGTCATCAGCGCGTCGAGGTCGGCGGCGAGCGTGTCGTAGTCGTAGCCGGTCGACGGCTGCGACGAGTTGCCGAAGCCGCGCCGGTCGTAGGTGATCACCCGGTGCCCGCTCGCCAGCAGCGGGATCGACAGCTTCTCCCAGGTGGCACCGTTGAACGGGAAGCCGTGGATGAGCACGACCGGGCGGCCGGCGCCGTGGTCCTCGTAGTACAGGTCGATGGGGCCGGCGTTCTCCGTCCCGACGGTGATGTAAGGCATGCGGGTCAGTGCCCGTTCGCGCGCGGATTACGCCACCGGCTGGCCGGCGGCCTCCACGACGAACGCCTCCATCTCGTGCAGCAGCGCCCGCAGGTCCGGCAGGGACAGGAACCGGGTCTTGACGTCGACGGTCAGCTGGACCACGTCCGGCACGTCCTCGACGACGATCATGAGCTTCGGCCCCAGGGACCGCAGCGGCTCCTCCGACAGGATCCGCGTGTCGGCGGGCACCGGCGACGCCGGCCCGGCCGGCCGGGGAGTGCGCCGGTCGTTGTAGATGCAGGTGAGGTCGAGCTCCTCGCCGCGCTCCCGGCTGACCCGCTCGGTGAGCGCCGCGCGGGCCGCCGGGTCGTAGTAGGCGTATTTCGAGGCGCTCATCGACGCCGTCCGGGCCCGGGCGATCGCCTCGTCGGGGCTCACCCCGGCGACGTCCAGGACGCACAGCCCGTCCTGGGTGATCGGGCTGACCACGTCGCGCAGCGCCGGCCGGAAGCGGTTGCTGATGATGTTGATCGCGACGAACGGGCCGGTGCCGGGCCGCAGCCGTTCGAGGCCGGCGGCGAACGCGGCGAGCAGCACCCACGCCGGGTCGGCGCCGAGCCGGGCCGACACCGCCTCGGCGGCCAGGTGCATCGCGCGGGACCGCCACCGCAGCCGGCAGTACTCCGGCGTCCCCCGGTCGACGGGGGCGTCGAACATCGACGCCGGGATGCCGCGCAGGTGCGACTCCCAGTAGCGCATCGCCGCGGCGGTCTGCCGGGTCATCGCCGGCTCCTGCTGCAGGCGGACCAGGTCGAGCGGCTGCGGCGCCTCGTAGGGCCCGGCCGGCTCGCCGGTGACCGGGTCCCGCCCGGCCAGCTCCCGCATCATCACGGCGACCCCGCCGAGGTCGGCGGCGATGTGGCACATCAGCGCCACCACGTGCGTGACGGCGCCGCGGTGGCGGACCACGCCCATGCGCAGCGGCCACTCGTGCTCGTAGTCGAACTTGCGCTCCCGCCACCGCGCGGCGAGGGCCTCGGCGACCGCCGCCGGGTCGTCGTCGCCGGTCACGTCGAGGACCAGCAGTGCGGTCTCGCCGGAGCCGAACACCTCCTGGGTCACCGTGCCGTCGTCCGCGAAGCGCAGCAGCGTCCGCATCGCCGCGTAGCGGCACATGAAGAAGCGCAGCTCCGCCGCGTAGTCCTCGGCGGTCCGCCCGCCGGTCGCGGGCATCGCACCGCCCATGCTCATCGACGAGTCGATCTCGACCATCGCCGCCCACACCTGCCGCTGTCCCCAGGCGAGGGGGCCGGCACCGGCACCGGGCCCCTCGAACCGCACGACGATCCGCGTCTCAGCATCCACGGAAGTTGATGTTGGCACAGTGCACGGAGTATTGAGATCCGCCGTTCGGTGACTGATGGCTGACCGGCCGCTACAGCGTCTCCGCCTCGGCCTGCGCGATCAGCTCCAGGGAGTCCTCCCGCCCGAGGCGCCGCTCGCACAGGTACCCGAACACCGACCACGTGGTGTCGATGACCACCTGCTCCGGGAACGCGCCGATCTCGTCCCCGTGGCCGAGCTGGGCGCGGATGAGCGCCACCGCCGCGTCCTGGTCGACCTCGACGTCGCGGGCCATCACCGCGACGTAGTCGGCGATCGCGTCGGGCGGGGTGTCCTCGTCGAACAGGCTGCACACGGCGAGCCGGATCGCGGCGGCCAGGACCTCGGGGTCCTTGTCGGCGCGCTTGTCGTGCTCCTGCGGCTCGTCGGCGACCTGCTCGGCCGCGTCGTGGTCACCGTTGAGCAGCGCCGCCACCACCGCACCGACCCGCGACCGCGGCTGCCAGCCGTCGCCGCCCTCCTCCGCGCCCGGCTCCTCGCCACCCCCGGCGCCTCTCCCCGCGCCGTCATGCTCCGCACCGGCCGCGGCACCCCGCCACGAGCCCGCCTCCGCGTCACGCCAACCGTCCGCCCCGCCGTCATGCTCCACGCCGGCCTCGGCACCCCGCCACGAGCCCGCCTCCGCGTCACGCCAACCGTCCGCCCCGCCGTCATGCTTCGGGGCGGCCTCGGCACCCCGCCACGAGCCCGCCTCCGCGTCACGCCAGCCGTCGGCCCCGCCGTCATGCTTCGGGGCGGCCTCGGCACCCCGCCACGAGTCGGCTTCCGCGGCCCGTCGGGTCTCAGCCGCGGCGTCGCGCCACATGTCGTCCACGGTGTCCCGCCACGCGTCCGCCGCCGTGCCGGCCGCCGTGTCCGCCGCCCGGCCGGCCGCCGGATCCGCCGGCGTGTCCGCGGCCGAAGGCGTTCCCCACTCACTCCCCATGGCCACGACTCTAGCCAAGCGACGCTCGGATCTTGACTGCGTTCCATGCTACGGAATGACGTTCCGCATTGTGGACTGGAAGGGCTCGCCGGACATCACCGTGGCGCTGCCGCCCGGACGGCGTGCTCGAGGTCGACGTAGCGGCCGACACCGTCCCGCACGGTGACGTCCGGGTTGAGGTTGTCGTCGAGGAGGCGCAGCGCCGCCACGTCGGCCCCGGGGTGTTTCGCGGTGAAGCGGGCGAGGTTGCGGCGCCAGTCCGCGTACCGCCGCGCCGTCATCCCGCCGCGCTCCCACGTGTACAGCACCGCGTCCGGCTCGAAGACGAACGCGAGCCCGTGGCGGCGCAGCCGGTAGCCCAGCTCCGAGTCCTCCAGCCCCCAGCCGGTGAACCCCTCGTCGAACCCGCCGACCGCGAGAAGGTGCTCACGCCGCACCGACAGGTTGCAGCTGAACGCGTAGAGCCAGCAGGACGCCAGGGCGTCCAGCTCCGCCCCGAGCCGCGCGAGGACCCAGACCCGCACGTCGCGGACCTCGGCCGGCATCCTCGCGAACGACCGGTCCCGCAGGAACTCCTCCAGGCCCGCCTCACCCTCGCCGAGGCGGTGCCGCGGGCCGGCGACGACCAGGTCGGCGCGCCGCTCGTGGTGGCGGACGTGCCGGGCGAGGAAGTCCGGCGGGAAGACGTGATCCGGGTCGATCATGACGACCAGGTCGCCGGTGGCGTGGCGGATGCCGGTGTTGCGCGCCGCCGAACGGCCGGAGGCCGCCGTCCGCGGCTTGTGCAGGTAGACGAGATCGCAGGTGGACCGCTCGGCGAGCCGCGCCGTGCCGTCGGTCGAACCGTCGTCGACGACCACCACCTCCAGGGCGTGCCCGCCGAGGTCCTGCCGCCGCAGCGAGTCCAGGCACCGGCCGAGCGCCGGCCCGGCGTTGTAGCAGGGCAGCACCACACTCACCTTCACGGCAGGACCACGCTCACCTTCACTGTTGGACCACCCTTCATCGACAGACCTACAAATAGATGGAGTTCAGTTCAGACCGTAAGCTGGCGCCATGGCTGTGACGAGCCGCCACGTGCGACGCATCTATCTCACACTGGTGCTGCTCAACACCCTCGCCGTCACGTTCATCTGGGCCATCAACTCGCTGCTGCTGTTCGAGGCGGGGCTGAGCAACACCGAGGCGCTCGCCGCCAACGCGTGCTTCACGCTCGGCTACGCCGTGTTCGAGATCCCCACCGGGTCGATCGCCGACACGTGGGGACGGCGGGCGTCGTACCTGCTGGGCGGCGGCTCCCTGACGGTCACGACGCTGCTGTACTGGCTGGCCTGGCGCCTGCACGCCGGGGTGTGGGCGTGGGCGGGGGTGTCGGTCGCCCTCGCGGTCGGCTTCACGTTCTTCTCCGGCGCCACCGAGGCGTGGCTGGTCGACGCGCTGCACCACCTGCGGTACGAGGGCCGGCTGGAGCAGGTGTTCGCGCGGGCGCAGGTGGTGGCCGGGATCGGCACCCTCGCCGGTTCGCTCGGCGGCGCGTACGTGGCGCAGGCGACCGACGTCGGCGTCCCGTTCCTCGTCCGGGCGGCGCTGCTGCTGACGCTCACCGGGGTCGCGTGGCGGGTCATGCACGACATCGGGTTCACGCCCCGGCGGGGAAGCGGGCCGGTGAAGGACGTGCGGCGGGTGCTGACCGAGTCGGTGCGGCACGGCTGGGGACGGCCGGCGGTGCGCTGGGTGATGCTCGGCTCGGTGGTCGCCACCGGGGTCAGCTACTACGTCGCGTTCACCATGAAGCCCTACCTGCTGCAGCTCGCGGGCAACAAGCACGCCTACGGCCTGCTCGGGATCGCGGCGGCCGCCAACGCGGCGGCCCAGACCGTCGGGGGCCTGCTCGCGATGGCGTGCCGGTCGCTGTTCCGGTGGCGCATGTCGGTGGTCGTCGCCGGGGTGGTGCTCAACGGCGCCCTGCTCGCCGGGTTCGGGCTGGCGGCCGGTGTACCGCTCGCGATCGCCCTCCTCGCGCTGTACAGCATGGTGTCCGCGGCGGTCCTGCCGTCGCGGCAGGCGTACCTCAACGGCCTGCTGCCGTCGCAGCGGCGGGCGACGGTGCTGTCGTTCGACTCGCTCGTCGCCAGCACCGGCGGCGTGGTGACCCAGCCGGGCCTGGGCCGGGCCGCCGACCTGTGGGGCTACCCGGCCTCGTTCGTGCTGGGCGGCCTGCTGCAGGTGGTGGCGCTGCCGGTGCTGTTCCTGGCCCGCCGTCACGAGGTCACGGCGGCGACCCGGACGGAGCCGGTGGCGGAGGCGGTGCCGGAGGCGGAGGCGGAGGCGGAGGCGGGTGCCGGAGGCGGAGGCGGTGCCGGAGGCGGAGGCGGTGCCGGAGCGCTCGTGACGCCCCGGCGGTGGTGAAGGGCGGCGACCCCGGTGCTCAGCACCGCCGCCGTCAGGTCGTGGCCGACACGACGGAGCGGACGTAGTCGTCGAACTCCGCGACCGAGTCGCCGGTCCACACCATGCCGTGCTCGCGGATGATGAACCAGTTCGACGACTTCTGCCGCAGCTCCCGGAAGAAGTGCCGGCCCGCGGCGAAGCGGCCGCATTCGATCCGCGCGTCGGAGACGAGCCCGCGGTGGCGCCGGCCGCGGGTCAGCTCCCGGTGGTGGAAGTGCACGATGAGCCGCGGCCGCCGGTCGTGCATGGCCAGCAGGCTGCTCAGCATCAGGAACTCGGGCGCGTCGGAGCTCGGCAGGCGCTCCCCCGCGTAGGTGAGGCTCTGCGCCCCCTCGTCGAACGAGGTGATCAGGTCGTAGTCGGCGGCGGTCATCCGCGTCTTGTCCGTGACGGTCTGCGAGACGAGCCAGTGCCCGTCGTGCGTGAACATGATCGAGCCGTCGGTGTAGGGCTTGCGCTGCCACAGGTGGTGGTCGCGGTGGATACGGGCCAGCGCCGCGATCTCCCCGGCGTGCCGCACCCGCATCCGGTCGAGCATGGCCAGGTCACCCGGGTCGACGCTCTGCGTCGGCTCGTACTTGACCCGGACCGTCTCGCCGATCGCGTTGACGTGCACGTCCTGCCACGTGTTGGTGCGCAGCCCCCGGACCAGGTCGAGGTGGTCGGGGTAGATCGCGTTGATGTCGAGGGCGTCGCACAGCCGCGGCACGACGGTGCGGGCCAGGGCGTAGTCGGGCCCGTCGTCGTTCGTCTCGGTCAGCGGGTACGCCGAGATGATGTTGGTCCGGGCGCCGGTCGCGGCGAGCGCCGCGAGGTAGTGCTGCTCCTCGGGCGGCATCAGCAGCGGGTTCGTCGGCCCGTAGACGACGTACGTGACGCTACCGGGCCGCTCCTGCGGCAGCTCACCGTAGGCGATGGGCTCGGCGGTCACGCCGTACTCCCGGTGCAGCGCGCGGAACGCCGGCTGGATGATCTCCCGCAGTGCCCATTCACTGTGCGGGGAGGCCGGGTTCAGGACATAGCAGAAGCGCAGCTCATCGACGTTGCGCTTGTACCGGAAGTCGTAGGCGCGCAGATCCGGCGTGGAAGTCATCGAAGTGACCACCCAGAGGACTGTACATCGACGGCTCCTTACGCGCTCTCCGTCGCTACTCGCGCCAGCCCGACAGCTCGACACCCTTGGCGGTCTCGACGCGGTAGCCGAGCCGCACCGCCTGGCTCTGCCCCTCGGGGACGACCAGGCGCCAGGTGAGCACGCCGAGGTCGGTGCGCTCCGCCGGCGGCGGCTCCAGCACGGTCTCCCTGACGGAGATCGTGTCGTGGCGGCTGACCGGCAGCTGGTCGAGCACGGTGATCCGCACCGGGCGGCCGGTGTAGTTGCCGACGGTGGTGCGGTATTCGACCTCGCGGCGCCGGGCGGAGCCCAGCGTCGCCTTGGTCGCGGTGCGGCGGGTCAGCTCCCGCTCCACCCGGACCCGGTCGTCGAGGCCGAGCGCCAGCTCCAGCTCCTCGCCGGGCGCCCAGGTCGACAGGGCGGTCTTGCTGACGAAGTCGGCCTCGTGGAACACGGCCGCCTGCCCGGGCGGCAGCGTGTGCTGCGACGTGTTGGTCACGTTCGCCCGGAGGTGCACGTCGGTGGACCGCGACGGCGCGACGACGTGGTCGAGCTGGCTGCCGAGGTCGAGCACCAGCACCGTCGCGCGGGACGTGGTGCCGTTGGCGGGCACCGGGACCGCGCGGGCCGGGCGGTAGGTGGCCGCGACCGGCCCCTCCTCGACCCTGGCCTGCGCGACCTCGACCTCCGCGAACCCGTCGAACTGCTCCTTCGCCATCGCGCGGGGCGCCGGCGCCATCGCGGCCACGGGTGCGGCACCGGGTGCGGCGCCGTAGGCCGCGAACGACTGCATCGGCGGCATCGGCGGCGGTGGCGGCACCAGCAGGTCCAGGTACCAGGGCTGCAGCTCGGGGATCGCGACGACGCCGGACGGGCGGGCCGTCGACAGCGCCAGCTCGCACTCCGGCCAGTCCTCGCCGGTGTGCTGCTCGACCAGGCCGAACCAGGTCAGGCGCAGCGTCTCGCCGGTGAGCCGCACGTCGTAGGAGGAGCGCCAGCCGGCGTCGGGCACCTGGTACGACACGTCCAGCTGGACCGGGCCGGCCGCCGACACGGCGAGCGCGACGACCGCGTAGCGCGCGTCCGGCTCCCGCTTGCCGGACAGGTCCAGCAGCTGCCGGTCCAGGGCGGCGATCCGGTCGACGGCCCGGGAGCGCCGGCGCTGCAGGTCGCGGAGGCCGGCCAGGACCGACGACAGCTCGCCGCCCATCGTGGCGGTGAACGCGGTGACCGTCTCCGCGGCGGCGGTGCCGGTGGCGAGGCCCCGCGCGTACGCGCCGCTGGCCCGCTCGCCGAGGGTCGTCAGGAACGCCTGCCGCTGCCGCAGGACCGTCTCGGCGTCCGAGATCTCGGCCATCTCGTCCTCGAGCGTTCGCCGCTCCTCCTCGACGGCCGTCACGGTGGCGTCGGACGGCTCGGCGTGACGCTTGAGCACCACGTCGACGCCGAGGACGGTCGCCGGGCCGCGCCCGCTGACCCGGATCGAGTCGGCGTCCATGCCCATGGGCAGCGGGCCGATCTCGACGAGCTGCTCGCCGGCCTCGAGGGTGGCCTGGCCGCGCCGGGTGACGCGAGCCTGCCGGGGATAGACGGTGACCGCGACGATCTCGTTCTGCACCTCCCGCACGGTAACGCATGCCGTCGCCACCGCCACCGCCGTTCGGGGCGTGGCGGGTGACCGTTCCGCCCGCGGACCGGCCACCGTTCGGCGCGGGTCGGCGACACGCCGTGCGGTGCGCCCCGGTTCCGCGGCGCGGTGCGCTCAGAATCGCCTCCCGCCCTCAGGAAGGAATCCTCGTGACGGTCATGCTGACCCTGCCGGCCAGCGCGGCGACGCGGTACCCGCTGCGGTACGCCGTCGTCGACGTGGAGACGACCGGCCTGCACGCGCCCAGCGACCGGGTGCTGCAGATCGCCGTCGCGCAGATGGAGTCCGACGGGACACCCGGGGAGGTCTGGTCGACGCTGGTCGACCCCGGGTGCGACCCCGGCCCGGTGCACGTCCACGGGATCACGCGCGAGCGCCTCGCCGGCGCGCCCCGCTTCGACGCGGTCGTCGGCCGGCTCGCGCGGCTGCTCGACGGCCGGGTGCTGGTCGCGCACAACGCCGCGTTCGACTGGAAGTTCCTGGCCGCGGAGGCGCACCGGGCCGTGCACCGCCTCCCGGTCAGCCAGCGGCTGTGCACGCTCGCGCTGAGCCGCCGCCTCGACCTGCCGACCGCGAGCCTGTCCCTGGCGGCGCTGGCCGCGCACTGGGGCGTGACGCAGGCCCGGCCGCACGACGCCGAGGACGACACCCGGGTCCTCGCCGAGATCCTCCGGCACAGCCTCGCCGCCGCGGACTCCCTCGCGGTCGAGCTGCCGCTCAGCGCCTGCGACGCCGCGGACACCGGCCGCGTCTACCCGGCCCGCCTGCCGAGGCCCGCCTGCCCGTGGGCGTGGCCGGGCAGGTGGACGCCGGGCCGGCGGCTGATCCAGGGCGCGAAGGTCGCGATCACCGGCAGCACCGCGACGGCCCGGGACGCCCTGGCCGCCCGCGCGACCGACGCGGGGCTCGACGTGATGAACACCGTCAGCGGCAAGACGGGCCTGCTCGTCACCAACGACGCGACCGCCACGACCTCGAAGCTGCGCGCGGCCGCCATGTACGCCGTGCCGGTCGTCTCCGAGGCCACGTTCGCCGAGCTCCTGGCGGAGGTCGAGCCCGGCACGCCGAAGGAGCCGAGCCAGCCGCGGGCAGGGGTGCCGTCGCAGCGGGCCGCCGCACCGGCCGGGCCGCTCACCGGGCGGTGCCTGCTCGTCCTGGGCGGCACCCACGCCGACGCCGCCGGGGTCCGCGACCGGATCGCCGAACTCGGCGGGATCGCGGCGGTGAACCTGACGGCCCGGGTCACCGACGTCGTCGCCCTGCCGGGCGCGGGCAACGACCGCCGCTGGGCCACCGTCACCGCCCTCGGCCTGCCCGTCCGCACCCCGGCCGCCCTCGAACCGCCGGCCGCCGCTGACGCCGCGGTGGCCGAGCCGGCCGCCGGCGCCCCCGGCACGGCGGCGGTCGAGCCGCCGGCCGCCGCGGCGGTGGTCCTGTCCCGGGGCGCCGTCATCGACCTGCCCGGCGACGTCGAGGACTGGACGGTCGCCGTCAGCTGGCCGGCGGGCGCGGGCGCCGAGGTGGACGTGGTCGCGTTCCTCACCGACCAGGACGAGCAGGTCCGCGCCGACGCCGACTTCGTCTTCTACAACCAGCCCGCCGCGGCGGACGGGTCGGTGGAGCTGACCCTCGACGTGCCGCACGAGGCGCTCGTCGACGTCCGGCTCGGCCGGATCCCCGAGGACGTCAGCCGGATCGTGCTCGCCGCCGCCATCACCGGCACGCACACGTTCGGGGATCTCGGACCGGTCGAGTTCGTCGCGCGGACCGGCGACGGCACCACCCACGCGCGCGCCACCCTCGACGCGGCCACCACCGAGCGCAGCCTGCTGCTCGCCACCATCTACCGGCGCGACGGCCGGTGGCGGCTGCGCGCGATCGGGCAGGGTTACGACCACGGCCTCGCCGAGCTCGCCACCCTGCACGGCGTCGCCGTCGACGACGACTGACACCCCCGGCCCGATGATCCGGAAAGACCTTGCGCACCCAGGAGTGCACCAGATCTTTCCGGATCACGGCCTCCGGATCACGGCTTCCGGGTCACGGAGCGCGAGCCGGGTCAGCGCGTCGGGGCGGCGGCCTCCCGGGGCTTGCCGAGGTCGACGCCGGTCCGGGCGGCGTCGCCGTGGCCCGGCCACCAGGCGGCGTGCCCGAGCAGCGCGGTCAGCGCCGGCACCAGGAACATCGACATCACGAACGCCGACAGCAGGATGCCGGCCGCCACCGAGAACCCGATCTGCCGCAGGAACGACACCGGGGCGAGGGCGAGGACCGCGAACGTGCCGGCGAGGATCAGGCCGGCCGCGGCGACGGACGGGCCGGCGTGCCGGACGGCGAGCGCCGCGGCGGCCCGGGGCGCGTTGCCGGCCCGCGCCTCCTCCCGCAGGCGGGCGATCATCAGGATGTTGTAGTCGGTGCCGATCGCGAGGACGAACAGGTACAGCACGATCGGCAGCTGGAACGTCACCCCTGGCCGGCCGGCGAGTCCCTGGAACAGGTAGATCGCGGCGCCGAGGGTGGCGGCGAAGTTGAGCAGCACCGCGACCACCAGGTAGACCGGCGCGACGACGCTGCGCAGCAGCAGGCCGAGGATGGCCGCGATGAGCAGCGCCGCGACGGGCAGGATCACCGACAGGTCGCGGGTGTTGGCCGCGTCGATGTCCGCGTAGATCGCCGTGGTGCCGCCGACGAGGACCCTGGTGCCGGGCGGTGCGACGGCGTGCAGGTCGGCGCGCAGGTGGTCGTGGACCAGGTCGATCGCCTCGTTGGACGCCGGGTTCACCGCCAGCAGCAGGGCGAAGCGGGCCACGGCCCCACCGGCCGCGGTGACCGGTGGCTGGACGCCGCCGACCCCGGGCACCTTGGCGGCGGCCGCACCGAACTGGTCGAGCTGCGCGGGGGTGAGCGCGCTGCCGTCGCCGGTGGTGAGGTACGCCTCGGTCGGGTCCAGCGCGCCCTGCGGGAAGCCGCGCTCCAGGTCGGCGGCGGCCCGCGCCGACTCGGTGGTGCTCGGGAAGCCCGCCGCGAAGTCGTAGTCCGCCTTGTACAGCAGGACCCCGCCGGCGAGCGCGACCAGCACCGCGCCGGAGGCGGCCGCCGCGACCGCGGGCCGCCGGCCGAGCGCCGCGCCGATCCGCGGGAACGCGGTGCCCTTCGGCTCGCGCCGCCACGCCTTCGACGGCCAGAACGTCGCCGGGCCGATCAGGCTCACCAGGGCCGGGATCAGGGTCAGGCCGGTGACCAGCATGACGAAGACGGCGATGGCGAGCGCCGGGCCGAGCGAGCCGAAGCCGCCGAAGCTCGCCAGCAGCAGCACCAGGAAGGCGACGATGACGGCGGCCGCGGCCGAGGTGATGACCTCACCGACCCGGGCGACGGCGTGCACCATCGCGGTCTTCCTGTCCTCGCCGGCCCGCAGCCGTTCGCGGTACCGGAAGAGCAGGAACAGCAGGTAGTCGGTGCCGATGCCGTACAGGACGATCAGCAGCAGCGTCTGCAGGCTCTGGTCGACGGCGAAGCCGAACGCCTTGCCGGCGGCCGCGATCAGCTTCGACGAGACCTGCAGCACCACGCTGATGACGACGATCGGCAGCAGCGCGGCGACCGGGCTGCGGAAGATGATGAGGATCAGCACGATGATCAGCGCGAACGTGGCGGCGCCGACGACCGCGAACGCGGTGTTGAACGTGTCGTTGTTGTCGGCGACCTGAGCCACCTGCCCGGCGACGCCGGCGCTGAGCCCGGTGCCGGCGAGGTCGGCCTTGATCACGTCGCGGGTCCTGGTCACCGCATCCAGCTGCCCCTGCGCGTCGGTCAGGGCGGCGGTGATCGGCACGGTGACCAGCTGCACCAAGCGGTTGGGCGCGACGGCCTGCGGGCCGGTCTGCGCCGTGCCGATCCCGGCGATGTGCGCGCCGTCGATCGCGGTGGCGAGCGCGCCGACCCGGGTCTCGTCGGCGGCGGTCAGCGGCCCGCCGTCGGCGCGCTTCACCACGACGATCGCGGTGGACGTCGCCTGCTCCGGGAACGCGGTCCTGGCGAGCTCGATCGCCTGCACGGACTCGTAGCTGCCGGGCAGGAAGCTGCCCTGGTCGCCGCTGGTGATGTCGGAGAGGCTGGGCAGCAGGCCGATGATCAGCGCCGCGCCCACGAGCCAGCCGGCGATGACCCACCAGGCGCGCCGGACGACGAACGTGCCCCATCTGTCGAACATGGAACCTCCTCCACTGATCACTGGGTCACGAGCGGCGGACGGTGATGTCGCCGTACGAGGTGCGGCCGCGGACCTCGACGGTCTCGTCGGTGGGCTCGGGCTTCGTGGCGCCGTCGAGCAGGTTGTGCACGCGGCCGAAGCCGGTGGTGACGTCGAGCCAGGCGGCGGTGCCCTCGGCGATCCCGATCTCCAGGTCCCCCATGGCGGTGCCGAGGACGACCGAGCCGCGCGCGATCTCGCCGAGGCGGATGGCGCCGTTGGAGGTCTTCGCGTCGACGCCCGCACCGGCCCGCTCGACGGCGATGTCACCGTTGGCGTTGCGCACCCGTACATCACCCGCGACGGCCGCGAGCGTCGTGTCGCCGTTGGAGTTCCGGACCACGGCGGTGCCCCGCACGTCGCCGACGCGGACCTTGCCGGAGCCGGTGTGGATCTCGGCGTTGCCGGCGACCCCGGCGACGGTGACGTGCCCGGCCGCCGTGTCCAGGCGCAGCGGGCCGGTGTCCGCGAGCGAGACGTTGCCGGCGCCGGTCCGCACCCGGCACTCGCCGAGCCGGCCGTCGCTGCGCACGCCGCCGACCTGGAGCTCGGTGGCCACCTGCGACCCGCTGGGCAGCTCGATCGACACGTCGACCGACCGGGTCCTGCGGGAGAAGTCGAACAGCCGCGACCTCGGCCCGGTCACCCGGAGCACGCCGTCGGTGAAGTCGACCCGGACGTGCTTCGCGGCCTGCACGTCGGACTCGTCGGCGGCGTTGCTCGGGCGGACCTCGACGACGGTGTCGGTGCGGTCGCTCGCGACGATCCGCACGTCGCCGACGCCCAGCTCAACAGTGACGGAGATCGATTCTGGGGTGGTGAATTCAGGCATGGTGGTCCCCACTTCATGGGTCGGTGAGTCGTTTCCGCAGCTCACGGCCGCGGAACGGTGGTGAGAAGGGTGGTGAGGAGGAACGGTGCGGGCTAGCGCACCCAGCCGGTGAACGCCTGCCTGGACTGCTGCGCGCCGGCGACGGGCTCGGCGCGCGGCTCGGCGCGCTGGAGCGCCGCGGCGGCGGCCCGGCTCAGCCAGGCGTTGACCGAGCGGCCCTCCTTCGCGGCGGCCTCCTCGATCGCGGCCTTGAGCTGCTCGGGCAGCCGGACGTTGATCCGCGCGGCCGGGCCGTCCTCGCCGAACGACGGCTCGCTCGCCGTCGTCTCCGGCATGGCGGCGCCCTCGGCGGCGGCCGCCGGGGCGGGCGGCAGGGTCACGACGAAGTTCGGGTCGCGACCGCGCAGCCGCAGCTCCACCGAGCCGGGCGCGAGGTCGAGGGTGATCTCGTCGGCGGCGGCGGACAGCGCCTCGAGGAGCGTCATGCGGATCGCCGACTCGAGCGGTCCGGTCAGCCGCTCGACCACCGCACGCGCCTCCTCCCCGCCGGCTTCGGCGAGGGTGGCGAACTCACGTCCGAGGTTGGCCACATACGAGTTCAGGTCCATGGCACCACTATGGCACACGCATGGCACACCAGCAAGCTTGTGTGTGCCAAAGTGGCACACTCAGGTGCCGGGCTGTGCCAGGAGTGCCGTGAACATGTCGGTGAACGGCCCGGCGAGGTCGTCCTGCCCGGCGGAGGCGAGCGGCTCGAGGGCCGTCGAGGCGCGCAGCAGCGCGATGCCGATGGACGCGGCCAGGGCCAGCTGGGCCCGCAGGATGCCGGCGTCGTCGGACTGCCGGCCGGCGGCCGTCGCCAGCTTCTCGGCGAAGCGGCGCAGGATGTCCACCCGGATCGCCTCCGCTTTCTCGTCGCCGGAGGACCGCAGCAGCAGGAGCAGCTGGGTGCGGTGCTGGGCGGCGTGCGGGCCGGCGAGGCGGGCCGCGATGTCGTGCGGGATCCGCTCCAGCGTCACGTCGCCGACGGTGCGGCCGAGCTCGTCGCCGACCCCCGCCAGGCAGGCCTCGAACAGGCCTTCCTTCGACGTGAAGTACCGGTTGATGAGCGCGACGTTGACACCCGCGTCGGTGGCGATGTCCCGCACGGTGGCGGCGGCGTAGCCGTCCGCGGCGAACCGGCGGCGAGCCGCGTCGAGGAGCAGCCGCCGGGTCCCGGCGGCGTCCCGGCGGCGCACCCCTGCCGCATCCTGGCCGTTCCTGGTCGTCACGCCACCAGGGTAGACGCCGCCCGGTGTGACGTAAACGATTGTTGACTTAGCCCACCGGCCGCCCATACTTGGCAAGTCAGCAATCGTTTACATAGCTCCGCGAGGACCTCATGACGCGAACCCTGGAACCGCCGGCCACCGCCCGGCACGCCAACAGCACGCTGCTGGTGGTCTACCTGTCGCTGGGCGGCCTGGCCTTCGCGGTGCTCCAGTCGCTGGTGGCGCCCGCGATGTCGACCATCGCCCGCGACCTGAACGCCTCGACCGCGGACATCAGCTGGATCCTCACCGCCTACCTGCTGTCGGCCTCCGTGCTGACCCCGATCCTCGGCCGCCTCGGCGACATGGCCGGCAAGCGCCGCGTCCTCATCGGCGTCCTGGCCGTGCTCGCCGCCGGCACCCTGCTCGCGGCGCTCGCCCCGAACCTCGCGGTGCTCATCGTCGCCCGCGCCATGCAGGGCGCCGCCGGCGCGATCCTGCCGCTGTCCATCGGCATCGTCCGCGACGAGCTCCCCCGCGAGAAGGTCGCCGTCACCGTCGGCCTGCTGTCGGCGATCTTCGGCGTCGGCGCCGGCGTCGGCATCGTCGGTGCCGGCCCGATCGTCGAGCACCTGTCCTGGCACTGGCTGTTCTGGCTGCCGCTGGTGCTGGTCGTGGTGGCGCTGCTCGGTGCGATCTTCGGGATGCCGGAGTCGCCGGTGCGCACCCCGGGCCGCCTCGACGTGCTCGGCGCCGGGATCCTGTCCGTGTCGCTGGTGTCGCTGCTGCTCGCGATCAGCAAGGGCCAGTCGTGGGGCTGGACCGACGGCAAGACGACCGGCCTGCTCGCGCTCGGCGTCGTCACCCTCGTGGGCTTCGTGCTGGTCGAGCTGCGGGTGCGGGAACCCCTCGTCGACATGCGCCTGATGTCGATCCGCGGCGTCTGGGCCACCGACCTCGTCGCCCTGATCCTCGGCTTCGCGATGTTCGGCACGTTCCTGCTCGTGCCAACCCTGTTGCAGCTGCCCGCCGCCACCGGCTACGGCTTCGGCAAGTCGGTGTCGGAGTCCGGCCTCTTCCTGCTGCCGACGGTCCTCATGATGGTCGTCTTCGGCCCGATCGCCGGCCTGCTCAACCGCCGCTTCGGCCCCAAGGTCCCGTTGTTCCTCGGCGCCGCCGCGGTCGTCGCCGCCTTCGCCCTCCCGGCCGTCGCCCACGGCGCCGTCTGGCAGGTGCTCGCCTCGGGCGTCCTCACCGGCGCCGGCATCGGCCTGTCCTTCGCCGCCATGTCCAACGCCATCATCGAGAGCGTCCCGGCCGCCCAGACCGGCGAGGCCAGCAGCGTCAACACCATCGCCCGCACCATCGGCAGCAGCATCGGCACCGCCGTCGTGGCCGCCGTCATCACGTCCAAGAGCACCCCGCGCGGGCTGCCGGCCGACGCCGCCTTCACCGCCGGCTTCTGGGTCTGCGCCGGCGTCGCCGTCCTCGCGGTCGTCGCCTCCCTCGCCCTGCCCTCGGCGCACCGCCGCCACGAGCAGGCCGTCGCCACCGGCGTCAAGGACCTGCCCCCGGAGCCGGCCGAGCTGCACCTGCCCCACCTGCACAGCCGCTGACCCCCAGGCCGTCCGCTGCCTGCTGTCCGCTGTCCGGAACGACGGACAGCGGACAGCAGGCTTGATCAACGTTGCGGGGGCACGAAACAATGCCGCCCGTGGAGACGGAGAACGAGGGCCAGCGGAAGTCTCGGTGGTACGACGGGTGCGACGCCTTCAGCGGGTGTGACATCCCGGGCTGCGACGGGTGCGACGTGCCCGGGTGCGACTGCAACTTCATGCTGGGCACGATGCTGCTCAGCACGATGGCGGTCAGCGCGCCGACGCGCAAGCCGCTGCGCCGGGCCAGCGCGCCGGGGCGGGCCGGCATGGTGGCCATCCGCGGCTACCAGCGGTGGCTCTCGCCGCACCTGCCGACGCGGTGCCGGCAGATCCCGACGTGCAGCAACTACGGCATGGAGGCGGTGCGCCGGTACGGGCTCGTCGCCGGCTCGCGGCTGACCGCGGCCAGGATCCGCCGGTGCAACGCGTCGACCCCGCGGGGCACGGTCGACCAGGTGCCGTAGGAGCGACTGGTGTGACTGGTGCGCCGAAAACCAGTTGCCGCGGCCGGCGGACTCCAACGATCATGGACGGCATGACGCGCTGACGGACTCCCCGTGTTGCCATGCCCCTCCTCCCGCTGAAGCGAGGACCATGTCCGCCACCGTCACCGTGTTCGCCGGCCCCGGCAGCTGGATCGAGTCCGACGCCGTCGCGCAGTGCCACCAGGTCGCCGCGCTCGACGGCATGCTCCACGTCGCCGGCATGCCCGACCTGCACCCCGGCAAGGGTGCGCCGATCGGCGCCGCGATGGCGTCGACGGTGTTGTACCCGCTGCTCGTCGGCTCCGACATCGGCTGCGGCATCGCCGTGTTCCCGATCGGCCTGAAGCGGGCCGTGCCGGAGAAGCTGGCCGCGAAGTTCCCCGACCTGGACGTCCCGCTCGACCCCGACCTCGTCGACGGGGAGATCCCCGGTGGTCACGTCGAAGGGCTCGGCACCGTCGGCCGCGGCAACCACTTCGTGGAGCTGGCGAAGGTCGGCACCGTCCTCGACGAGGCGCACGCCGCCCGGCTCGGGCTCGCCGCCGGCGACCTCGTGCTCGTCGTGCACAGCGGCTCCCGCGGCTTCGGCGAGCGGATCCTGCGCGCGCACACCGAGGTCCACGGCGCCGGACCGGCCGCCGACCCGGCCGCGTACCTGGCGGCGCACGACGACGCGGTGCGCTGGGGCTCGCTCAACCGGCGGCTGCTCGCGGCCCGGGTCGCCGACGCCCTCGGCGCGCAGCTCTCCGAGCCGGTCGTCGACCAGTGCCACAACCTCGCCGAGGTCCGCGACGGCGGCTACCTGCACCGCAAGGGCGCCGCGCCGGGCGACGGGCGGGACGTGCTGGTCGCCGGCACCCGCGGCACCCCGTCGTACCTCGTCGCCGCGCACGCCGGCGCCGAGGCGAACCACTCGGTGGCGCACGGCGCCGGCCGCAAGATGTCCCGGGCCGACGCGCTGCGCCGCGGCAAGGCCAAGCACACCGTCGAGGAGCTGCGCCGCACGCCGGTCGGCTCGCTGGTCGTGTGCGGCGACCGGCAGCTGCTCTTCGAGGAGGCGCCGACCGCGTACAAGCGCATCGAGCAGGTGATCGGCGACCTGGAGGCGCACGGCCTGGCCACCCCGGTGGCGACCACGGTCCCGCTGGTCACGTACAAGACGGCCGAGGCGGGACCCCGCGAGCGCCGCAGGCGCTGATGCTACGTCAGCACCTGATGTTCTGCTTGGCGAGCTCGGCGATGAGGGCGCTGGCGGTGAGGTTGGTGAAGTTGACGTCCTTGCCGTTCACGGTCTCGATGACGTAGTCGTCGTCGCCGGAGTCCTGCTCGATCTCCACGCTGCAGGAGCCGGCCTTCGCGTCGGCCTCGTAGTCGTCGAGCTTCTTGACGTTCTTCTTCTTTTTCTTGTCGTACACGCTGTCGTAGTCGGCCTCGGCGGACACGTTCGTGTAGCCGGCCTTGGTCAGCTGCTTCTCCAGGTCGTCGGACTGCGACGAGCAACCGGCGAGCCCAGCGCCGAGGAGCAGCAAGGTCGTGGCGGCAACGATGGATCGGGTGGCCCGCATGGTTATTCGCACTTCTTCCGTCTCGGGGGGGGTGGTCCACCTATTCTGGATCATCCAGCGGACGGCGCTGTCGGGATGCTGATGCCGGTTGTGTCGCCTACAGGCTCAATGGCTTCGGGCAGGGCGCCCGTGCGGCGCGCGTCGTAGCCGGGTTCGAGCGTGCCGAAGAGGCGGTCCCACACGGTGGAGTAGAAGCCGAGGTTGTACCGCGGGGCCGCGTGGTGCCCCACGTGCATGGCCGGGGTGGCGACCCACTTGAAGACCGCGGAGGCCCGCACCCGCGGCGGCAGCGGCTCCACCCCGAGGTGCCCGAGGATCCCGAAGAGCAGGTTGACCAGGGTGTACGCGGCGACCGCCCACGCCGAGAACGGGTGCACGGCGAGGATCGCCAGCCACGCCCCGCCGAACCCGGCCACCTCCACCGGGTGCAGCGCGAACAAGGTGATCGGCCGCGGGTCGGCGAAGACGTGGTGCAGCCGGTGGGCGAGCGGAAACAGCCACCGCACGTGCACGGTCGCGTGGCTGACGTACAGGAACACGTCCATGGCCAGCAGCAGCACCGCGAGGTCCGGCAGCGCCCGCCAGGTGAGCGGCAGCGTGAACGTGATGATCCCGGCGCGCCACAGCCACCAGCCGGCGACGGTGACCGCCGCGTTGAGGACCGTCGCGACGGCGACCAGCGCCAGCTCGAGGCGGCTGACGGGGCCCGGCGGCGGGGTGACCCGGTGCGCGCCGGGCAGCTTCAGCGCCCAGTGCCCGAGCAGGGCGGTGACCCCGACCAGTGCCGCGTTCTCGGCCAGGGCCAGGGCAACGATCCAGCCGGTGGGCAGGTCCCGCAGCCAGGTGGCGATCTCGTGCACCCCCGCACTCTCCCACCCCGGCGCAACCACGAAGCCGTTCGTCTTCGACGAGCTGGTCAGGTGGTGGCGGAAAGGCGACGCTCCAGCCGGGCGGTCAGCTTCGGGTACCAGCGCGGCAACCACCGCACGAGGAGGTCGGCGGACCTGGCGTCGTTGCCGACGAGGATCCGCGGGCGGCCCGCCTCGACGCCGTCGACGATGATGCGGGCGGCCCGGTCGGCGGGCATCGTCAGCAGCTTCTCGTTGTAGAGGCGGGTGCGGGCCTCGTCGCGGGCGGTGACGTCGGCGCCCTGGCCGCGGGCGTGCGCCAGGGCGGCGGTGGCGATGTTGGTGCGGACCCCGCCGGGGTGCACGACGCTGACGCGGACCGGGTGCCCGGCGGCGAGCAGCTCGCCTCGCAGCGCCTCGGTGAAGCCGCGCACGCCGAACTTGGCGGCGCAGTAGTCGCTGAGCGCCGGCTGCGCCATGATCCCGTTGAGGCTGGAGACGTTGACGACGTGGCCGTCACCGGAGGCGATCAGGTGCGGCAGGAACGCCTTGGTGCCGTGGATGACGCCGAACAGGTCGACGGTGATGGTCCGCTCGTACGCGGCCCAGTCGCTGTCCAGGACGCTGCGCCCGCCGCCCGCGACGCCGGCGTTGTTGTACACCTGGTGCACCACGCCGAAGCGGGCGGCGACGGCGGCGGCGTGGGCGAGCACCGCGGCGCGGTCGCTGACGTCGAGCGGCGCCGCGTGCACCTCGGCGCCGAGCGCCTTGACCTCCTCGACGGTGGCGGCGAGCCCGGCCTCGTCGACGTCGCTGACGGCGAGCCGCGCGCCGCGCCGGGCGAGCTCGGCGGCGAGCTGCCGGCCGATGCCGGAGCCCGCGCCGGTGACGACGGCGACCTTGCCGGAGACTCTGCCGGAGACTCTGCTCATTCGCGGACCCCTGCCGTGGTGGTGATGTGGTCGGCGGTCAGGTCGACGACGCGGTCGATGACGCCGGGGGCGAAGTGGTGGCGCATGCCGGCGATCTCGACGTGCCGGGCGCCGGGGATCGCGGCGGCGGTCGCCCGGCCGCCGCTGGGGTGCACCATGCGGTCGGTGTCGCCGTGGATGACGAGCGTCGGGGCGGTGATCGAGCGCAGCTCCGCGGTGCGGTCGCCGGAGGCCTGGATGGCGCCGATCTGCCGGGCGACGCCCGCCGGGTTGGGCCGCCCCTCGGCGCGGTCCCACACGCCGGTGACCCACGCGCGTTCGAGCGCCTCGTCGGGCGGGAAGTCGGTGGTGGAGCCGATGTGGCGCAGCAGCGACAGGTGCCGGTCGACGGCCTCGTCGACGGTGCGGGCCGGCCGCTTCGCCATCCGCAGCAGCGTCGAGCGGGCCGGCTGCCCGACCCGCCGGTCGCCGGTGGTGGAGAAGACCGAGGTGAGCGTGGCGACCCGGTGCGGGTGGCGGGCGGCGAGGGTCTGCGCGATCATCCCGCCCATCGACATGCCGAGCACGTGCACCGGGCCGGCGCCGAGGTGGCCGAGGAGCCCGTCCACGTCGGCGGCCATGTCGCCGAGGTCGTACGCGCCGGGCACGGGCCGGGCGAGCAGCTGCCGCAGCATGCCCGGCGGGCGGGCCCTGACGCGCGTGGAGCGGCCGGTGTCGCGGTTGTCGAGCCGGATCACCCGCAGCCCGCGCCCGGTGAACCCGTCGACCATCCGCCGCGGCCACGACGTGAGGTCCAGCCCGAGCCCGGCGACGAGCAGCAGCGCCGGCCCGTCCTGCGGCCCTTCGACCCGGTAGCAGATCCTCGTCCCGCCGGAAAGCTCGGCGAACCTGTCTTCGGTCATGCTGCCACCTTCGTGGGTGCCTTCGAGAAGTGCAGGGCGGGGTCGTCGACGCGGCCGTCGCGCAGCAGCTTCACGTCGGAGTGGTAGTCCATGGAGGTCAGCCACGGCATGCGGTCCCCCTGCCGGGGCAGCTGGTCCACGACACGCTGGATGTAGCCGGCGGCGAAGTCGAGGAACGGCCGGGTCGGCATCGCCGGGTCGCCGACCGTGGGGCGGCAGACGTCGTGGCCGTGGGCGTCCATGTACGCGAGGAGCCGGCAGAAGTGCTCGCACAGCAGCCCGACCTTCAGCGTCCACGACGAGTTGGTGTACCCGATCGCGAAGGCGAGGTTCGGCACCCCGGACAGCATCATGCCCTTGTACGCGACGGTGTCCGGCAGGTGCACCGGCGCGCCGTCGACGGTGAGCGCCAGCCCGCCGAGCGCCTGGACCCGCAGGCCGGTCGCGGTGACGATGATGTCCGCCGCCAGCTCACGCCCGGATTCCAGCAGCACGCCGCGCTCGGTGAAGGTGGCGATCCGGTCGGTGACGACGCTGGCCGTGCCGCGGCGGATCGCCCTGAACAGGTCGCCGTCGGGCACCGCGCACAGCCGCTGGTCCCACGGGCCGTAGGGCGGGTTGAAGTGCTCGTCGACGGGGTACCCGGGCGGCAGCTGCTTGACGTTGATCCGCCGGATGATCCGCCGGGCGAGCCGGGGGTACTTCTGGCAGAAGCGCCAGACCGCGCGCTGCTGGGCGATGTTCTTGCGGCGCGCCGCCCGGTAGCCGCGCTCGTCGCCCAGCCACCGGCGCAGCGCGTTGGCGAGGGGGTCCTTCTTCGGCACCGGCATCACGTACGACGGCGTGCGCTGCAGCATCGTCACGTGGGCGGCGTCGGCGGCCATGGCGGGCACCAGCGTGACGGCGGTGGCGCCGCTGCCGATGACGACGACGTGCTTGCCGGCGTAGTCCAGGTCCTCGGGCCACTGCTGCGGGTGCACGATCGGGCCCGCGAACCGTTCGCGGCCCTCGAAGTGCGGGGTGTGGCCGCTGTCGTACCGGTAGTAGCCGCCGGCGCAGAACAGCCAGCTGGCGGTCATCCGCGTCCGCGAACCGGTGTCGGTGCGCTCGACGTCGAGGATCCAGCGGGCCTCCTCGCTCGACCACGCCGCGCCGTGCACCTTGTGGTGGTAGCGGATGTGCGCGTCGAGGCCGTTCTCGGTGGCGGTCTCCCGCACGTACCGCAGGATCCGGGGAGCGGAGGCGATGGACTCCTCGTCCCGCCACGGCTTGAACTCGTAGCCGAACGTGTGCAGGTCGGAGTCGGACCGGATGCCGGGGTAGCGGAACAGGTCCCACGTGCCGCCGGACGCGGCCCGGGCCTCCAGGATCGCGAACGTCCTGCCCGGCAGCCGCGTGGTGAGGTAGCGCCCCGCCCCGATGCCGGAGATGCCCGCCCCGACGATGACGACGTCGAGGTGCTCGCTGGGATCGGGGGGACTCGTGCTCATGTGGACGACGATGCGCCCTCGGAGGCGCCTTGCGCCAGTCCAAACTGCACCGGAATACTCGCCGGATGGTGCACAACGCTGCGTCGGTGCCGTGGCCGGTGCTGTCTCCTGAGGTCGCGGAGCTGTTCCGGCGCGGCGCGGAGATCGCCCTCGACCCGCGGGCGGACTGGATCGAGGAGCTGCACGCGGCGGCGCTCGGCGGGGACAGGATGCGGCCGGTCGCCGCCGACCCGGTCCTCGCGGAGGCGACGAAGCGGGCCAACCTCGCCAACCTGCTGCACTGGGCGGCGCAGAACGTGCAGCATCCGGGGCGGCGCGTGCCGGCGAACACCGGCGCCGAGGCCCTCGACGCGGCCCGGGACATGGTGCGCCGCGGGCTCGACGAGCGCGGGCTGGACGCGTACCGCACGGCGCAGAGCGTCGCCTGGCGGCGGTGGATGGAGATCTGCTTCGAGCTGACCTCCGACCCGGTGCGGCTGCGGGAACTGCTCGACGCGTCGGCGCTGTCGATCGCCACGTTCATCGACGACACCGTCGCCGCCGTGTCGCGGCGGATGGAGGCGGAGCGGGCCGAGCTCACCCGGGGCGCGTCGGCGGAGCGCCGGGCGGCGGTGACGCTGCTGCTGGAGGGCGCGCCGATCAGCCGGTCCCGGGCCGAGGCGCAGCTGGGGTACGGCCTGGCCGGTCCGCACACGGCCGCGATCGTGTGGGGCGCGACCGAGCACCTGGAGGGCGCCGCGGAGACGGTGATGCGGGCAGCCGGCGCCACGCACCGCCTGACCGTGGTGGCCGGGACGGCCGCGCTGTGGGTCTGGTTCCCCTCCCGGACCGCGCCGTTGCCGTCGCTGCCGGGCCACCCCGGGGTGCGGGTCGCCCTGGGCCGGCCGGGCACGGATGTCGCCGGCTTCCGCCGCAGCCACCTGGACGCGGCGGCGGTGCAGCGGATGCTGACCCGGCTCACGTCGCCGCAGCAGGTCGCCCGCTACGAGGACGTGCAGCTCGTCGCGCTGCTCACGGCCGAGCCGACGCAGGCGGACGAGTTCCTGGCCGACACGCTCGGCGACCTCCTGCACGCCGACGCGGCCACCCACGAGACGGTCCTCACCTATGTGCGGGAGCAGTGCAGCGCCACCCGGGCCGCGGAGCGGCTGTACACCCACCGCAACACCGTGCTGCGCCGCCTGGCCCGCGCCGACGAGCTGCTCCCCCGCCCACTGTCCGAAAACGTGGTGAGCGTGGGAGCAGCCCTCGAGGTGCTGCGGTGGCGCCGGACCTGACCTACCCGGTCAGCGGTGCCACTTCTGGTTGGCGGCGCCGGTGCAGGTCCACAGCTGCAGCTTGGAGCCGCTGGCGGTGGCCGCGTTCTGCACGTCGACGCACTTGTTGGCCTGGATGTTCACCAGGTCGCCCGCGGCGTTGAGCGTGAACTTCTGCGCGCCGGTGCCGTTGCAGGTCCACAGCTGCACGGCCGCCCCGTTGGCGGTGGAGCCGCCGGAGACGTCCATGCACTTGCCGAGCGCGCGGATCGAGCCGTCGGCGTTGATCGTCCACTGCTGCGCGCCGGTGCCGTTGCAGTCCCAGATCTGCAGCCGGTTGCCGTCGGCCGTGTTGGAGCTGGGCACGTCGATGCACCGGTTGCTGCCGTTGCCGATGATCGGACCGGTGCTCCCGCCGCCACCGCCGCCGCTGTACCCGTAGACCCGCACGTAGTCGACCGTGAGCGTCTGCGGGAACTGGGTGGTGCCGTCCGGGTAGCCGGGCCAGTAGCCGCCGACCGCGAGGTTCAGCAGCATGAAGAACGGGTGGTCGAACACCCACCGGTCACCGCCCAGATCCGCGGGGGTCCGGGTCTGGTACAGGTTGCCGTCGACGTACCAGCGCAGGACGTTCGGCTCCCACTCGACCGCGAACGTGTGGAACGCGTCCGCGAACGGCGCCCCGATCGAGTACGGCGCGCCGATGCCCTCGGCACCGGAGTAGCCCGGGCCGTGGATCGTGCCGTGGACGGTGTTCGGCTCCTTGCCGATGTTCTCCATGATGTCGATCTCGCCGCTGTTCGGCCACGGGTTGCTGCCGATGTCGGCGCCGAGCATCCAGAACGCCGGCCAGATGCCCTGGCCCCGCGGGATCTTCATGCGGGACTCGAAGCGGCCGTACGCCTGGGTGAACCGGTCCGCGGTCAGCAGCCGGGCCGACGTGTACTGGCATGTGCCGTAGTGACACTGGTAGTTCGCCGGGTTCTCCCGGCGGGCGGTGATCACGAGCTGCCCGGCGCCGTTGAGGGCCGCGTTGCTCGTGCTGGTGGTGTAGTACTGCTGCTCGTTGTTGCCCCAGCCACCCCCGCCGACGTCGTACTTCCACTTGCTGGCGTTGGGTGCGCTGCCGGCCGCGCCGTCGAACTCGTCGGACCAGGTGAGCCCTCCGATGGCGGCGGCGGCCGGGTTGCTGGCGGCGTCCCGCACCGCGACCGCGGTGAGGAACGTCAGGACGGTCGCACCCAGCATGACCAGGGTGCGAGCCTTGAGATTCACGTGCATGTGGCCTCCCGAGGACTTGGCGGAGTCCGTACGGTTACTTAACAGATTGACCTAGGTCGAACCTATAAAGCCCGGGGACTCCCGTCAAGAGAGCGCTCTCAGAAGGCGGTGCCGGCGTCAGGAGCGCAAGGTGGCGACCAGGGCGACGTACTGGCGCTGGGCGTCCTCCTGGGCGGTGCCGGCCAGGGATTGCCAGGCGTCGTACTTGGCGCGGCCGACCATGTCGAAGACGCCGGGGCGCTTGCCGGTGGCGTCGCCGTGGGTGCCCTGCTTGTAGAGGGCGTAGAGCCGCAGCAGGACGTCGTTGCCGGGGCGCTGGTCGAGCTGCTTGACGTCGATCTGGGCCTGCTCGAACTCCGCGGTGAGGGACATGCCCCGAGCCTACAAGCGCAGCGGGTGTTCCTCGACGAGCGACTCGGGGGCGGACAGCTGCCATGCCTCGTAGAGCAGTTCGGCCAGCTCGTCGGCGTCGATGCGCTCCAGGTACACGACGACCCAGCCGAAACCGCCGGAGGTGAACTGCACCTCGAACACGTCGGGGCGCTCCGCGACAAGGGCGATCTGCTCCGAGACCGTCTGCTTCAGGCCGGTCGTGTGCGTGCGGGGCCAGTAATAGCCGAACCGCTTGCCGCGCACGCTGAACGACGTGTAATCCGCGGCGTGGGACCGCTCGACCTCGGCGAGCCGGTCCACCATCGCGAGGAACTGCGCATCCGGAACAGCCACGATGGAAGTTTCACAGCCCCGCCCGGCGGCGCCCACGGCGGGGGCCGGGTCGATTGACATGCCGGTGAGGCGTTCGTACCGTCACCTGTCGAAGCGCTTCGACAGGGATTGGGTCGTGCATGAAGTTCAGCGACGGGTACTGGCAGCTGCGCGACGGGGTGCACCCCCTCTACCCGGTGCACGTCCGGGACGTGGTCGTCGGCGCGAACAGCCTGTCGGTGTACGCGCCGACCCGGCGGGTCACCGGCCGCGGCGACACGCTCAACACGCCGCTGTTCACCGTCGAGTGCACCACTCCGGCGCCCGACGTGATCGCGGTGCGGGTCAGCCGGCACACCGGCGGCGTGGCGCGGGGGCCGCGGTTCCGGATCGACGCCGACCCGGCCGCCGACGCGAAGGTGACCCGCGACGACGACGCGGTCACGTTCACCGCCGGCGCGCTCGGCGCCCGGTTCGCGCTGGGTGAGCAGTGGCGGCTCGACTTCGTCGCCGAGGGGCGCGTCCTGACCACCAGCGCCCCGAAGGCGCTCGCCGCGCTGCGCACCGGGGACTGCCACTTCCTGCGGGAGCAGCTCAACCTGGGCGTCGGCGAGGTGGTGTACGGGCTGGGCGAGCGCTTCGGCCCGCTGGTCAAGAACGGCCAGACCGTCGACGTCTGGAACGCCGACGGCGGCACCAGCAGCGAGCAGGCGTACAAGAACGTCCCGTTCTACCTGACCAGCGCCGGCTACGGGGTGTTCGTCGACGACCCCGGCCCGGTGTCGTTCGAGGTCGGGTCGGAGGCCGTGTCGCGGGTGCAGTTCAGCGTCCCCGGGCAGGTCCTGTCGTACCTCGTCATCTACGGGCCGACGCCGCGCGACGTGCTGCGCAAGTACACCGCGCTCACCGGCCGGCCCGCGCTGCCGCCGGCGTGGTCGTTCGGCCTGTGGCTGTCCACGTCGTTCACCACGTCCTACGACGAGGCGACCGTGACGTCCATCGTGGACGGGATGGCCGGGCGCGGGCTGCCGCTGTCGGTCTTCCACTTCGACACGTTCTGGATGCGCGAGTTCCACTGGTGCGACTTCGAGTGGGATCCGGTGACCTTCCCCGACCCGGCCGGCATGCTGGCCCGGCTCAAGGCGAAGGGGCTGCGGATCTGCGTGTGGATCAACCCGTACATCGCGCAGCGCTCCGCGCTCTTCGCCGAGGCGACGGCGGCGGGGTACCTGGTGAAGAAGAGCGACGGCGACGTGTGGCAGTGGGACCAGTGGCAGGCCGGGATGGGCCTCGTCGACTTCACCGACCCGGCGGCACGTGCCTGGTTCCAGGGCAAGCTGCAAGGCCTGCTCGACCTGGGCGTCGACTGCTTCAAGTCCGACTTCGGCGAGCGCATCCCCACCGACGTCGTCTGGTCCGACGGCGCCGACCCGCTGCGGATGCACAACTACTACACGCACCTGTACAACGAGGCCGTCTTCGAGGTGCTGCGGGAGCGCCGCGGCGACGGCGAGGCGGTGCTCTTCGCCCGGTCCGCGACCGCCGGCGGGCAGCAGTTCCCGGTCCACTGGGGCGGCGACTGCAGCGCGACCTTCGAGTCGATGGCCGAGAGCCTCCGCGGCGGGCTGTCCCTGGCGATGTCGGGGTTCGGCTTCTGGAGCCACGACATCGGCGGCTTCGAAGGTACGCCCGATCCGGCCGTCTTCATGCGCTGGATCCCGTTCGGGCTGCTGTCCTCGCACAGCCGGCTGCACGGCAACGAGTCCTACCGGGTGCCGTGGCACTTCGGCGACGAGGCGGTCGCCGTCCTGCGCGACTACACGCGGCTCAAGGCGCGGCTCATGCCCTACCTGTACGGGGCGGCCGTCACCGCACACCGCGAGGGGCTGCCGGTGCTGCGGCCGATGGCGCTCGAGTTCCCGGACGACCCGGGCTGCGCGCACCTGGACCGGCAGTACATGCTGGGCGGCTCGATCCTGGTCGCGCCGGTGTTCAGCGCCGACGGCGACGTCAGCTTCTACCTGCCGGCGGGGCGGTGGACCGATCTGCGCAGCGGCGAGGTGCTGAGCGGGCCCGGCTGGATCCGGCGCCGGTACGGCATGGGTGACCTGCCCGTGCTCGCCCGTCCCGGCTCGGTCGTGCCGCTCGGCGCGCGCGACGACCGCCCCGACTACCCATACGCCGACGGCGTCACCCTGCGGGTCCACGAGCTGCCCGACGGCGCGGGCACGACCGTGGACATCCCCTCGCCGCAGGGCAGGCTCAGTGGCACCGACGGCGCGAGCTTCGCGGTGCGCAGGGCCGGGACGACCGTCGAGGTGCGCCGGGACAACGGGAGCCCGGCGCCCTGGCGGGTGCAGCTGGCCGGCATCGACACGGTGGCGGTCGTCGATGCCGGCCGGCTCACTCGCGACCCCGCCGGCGCGCTCGTCGCCGTGGACGCCGGCGTGGATCGGCTGACCATCACGCTCATCTAGCGGCTTTCCGGGGGTGTGGAGCGGCGCCGCCGCGGTCCGGATCGGGTGTTCCGGCCGCGGCGGCGCCGCTTCCCGGTTCCGCGACGGCACGACCCGCGGCGGCCCCACCGAGACCTCACAAGCCACCCGTTGCGCGGTTCCCCGGCCGGGCGAGCTGCGGGGCCGGGAAACCGCGGCTCGCCCGGCCGGGCCGCGTGGCGCGCCGCCGTCCTGCGGCCTCAGGCCTGACGGGCCGGGGCGGCGCTGTCCCGGACCGTCAGGGCCGGCGGGAGCAGGGTCGCCTCGGGGACCTGGCGGCCGTCGAGCTTCGCCATGAGCAGGTCGACCGCCCGCCGGCCCACCTCCTCCGCCGGGATGCTCACCGACGTGAGGCGCGGCTTGCCCCGCTCGGCGACCTCGTCGGGGCAGATCGCCACCACCGACACGTCCTGCGGCACCCGCCGGCCGAGCGCGGCGAACGCGTCCAGCAGCGGCGGCACGGTCGGCTCGTTGTGCACCACCACCCCGGTCAGGTCCGGATGGCGGCCCAGCAGGCCGCGCACCGTCGACAGCACCGCGTCGGGGGTCGGCTCGCACGGGACGGTCGTGCCCCGCAGGCCGCGCCGCCGCAGCGCCTCGTCGAACCCGGCGGCGGTGCGGCTGGCGAAGCCGAGCTCCCGCTCGTACACCTCCGGCGGCGACCCGACCAGCGCCACGCACGCGTGGCCGAGGTCGGCGAGGTGCTCGACGCACGCCGCGCCGGCCGCCGCGAAGTCCAGGTCGATGCAGGTGAGCCCGTCGGCGTCGGCGGGGAACCCGATGAGCACCGACGGCCTGCCGAGCGTCCGGAGCCGGGGCAGCCGCCGGTCGTGCAGCTCGACGTCCATCACGATGAGCGCGTCGGCGAGCGAGCTGGCGGCGACCCGCTCCAGGCCCTGCACGCCCTCGTCCTGGGTGAGCAGTAGCACGTCGTGGTCGTGGCGGCGGGCCGCCGTCACGACCGAGATCACGAACTGCATCAGCACCGGCACGTACAACCCCGTGTAGAGCGGCATGATCAGCGCGATCACGTTGGAGCGGTTGCTGGCCAGGGCCCGCGCGCCGGCATGCGGGTGGTAGCCGAGGACGTCGATCGCGGCGAGCACCCGGCGGCGGGTCTCCTCGGAGATCGTCCGCTTGCCGCTCAGGACGTACGAGACGGTGCTCGGGGACACGCCCGCCTGCCGTGCCACGTCCCCGATCGTCGCCATGCCCGCCTTCATGGTCACGACAGTAAGCGACGCGGCGCCTTTGTCGTAGTCGGTAGGAAATTTCCGGACCAGTACGAATTGACGACGATAACCTAGGTTCAGTTACTGAAATCAATTCACCTGTCCCGCTCAAGCAACCCTTTCAATACCCCTAACGGGTGCGCTGAATGCGGACAACCCCCGCAATCGGCACCGCCGGCACTTCCGCTTCCAGCGGCCTGGCCGTTACGCTCCCGGCACCGCCCGCCGGCATTTATCGATCGACGGGCGATTATCTGAAAGGAGACCGCCATGAAGGCCGTCCGCTCTCTCTGAGTATTGTTCGAGACCTCGATGCCGCTGGCTATCTTTTGGGGACTGTCGTGACACATCGGATCACTGTGCCCTTCGAAGGGGACGGCAGCGGCATCGGGGAACTTACCTGGGGGCAGTTCGCCGCCTGGCGTTCGATGCAGGTCGTGGAGGCGACCGAGTGGACCGGCGGCACGATGGCGCTGTCCGCCGGCACGACCGTCGCCGAGGTGGCGGCCACGCTCAGGTTCATCATGAGCCGCCACCAGTCGCTGCGCACCCGCCTCGTCCCCGACGACGGCCGCCTCGAGACCGGGGCGCCGCCGAAACAGGCGCTGTCGTCCTCCGGCTCCGTCGTCCTGGAGGTGTACGACGACGACGGCGACCCCGAGCGCCTCGCCGCGACGATCCGCGCCCGGTACGAGGCGGCACCGTGGGACCCGTACACCGACTGGCCGGTGCGGATGGCGGTGGTCGCCGATCCCCGTACCGGTGACGCGCTGTGGTTCGTCGCGCTGTACTGCCACATGGTCATCGACGGCTACGGCTTCGAGGCGCTCATCGCCGACCTCGCCAACCTCGACCCCGCCACCGGCCGCCACCTCGCGCCCGTCGCCGGCATCCAGCCCCTGGAGCTCGCCGCGGCCCAGCAGGGCCCCGCCGCGCGGCGGCAGCACCAGGCGTCGCTGCGCTACTGGGAGAAGCACCTGCGCACGATCGAGCCCCGCCGGTTCCCGGTGCCGTTGCCGCCGCGGCCCGAGCGCTGGTGCGAGGCGACGCTCACCTCACCCGCGACGCACCTCGCCCTCGCCGTCGTGGCCGAGCGGGCGAAGGTGCACAGCGGCACGGTCCTGCTCGCCGCGTACGCCGTGATGCTCGGCCGCCTGTCGGGCCAGCCGGTCGGCGCGTTCCGGATCGTGGTCAGCAACCGCTTCCGCCCGGGCTTCGCCGAGTCGGTCAGCAACCTCGCCCAGGCCGGGCTCGCCGTCATCGACACGGGCGGCGCCCCGTTCGGGGAGGTGATCGCCCGGACGTTCAAGAGCCAGCTGACCGCCGGGATGTACGCCTACTACCACCCGCGCGACCTGTGGGCGCTCGTCGACCGGGTCGGCGCCGAACGCGGCGTGGACCTCGACACCGGCTGCTACTTCAACGACCGCCGCCGCTCCGCCGCGGCGCCGGGCGCGGTCCCCTCGCCGGCCGAGGTCACCGCCGCGCTCGAGGGCAGCGTGCTGCGCTGGGGGCCGAGCTCCAACGAGTGGGACGCGACCTGCTTCCTGCACGTCGACCCGGCCGCCGACGCCGTGGACCTCACCTGGCGGGTCGACACCGCGGCCGTCTCGCCCGCGATGCTGGAGGAGTGCCTGCGCGGCATCGAGTCGCTCGTCGTGACCGCCGCGCTCGCCCAGACTGTCGCGGCCTAAACCCTCATAACCGCGACTGCGACGCCGATGCACCGTACGGCCGGTTTGTCCCGTCGTCGGCAAGGACCTCCCATGACCACTGACAGCACCCCCATCCAGGTGACGGTCCGGCGCGGCACGCTGGTCGGCTGGGTCGCCGACCGGTCCGTCGGGACGAAGAACCTGATCGGCATCGCGCTCGTGGCGCTCGTCGCGATCGGTGTCGGCGTCCTGTCGATCACGAGCATGGCCCGGCTCAACGACCGTTTCGGCCAGCTGAAGACGCGGCATCTCGAGAGCGTCGAGCAGCTCGTCGTCATCCGGCAGGGCGTCAGCGAGAACTACCGGGGGCAGTCGCTGTTCGCCTGGTCGGCCTACGACCCGACGCTCGGCCCGCGCGGGCAGCAGGCGGTCGACGGCGGCGACGCGATGATCGAGGGGGCGATCGCGAAGTACCGCACCCGGCTCGCCGGCTCCGCCGCCCGCGAGTCCGCCCTCAACGACTTCGCGAAGGCGTTCACCGACTACAGCAACCTGCGCGACGTCGTCGTCTTCCGCAAGCAGCCGGCGCCCGGCCTGACCGTGCCATCGGACCCGGCCGCCACGAACACGCTCTGGCAGAACCTCGAGGCGCAGATGAACGCGTCGCTGGCGAAGCTGCAGCAGCAGGAGACCACCGAGTCCGACGCGATGGCGGCCGCGGCGCACAGGGACTACACCAGCGCGCGCAACTGGACGATCGGCTCGCTCGTCGTCGGGCTCGGGCTCGCGCTGCTGCTGGTGCTGGGCATCGCGCGCCGCATGAACCTGCAGCTGCGGTCGGTCTCCGACACCCTGCGCGGCGTCGCCGACGGCGACCTGACCCTGCGCGCCGACGTGTACGCCCGCGACGAGCTCGGGGCGATGGCGGCCGCGATGAACCGCGCCAACGAGAGCGTCGGGCGCACCGTCCACACGCTCGCCGCCGCGGCCGGCACCCTCGGGGCCAGCACCGGCCGGCTGACCAGCGTCACGACCCGCATCGCCGACAGCGCCAAGGCCGCGGCGGCGCGCGCGAACGTGGTCGCGGGCGACGCCGGCACCGTGTCGCACAACGTCCAGACGGTCGCCGCCGGCTCCGAGGAGATGGGCGCCTCGATCCGCGAGATCGCGCGGAACGCCAACGACGCCGCACAGGTAGCCTCGGAGGCCGTCGGCGTGGCCGAGTCGACGAACCGCACGGTGTCCAAGCTCGGCGACTCCTCGGCCGAGATCGGCAACGTGGTCAAGGTGATCACCTCGATCGCCGAGCAGACGAACCTCCTCGCCCTGAACGCCACCATCGAGGCCGCCCGGGCGGGCGCGGCGGGCAAGGGGTTCGCGGTCGTCGCCAGCGAGGTGAAGGACCTCGCCCAGGAGACCGCCCGGGCGACCGAGGACATCTCCCGCCGCGTCGAGGCGATCCAGTCCGACACCGCCAACGCCGTCGACGCCATCGGCGAGATCAGCCGGATCATCGCCCGCATCAACGACTACCAGCTCACGATCGCCTCCGCCGTCGAGGAGCAGACCGCCACCACCGGCGAGATGAGCCGCAGCGTCGGCGACGCCGCCCACGGCGCGGCCAACATCGCCGGCAACATCGCCGGCGTCGCCGACGCCGCCGACACCACCACCTCGACCCTCACCGAGGTCGACGCCACCGTCGCCGAGCTCAACGGCCTCGCCGCCGACCTCCAGCTCGCCGTCGGCCGCTTCCGGATCTGATCCGGGCGCTGGGAGCGCTCGCCCAGGACCGTCCCGTACAGGGTTTGCGCCTAGGCTGGCGACGGTGGAGCACTTCCCGGGGCTGACGCCCTTCGACACGCTGCGCACGCATGCCGCGACGGGCGGGCACATCACCACGACCTGGTTCGCGACGACGTCCCCTCCGGCCGAGGTGTCGCTCTGGTACGAGCAGCGCCTCGGCGACCACTCGCTCCAGGCCCCCGGCGACTGGACGCGGGTCGAGCTCGGCGACGGGCTGCGCCGGCTCCACGGTGTCACCGTGCACCCGCCGGAGGCGCCGCCGCCCGGCCCGCGCCCGGCCGCCCCGGTCCCGCCGGCCACCCGGACGGTGGTGCGGGTCGACGAGGGCGCGTTCCCCGTGGCACCCGCCGCGCCGGTCGGGCGGCCCTCGCTGCTGCGACGGATCCGGGCCAGGCTCACCACGCCGCGTTGACCGGCCGCTCGCGCTTCCGGTCAGACCCTGACCTGGGACAACGAGGGCGGCCGACCCACCCCGCGGTCGCCTGCCGTGAACGCCCGCCGGCTCAGGGGCCGTCGTGCGGGGAGCCGGCCCGTGCGGCGGCCCTGTCCGTCGCGGCGCACACCGCGGTCAGCACGGTGAGGAACAGCGCGGCGGCGAGCAGGATGCGCACCTCGGGGTAGGTCGGCGGGGGCAGCAGCGCGGCGCCCGCCGCGACGAGGCCGGCCAGGACCGCCACCGACATCCGCGCCAGCCACCGTCCGGCGCCGGCCGGGTCCACCACCTCGCGCACCGTCACCACCACCGCCGCGCCGGCGACGACGGACGCACCGGCGACGGTGAGCCACGGGGTGCCGAGGTCCATGGCGTACCGGATGGGCAGCGCCGGCACGAAGAACAGCGCCGCGAACCAGGCCAACCCCGCCGAGACGGTCCGGATCCCGGGTCCCGGCTCGCGCGGCGTCCCGGCCCGGCGGGTCAGCAGCCGGGCGACCGCGAGGACGCCGCCGGCCACGGCCGCGACCGGCAGCAGGCGCGGGAGGTGGCCGAGGTTGTAGAGCAGCGCGGTGTCGTACACCACCAGCACCAGCACCCCGAGCGCCGCGGCGGACCCGACCGCGAGGAGCACCTCCACCCCTGACGCCGGCGCCCTGCCGGTGAGCCGCGGCGGGCGGCGGGCGAGCAGCGCCGCCGTCACGACGCAGGACACGGCCCGCAGCACGAGGTCGTCGGTCGTGTACGGGTTGCGCAGCCCCCACTCGACGAGCCCGAACACCACGGAGTACGCGACGCAGGCGGCCCACAGCACCGCGGGCGCGGTCAGCGCCCGGGCCCGGACCGGGTCGAGCCACCGGCACACGCACAGGTAGGCGAGGACGACGAACGGCAGCTCGAGGAGCGCCTGCACCCGCAGCACGCTGAACTCCAGCAGCTCCGGCGCGGGAAACGCGGCCGCGACGGCCCGCATCGCCGCGCCGCCGGCGAGGTCGAACCAGCCGGGCGGCAGGTAGCGGGCGATGAAGGCCGGGTCGCCGTGGTGCACCCGCAGCACGTACACCGTGAACAGCGCCTGGTTGAGATAGATGGCCGCCACCGTGAGCGCCAGCCAGAAGCCCGGACCGCGGCCGTCGCCGGGGCGGGGCCCGGGCTGCTGGCCGGCGCGCAGGGCCAGGGGCACGCCGGCGAGGACGGACACGGCGACGAGCAGGTCGACGCCCGCGCCGGCAGTGATCATGTCCGTACGGTAACCGAACGGAGGTTCACCGGCGAACACCGGTGATTTCGCCGATACGGACCGGGCCGGGAGCTGCACACACTGACACCCATCGAAGTTACGAAGGTGTTTCGAGAGGAGTGCAGCGTTGCGAACCATCCTGCTCAGGCTGGCCGTCGTCCTCACGCTCATGGGTGGTGGGGTCGCGGCGGTCGCCAGTCCGGCGGTCGCTGACGAGATCGGCCAGGCACCCACCGCAGCCAACATCACCGGCAACGGCAGCTTCGCGACCACGTCCGAGAGCATCTCCAGCCTGGTCTCCGGGTTCGGCGGCGGGCGGGTGTACTACCCGACGGCCTCCGGCAAGTACCCGGTGATCGCCGTCTCGCCCGGGTTCACCGCCACCTGGTCGAGCCTCGCGTGGATCGGCCCGCGGCTGTCGTCGTGGGGCTTCGTGGTCGTCGGCATCGAGACGAACACCATCTACGACCAGCCCGGCAGCCGCGGCAACCAGCTCCTCGCCGCGCTGAACTGGGCCGTCAACTCCTCGTCCACCGCCGTGCGGTCCCGCGTCGACGGCAGCCGCCGTGGCGTGGCCGGCCACTCGATGGGTGGCGGCGGCACGCTGGAGGCGCTCGCCGCCGACACCAGCGGGCTGGTCAAGGCCGGGGTGCCGCTCGCACCCTGGAACAGCGACAAGACGTGGAACAACGTCAGTGAGCCGGTCCTGATCGTCGGTGGCCAGTCCGACACCGTCGCGCCGGTCTCCAGCCACTCGCTGCCGTTCTACTCGACCCTGGCCGGGCCGAAGACGTACGTCGAGCTGGCCGGGGCGAGCCACTTCTTCCCGCAGACGACGAACGCGACGACGTCCCGCGCGCTGGTCTCCTGGTTCAAGCGCTGGCTCAACCAGGACGCCCGGTTCACGCCGTACACGTGCGGCTTCTCGGGTCTGGCGGTGTCGGACTTCCGCAGCAACGCCTGCTGAAGCCCTTCCGATGAGCCCTCGGCGCCCGTCGCGGCGCCGGGGGCTCAGCCGCCGGCCATCGCGCCGATGATGAGCAGCGGTTCGCTGCCGTCCGCGACCCGCGACGGCAGCGGCGCGTCCGGGGACTCGTTGGAGAGGTCCTCCTCGCAGCCGTACAGGCGGACGAACGCGCGCCGCCGGCCGGTGCCCCGGTCGCGGATGGTGCCGCGCAGCACCGGAAAGCGCTCCTCCAGCGCGTCCAGGACCAGGCGCTGGGTGACCGCCCCGGCGAGGTCCAGCCGCACCTCGCCGTCGACCTTCGCCAGCTGCCGCAGGTGCGCGGGGAGCACGACGCGGATCATGGCAGCGTCTGCACCTCCACCGACAGCACCGCCGGAAGGTCCCGCACGATCGCCGACCAGCTGTCACCGCCATCCGGCGACACGTACACCTGCCCACCGGTCGTGCCGAAGTAGACGCCGCAGTCGTCGAGGGTGTCGACGGCCATCGCGTCGCGGAGCACGTTGACGTAGCAGTGCTCCTGCGGCAACCCCTCGCCGAGCGGCTGCCACTCGTCGCCGCCGGAGCGGCTGCGGTACACCCGGAGCCTGCCGTCGGGCACGTAGTGCTGCGAGTCGCTGGTGATCGGCACGACGTAGACGGTCTCGGGCTCGTGCGCGTGCACCGCAATCGGGAAGCCGAAGTCCGTCGGCAGGTCGCCGCTGATCTCGCGCCACTGCCCGCCGGCGTCGTCGGTACGCAGCACGTCCCAGTGCTTCTGCATGAACAGCACGTCAGGGCGGGACGGGTGCATCGCCAGCCGGTGCACGCAGTGCCCCACCTCGGCGTCCGGGTCGGGGATCTGCCCCGACACGAGACCGCGGTTGATCGGCTGCCACGTCGCGCCGGCGTCGTCGGAGCGGAACGCCCCGGCCGCCGAGATCGCCACGAAGATCCGGTCCTGGTGCGCCGGGTCGAGGATGATCGTGTGCAGGCACATGCCGCCGGCGCCGGGCTGCCAGCGCGGGCCGGACCCGTGTGTGCGCAGGCCCGTCAGCTCCTGCCACTGGTGGCCGCCGTCGGTCGAGCGGAAGAGGGCGGCGTCCTCGGCGCCGGCGTAGACCGTGTCGGGGTCGTCCCGCGACGGCTCCAGGTGCCAGACGCGCTTGAACTCCCACGGGCGCGGGGTGCCGTCGTACCAGAGGTGGTCGCCGACCTCGCCCTGGTAGCTGAAGTCGTTGCCGACCGGCTCCCAGGTGGCGCCGCCGTCGTCGGAGCGCTGGATCAGCTGGCCGAACCAGCCGCCGGACTGCGACGCCCACAGCCGGTCGGGGTCGGCGGGCGACCCGTTGACGTGGTAGACCTCCCAGCCGCCGAAGTGCGGCCCGTCGATCTTCCAGTCGCGCCGCGCGCCGTCCGCGGTCAGGACGAACGCACCTTTGCGTGTTCCCACCAGCACTCTGACACCGGTCATGCCTCGCATCCTGCCACGCACACCCGCCCCCGCAAGCCGGGTTCACCCGGATGCGGGGGCGGGGTCGCGGGGTCAGCAGACCGGGGTGCCGCCGCACATGCGCTCGGCGGCACGGCGGGCCAGTGCCGTCGCCTGATCCTTGTTGGCGGCCTTTACGGTGAACTGTGACACCAGTTCGCCCTGCCGGACGACCATCAACGTGCCGGCCGGGGACTCGGCGTCGGTCTTCGTCTCGACCCGCAGCGCGTCCTGGCCGGCGAAGCGCTGCGCGACGATCTTGATCGACTTGCCGCTGGGGGGCTTGCACGCCGCGATCAACGTGCGGATCGCGTCGAGGTACCGGGCGGCGGCGCCGGGCTCGAACCTGACCACCAACTGGGTGGAGCCCTCGGCGTTCTCCCCGGAGCCCCGGTGCATCGACCGCTGCCGCCGGTCGGTACGACCGTCCATGCCGCTGCCGTCGCACCGCACCGCGGAGAAGAGGAACTCGATGGTCCAGTCACCGTTGTGCTCCGGGTCGGACCACTGGTAGCCGCTGCCGAGGTCGGATGGCTGCAGGAAGAGGCTGTCGACGAGCGCCGTCGGCTCGACGGCGGGCTGCGACGACGCGCTGGTCGAGGACGCGCCGGCCGTCGGCGCGGCCGGCGTCGTCGGGGCCGGCTGCGACGGCGCCGCCGACGGTGCGGCGGTGGGCGAGACGCCGGGCTGGACGTGCCTCTCCGGGCCGCGGCCGGCGACCGCGACGCCGCCGAGCACCATGACGATGGCGAGCGTCGCGGCCGCGAGCGCCCCGGCCCGGGCCCGCTGGGTCCGCCGGCGGGCGCGGTCACGCACGACGCCGGTCGGCGCCCACGGGACCGTCTCGGTGTCGTCGAACAAGGTCTGGAACATCGGGTCAGGCATTGGTGTAGTCCCCCGTCAGATCCGTGCCGAGCAGCCCGGCGAGCGCTTTGCGACCGCGGACGAGCCGCGTCTTGATCGTGTTGGCGGGCACGCCCGTGTGGGCGGACACGTCCGCGACCGTCAGGTCCAGCAGGTGGTGCAGGACGATCGCCTCGCGGTCCGCCGCCGGCAGCTGCCGCAGCGCGCGGACCAGGGCGACGGTGTTCTCGCTCGGTGGCTCCGTCTCCGGCCCGGTGCCGTGCCGGCGGTGGGCCGTCAACGCGTTGCGGGCCTTGCGCCAGCGGCTGACGCACAGCCGGTAGCCGACGGTGCGGACCCACGCCTCCGGGTCGTCGTAGCCGCGGATCGTCGACCAGCGTTGCCACGCCCGGACGTACGCCTCCTGCGCGGCGTCCTGGGCCTCGTTCCGGTCGCCGGTCATCGCGTACAGAAATGTCATCACCCGTTGCCGGGTCCCCCGATAGAACTCTTCGAAGCCGTCTTCCTCGGCCAACCCCGTGCTCCCCTCCGGCATCCACTCGAAGGCAACACCCGCCGGGGACCGGCACGGTTGACCCCCGCGCCGTCAAGTTTGAGCAAACGCAAACCCGGGCACGCACGTCGATGTGCGTACCCGGGCCGTCAACCCATCCTGGCGCCCGCAGCACCGCCGGGCATCGGCGGAATCACCGGCCTACGAGACGACCTTGGCGAGCTCGGTACGGGAGCGGACGCCGAGCCGGGTGAAGATGTTGCGCAGGTGGTGGTCGACGGTGCGCGGGCTGAGGAACAGCACCTCGGCGACCTCGCGGTTGGTGGCGCCGCCCGCGACCAGCTCCGCGATGCGGGCCTGCTGCGCGGTGAGCGCCGCCCGGGTGTCCTCCGGCGCCGCCGCGGCCACGTGGTCGCCGGCGGCGCGCAGCTCGGCGGCGGTGCGCTGGGCCCACGGCACCGCGCCGAACTGCTCGAACGTCGCCAGCGCGCGGCGCAGGTGCTCGCGGGCCGCGGCCGGGTGGCGGCGCCGGCGCAGCTCCTCGCCGTAGAGCAGCTCGGTCCGCGCGCGGGCGAACGGCGAGTCCCCCGCCAGGTGCAGCCGGATCGCCTCGCGGAAGCGGTCGTCGGCCTCGTCGTCGGTGTCCGCGAGCAGGGCGTGGCAGCGGGCCGACAGGGCGAGCCAGGTGGGGTTCGCGGTGCTGGAGGCCCACACGTCGTACGCGCGCAGGATCTCCCGCGCGGGTGCCCGGTCGCCGCAGCGGGCGACCGCCTCGATCAGCGTCGGCGTCGCGGGGATCTGCACGCCGAGGTGCCCGCGGCCGCCCGCGGTGCGCATGACGCCCCAGAGCCGGCCGGCGGC
Organism: Dactylosporangium sp. NPDC000521; assembly: GCF_042898305.1. Lineage (NCBI taxonomy): Bacteria > Bacillati > Actinomycetota > Actinomycetes > Micromonosporales > Micromonosporaceae > Dactylosporangium > Dactylosporangium sp. NPDC000521. The sequence continues at coordinate 76,167 of NZ_JBIAYW010000019.1, forward strand.
GTCGGCGTACCGGCCCTCCGCGACGTCGAGCAGCGCCGCGGCCCACACGCACATCGCCCGGGCCTGGCTGTCGACGTCGACGCCCGCCCTGGCCCGGCACCGGCGCGCCCACGCCTGGCTGGCGGGCCCGTCGCCGAGCATGCCGAGCACGACGGCGAGGATCCCGCGGCAGTTGTCGGCGACCGTGTCCTGCCCGGTGGCGGCCGCGAGCCGCTGCCCCTCGGTCGCGGTCGCCACGGCGAGGTCCAGGTCGCCGAGCGCGAACGCGGCCGTCGCGGCGAGGTCGAGCGCGTGCGGCACGGTGGCCCGGTCGCCGGCCCCGCGGGCGAGCCGGGCGGCGCGGACCGCGAGCCGGTACGCCTGCTGGTCCTCGCCGATCAGGATCCCGGCGCCGGCCGCGCGGACCAGCGTCGGCGGGTCGTCCACCGCGGCGGCCAGGTGCAGGACCCGGCGCATCGGCTCGCCCGCCCGCGCCGGCTGACCGGCGAAGACCGCGGCGAGCCCGGTGAGATGCTCGAAGAGCAGCACGATGCCGACCGGGTCGTCGGGCCTTCGCAGCCGCAGCGCCCGCTCGGCGAGCGCGACGAACTGGTCGTGCCGCCCGGTCGCCAGCAGCGCCTCCCCTGCCAGCATGAGCGCGCCGAGACTGCGCGGCCGGTCGCGCGCGATGAGCCGCCCCGCCGCGGCGATGAGGGTGTGCTGCTCCCCGCCGCTCGCCCCGGTGCGCAGGTCGATCTCGCCGAGCAGCAGCTCCCGCTCCGCGTGCAGGTGCTCCGGCACCCCGGGCCCGAACACCGACCGCAGCAGCATCCTCGCCTGGTGCGGCTCCCCGCCCCGCCACGCGAGCCTGGCCGCGGCCAGGGTCCGCCCGGCCGCGAGCACCGCCCCGCTGGTGAGCGCCGCCGCATGCCGCAGCGCCGTGGCCGCGAGCGCCGGCGGAACCCCTTCAGCGGCGGCGGCGAGTGTACCGGCGAGCGCATCGTCAGGCCCGTCGGCGACAGCGGCCCGGTGCAACGCGGCGGTCAAGGCGGCGAGCGCGGACGACGCCGCGGCGGACGCGGAAGCGGTAGGCGTGGCAGCGGGTGGCGGCCCGCTGCAGGTTGGGATAGCAGGCGAAGCGGCGGGTGGTGTCGCGGCCGAACCGGCGACGGGCGGCGTCGCGGCCGGTGCGGCGGCGGGTGGCGGCCCGCTGCGGGTTGGGACAGCAGGCGAAGCGGCGCGCATGGCGGCGGGCGGCGTCGCGGTCGAACCAACGGCGGAAGGCGAAACGGCAGGCGCGGCGACGGGCGGCGGGACCGAACCAGTGGCGGGCGGCGGGACCGAACCGGTGGCGGGTGGCGGGACCGAACCGGTGGCGGGTGGCGGGCCGCCGGGGGTTGATGCGGCGGGCGGGGTGAGGGTCAGGGCGGCGAGGCGGTGGTGGGCGGCGTGGCGGTCGGCGAGGGGTGCCTCCGCGTAGAGGACCTGGGCGAACAGCGGCGGCACGAAGTGGACGCGGTCGGCGTCGACGTGGATGAGCTCGGCGTTTTCGGCGGGGGTGAGGTCGGCGGGGTGGTGGCCGGCCGCGAGCAGCGGGGCGACCAGGCAGGTGGGTGCGCCGGCGGTGGGGTCCTGGGTGCCGGTGAGGGCGGCGGTGGCGGCCAGCAGCAGGACGCGGCGGGTGGGGCCGGGCAGGGCGCGGAGCACTGCGCGGTACTCGCGGCGCAGCGGGCTGTCCCGGGGCAGCGTAGCGGGCGGGGCGACCTGGCCCCGGCGCTGCTCGGCGGTGAGGGCGGCGGCGAGCTCGGTGAGCGCGCGGGGGTTGCCGGACGCCATGCCGGCCAGGACGCCGGCCACGTCGCCGGCGAGGTCGGGGAGGGCGGCGGTGAGCAGGTCGCGGCTGTCGCGCAGGTCCAGGGGTGCGGGCCGCAGGACCGGCAGGCCGGCGAGCGTGGCCTCGGCGGCCGGGCACGCGGGGGTGTCGCGCAGCGCGAACAGGAACGCGATCCGGTCGCCGGCCACCCGCCGGGCGGCGACGGCCAGCGCGTCCAGCGACGGCCGGTCCAGCCACTGGGCGTCGTCGACCAGGCACACCACGGGCCCGCGCGCCTTCGCCGCCAGGGCGCGCAGCGCGGCCAGGGTGGCGAGCCCCGCGGCGAGCCGGTCCGGCGCCGCCCCACCCTGCCGGCCCTGCGCCGCCCCGATCTGCCGGCGCTCCGACGCCCCGTCCTGCCGGCCCTGCGACGCCCTTCCCGGCCGGTCCGGCGTCGCCTCGCCCTGACGGTCCTGCGACGCCTCACCCTGACGGTCCTGTGCCGTCCCGGCCGGCCGGTCCGCGGCCGCGCAGGCCGGGCTGCCGAGGTGCCCGCCGAGGGGTGACCGGTGGGACGGCGGGCAGCCGGCGAGCAGGCGGTGCAGGCCGGCGTAGGGCAGCGCCGCCTCCGCGGGGCAGCCGGTCACCGCCAGCGGGACGGCGGTGTCGTCAGGAGCGTCCGCGAGCAGGGCGGTCCTGCCGATGCCGGCCGGGCCGGCGACGACGAGGGCGCCGCCGTGCCCGGTGGCCGCGGCGGTCAGCAGGGCGGCGATGGCGGCACGGTCGGCGTCCCGGCCTCGCAACGAAACTTTCTGCACGGTCGATGCACTAACCATGCCGCCAGTGTTACGCCTCGGTAACACCAATGGAAGAGGCAACCACGGCCTTGCGCAGTTCCCGCTTCAGGACCTTGTGGCTCGGACCGAGCGGCAGCGACTCCACGAACCTGACCTGGCGCGGGTACTTGTGCCGGCCGAGACGCTCCTTCGACCAGGCGATGAGCTCGTCCCCCGACGGCGCGGGCGAGCCGGGCACGACCACCGCGCAGATCTCCTCGCCGTGCACCGGGTCGGGCACGCCGATCACCGCCACCTGCGCGACCCCCGGGTGGCGCGCCAGGACCTCCTCGACCTCCCGTGGGTACACGTTGAACCCGCCCCGGATCACGAGGTCCTTCTTCCGGTCGACGATCGTGACGAACCCGTCGGCGTCCACCGTGCCCAGGTCGCCGGTGCGGAACCAGCCGTCCACGACCGCCAGGGCGGTGTCCGCGGGCCGGTCCAGGTAGCCGGCGAAGACGTTGTGCCCGCGCACGACGATCTCGCCGAGCGCACCGGTTGGCAGCAGGTCGATCCGCTCGTCGACGGCCGCGTCGGCGACCTGGACCTCCACGCCCCAGATCGCGTGGCCGACGGTCCCGGCGCGCGTGCCGAAGTGCGGCTGGTTGGTGGTGGCGGTCGGTGAGGTCTCCGACAGGCCGTACCCCTCGAAGATCGACGTCGAGAAGGCCTCGTTGAACCGCTCCAGGACCGCGACCGGCAGCGACGCGCCGCCGGAGACGCACAGCCGCAGCCGCGGCAGCTCGGCCCGCCCCGCGGCGGCGTCGAGCAGCGCCAGGTACATGGTCGGCACACCGTGGAACACGTCGACGCCCTCGGCGACCATGAGCTCCAGCGCGGCCGGCCCGGTGAAGCGGGCCAGCATGACGAGGGTGGCGCCGAGGCGGAAGGTGCCGTTCATGCTGACGGTCTGCCCGAACGTGTGGAACAGCGGCAGGCAGCCGAGCACCACGTCGCCGGGGCGGGCGTCGTTGGCGTCGAAGACGTTCACGGTCGCGTTCATGACGAGGTTCAGGTGGGACAGCACGGCGCCCTTCGGCTGCCCGGTGGTGCCGCTGGTGTACAGCACGACCGCCGGGTCGGCGGGGTCCCGCGACACGTACGAGCGCAGCGGTTCGGCACCCAGCAGCGACGAAGGCGCCACGACCGGGATGCCGAAGTCCCCGGCGGCGACGGCCGGGTGCGCGATGAGCAGCCGCGCGCCACTGTCCTTCAGCGTGTACGCCACCTCCACCGGCGTCAGCAGCAGGTGCACCGGCACGACGACGGCACCGAGGGCGAGGATGCCGTAGTAGGCGCGCGGGAAGTCCACGACGTTCGGGCACTGCAGCGCCACCCGGTCGCCGGGGCGCACCCCGAGGTCCCGCAGGGCGCCGGCGACCTGCAGCGCCTCCCGCCACAGCTGCGCGTACGTCACGCGGAGGGGCCCGTCGACGACGGCCGTCCGCCGCGGGTACCGGCGCGCCGACTCGGCGAGGATCGCTGCGACCGACAGTGTCGCGGTCATTCCGCCGCCTCCGGCGTCGGCCTGACCCAACACCGCGTCCATGATGAGCGGCCCGAGCCGCTTCGCTGGCCGCTCATTCCGCCACCTCCGCTACGCTCCGGCGTCGGCCTGAGCCAAAACTGACACATGATGAGCGGCCCGAGCCGCTTCGCTGGCCGCTCATTCCGCCACCTCCGCTACGCTCCGGCGTCGGCCTGAGCCAAAACTGACACATGATGAG
>NZ_JBIAYW010000019.1:80624-104434 GCF_042898305.1 Dactylosporangium sp. NPDC000521
CGGCCCGAGCCGCTTCGCTGGCCGCTCATGCCAGGTGCCCGCCGATCTGCGTGAAGCCGCGCAGCAGGTCCCGCGCGATGATCATGCGCTGCATCTCGTCGGTGCCCTCGAAGATGCGCAGGAGCCGCACGGAGCGGTACCAGCGCTCGATCGGCAGTTCGCGCGTGTACCCCATGCCGCCGTGGATCTGCATGACCCGGTCGACGACGTTGTTGACCATGTTCGCGCCGTACAGCTTGGCCATCGACGACGTGTGGCGCGGGTCGATCCCCTGGTCCACGGTCCACGCGGCGCGCAGCACGAGCCAGCGGGCCGCCTCCAGCTCGACCTCGGAGTCCGCGATCATCCACTGGATCGCCTGGTTCTGCCCGATCGGCCGGCCGAACGTGTGGCGGGTGTTCGCGTGCTCGATCGCCATGCGCAGCGCGCGTTCGGCGATGCCGAGAGCGTGCGAGGGGATGATGTAGCGCCCCTTGCCGATCCAGCGCATCGCGAGGTCGAAGCCCTGCCCGATCTCGCCGAGGACGTTGCGGCCGGGCACGCGGACGTCGTCGAAGACCAGCGACGCCGGCCCGCCCTCCCCCATCGTCTGGATGAACTCGGAGCGCCAGCCCATCGCCCGGTCGACGAGGAACGCGGTCGCGCCGCCCTTGCGGACGTCCTTGTCGCGGTCGGTGACGGCGATGACGATCGTGAAGTCGGCGTCGTTGCCGTTGGTGATGAACGTCTTCTCGCCGTTGAGCACCCAGTCGTCGCCGTCGCGGCGGGCGGTGAACCTGATGTTCGCCGCGTCGGAGCCCGCGCCGGGCTCGGTGATCGCGAAGCAGGAGATCCGCTCGCCCTCGATGGTCGGCACAAGGTACTCGCGGCGCTGCTCGTCGTTGGCGAAGTACAGGATGTTGTCGGCCTCGCCGCCGAAGCGGAACGGCACGAACGACCGGCCGACCTCGGTCCAGACGAGCGACTGCAGCACCGCCGGCAGATCCATCCCGCCGTACTCCTGCGGCGTCGACAGGCCCCAGAACCCGAACTGCTTCGCCTTGAGCTGCAGCTCGCGCAGCTCGCTGCGGTCCAGGCCGGTCCGGTGCTCACGCTCGCGGCGCAGCACCTCCTGCTCGACGGGCTCGACCTCCTTGTGGATGAAGGTCCGGGCGGTGTCCCGGATCGCCTTCTCCTCGTCGCTGAGCGAGAAATCCATCGCTTTCCTCTCCTATTTGCACTTCGAGTGCACTAATCTTCGGCGCGTGCGGTTCACTTCGTTCGACGGTGCCGGCATCGCCTACCAGGTGTGGGGCGAGCCTTCCGAGATGCCACCCGTGGTGCTGCACCACGGCTTCGTGGTCGACGCCACCACCAACTTCGTCGTCCCGGGGGTGGTCGGCGCACTGGTCGCGGCCGGCCGGCGGGTCGTCGCACCCGACGCGCGGGGGCACGGCGCCTCCGACAAGCCCCACGACCCCGCCAGGTACGGCGAGCCCACCATGGCCCGCGACCTCGGCTGCCTGCTCGACACCCTCGGCCTCGACACGGTGGACCTGGTCGGGTACTCGATGGGCGCGGTCGTGTCGGCCATCTTCGCCGCCGGGAACGGCCCGCGGGTGCGGCGGCTGGTGCTGTCCGGGGTCGGCGCGGGGGTCGTCGAGCTCGGCGGCCTCGACACCCGGGTCATGCCGCCGGCTGAGGTCGCCGCGGTGCTGCTCACGTCGTCGCCGGCGGCGGTCGAGGCGTCCCCGGCCGCCGCGTTCCGCATGCTCGCCGACGCGGTCGGCGCGGACCGGGCCGCCCTCGCCGCGCAGGTCGGCGCCGCGCACCGCACGCCGATCGCGCTCGACCGGATCACCGCGCCGACGCTGGTCCTGGTGGGGCAGGACGACGTCCTCGCCGCGCGGCCGGAGGTGCTCGCCGCCGCGATCCCGGACGCGCGCTGGAAGGCGGTGAGCGGCGACCACATGACCGCGCCGCGGTCCCCCGCGTACACGCCGGCCCTCATCGACTTCCTCAAGAGCTGACCCACCGGCGCAGCTCGTGACGAGCGAGCGAGCGCCGGTGCACCTCGTCGGGCCCGTCGGCGATGCGGATCGTGCGGGCCTTCGCCCACAGTCCGGCGAGCGGCGTGTCCTGGCTGACGCCGGCCGCGCCGTGCGCCTGGACCGCCTTGTCCACGATCCATTCCACAGTGAACGGCACCGCGATCTTGATCGCCTGGATCTCGGTGTGGGCGCCCTGGTTGCCGACGCCGTCCATCAGCCACGCGGTCTTGAGCACCAGCAGCCGGGCCTGCTCGATGCGGACCCGCGACTCGGCGATCCAGTCCCGCACGACACCCTGCTCCGCGAGGGGCCGGCCGAACGCGACGCGGGACGCGACCCGCCGGCACATGAGCTCCAGGGCGCGCTCGGCCATGCCGATGAGCCGCATGCAGTGGTGGATGCGGCCCGGTCCGAGGCGCGCCTGCGCGATCGCGAAGCCGTCGCCCTCGCCACCGATCAGATTGCCGGCGGGGACCCGTACATCGGCGAACTCGATCTCGGCGTGCCCTCCGTGGTCGCCGTCGTCGTAGCCGAAGGTGCGCAGGCCGCGGCGGATGACGACGCCGGGGGTGCCGCGCGGCACCAGCACCATGCTCTGCTGCCGGTGCCGGTCGGCCGCCGGATCCGACTTGCCCATCACGATCAGGATCTCGCAGTGCGGGCTCATGGCGCCGGTGGCGAACCACTTCCGGCCGTTGATGACGTACGAGTCGCCGTCACGCTCGATGCGGGTGGCGATGTTCGTGGCGTCCGAGGAGGCGACGTCGGGCTCCGTCATGCAGAACGCGGACCGGATCCGGGCGTCCAGCAACGGTTTCAGCCACCGGTCGCGCTGCGCCTCGGTGCCGAACTCCGCCAGGAGCTCCATGTTGCCCGTGTCGGGGGCGGCGCAGTTGAGGGCGGCCGGGGCGAGCGACGGGCTACGGCCCATGATCTCGGCGAGGGGCGCGTACTGCAGGTTCGTCAGCCCGGGGCCGTGCTCGCCGGTCAGGAACAGGTTCCACAGCCCCAGCTCCCGGGCCTTGCGCCGCAGCTCGCCGAGGACGCCTTGCGCGCCTTCGGCCGGATACACGTGCTCGTCCATGAAGGCCAGGAGCCGCTCGCGGTAGGCCTCGGTCACGGCGTCGTACCGGAAGTCCATCACAGCCTGCCCTGGTCGATCTTCTGCTGGAGCCGGTTCATGCCGTTGAGCCACCGGTCGGGGTCCTCGGCGCGGCGGGCGTAGTAGGTGGCCACCTCGGGGTGCGGCAGGATCAGGAACTCCTCGCCCGCGAGCCCTTCCACGACCCGGTCCGCGACCTGCTCCGGGCTGAGCGCCGACCGGTCCAGCAGGCCACGGCTGGGGCCCTCGCCGCGGGTGAGCATCGGCGTCCTGACCCCCTGCGGGCACAGCGCCTGCACGACGATGCCGCGGTGGGCGTACGTGACGCGTAGCCACTCCGCGTAGGCGAACGCCGCGTGCTTGGTGACCGCGTACGGCGCCTTGCCGAGCAGCGTCAGCATGCCCGCCGCGGACACGGTGGCGAGGAGCCGGCCGCGGCCCTTGGCGAGCCAGCGGGGCAGCAGCGCCCGGGAGGCGTACACGTGCGCCATCACGTTCACCTGCCAGGCCTGCTGCCACGCGGCGTCGGGGGCGGTCGCGTCGCCGCCGGGGGCGACGCCGGCGTTGGCGCAGAACAGGTCCAGGGCGCCGAGCTTGTCCCAGGCGAAGTCGACGAGCCGGTCGACCTCGTCGGGGTCGGCGACGTCGCCGGAGAACGCGAGGCCGTCGATCTCGTACGCGACGCGGCGGGCGGCGCCGGCGTCCAGGTCGTTGACGACGATCTGCGCGCCGAGGCCGGCGAGCCGGCGGGCAAGGGCGGCGCCGATGCCGGACCCCGCCCCGGTGATGACGACGGCGGCGCCGTTGAGCTCCATCCCGCCGCCCGTGCCGCTGTTGGCCGTGCCGGCCGTGCCGCCGTTGGTGGTGCCGCTCATCCCGCCCTCCTCGCCAGGGTGACGCCGCCGTCGACGACGAGGGTCTGGCCGGTGACCCAGCTCGCCTCGTCGGAGGCCAGGTAGGCCACGGCACCCGCCACGTCGCCCGGCACGCCCAGGCGGCGCATCGGGTACAGCGCCGCCACGTCCTCCTCGCGCCCCTCGTACAGCGCGGCGGCGAAGCGCGTCTTCACCACCGCCGGCGCGACCGCGTTGACCCGCACCGCCGGCGCCAGCTCGGCCGCCAGGCACGACGTCAGGTGGTTGAGCGCGGCCTTGGTCACGCCGTAGAACGCGATCCCGGCCGGCGGGTGGATCGCCGACACCGACGACACGTTCACGACCGCCCCGCCCCGCGGCGGCGGCTTCCGGAACACCTCCTGCACCCAGCCGAGCGCGCTGACCACGTTGACCTCGAAGATCTTGCGGGCGGCGCCGAGGTCGAGCTCCAGCAACGACCCGTGGACGGGGTTGATCCCGGTGTTGTTGACGAGGATGTCCGGCGGCCCGAACAGGTCCGTGACGCGCCGGGCCGTCTCGGCACGGTGCTCGGGGTCGTCGGCGCGGCCCGCCACGGCGACCGCGTTGACCGGCCCGCCGAGCGCCCCGACCGCCTCCTCCAGGGCATCGGGCTTGCGGGCGGTGATGCAGACCTTGGCGCCTTCCTCCACGAACCGCCGGGCGATGCCGAAGCCGATGCCCCGGCTCGCGCCGGTCACGACGGCGACCCGGCCGGCCAGCCGCCCTTCCTGAACGCTCATGCGGCTCCTTCGATCCCACGACAGTATTTGCACTTGGAGTGTATGTTTTTCGGCGGTGGCGTCAACTGGCAAGCTGGCCGGGTGCGTGTCCTGTTCGCCGGCCTGAGCTCCCCCGGTCACACCTATCCGCTGATCCCGCTGGCGATCGCGGCCCGCGACGCAGGCCACGAGGTGCACTTCGCCGCCGGCGATGCCATTCATCCGGCGCTCGCCGCGCACGGGCTGCGGCCGTTCCGTCCCGCCGACGCGTTCTACGAGATCTACGCCGAGGACCTCGAGCCGGAGCTCGACCGGCTGCGCCCCGACCTCTTCGTGCACGGGTGGGGCGTGCCGGGCGCGGCCGCCGCCGCGTACCGGCGCGGCATCCCCGGGCTGTGGCACGGCTTCGGCCGCATGTTCCCGGACGGCATCGGCCTGCGGATCCCGACCCGCGTCGACGAGGCACCCGGGCGCCCGCACCTCGACATCTGCCCGCCCTCGTTGCAGGACAAGGACTTCCTGGCCACCGCCGAGCGGATCCCGCTGCGTCCCGTCATGTACGCCCCGCCGCCGCCACGGCCGGACTTCACGCCTCCCGCCGGCGCGCTGGTCTACCTGACGCTCGGCACCGCGTTCGGCACGGCGGAGCTGCTGACCGCGGCGATCGACGGGCTCGCCCAGCTCGGCGTGGCCGTCGTCGTCGCCGCCGGGCGGGTCCCGCCGCACGAGCTCGGCGCCCTGCCGGCGAACGTCACCGTCGAACCCTGGGTCGACCAGGCCGCGGTCCTGCCGCACGCCGCCGCCGTCGTGCACCACGGTGGCAGCGGCACCACCCTCGGCGCCCTGGCGGCCGGCGTGCCGCAGCTGCTCCTGCCGCAGGGCGCCGACCAGTACGCCAACACCGACGCCGTCACGTCGGCCGGCGCCGTGCTGCGGCTCCTCCCGGACGCGGTGACCCCGGACGCCGTCGCCGACGAGGTGCTGACCCTGCTCGCCGGCCGCGGCGGCCACCGCGACGCCTCCCGCGCCCTCGCCACCGAGATCGCCGCCATGCCCGCACCGGCCGAGGTCGCCCGCGAACTGCCCCGCTACACTGCGGGTCCCTAGCACGAAGGAGGTGACGCCATGGAGCGCGACCGTGACCGCCCGGGCGTCACCGTCCGCCGCTGAGCCGAGCTCGCGGCGTCACGCACGCCTGGGTCTGCGACCACCAGTGACCCGAGTGCGAAAGGGATCCACCCATGCACCTGCTCAACGACATGCTCGGCCTCGTCCGGCAGCACTACATCTTCCCGTCCGTCGCCGCGGAGGTCGCCACCGCGATCGAGACCCGGGCCGCGGCCGGCGAGTTCGACGGCCTCGACGACGAGGCCCTGGCCGCCCGCGTTACCGAGTGCTTCCACGCGGTCAGCGGCGACAAGCACCTGCGGCTGCTCGTCCGCTCCCCCGACCACCGCGCCGCCGGCACCCCGGCGGAGGCGGAGGCCGCCTGGCTGGAGGCGCAGCGGCTCGCCGGCCACCACATCGCCGCCGTGCGGCGCCTCGACGGCAACGTCGGCTACATCGACCTGCGCGGCGTCGCGTCACCGGGCACCGCCGGCGCCGCGATCGCCGCCGCGATGGAGCTCGTCGCCCACACCGGAGCCCTCATCTTCGACCTGCGCCGCAACAAGGGCGGCGACCCCGAGGGGGTCCAGCTGTGGCTCAGCTACCTGTTCCCCGACTCCGACACGCACCTCAACGACATCTACGACGGCGCCACCGCCCGCACCCGGCAGTTCTGGACCCTCGCGTACGTGCCGGGCAGCCGCTACCTCGACCGCCCGGTCTACGTGCTGACCAGCGCCTTCACGTTCTCCGGCGGGGAGGAGTTCGCCTACGACCTCAAGGCGCTGGGCAGGGCCACGCTCATCGGTGAGGTGACCCGGGGAGGCGCGCACCCGACCGACCGCTTCCCCGTCTCACCCACGCTGGAGGTCGCGGTGCCCAACGCCCGCTCGGTCAACCCGGTCACCGGCACCAACTGGGAAGGCACCGGCGTCGTCCCCGACATCCCCGTCGCGGCCGGCGACGCGCTCACCGTCGCGCACCGCAAGGCCCTCGAGCACATCCTGACCACGTCGACGTCGCACGCCGTGCTCACCGAGGCACGGGAAGCCCTCGTTTTCTCATCCAACTCTTAAGGTCGCGGACCGGCGCTCTTAGGTGTGGGGCCGATGCTGGCAGCGTCGGCCCCACACCGCCCCGCACCGGAGGACCACTGATGAGCGACACGAAACCACTCCCGGACGACCCGGACCGGCCCGCCGCCGACCCGACCCGGGACGCCCCGACGGTGAGCACCCCCGCCCACAGCGACCCGCCCACCGCAGCCGCCGCGTCTCCTGCCGCTGCCGCGCCTCCGGCCGGCGCTGCCGCGGGCGACCCGGCGCCGGGCGAGCCGGTCTGGGCGGCGGAGCCGCCACCCGCGGCGCCGCTCCGGACGCATCCCGCGGGCGACCGCTGGCGCAGGTCCCGCGTCCCGGTGCTGGTCGGCGCCGCCGGCGTGGTGCTCGGCTGCTGCCTGGGCGCGGGCATCGTCGCCGCCGGCGTGGCGGTCTTCGGCGACGGCCACCGCGGCGACGACCGTAGCCGCGTCGACCGCACCGACCGCTATGACCGCAACGACAACGGCGTCCGCCCGGGCGGCCGCGACGGCAACGGCCGCGGGTTCCGTCCCGGTCAGAACCCGGGCCCGGGTGGCGACCGCAGGCCCGGCCCGCCGGCCGCGTCCACCGCCCCGACCCCGGCGACCTCCGCGCCCGCCCCCTCGGCCTCGTAGGCGTCGCGCAGCTGCCCGGGCAGTCGGTGGGCCCGCCCCGGCCCGGGGCGGGCTCACCGTTCCTAGCGGAGGTTGTACCGCCGGTCCAGCGCCGGGTCGTGGTCGTCGAGGGACGGGATGTACGACGGGGCCGCCGGGGCGAGCGCCGCCGGGGCGGGCACCCCCGCCCAGCGCTGCACGGCCGCCGTCGCGGTCGCGGCCTCCGCCGGGGTGAGCCGGCTGATGTTCGAGCCGTGGTTGTATCCGGCCGCCGTGTAGGACAGCGAGTCCCTCGTCCCCGGCCCGAGGCGGAACGGCTCCGCGCCCCACGGGTCGTTCTGCCCGTACACGAACAGCAGCCGCCGCCCGAAGAGCTTCACCCACACGTCGATGTCGTCCATCGCGAAGGGCTGGAAGCGCGGCACGATGTCGCGCGGGATGTAGGACTGCGCCCGGTCCTGGCCCCGGTAGTGCTGCAGGCCCGCGAGGTGCGGCAGCGACACGTCCGGGTAGCCCAGCTGGTATGCCGCCTGGAAGTAGTACGGGACGTAGGGGCCCACGCCCTGGTCGGTGTTGGAGTCGACGCCGTAGATGGCGTCCAGCCACGCCCAGATGTCGTCGCTGGACGCGGTCGGCGGCGGCACGTCGGCGCAGTCGCTCTCCAGGCTGTACTGCCAGAACGCCCACGTCGTGCCGTTCACCATGAACTCGAACGCCCTGTCGGCGCTGCCGACGACCGTGAACGTGCGGGCGTTGGCCGCGGCCCACGCCTCGTAGCGGGCGACGAGCTCCGCCCGGCGGCGCAGCGCCTCGACCTGCACGGCGTCGAGCGCGGCCCGGCACTGCGCGGTGCCCACCTTGGTGAAGAACCGGTCGTACGCCGAGTCCTCGGCATTGTTGACGTCCTGCGGCGCGACGTAGGCGACCGTGCCGTCGACGTCACCGGGGTAGAAGCGGCGGTGGTAGATCGAGGTCATGCCGCCCTTGCTGGCGCCGGTCGAGATCCACTTCTGCGGGTAGATCGGCTTGAGCGCGGCGACGAGACGGTGGTGGTCGGTGGCCGCCTGCCAGATCGTGAGCTTCGACCAGTCCGCCGGGTCGGGCCGCGACGGGGTGAAGTACCGCTGCTCGACGGAGATCTGGTTGCCGTCGACGAGCCGGGTCGGCTCGGAGCGGAACGCGTACCCCGGGACGTTGTAACCGGTCGTGTGCAGCACCGTCGGCCGGTCGGTGCCCCGGTGCAGGAGCGTGAACCGCTGCTGGAACGTGCCCGCCGACGGCCGCAGGTGGTCGACCGGCTGGGTGATGCTCAGGACGAAGAACCGGTACGGCGCGGCGACCGGCTGCTCCTCCAGCACGGTCACGCCCGGGGCCGCCTCGAGCTGGTCGCGGATGTCGGTCGCGGCCGCCGCGGGGCTCCCCGCCACCACCGCCCCGGCGAGCCCGAGCAGCGGCACTGCCATCGACACCAGCACACGCCTGAAGCGTGTCATCGCGCCTCCTATCGACGATTTCGAGTACGTCGATGCACGTTATCGAGGGTCCGCCTCCTTCCGGCCCTCGTTCTGGCCCTTGACGTGCCGGTCCGGCGGCCTCAGATGCCGACCGAGGAGCGCTCGCGCAGGCCGTGGCGGGCGGCGATCGGATGCCACACCGCGAGGAACCGCTCCTTCGCGTCGCCGGCCAGCCGCGACTGGCGCTGCGCCTCCTGGTAGTCGGCCCGGCCGCCGCCGTCGCAGCCGCCGTCCTGCACGACCCGCGCCGATGCGACGAAGCCGCGGTCGGCGGCGAGGGAGTGGCGCAGGGCCTCCGTGAGCAGGCCGCGAAGCTGCTCGCCCTCGGGGATCGCGGACAGGTCGAGCGCGGCCACGCTGTCCAGCTGGGCCTGCCGCTCGGCACCGACAGCGCGCAGGTCGCCGATCGCCTGCTCGACGGAGGCGCAGTCGTCGACCCGGGCGATGGCGTCGTTGAGCTTCGTCCGGCTGGCGACGCTGGCGTCGAGCACCGCGTCGACGGCGGCGGCCTGAGCCCGCGGATCGCCGGGCGCCGCGGCCTGCGTCGGCCGGCCCTGGCTCACCGACGGCCCGCTCGCCTGCCCGCTCGACGCGCTGTTCGACCCGGGGGCCTTCGGCCAGGCCGCGCCTGCGGTCGATCCGGCGGACGCGGGGGTGAAGCGGGTCCCGCCGGTCATCCGTGCGACGGCGATGGCGGTGCCGGCGAGCACCAGGACGACGACGAGCACGGTCAGCGGCACGACGGCGCGGGAGCGCCGCGGCGCCGTGGAGAGCCCGCGCCGCGGGCCGGGCGCAAGGGACGGCGGGCCGGGCGGTCCGGAGATCGGCGCCTCCGGGACCGGCATGCCGTACGGCGACCCGGAGACCGGCGGACCCGCCGCCGGCAGCCCTGAGGCCGGCACTCCCGAGGTCGGCGGCCCCGAGGTCGGCTGACTGGAGATCGGTGGCCACGAGGCCGGCGTGGTGGCGGTCTGGGCGTCCGCGGCCGGCGGCCACGAGGCGTGCGGCGGGGGCAGCGGCGGCAGGTTGTGGGCGTCCGGGATCGGATGCACCTCGTACGCCGCGGCGGCCGGCTCGGGGTTGGGCGGTGCGGGCCGCATCGAGAAGCCGCAGTTCGCGCACCGGATCGCGGCGGCGTCGTTGCCCGGAAAGGCGCAGATCGGGCACGTCATGCCACCGAGCGTATTGACGGGCGCACGGCCGGCGACACCTCCGTCGGGTGCCGGCTCCGCCACCGATGGTCAGGCGGGGGTGTCCGTCAGGACGCACCCGATCGTGTCACGACCGCCCCTCGGCACGCCGGGCCGCGGCCGCCTCGGCCGCCTCCTTCTGCCGGGCACGGAGCTGCTTGTACTGCTCGCGGGCCTCCGGGTGCCAGCCCTGGATGGCGCCCTCGACGGTCGCCGGGCCGAAGATCTTGAAGAAGAACTCGCCGAACCGATCCTTCGGTGTGCCCTGCGACCGTTTGAACATGCCCGAGACCCAATCGCTTGGTGTGCAAATAGTTGGTGTGCCAACTGTCAGTGTACAGTGAATTCCGTGACCGACAACCTCGAGGATCCCCTCGCGCTGGAGCGCCAGGTGTGCTTCGCCCTGGCGGTGGCCTCGCGCAACGTCATCGCGCTCTACCGGCCGCTGCTGGAGCCGATGGGCCTGACCCATCCGCAGTATCTGGTGATGCTGGCGCTGTGGCAGCGGGCGCCACTGTCGGTCAAGGAGCTCAGCGCCCTGCTGCAGCTCGACCCGGGCACGCTGTCGCCGCTGCTGAAGCGGCTCGAGTCGGCCGGGCTGATCAGCCGGCAGCGGGCCCGCGACGACGAGCGGCTCCTCGCGGTCACGCTGACCGCGGAGGGCCAGGAGCTGCGGCGGCAGGCGGAGCTGATCCCGCCGGCCGTGTTCGCCCGGCTCGGCATGCCCCTCGACGAGCTGCTCCAGCTGCACGCCGCGCTCACCAAGGTCATCGAGGTCACCCAGAAGGCAGGGCCGGACGCCCCCTGAACCGCCGGGCGCCCGGCCATCCTCATGAACAGGTCCCAATGGCCGCCCATACCCCCGCCGGCCGGTGCCTGACCGGCGGTGACCGTCACGGCCAGGGTCTCGTCGTACACCTTGACGGTGCCGTCCCGGTAGAACGCCAGCCCCTGCCGGGCGCCCTTGTCCCGGTACACGACCCCGTCGCGGATCACGATCCCCGTGTCCTGGAAGCCGTAGTAGCCGCCGTTGATCGCGAACACCGCCTCGCTGTCCGCCGCGATCCGCGACGCGTCCTCCACGATGTTCGTGCCGAACCGGTTCTGCGCGAACGCCGACCGCAGCCGCGTCGCGTCCGTCAGCACCGGAGAGCGCTCCCTCCGATTGTGGACATCAAACAGTGACGGTGTGTACCGGAGCGAGGGGCGGCCGGGGCTGCGGAAAGCGGATTCTTGGAGAGCGCTCTCCCATTTGCCGGAATCCATTGACACCGATTGCGTGAGGGGTTCACTGTGAATCCACAGAGAGCGCTCTCTTGCAAGATCGTTCGCTGGGCCCGCTGCCACGGGCCTGGTGCCGGCCGGGCCCCGCCCCCGGCCGTTCCCGCAGAACCGGAGGACCCGTCATGTCCCGAAGTGCCCTCGCGGGCAGAATGCGGCTGCGCACCCTGGTGCTCGGCGCCGCGCTCACCGCGCTGGTCGGCACGTTCCTCACCGCCCAGGCCCTGCAGTCCGCCGACGCCGCCGAGACCCCGCTGTCGCAGGGCCGGCCGGCGACGGCGTCGTCGACCGAGAACGGGGGCACCCCCGCCTCCAACGCGGTCGACGGCAACACCGGCACCCGGTGGTCGAGCGCGTTCAGCGACCCGCAGTGGCTGCAGGTCGACCTGGGCGCGACCGCCACGATCACCAAGGTCGTGCTCAACTGGGAGGCCGCCTACGCGCGCGCCTTCACCATCCAGACGTCCGCGAACGGCACCTCGTGGACGACGATCAACACCACCACCAACGGCACGGGTGGCGTGCAGACCCTCACCGTGAGCGGTTCCGGCCGGTACGTGCGGCTGAACACCACGGCCCGCGCCACGCAGTACGGCGTCTCGCTGTGGGAGTTCCAGGTGTTCGGCACCGGCGGCGTCCAGCCCACGCCGACGGGCAGCGCGTCGTCCGGCGCCGGCTGGATCAAGATGGACCAGGCGAAGTGGGCCGCGCAGCTCGCGCAGTTCAACGCGATGCCCATCCACCCGGCACCCGGCGACGCCGTCCGGGTCGCGGAGTTCAACGCCGCGTGCACCTACAGCCACTCGTTCAAGGACGACCCGATCGTCTTCCCCGGCCTGCCGGGCGCGTCGCACATGCACAGTTTCCTGGGCAACCGCGGTACCAACGCCAACACCACCACCGAGTCACTGCTGGCGAACACGGCGTCGAGCTGCGGCCCGGCGCTGGACCACTCCGCCTACTGGATTCCGACGCTGTACGAGCGGGGCGTGGCCATCGAGCCGCGCGGCGTGACCGTGTACTACGGCTCGCGCCTGCAGGACACGACGAAGACGGTGCCGTTCCCGCAGGGCTTCCGGATGATCGCTGGTGACGCCAAGCGGCAGGTGGCGACCCCGTCCGGCGCGCCGGGCCAGTTCTGGTGCGCGGGCCCGGGCGGCGAGATCGGGCGCAGCGCCGACGGCAACTGGCCGATCTGCGCGCCGACCGCCAACCTCACCTTCCAGCTCGTCTTCCAGGACTGCTGGGACGGGATCCACCTGGACAGCCCCGACCACAAGTCGCACGTGTCGACCAACCTGGTCAACGGGCAGTGCGGCGGGGCGTTCCCGGTCGCGATCCCGAACGTCTCCTTCGTCATCGACTACAACACGCACGGCAGCGCGGACGGCTACACCCTCGCGTCGGGCATGGCCTCGTCGATGCACGGCGACAACTTCTTCGCCTGGGACAACGCGGCCCTCGGCCAGCGGGTGAAGGACTGCATCGTCCAGAAGGCCAAGTGCAACACCGCCGGCACCTTCTGACGCGGCACTGACGTTCCACGGGTGAGAGACGTGGTCTCGGCTGGCGGGCCGGGACCACGTTCCCCCGCCAGGTGACCCCGACGGTGCTCGCCGCGGCCAGGGCGGCGGTCGACGACCTGCGCGGCGCCCGCCTCGTGCCGGCACCACCGCCTTCGGGAAGGCCGGGCGGCTACCGGGAACGGACCGCGGGCCCCGCGGGCCAGCGTGTCGCCTACACCGCGCTCAGCCCGGCGCGGCGCAAGGCGTTCGTCGCGGCGGTGCTGGAGCTCAAGCGCACCGGGGTGTACGACGAGTTCGTCCGCACGCACGTCGAGTTCAGCCGGCACGGCGGCCGGGCCGCGCACAGCGGGCCGTCGTTCCTGCCGTGGCACCGCCGGTTCCTGCTGGACTTCGAGTCCGCGCTGCGGCGGGTCGACCCGGCCGTCACGCTGCCCTACTGGGACTGGACCACGGACCGCGAGACCTCGTCGCCGCTCTGGTCGCCGGAGTTCCTCGGCGGTGACGGGCGGGCCTCCGACGACCGGGTCGTGACGGGGCCGTTCACCGGTTCGCAGTGGCGGCTGCGGTACGGCACGGACGACCGCACCTACCTGCGCCGGACCCTCGGGCGGGGCAGGGCGAAGCGCCTGCCGACGGCCGGCGAACAGCGCGCGGTGCTCGGCGAGACGGTGTACGACGCCGCGCCGTGGAACGGCTCCTCGGCCAGGGGTGTGCGCAACCGCCTCGAGGGCTGGCGCGGGCCGGGCATGCACAACCAGGTGCACAACTGGGTCGGCGGCAACATGCTCAACGGCGGCTCACCGAACGACCCGGTGTTCTGGCTGCACCACTGCAACGTCGACCGGCTGTGGGCACGCTGGCAGGCGGCGAACCCGGGCGCCGGTTACCTGCCGGTGAGCGGCGCCGACGAGCCGCTGCGGCCGTGGGGCGATGACACCCCACGCGACCTGCTCGACCATCGGCGCCACTACACCTACGCGTAGACCACTAGCCCCGGCGCCACTTCTGGTTGGAGCTGCCGGTGCAGGTCCACTGGATGAGCTTCGCGCCGTCGGCGCTGTTGAAGGACTGGATGTCCAGGCACTTGCCGGACTGCAGGTTCACGATGTCGCCGGCGGCGTTGAGGGTGAAGCGCTGCGCGCCGGTGCCGTTGCAGGTCCAGATCTGGATCTTCGCGTCGTTGGCGAGCGAGCCGGCCGCGACGTCCATGCACTTGCCGCCGGCCTGGATGGTGTCGCCGGCGAACGTCCAGTTCTGCGCGCCGGTGCCGTTGCAGTTCCACATCTGCAGCTGGTTGCCGTCGGTGAAGTTCGACGACGGCACGTCGACGCACTTGTTGTTCATGTTGCTGATGATGCGGTTGCCGGTCGGCTGGGGGCCGCCGCCTCCGGTGAACGAGGTGAGCACGATGCCGGCCGCCCGCGGGTCGCCGTCGTGCACGAGGGACTCGAAGGCGCCCACGTCGTCGAACGGGAAGGCGTACGCCTTGCCGTCGGCCATGTTCGCGTGAATGATCTTGGCGTACTGGTTGGTCGGGTTGTTCTTGTAGAAGTCCGCCGCGTTGGTGCTGGGCTGGGTGTCGATGGTGCCGAGCGTGCCGCGGTTGAGCGCGGCGCACAGCGTGCGGGAGATCGGCCCGACGACGAGGTCGTTGGGCGCGGCCAGGCGGCCGGCGCAGCCCCACACGTCGGCGCTGGTCGGCCGCTGGAACGACGCGACCTGCTGGCCGGCGGAGTTGGTGAAGTTCATGGTCGTGCCGGAGACCCGCCCGAAGTACTTCGTGTTCGGCTGGTCGCCGAAGGGCACGACCGTGAGGGTCTTCGACGCGTAGGCGCCCCACGCCGAGTTGATGTAGGAGTCGAGGTACGTGCTGCTGAGCCCGCCCGCCTCGGCCGCCTTGCCCGGGGCGAGGACGCGCAGCACGGTGCCGTCGCCGCGGGTGTAGATCGAGCCGCCCCAGCCGGGCTGGTTGCGGATGCCGTTGATGACCGCGTCGCGGCCGCCGGCGACGAGGTCACCGGTCCGCTTCGTCGCGCCCGTGGCGCCGGTGACGGTCACGGCGTGCGGCACCGCGAACATGTCGACCTGCGAGCTGTTGAGCCACAGGCCGGCGTCGTTGTAGGTGAACTCGCTCCAGTCGAAGAGGATGTCGCGGTTGGAGTCCCCGCCCGCCCACGGCGCGGGCTGCACGAGCCCGTCCGGGGTGAGGTAGAAGTTGATCCGCTGGCCGAGGGAGAAGTAGACGCGGCCGGAGAGCCCGCGCGGGATCTGGATGGTCTTCGTGCCGCCGTTGCCGGGGCCGGCGATCGACACGTCGGGCGCCGGGGTCGGCGGGAGGCCGCCCGCGGGCCAGTTGTTGAACGTGCCGGCCGAGTTGACGTAGCCGAGCCGGCCGGTGCTCAGGTTGACGCCGAGCACGTAGAGGTAGACGGTGTCGCCGCGGCCGGTCGAGTTGGTGACGGTCAGGGGCAGCAGGCTCGGCCCGATCGCCTGCGCGGCGGTGCCGGCCGTCAGGACGGCCGGCACCGCCAGCAGGAGGGTTGCGGCTGCGCGTAGCAGCCTTCTCATGGTGCGCAAGGTGGCTCCTCGGTTCCGCTGGACAGCCCCTGTCGCGCCCGGTGGCGGCCGGGCGGGGCCGTCGCGACGTTGGGGTTCGCCATGCGCCCAGCATCAAATCTGTGAAGACTCTTAACTGAGAGCGCTCTCACAGCATCGGGTCGAGATCGGAGCATGTCAATAGTCGCGGGACTGGCCGGGTGGCTACCTGTTCGGGACGTGCGACTTCCGGCGCGGGGCGGCCTCCATGGTCGAGACCCGGTCCCGGCCGCGGATCTTCGCGTCGTACAGGGCCCGGTCGGCGGCGGCGAGCAGCGCCTCCGCCTCCGTGGCGCCGGACCGGGTGGACGCGAGGCCGATGCTCAGCGTCGGCAGCCCGTCGGGCAGGTCGCTGATCTCGGCGACCGCGGCCCGCACCAGCGCCGCGATGCGCTGGGCCACCGGCACGCCACCCTCGACGATCACGGCGAACTCGTCGCCGCCGAGCCGGGCCGCGACGGCACCGCCCGCCGCCGCGTCGCGCAGCGCCGTGGCCACCTGGGCCAGGACGGCGTCGCCGGTCGCGTGCCCCCACGTGTCGTTGATGGTCTTGAAGTGGTCGACGTCGACGATGAGCAGGCAGCACTCGGCACCGGTGGTCCGGGCCGCGTCCAGCGCGGTGGCGAGGTCACGGTCGAAGGCCCGCCGGTTGGGCAGGCCGGTCAGCGGGTCGGTGGTCGCCTGCCGCTCCAGCATCGTGACGAGCGCGTCCTCGCGGCTGCGCAGCTTCGTCACCACGACCGTCAGCACGCAGTACGCGGTGACGAGGGCCGCGACGTCGGTGAGCCCGATCTTCACCGGCTGCAGCGTGAACGTCACCGCGGCGTCGGTCACGCTCGCCGCGGCGAGGAGCACGTACGCCAGGTCCTTGCGCAGAAACGTCGCGGCGTAGATGAGCGGCCACAGATAGTAGAGGTGTGCACTCACGCTCACGTCCTCGGTGGCGAGATTCAGCCCGCCGATGATCACTACGCCGAGTATCGGCACAGCGACCCAGAACGGCTCCGGGATCCGCTGCGGCACCAGCCGGCAGCACGCCCCGGCGAAGATCATCGTGCCCGCTGTGACCACCGTCGCGACGACGCCCGCGGCGCTGCCGGCGAACCCGGGGACGAGCAATGCGCAGGTCCCGACCACTGCGCCGCCGAGCATGAGGAAGTACGCGACGGCGCGCGTGGCGGCCGCACGGTCCCGGGCGAGGATCATCGACCGGCGCAGTGATCCCACCCCGGCACGATCGGCATCCGGACCGCGCATCTGAGCACAACGTGACGATCAGGGGTGTGCCTACCCCCTGCTTCGGGCGCGGACCACCTACAATTCCCCAGCGGTTCGCTGATCGTTGGGTTGCGGACGCACGGCGCGATCGACGATCGGGGGCGCATTGCCTGCTCGGGGAAACGGGTCACCGGCTGTCCCGCAGACCGGCGAACACGTCGTCGATCAGGGGACGGCCGGGTGCCCGGCCGTGCTGGACGAACCACTCGCGCCCCATCAGCAGCCGGAACAGCGGCCGCGGCAGCTTCTGCAGGATCTCCAGCGTGCGGCGGCCGGTGTCGGCGCCGGCCTGACTGGCGTGCGCGGCCATCGCGGCGCGCTTGGCCGGGGCGTAGCGGCGCACGTCGACACGGTGCGTGATGCGCTCCGGGTCGGCGAAGGTGCCGGCGAAGCGCGCCGGGTGGAAGTCCGCCGGCACGCCCGGCAGCCAGTGCACGGCCCGCAGCACCCGCTGCAGCAGCCGCCGGTCGACGGTCGCCTCCAGCACCACCGGCGTCCCGGCGAGCTTCGCGGCGAGGGTCCCGACCCGGTGCACCTGCACGTGGTCGGGGTGGCCGTAGCCGCCGGCGGGGTCGTAGACGGTCAGCACGTCCGCGCGCTCCTCCTCCAGCAGCGCGGCCAGCCGCCCGGCGGCCTCCTGCGGGTCGGCGTCGGCGAACGCGCCGGCCGCCCCGGACGGCGCGTCGGCCATGCCGGAGTCCTCGTAGCCGAGGCACTCGACCCGGGCGCAGCCGAGCGCCTCCGCCGACGCGTGCAGCTCGGCCAGGCGGCGCCGCGCGAGGGGCCCCTCGGCGAGCACCGCCGACGACGCCAGCCCGGCCCCTCCGGCGGTGGCGACGACCAGGACCACGCGGTGCCCTTCCGCGGCCGCCCGGGCCAGGGTCCCGGCGGTCAGCAGCGCCTCGTCGTCAGGATGCGCATGAAACGACACCATCGTGTACGGCACCGGCCAATGTTCCCACTTCCTTCGGGGCGTCGGCCGTCACCACCTCGGAGCCGCAGTTCATGAGAATCGCGCACGTCACCGACTTCTACCTTCCCCGTCTCGGCGGCATCGAGATGCACGTGCACGACCTGGCTCTGCGTCAGCAGGCGGCCGGCCACGACGTCGAGATCGTCACCACCACGCCCGGCACCTCCGCGGACGACGGTGAGCTGCGGGTGCACCGGCTGACGGAGCGGCTCTGGGTGCTGCCCGCGGAGGTGCGCCCCGGCGTGCTGCGGGCGGGCCGTTCGCTGCTGCTGTCCGGCCGGTACGACGTGCTGCACGTCCACGCCGGGCCGGCCTCGCCGCTCGCCTTCGCCGCCACCGCGCTCGCCCAGCACGTCCCGACGGTCGTGACGATCCACTCGCTGCTGTCGCACCTGGAGCACGCGTTCCGGGCCCTCGACGGCGCGACCGGCTGGTCGCGCTGGCCGGCGGTGTGGACGGCGGTCAGCGACGTGGCCGCGGAGCCCCTGCGGCGCCTGGTCTGGCCCGCGCAGGTGCACGTGCTGCCCAACGGCATCGACGCCGACCGGTGGCGGGTCCAGCCGCACCCCACCGACCCGCGGGGCGTGCTGGTCGTGGCCGTGATGCGCCTGGCCGCCCGCAAGCGCCCGCTGCAGCTGCTGCGGATGCTGCGCCGCGCCCGGCTGGCGCTGCCCGAGACGACCGGCCTGCGGGCGGTGATCGCCGGCGACGGCCCGCGCCGCCCGGCGATGGAGCGCTACCTGCGCCGCCACGGCATGGCCGGATGGGTGAGTCTGCCCGGTAGGCTGTCCCGGTCGCAGATCAGGTCGCTGTTCGCGCAGGCCGACCTGTTCGTCGCGCCGGCGATCCTGGAGTCCTTCGGGATCGCAGCGCTGGAGGCCCGGTGCGCCGGGCTTCCCGTGGTCGCGCGGGCCGAGGGCGGGATCGGCCAGCTCATCACCGATGGCAGGGAGGGTGTCTTGGTCGACAGCGACGCCGCGATGGCCGACGCGATCGCCGCGCTCGCCACCGATCCGGAGCGGCGCGGCCGTATCGCCGCGCACAACCTGGCGACGTCACCACCGGTCGCCTGGCCGGACGTCCTGGCGAAGACGGCCGGGCTCTACGAGCTCGCCGCCGCGGCGCACCGCGCTCCGATCGGCGCCCGCGCGTGACGCTCAATCCCGTTACGGAACGCCCCGCCACCACCGCCGCCACCCGGCGCCGCCGCCCCAACATCCTGGGCGAGCTGCTGATCGTGGTGCTGCTGGTCAAGGTGTACGACATGATCCGCTCGCTGGCCGCGGTGCGGGAGGCGCCCGCGCACCGGCACGGCGCAGAGGTGCTCTCGATCGAGCGGCTGCTGCACCTGGACTGGGAGCTGGCCGCCAACCGGTGGCTGACCGACCACCCGCCGCTCGCCCTGGCCGCGGTGTACTGGTACCAGTTCGCCCACATCGGCGTCGCGCTCGCGGCGCTCATCTGGTGCTACATCGCCGGGCCGGAGCTCTACCGGCCGATGCGCAACGCCCTGGTCATCACCAACGTGACCGGGATGACCGTGTTCTACCTGCTGCCGGTCATGCCGCCCAGGCTGATGCCCGGCGGCGGCTACGTCGACACGATCCGCGAGGCCGGCTTCAGCCTGGACCACGGCGGTCAGGTGCCCGCCGACCAGTACGCGGCGATGCCGTCGCTGCACCTGGCGTGGGCGGTGTGGACCGCGAGCGTCGCGGCGGCGCTGCTGGCCGCCCGCCGGCTCCACAAGTGGCGGGCGCTGTGCTACCTGTACCCCACGACCACCGGCGTCGTCGTGGTCGTCACCGCCAACCACTGGGTCCTCGACGTCGTCGCCGGGGTCGCCGTCGGGCTGGCCGCGGTCGCGCTCGCCCCGGCGCTGCCGCCGCTGCCGGCCCGGCTCACCACCTGGCCGTCGCGCACCTGGCAGGCGTGGCGGGGCGGGTCGTCCGAGGTGGCGCCGGGCCTGGCGCCCTCGTGGCGCGGCGCGCCGGCCGACCTCGCGGCACCGAACCTGGCGCCCTCGTGGCGGAGCGCGTCGCCGGGTGATGCGGCGCCGGACCTGGCGCCCTCGGGGCGGGGCGTGCCGTCAGATGATGCGGCGGCGCAGCAGGACCGCCAGGACGAAGGCACTGGGCAGCAGCGGCACCCAGACCGTGATCAGGCGATACCCCACCACCGCACCGAGCGCGACCGCGGAGGAGACGCCGATCGCGGTCAGACCGGCCAGCATGGCGACGTCGAGTGCGCCGATGCCGCCGGGTGACGGCACGAACGCCGACAGCGTCGACACCACCAGGTAGAGCACGACGGCGGTGCCGACCGTCACCGCGACGCCCAGGCTGCGCAGCACCGCGTACAGGATGACCGCGTGCAGCAGGGGCGTGGAGAACGACCCGAGCCAGAGCGCCGCGGCCCGGTAGGGGTCGCGCAGGACCCCCCAGAGGCGGCGCAGCTCCTCGTTGACCCGGCGGCCCGTCGCGACCGCCCGCTCCGCCATCCGGCGGCGCCACGCCGGGCGCACGGCGGCCGCGAGGCCCACCGCGAGCGCCACGCCGCAGACGGCGACAAGGACCCAGCCGGCCGGTCCGGCCGCCCGCGCCGCGGTGTCGCGCCACGACCCGGGCACGTGGATGCCGCGGGCGAGCGACGGGCTGATCGCGACGGCCGCCACGAGCAGCAGCGTGTGCGTGACCGCGCCGACGAGCGTGTTGAGCCCGACGGATCCGACCGCGGCGCCCGGGCCGAGACCGTGCTTGCGCAGGAACCGGATGTTGATGCCCATCCCGCCCGAACCGGCCGGTAGCACGTGATTGGCGAACGATGCCGCCACCTGTACCGCCAGCAGCCGGCCGACCGGCGGCCGCAGCGACATCGAGCCGATCTGCGTCACCGTGCCGGCCACCCAGATCGACGCGGTGCCGAGGCCGGCGACGACCAGCCAGGCGCTGTTGGCCCGGGCGAGCCCGGCGGCGCCCGCGCTGAGGGTCGACCAGTGCGTGACGCCAAGCACCACCACGGTGACCGCGACGGCGATCGCGAGCAGCATCCGGGGCAGCGAGGAGCCCAGCACGGCGCTCATGCCGGTCGACTCGATCGCCTCGGGCGCCACGGTGTCTGGGGCGGCGTCCTCGCAGGCTGCCTCGTTCACGCTCATTCCGCTCCTACCGCTCGTGCGACCGACGGAACATACCTTGACTGGCCCCTGGCGTGAATCGGCCCAATTCCTGCATCGCAGGCAATCCGGGCGCCAATTCTACAGATGGCCCGGGGCCACCCACGGTCGCGAACCGACCCGCACCCGCCTGGTGAACGCATGGCAACTCCCCCTGGCTACCCGCCGAAGACGGCCGCGAAGGCCGCGCGGACCGGGGTGCCGGTGACCCGGTCGTACACCGCGAACACCACCTCGTCGAACCGGTCGACCTCGGCGAGCGCGGCGGCGAACGCCCCGGCCACGTCGGCCGGCTCGTTGCGGAACACCCCGCACCCCCAGCCGCCGAGGACCAGCCTACGGTGGCCGTGCGCGGCGGCGACCGCCAGGACACGGCGGGCCCGGCGGTGCAGGACCGCCGGGACGTCACCGGCGTCGCCCGGCTGGTTCCGCAGGATCGCGCCGAGGTTCGGCGCCGCCGCGGTCAGGAACGCGGCATGGTGCGGCACGTCGAGCAGCCGCCCCTTGTCGTCGCGGAACACTGGCACGCCCGGCGAGTGGATCACCCGGTCGCTGTAACGCAGGTCCCGCTGCTCCCGGTGGAACGCGTAGAACTCGGGCACCGCCCGCAGGCACGCGTACAGGGCCGAGGCGCGGGCCAGGCTCTCCTCCTGCGCCACGGCACCGCCGAGGAACCCGCCGCCCGGGTTCTTCGCGGAGGCGAACACCAGGCACGCCACGTCGTCGCCCAGCCTCCTGGCGGCGGCCAGGGTCGACTCGCCGGTGACCGAGACGCGTGCCACGGCGGACCCGCCTCGCGGTGGCGGCAGGGTCTCGTCCGGCAGGTACAGCCTCGTCCCGGCGACGGCCGCCCGCACCGCCGGGCCGATGTCCACGACGCCACCGGCCTCGGTGCGGTACTCCCCCGCCTCGGTCATCGCGACCGTCTGCCGCGCGATCTCCCGCAGCCGCCCGCTCACGCCGTCGCCTCCGCTACGCTCCGGCGCCGCCGTGAGCCAAGCACTGCACCCATGGTTCGCAGCCCTCCGCTCCGCTCCGGCCCGCTCACGCCGCCCACCCTTGATCACGTGTTGGCACGCGGCCACGGTACCGACCGGCTTCAACTGGTTTTGGGCCGTTCCGTGGACGGGTACGTGACCGGTATGCCTCTCAACGCGCAACCGCCGCGGCGGAGGGGAACCGTCGGGCACCCCTACAGCCCGCTGAACCTGCGCCTGGTGCTGGCCACGTTCGGCCTGGTCACCTCGATCGCCTTCGCGGTGCTGCTGTTCCGAGCCCACCTGCCGCTGCCCGCGTGGGCGTTCGTGTTCCTCGCCGCCGTCGCCGCGGTCGACCTCGTCGTCGTGCAGCGGCGCCGCCGGGCCCGCGGCGGCCACCACTCGCTCTTCGAATAGCCTGGATTGATCCATCTGCGCCGTGGGCATAGGTGAGCCATGCCGTGGATCGTGTGGGTGCTGGTGGGTGCCGTGTCGCTGCGCGCCGGGATCGGACTGCTGGTGCTGTGGGACCGCCGCACCGCGGCCCCGCGCCGCTCCCCCACCACCACCGGCTGATCTCCGGGCGGCTCGCCCACCTTCGGGCGACAGGTGCTATCGACCTCCGGTTATGCCACGCTGACGGCTGGGTACCACCCGCACACGCCCGGCGACGCGTTCACGGAGGGATGACTCGATGTCCGAACCCGTGAGACGCGCACACGCCCGGCGCCCCCTCGCCGAGCGCCGCATGGTGGCCGCGGTCCTCGCGGTCGCGCTGCTGGTCCTGTTGGTGCTGCTGCTGTCGTACTGCGTGGCGACCCGCTCCACCCGCAACGGCGCCGCCCCGGGCACCACCCAGACGCCTCCCGCTCCGGCCGCCTCCCGCACCGGCTCCCCGGCCACCCCCACCCGAACCGGCCCCCCGCCCGCCTCCCGCACCACACCCCCCGCTGGCAACTCACCAGGCACAGGCACCACGGGCGGCAACTCTGCAGCCACGGGCGCCACGGGCGGCAACCCGGCAGGAGCGGGCGCCACGGGCGGCAACGCGACGGGTGCGGGCGGCGCGACCGGCGGCAGTTCAGCAGGCGCGGCGGGCGGTAGGTCGGCCGGCCCGACGGGCGGCTCGACAGCCCAGGGCCGCCCCGGCACGTCCACCGCCACCAGCGACAGTTCGGCAGGAGTGGCCGGCGGCGGAGCCGCCCCCGCAACCCCCAGCGGCGCCCCAGGCACGGGCGGCGGCGGAGGCCTCGGCATGCGCAGCCCGCTCCTCGCCGGCACCGGCATCGCCCTGCTCCTCGCCGCCGCGGCCCTGGTCGTCTTCCGCCTCCGCCCGGCCCCCGGCTGGCGCTGATGCGCCCCGACCAACCCCAGTCAACCCCTGATGCAAGCGGCGAACCCATCCGTCATTTCGGATTTGTCCGGAAGGGGAAAACGGAGGGAAACCCCGCCACACAGGACGAGGCGAGGGAGATCCCCACCGAGCAGGACAAGGCGAGGGAGAGCTCCGCCACGCAGGACCGGACGAAAGCAAGCTCCGCCGTACAGGACGAAGCGAAGAAGATCCCCGCTACGCAGGACGAGGCGAGAGAAGGCCCCGCCACGCAGGACGGGACGGGAGCAAGCCCCGCCGCACAGAACGAGACGACGAAGATCCTCGCCACGCAGGACGAGGCGAGAGAAGGCCCCGCCACGCAGGACGGGACGGGAGCAAGCCCCGCCGCACAGAACGAGACGACGAAGATCCTCGCCACGCA
>NZ_JBIAYW010000019.1:104534-176572 GCF_042898305.1 Dactylosporangium sp. NPDC000521
GGACGAGGCGAGAGAAGGCCCCGCCACGCAGGACGGGACGGAGGGGAACCTTGCCGCGCAGCCCCGGATAAGTCCGGGCGCAGCCGCCGGACTTATCCGAAATTTCGTATCTGTCGTTAAGGCGGCGATCGGGAGTGGCGCTGCGGGGCGGGGTGGGGTTGGGCTGGTTGTCAGGCGTGGGTGGGAGCGGTGGTCGGCGGTGGAGGCTCGGCGGCGGCGGCGAGTCCTCGACGTCGTGACCGCCGTCTGTGCCGTCGCCGGGCTCACGCTCGTGATCGTGGGGGCCGCGCCGGCGGAGGAGCCGCGGCGCGCCGAGCAGGCCGCCGCGGCCGATCAGGAAGTGATCGGGCCGCCAGGGCCTAGCCTGTCCGTCCGAGCGACGACGGTCGCCGGCGCCGCGCCCGGTCCCGCGGCCGGCTCCACCACCGGCACCCCGTCCGGCTCCACCATCACCGGCACCGCGGCCGGGACAGAGCCCGGGGCAGGGGCTGGGCAAGGGGCCGGAGCAGGAGCTGGGGCAGGTGGGGGCGGCACGATCGAGCCCGCGGGCGGGGCGGTGGTGGGGATGGGGTTCTCGGTGCCCGTACACCTGGAGATTCCGGCGATCGGGGTCAGCACGGCGCTGATGGAGCTCGGGCTCAATCCTGACGGGACGATCGAGGTGCCGCCGCTGCGGGCCAAGGCGCCGGCGGGGTGGTACCGGCAGCTCGCCGCGCCCGGGGAGGTCGGGCCGGCGGTGGTCCTCGGGCACGTCGACACGAGAAGCGACGGGCCGGCGGTGTTCTACCAGCTGCGGGAGCTGCGGCCGGGCGACGAGGTCAGCGTGCGCAGGGCCGACGGGCGGACGGCGGTGTTCGGGGTGGACCGGGTCGAGGAGTACGCGAAGGCGCAGTTCCCGTCCGACGAGGTCTACGGTGCGGTCGACCGGCCGGCGCTGCGGCTGATCACGTGCGGTGGGACGTTCGATCGGTTGCGGCGGTCGTACCGTGGCAACGTCGTCGTCTTTGCGACGCTGCGCCGGGCCGGGTGAGGACGTGACCGTAGGGTCTGCAGGATGTTCGCGACGATGTTCGTGGCCGCGCTCATCGCGGTGGTCTACTGCCTGCTGATCGCCCGGGTCCTGGTGGTGGCCAGGGCCGAGCGCCGGGAGCGGCCGCTCGACGTGGAGAGCGCGGCGGCGCGGGGGCTGCTGGACGGCACGGTGACCAGGGCCGCGTACCGCGCGACGATGGAGTCCGTCGCGCGGCAGGCGGGGCACCTGATCAGGGTGCCGGAGTGAGTCAGCCCCGCTTCGGGGCGGGCGGCAGCTGCATCGGCGGGCGTTGCATCGGCAGCGCCGGCCGGCCGTAGAGCTCGATCGCCTTCTTCGCGAGTGCCTTCGTCGCGCCCGCGTTGGCGAAGCTGCCGAGGATGATGGCGGCGCCGGGGACGATCTTCGCGAAGAGCCGCTTCGCGGCCTTGACGCCGGCCATCTGGGCGAGCTTGAGGCCGAGGGTCAGCAGCATCTGGTTGATCGGCCGGCGCTTGTCCGGCAGCAGCGCCCCGATGCCCTCCCGGCCGCGCGCGACCTGCAGCGCGGTGCGGGCCGTCTGCGTGTACTTGTGCACCCCCTGCAGCACGAGCAGCTCGGTGGCGCGCTCGGGGTCGGCCGGGTCGTGCCCGTACGCGACGGCGATGAGCAGCACCATCTTCGCCTGCGTCCAGGCCAGCACGCCGACGTCGAGCACCGCCCCGGCCAGCCCCACGGCGCCGGAGACCGCCCCGGAGAGCCGGGCGTGGTTGGTGTACCGGTAGGCCACCATGCTCGCGATGGCCTCCGGCGGGGCGCCCGGGTTCTGGGCGCGCAGCTTCTGCAGCTCGAGGACCATCTTCGGCCCGATCCTGGTGACGGCCTCGAGCGCGAGGTGCTCCGGCGCGTACTCGGGGTCGGCCCGCATCTTCTGCCACAGCCCCGGCGACGGCCCGTCATCGACACCGTCGGGCGACGGCTGCGAGGGCTGCGGCCCGGGGCCCTCGTCGCCGGGCACCCACGGCGGACCCGGATCGACCATCGGCGCCCGCGGCGGCCCGCCGTCGTCGACCCCCGCAGCAGCCCCGGCGAAAGGCGCGGCAAAAGGCGCAGGACCAGCGGAAGGCCCGGCGAAAGGCGCGGAACCAGCGGAAGGCCCGGCAGAAGGCACAGGACCAGCGGAAGGCCCGGCGAACGGCTCACCGGAAGACGCGGCAGTGGACGCCCAAAGCGGAGCAGGCGGAGCGGCTTGCGAGGCGCCGTCGGCGTGGTCAGGGTTCTGCGGCGGCACGTCGGTCACACGAAGACTGTAGGAGATCCACGCAAACAGCGCGCGGACCGATATCCGACCCCCAGAAGCCGCGGCCCGCCGGCCCGCGACTCAATCCGCGAGCCGCGCCGCGTGCCGGTGCTGCTGTTCGGTGGCGAACGACACGAACTCGATCATGTGGCGCAGCGTCGCGTCGTCGTACCGGGCGAGGTGGGCCTTCCCCTCCGCCACGATCGGGCCGTAGATCTCCGCGACGACCCGGTGCGCGTGCGGCGTCGGGTGGACGGTGACCCGGCGGCGGTCGGCGGAGTCACGCTCGCGGGTCACGTACCCGGCGCGCTCCAGGCGGTCGATCGCCGTCGTCACGCCGCCCGTGGTGAGCCCGGCGGCCGCCGCGAGCTCCCCCGGGCTGAGCGGCGCCGGCGCGAACAGCAGCTCCAGGCAGCGCATGTCGGTCCGGTTGAGGCCGAGCCGGTCGGCGACGCGCTGGTCGAGCACGTCGATGGCGCGCTGGTACGCCTGCATGACCTGCCCCAGCTCGGCGAGCAGCTCCGCGCGTGCGGTCGTTCCCACTTGTCGATCGTACGGGACCCCTCGTACGCTAAGACACTAGAAAATCTAGCTACTAGACAATCAAGGAGAACTCCGTGCGTGTGATCGTGATCGGCGGCGGTACCGGCGGCATGTGCCTCGCGCACGGCCTCCGGCGGGCAGGGGTGGACGTGCGGGTCTTCGAGCGCCACCGGACGCGGACCGACGGGCTGCACGGCTACCGGGTCGGCATCGACCCCGACGGCAGCCGGGCGCTGAAGGCGTGCCTGCCCCCGGACGTGTACGACCTGTTCGTCCGCACCTGCGCGCGGCCCCCGGAGACGTTCGCGTTCCTGGACGAGCGGCTGCGCCGGACGCTCACCGTGCCGCTGCGTACACCCACCGACGACGTCAACGACGAGAAGTCCGTCAGCCGGATGACGCTGCGGCAGGTCCTCTACACGGGCATGACCGACGTCGTCCGCTTCGGCAGCGACTTCACCCACTACAAGCAGACTGAAACCGAAGTCACGGCGTATTTCGCGGACGGCAGCGAAGTCACCGGTGACCTGCTCGTCGGCGCCGACGGGACCAACTCGCGGGTGCGGGCCCAGAAGCTGCCGCACGCCCGCGTCGAGGACTCCGGCATCGTGGCGATCGGCGGGAAGGTGCCGCTCACCGGCGAGACGCGGGCGCTGCTGCCCGAGGGCGTGTTCCCCGGCATCGGCCTGGTGCTCGCCCCGCGGGGCATGGCCTGCATCCTGCACGTCATGGAGTTCCCGTGGGGCACCGGCGGCGGCTCGCCCCTGCCCGGCGACCCGACCGGCGATCACATCAACTGGGGCGTCTCCGCGCACCGCGACCGCTTCCCGGCGGACGTCACCGGCTTCGACGGCCCGCGGCTGGTCGCGCAGACCCTCGCCATGACCCCGCGGTGGAGCCCGGCCCTGCGGCGGCTCTTCACGCTCACCGACCCCACCACCTGCTTCCCGATCAGCGTCCGCACGTCGGTGCCGGTGCCGGCGTGGCCGACCGACCGCGTCACGCTCCTCGGCGACGCCATCCACACCATGACCCCCGGCCAGGGCGTCGGCGCCAACACCGCGCTGCGCGACGCCCACAACCTCGTGCGGGCACTCACCTCCGGGAGCCGTTCGCCGCAGGTGTACGAGCGGCAGATGCTCGGCTACGGCTTCGCCGCCGTGGCCGCCTCGAAGGCCCGCACCGGCGGCGACCAGCTGGTCCACCGGCCGGTGATCGGGCGGCTGGCCCTGGCGGGCCAGCGGGCGTTCCTGCGGACCACCGACCGGGTCCCGGCGCTGAAGCGGAGGTTCGAGGCTTCGCTGTACACCTCCCGCGGCGGCGACCGGGAGTAAATCCCCGGCGCGCGTCCCCAGGGCCCCGGTAGGGTGCGGCGCGTGACAGAGCGCGGGACAGACATGGTGCGGGGCAGCGTCGCCCCCGGGTTCGAGCCGGTCCGCGCGGCGTTCGAGGAGCTGTTCGCCTCGGGCGCGGAGACCGGCGCGTCGGTCGCGGCCTACGCGGGCGGCACCCTCGTCGTCGACCTGTGGGGCGGCTGGGCCGACGCGGCGCGGACGCGCCCGTGGGAGCCCGGCACGCTGTCGACCGTGTTCTCCGCCGGCAAGCCGGTCGCCGCGATGGCCGTGCTGCGCAGGATCGCCGACGGCAGGATCGACCTGGACGCGCCGATCGCCTCGTACTGGACGGCGTTCCCCCACCAGACCGCCACGGTCCGCCACGCCCTGTCCCACCAGGCGGGCCTGCCTGCGGCGGCGGTCTCGGAGGTCGCGGAGATCCTGGACAGCGCCCGCTTCGCGGCGGCGATCGCGGCCACGCCGCTGGAGTGGGAGCCGGGGACCGCGTTCGGGGAGCACGCCCTCACGTACGGCACCATCCTCGGCGAGATCCTCCTCGGCGCCACCGGCGAGACGGTCGGTGAGGTGGTGCGCACCTTCGGCGTGGACGTCCACTTCGGGCTGTCCGCCGCGGACGCCGCCCGCTGCGCCGAGGTCGAGCACGCCACCCCCGACTGGCCCGAGCGCCAGCTGACCGGCCACGGCGAGCTCTGGTCCCGCGCCCTCGGCCCGGTCGAGCTGCTCGCCACCGAGGTCGTCAACGGCCCGCTCTGGCGCACCGGTGAGCTCCCCGCCGTCAACTGCCACGCGACCGCCCGCGGCCTCGCCGCCCTCTACGAGGCCCTGCCCCGCCTGCTGCCCGCCCCGCTGCTCGCCGAGGCGCTCGCCCCCCAGGCGGTCGGCGTCGACCGGCTGCTGGAGGAGGACGCGACCTGGACCCTCGGCTGGCGCCGCGACGGCGCCTGGTTCGGCATGGGCGGCATCGGCGGCTCCTCCGCCGGCCACGACGAAGCGCTCGGCTACAGCCTCGCGTACGTCACCCGCCGCCTCGGCGACCACGACCGCGGCGACACCATGTACGACACCCTCGAGGCCGCCCTCCGCGCATGACCCCACCGCCGGACCAGCACCGGACCCCTCGGCGGGATCCGGGGCGTGCGGCGGCCGGGGTCAGCGGCCGCCGGCCACTCGCAGCGTCGCGCCGGTGGTGTACGAGGCGGCGTCGCTGAGCAGCCAGGCGATCGCCTCGGCGACCTCGGCGGGCTCGCCGGGGCGGCCGAGCGGCAGGTTCGGGCCGGCCTTCTCGGCGCGGTCCGGGTCGCCCGCGACGGCGTGCATCTCGGTGCGGATGATGCCGGGGGCGACGCCGTTGACGCGGACGCCGGCCGGGCCG
Source organism: Dactylosporangium sp. NPDC000521 (assembly GCF_042898305.1). NCBI lineage: Bacteria > Bacillati > Actinomycetota > Actinomycetes > Micromonosporales > Micromonosporaceae > Dactylosporangium > Dactylosporangium sp. NPDC000521. The sequence continues at coordinate 110,114 of NZ_JBIAYW010000019.1, forward strand.
AGCTCCTTCGACAGGCCGAGGGTCAGCGTGTCGAGGGCCGCCTTGGTGGCGGCGTAGTGGATGTACTCGCCGGGGCTGCCCAGGGTGGCGGCGCCCGAGGAGACGTTGACGATGGCGCCGCCGCGGGGCAGGACGCGGGCGGCCTCACGGGCGCACAGGAAGGCGCCGATGAAGTTGACGTCGACGACGTGGCGCAGGTCGGCGGTGCGCAGGTCGGCGAACGGGCCCATCGGGGACGTGACGGCGGCGTTGTTCACCAGGCCGGTGACGGGGCCGAGCTCGGCGGCGGCCGTCGCGAAGAGCCGGACCACGTCCTCCTCCACCGACGTGTCGACCTGCACGGCGACCGCGTGACCGCCCGCGGCCGCCACGGCCGCGACGACCGAATCGGCCGAGGAGGCCGATCGCTGGTATCCGACGGCGACCCGGTGCCCGTCCGCGGCGAGCCGGACGGCGGTCGCCGCGCCGATGCCCCGGCTGCCGCCCGTGATGATCGTGATCTTCTCCATGCGCGGAGCCTAGGCGAGCGCGGCCCGGTCGTGGGGCAGCTGCCAGCCGGACAGGTCAGGGCCGAGGGGCACGACGCCCGACGGGTTGATGTCGCGGTGGACCTCGTAGTAGTGGCGCTTGATGTGGTCGAAGTCCACCGTGTCGCCGAAGCCCGGGGTCTGGAACAGGTCGCGCGCGTAGTCCCACAGGACCGGCAGCTCGGTGAGCTTGTTCCGGTTGCACTTGAAGTGGCCGTGGTAGACCGCGTCGAACCTGACCAGCGTGGTGAACAGGCGGATGTCGGCCTCCGTGATCTGGCCGCCGACGAGGTACCGCCGGGTCGACAGCCGCTCCGACAGCCAGTCCAGCCGCGCGAACAGCCGCTCGTAGGCGGCCTCGTATGCCTCCTGGGTGCCGGCGAACCCGGCCCGGTACACGCCGTTGTTGACGTCCTTGAAGACCAGCGCGTTGACCTCGTCGATCTCGTCGCGCAGGGCCGGCGGGTACAGCTGCGGCGAACCCGGCCGGTGCAACTCCGCCCACTCCGTGGAGAGGTCCAGGGTGAGCTGCGCGTAGTCGTTGGTGACGACCTGCCCGGTGGTGACGTCGACGACGCACGGCACGGTGATGCCGCGCTCGTAGCCGGGGAAGCGGGCGAAGTACGCGTCCTGGATGCGCTCGATGCCGAGCACCGGGTCGCGCCCGCCCGGGTCGAGGTCGAAGGTCCAGCTGCGCGCGTCGTGCGTCGGGCCGCAGACGCCCATCGAGAGGACGTCCTGCAGCCCGAGCAGCTCCCGTACGATGATCGCCCGGCTCGCCCACGGGCAGGCCCGGCTCACCACCAGCCGGTAGCGGCCGGGCTCGACCGGGTAGCCGTCCCGGCCGTCGGCGGTGATGCGGGTGGTGATGTAGTTCTGGTCCCGCTTGAACTCGCCCGTCGACCGGTATGCACCCATGCGACCTATGCTGCCACTCGCGCGTACCGCTCACCCGGCTCAGCGGTCAGGGACTGCTTCGCGCCGCGGGACGTGTCGTCGGCGAGGACCTCGTCGCGGTCCTGCTCGATCGCGTCGAAGACCTGGACGGCTACCGCGCCGGGGCTGACCTTCGGGACGTCGAACGACGCGGTCATGTCGGTGTCGACGTAGCCGACGTGCAGGCCCGTCACGCCGATCCCCTGCGGCGCGAGCTCCAGGCGCAGCGCGTCGCTGGCGGACCACAGGGCGGCCTTGGTCGCGCTGTACGACCCGCCGAGCGCCACCCATGACAGCGCCGAGTGCACGTTGACGATCCGGCCACCGCCGTTGGCGAGCAGCTGCGGCACGAAGGCCCGCGTGACGTTGAGCGGGCCGTAGAAGTTCGTCTCGAACTCGCGCCGGACGTCCGCCAGGTCGCCGGTGACGTAGCTGGCCCCGACGTAGATGCCGGCGTTGTTGATCAGGACCGTGACGTCGCCGGCACGCTCGGCCGCCCGCCGCACCGACTCGGGGTCGGTCACGTCGAGGGCCACCGCCTCCACCCCCGGCGCGGTCACCGTACGCGGGTCGCGGGCCGCGGCGTACACCTTCCGCACGCCCCGCGTCCGCGCCTGCGCCACGAGGGCCTCGCCGATGCCCCGGTTGCCGCCCGTCACCAGCACCACTGCCTGCTTGAGATCCATGTCAGCACTCCTTCCGCAGCAGCCGAAAACCGATCGGTTTCCGGCCTCGATGGCAACGATAAACCGATCGGTTTACGATCGGGGTGTGACCTCTCCGACACGGGACCGCCTCTTGCTTGCCGCCGCCGACCTGTTCTATGCGGAGGGCGTCGGCGCGGTCGGCGTCGAGCGCCTGTGCCAGACCGCGGGCGTGTCGAAGCGGTCGATGTACCAGCTGTTCGCCACCAAGGACGACCTGGTCGCCGAGGCCCTGCGGGTGCACGGCCCCGCCACGGTTGCACGCTACTTCGCTCCCGAGGACGCCCGGCTCACTCCTCGGGAGCGGATCCTGCACGTGTTCACGACGCTGGAGGAGCAGGCGGGCTCCCCTGGCTTCCACGGTTGCCCGTTCGCCAACACGACGATCGAGCTGCACGACGCGTCGCACCAGGCCAGCCGCGTCGCGCTGGCGTTCAAGGAGCAGCTGGAGGGGTACTTCCAGCGCCAGGCCGCCCTGCTCGGCGCCCGCGACCCGGAGCTGCTCGGCACGCAGTTGCTGATGCTCTTCGACGGCGCCTCGGTCCGCGCCGTCATGCGCGGCGCGGCGATCGGCGACGTCGCCAGTCGCACCGCGGCGATGATGCTGGACATGACGTCCGAGGTAATCGACCCGCCTACCTCCGGCGGGCGAGAATCTGGGGCATGACGGCTTACGCGCTCGCCCACCTGCACACCCCGACGACCAACGAGGACGTCCTGACCTACCTGGAGCGTATCCAGGGGACCCTGGACCCGTTCGGCGGCACGTTCATCGTCCACGGCCCCGACGTCGAGGTCCGCGAGGGCGACTGGCCCGGCACGGTCGTGATCATCGCCTTCCCCTCGCTGGACGCCGCCCGCTCGTGGTACGACTCGCCCGCCTACCAGGAGATCCTGCCGCTGCGCACGGATCACATCGCCGGCTCCGCGATCCTCTTCGACGGCGTGCGCCCCGGCCACGATCCCGCGAAGATGGCCGCCGCGATCCGGGCTTCCTGACAGCGGGCGTATACAGTTTGGCGCGTGTCCATGGACCGGATCGACACCAGCGTCGCCCACCCCGCGCGGCGGTACAACTACTGGCTCGGCGGCAAGGACCACTTCGCCGCCGACCGAGCCTCGGGCGACGCGATCGCCGCGGCCTGGCCGAGCGCGCCGATCGCGGCCCGGGAGAACCGGCACTTCCTCGGCCGCGCGGTCCGGTTCCTGGCCGGCGAGGCGGGCATCCGGCAGTTCCTGGACATCGGCACCGGCCTGCCGACCGCCGGCAACACGCACGAGGTCGCCCAGGCGGTCGACCCCACGGCCCGGGTCGTCTACGTCGACAACGACCCGATGGTCATGGTCCACGCCAGGGCGCTGCTGACCAGCGCCCCCGAGGGCCGGACCGCCTACCTGGAGGCGGACCTGCGCGACCCGGGCCGCATCCTCGCCCACCCCGACCTGCGGGCGACGCTGGACTTCACGCGGCCGGTCGGCCTGATGCTCGTCGCGGTCCTGCACTTCATCCACGGCGAGGGCGCCGGCGCGCCGATCGTGCGGGAGCTGCTCGCCGCCCTGCCCGCGGGCAGTTACCTCGTCGCCAGCAACGCGACGAAGGACTTCCTCCCGCCGCAGATCGCGCAGGTGTACGACCGGATGCTCGCGGCGGGCCAGACCGACATCTGGCCCCGCACCGGTGCCGAGTTCGGCGCGCTGTTCGAAGGGCTGACGCTGGTCGACCCGGGCGTCGTCGCGGTGCACGAGTGGCGCCCCGACACCGCACCGGACCCGGCGCTGACGCCCGCGGACGTGTCCGTCTACGGAGCCGTCGGCAGGCTGTAGCTCCCGGCGTGCGCGGGTTCAGCGCTCTGTTCAGCGCTCACGGAGGCTGTCCACGTCGGCACCGTGGTCGAGCAGGAACCGCACGGCCCGGTCGAGGTCGGCCTGCCGGAGCACGAGCGCCCCGACCCGCGTCTTCCGGGCGTCCTGGGCCCCGCGGTCGTACACGTCGACGCCACGCGCCCGCACCTCCAACCGCCACCGCCCGTCATCGGTGACCAGCACCCGCATCCCCCGCACCGCATGATTCTGGTGCCGCGACGCCCCGACTTGCCGCCTAAATCGCAAAAATCGGATTTGTCCGGCGAGGGTCGCACAGATGAGGCGTGAGTGAGGGCCGGACAGAGAGGAGCGGGTGAGGGTCGGGCAGATGAGGCGCGGTGGGCGCAGCCCAGACCAGGCAGGGTGACACCGGGCAGAGAGGCGCGGGTGAGAGCCGCACAGATGAGGCGCGGCGGGCGCAGCCCAGACCAGGCAGGGTGACACCGGGCAGAGAGGCGCGGGTGAGGGCCGCACGGATGAGGCGCGGCGGGCGCAGCCCAGATCAGGCGGACAGAGACCGGCCCGAAGCGGCACCGACGATGATCCGGGAGAGTCTGTGCACCCCGGCGGGTGCGAGGTCGGCCGGATCATCGGCGGCGAAGTGCGTGGGTCACCACTGGGCGTAGGGGATGTTCCAGTCGCCGAGGCCGTCGGTGAGGGGCAGGTTCTTGGGGGTGTTGCGGACCTCGACGACGTCGCCGACGTCGAAGGTGTCGTAGAACCACTTGGCGTGGTCGGGGGCCACGTTGATGCAGCCGTGGGAGGTGTTCTCCTTGCCGTGCTTGGGGATGTTCCAGTCGGCGAGGTGGACGTACTCCCCCGAGAGCGAGATGCGGCACGCCAGCCGGATCTTCTCCTCGTAGTAGTTCGGGTCGCTCTTGTTGGTCACGCCGTAGCTGGCGGAGCTCATGGTGACCACGGGTTCCTTGGTCATGAGGACGTGGACGCCGCTGGCGGTCAGGTAGTCGATCTTCTCGCCCTTGGAGCCGATGGTGCCCTTGCCGCCCTTGCCCATGCTGCAGGGGATCCGGCGGACCATCTGGCCGTCGATGTAGCACTCCATCTGCTTGGTGTTGGAGTCGGCGATGGCGATGCGCGACTTGCCGATGGAGAAGTTGGCGGAGGCGTTGGCGCCGCCGTAGACGCCGTTGCCGATGTCGACGCCGAGGAGGTTGGCGCTGACCTTCACGGTGGTGCCGGGGGCCCAGTACTTCTCGGGGCGCCAGTGGGCGCTCTGCGCGCTCACCCAGTGCCACTTGCCCTCGACCTCGGGCGAGGTCGTCACCTTCATGGCCTGCTCGACGGCGTCCTTGTTGGTGACGGCCTTGTTGAAGAAGACGATGACGGGCTGGCCGACGCCGTACGTGTTGCCGTTCTTCAGCGCGAGCATCGGGTTGGCCTGGAACGTGATGCCCACCGTGCTGGCGGGCTTCAGCGTGGTGAACGTCGCGGTCTGGTTGACGGCGGCGCCGGCCGTATCGGCACCGGTGACCGTGACGGTGTAGGTCTGGCCGTACGCGAGGGCGCCCGTCGACTGCCAGCCGTGCTTGTCCTCGGCGAGCGTGCCGGCCAGGGTCTTGCCGCCCGCGGCGACCGTGACGGTGTCGAGCGTGCCGTTCTCGATCGCGACGGTGACCGGGCTCGACGGCGCGACGTCCTTGCTGTCGGCGGCGGGCGTGATGGTGACCTTGGCCGGTTGGGCGCCGCCGCCGCCACCGCCCCCGCCGCCCGCGTCGCCGGTCGCACCGGCGGCCGCGCCGGTCTTCTTCGGCGTGTCGGAGCACCCCGCCAGCACCGCGGCGGTCGCGACCCCCGCACCCGTAACCAGCACCTTGCGACGACTCAGCATGTCTCGTCCCTCCCCGCCCGCGAACGCTACCCACACGAAGACGTCCCGCAAAACCCTTCGCGTTGCATTCGACAGTGAGGAAGGCGTCTACTCCACGGTCAGCTCGACCTGGTTCGGGTAGAAGGCGACCCGCTTCGCGATCGGCGCGACGGCCGGATAGGGCGTCTCGTAGGTCCAGATGACGTTGGTCAGCTCCCGGTCGGGGGTGACGACGCTGTAGTACGACGCGTCGCCCTTGAACGGGCAGTGGGTCTGGTGCTCGGTGCGCCGCAGCAGCGACTGGTCCACGTCGTCCAGCGGCAGGTAGTACACCGGCGGGTAGGTCGACTCCTGCAGGGTGAGCGCGTCGGTGGTGTCGGCGACGGTGACGCCGTCGACGCGGACCGTCACCCGGCGGCCGGTCGGCGTGACGGTGATCGGGTGGCTCGCATCGGGAATCTTCATGGTCCCGACCCTAGCTCGGCGTCAGGCGCGGCGCGGCCCGTCGCGAGCAGCCGGTCGACGTACCGCTCGGCGAGGCTGGGACCTTCGGTGAGCGTCCAGGGCAGGAAGATCACGCGGTAGATGATCGGCGCGATGACCAGGTCGATGAGGTCGTCGGCGGCGAACGGCGCGCCGGACCGCGAGGCGAGGACGACGGCCTCGGCCCGGCGGTTGCGCAGGCAGTCGGACTCGGTCTTGCCGGCGGAGGCGGCCCCGCCGCGCAGCAGGGCGGCGTTGACGGGCTTGGCGTAGTGCTCGACGATCTCGCCGGCCCAGGCGACGAGGTCGGCCCGCAGCTCGCCGGTGTCGGGCAGCGGGCGGGCGGGGTCCAGCCGGTAGGTGGCGATGTCGTTGAGCATCGTCGCCAGGTCGCCCCACCGCCGGTAGATCGAGGTCGGGTTGACGCCGGCCCGTTCGGCGATCAGCGGGATGGTGACCCGCTCGGCGCCACGCTCCCGGACGAGGTCCTCGACCGCGGTCCTGACCTGCGCGAGCACGGCGGCGCTGCGCCCGCCGGTCCGCTTGCCCGTCGACATGTGACGCTCCTAACGCAACGATATTTGCTTTAACTGGCACACAAGCGCGTAGCTTCAGCCTAACGCAATGAAATTTGCTTTAGGGGGTGCGCCATGACCACCGCGCTGGCCAGACCGTTCACACTGCCCGCCGGCGTCGCGTTCGCCGGCACGGGTCTCGCGTTCTCGTCGCTCTACCTGGCGGCCGGCGCGCCGACGCCGCTGCTCGTGCTGTTCGAGCGGGAGTGGGGCTTCGCGCCGTGGGTGCTCACCGTCGCGTTCGCCGCCTACGCGCTGGGGCTGCTCGCGTCGCTGCTCGTCGCCGGCTCGCTGTCCGACCACGTCGGCCGCCGCCCCGTGCTGGTCGGCGCGCTCAGCGTCGAGGTCGTCGCGATGCTCATGTTCGTGTTCGCGCCGGACATCGGCTGGGTCATCGCCGCCCGCGTCGTGCAGGGCGTCGCGACCGGCGCGGCCAGCAGCGCGTTCACCGCCGCGCTCGTCGAGCTGGCGCCGCCGCACCGCAAGCGCCTCGGCACGGTCGTCGCCGGCGCGGCACCCGCCGGCGGGCTCGGCCTCGGGGCGCTGCTGACCGGCACGGCCGTGCAGTTCACCGGCTCGGCGAACCTCATCGTCTTCGGCACGCTCGCCGTCATCATGGTGCTCGGCACGCTCACCGCCGCACTGTCCGGCGAGACCGTGGCCCGCCGCGCCGGGGCGCTCGGCTCGCTCAGGCCGCGGGTGACGGTGCCCCGGGCGGCCCGCCGCGAGTTCGGCGCCGCGATCCCCGTGCACCTGGCCAGCTGGATGTTCGCCGGGCTGTTCATGGGCCTCGCCCCGACGATCGTCCGCGACATCTTCCACCTCGACAGCGGCCTGCTCAACGGCGCGACCGCGTTCCTGCCGCCCGCGGCGGCCGCCACCGCCGGCTACCTCCTGGGCCGGCTGCACCCGCGCCGCACGATCCTGCTCGGCGGCACCGCCGTCCTACTCGGCGCCGCGATCGTGCTCACCGGCATCGTCGCCGTCGTGCTGCCGCTCGTCTGGATCGGCGGGATCGTCGGGGGTGCCGGGTTCGGGGCCACGTTCTCCGGGGCGCTGCGGGCCGTCGGCCCGCTCGCCGAGCCGCACCAGCGGGCCGGCCTGTTCGCGGCCGTGTTCATCGTCGCCTACCTGTCCTTCGGCGTGCCGGCGATCGTCGCCGGGCAGCTCGTCGCCCCGCTCGGACTGCTCACCACGGTCCTGCTGTACGGCACCGCGATCCTCACCGCCGCGGCGGCGGGCCTGCTCACCCAGTGGGGGCTGACCCGGGCCGGATGACCCGGGCCGGATGATCGGCACGGAACCTCTTCAGGGTGGGGTGGCGGTGCCGATGTGGACACGACCAGCCCGGCGAGCAGAGGAGACACAGCGTGGACGTCGGTTCGATCGCATCGTCCATCACCTGGAGCGTCCCGGCCGCCGGCCGTGGCGTCGACCCCGCCACCGCCCAGGCACAGGTCAACGCGCAGGCCGACACCCTCAGCGCGCTCATGGGCACCAGGCACAACACCGCGATCGCCGCCGGCCTCTCCGACGGCAAGGGGGTCGACATCTACCTGTAGGGACTAGATTCGGTCGAATGAACCGGCAGGAAATCAGTGACGCCGTCATCGACGTCGGATGGCGGTACATCCTCGGCACGATCATGACCATGGTGCCCGTCGGATCGGTCGGGCAGGCCGCCGAGGTCGCGGCCAGGTGCACCGCGGTGGCCGGCGACGACGCCGACCGGCACCTGTGGCTCGACCTGCGCGCCGACCACGTCCTGCTCACCCTCCAGACCCTCGGCGAGGCCACCGTCACGGCTCGTGACATCGAGCTGGCCCGGGCGCTCACCGGGTCGCTGCGGGAGATCGGCCTCGGCACCGTGCCCTCGACCGGCCGGGCCGCGCAGCTCATCGAGGTCGCCGTCGACGCGATGAACATCCAGGCGGTCCGCCCGTTCTGGAAGGCCGTGCTCGGCTACGAGGACGAGGCCGGCGGCGAGGGCGACCTCGGCGCGCCCGTCGTCGACCCGCACCGCCTCGGGCCCGCCGTCTGGTTCCAGCAGATGGACAAGCCGCGGGTCGAGCGCAACCGCATCCACCTCGACATCAGCGTCCCGCACGACGCGGCGGCCGACCGCATCGCCGCTGCCCTCGCCGCCGGCGGCGTCCTCGTGTCGGCGGCCGCGGCGCCCGCGTACTGGATCCTCGCCGACATCGAGGGCAACGAGGTCTGCATCACCACCTGGCAGGGCCGCGACTGATGACCGACGTCGCCGCGTTGCGCAGGGGCGGGGCCGAGCGCGCCGCATCGCGTCCGCCCGGTCCGCCGATGCCGGTGGCGGACGGCACCATCCATGGTGTCGGGATCCGCCGGTACGAGCAGCGCGGCGACGACACGATCGTCTTCGCCCACGGTGGCGGCTTCGTCCTCGGCGACCTCGAGACCCACGACGCGTTCGCCCGGCGGATCGCCGACGCCACCGGCCGGACGGTCGTCGCCGTGGACTACCGGCGGGCGCCGGAGCACCCGTTCCCGGCGGCGCTCGACGATGTGCTCACGGTGCTGGACGCCGTGCTCGACAGCCGGCCGGACGGCAGGGTGGCGCTCGCCGGCGACTCCGCCGGCGGGTTCCTCGCGATCCTGGCGGCCCTGGCCCGGCGCGACCGGGTCGACGGGCAGCTGCTCGTGTGCCCGGTCGCGGAGGTCACGCTCCCCGGCACCAGCCGCAGCGTGGCCGAGAAGGGCACCGGCTTCGGCCTCGACGTCGCGGAGCTGCGGGAGTGGATCGGCTGGTGGGCGCCCGGGAAGGCGCCGGACCCGCGCTCCGAGGACCTCACCGGCATGCCACCGGCGCTCGTCGTCACCTGCGAGCACGACCCGCTCCGCGACGGCGGCGACCAGTACGCGCGGCGCCTCCGACAGGCCGGGGTGCCGGTCGTACACCGGACGGAGCCCGGACTCGAGCACAACTTCGCCCAGTCGGTGCACCAGTCCCCCGCCTGCGCCGAGGCCGACGCCCGCTGGCTGGGCGACGCGGCCCGGATCCTGCGGTGAGCCGGACCGAGCGGCACGAGCGGGTGTCCTCGCGGCTGGCGCTGCTCAGCGACGCCGCGGTGGCGGCGATGCTGGACGACGCGCGGCCGGACGCGGTCGGCATCGGCGGGCACACGGCGACGCTCGACGTCGGCGGGGTGTCCGTGTTCGTCAAGCAGGTGCCGGTCACCGAACTGGACCTGGCGCACCCGCACTCCACCGCGAACCTGTTCGGGCTGCCGATGTACTGCCAGTACGGGGTCGGCTCGACCGGCTTCGGCGTGTGGCGGGAGCTCGCCGCGCACCGCGTCACGACCGGGTGGGTGCTCGCCGGCCGGCACCCGGCGTTCCCGCTGCTGCACCACTGGCGGATCCTGCCGGCGGCCTTCGCCTGGGAACGCGTCGACATCGAGGAGCGGGTCGCCTACTGGGGTGGCGCGCCGTCGGTGCGGCAGCGGCTGACACAGCTCCAGGAGGCCCCGGCGCGGCTGGTGCTCTTCCTCGAGCACCTCCCCCAGACCGTCCACGAACTCCTCAGAGACCGGCCGGAAGCGGCGCCCGGCGTCGACGTGTGGCTGCGGGACGCGATCGCGTTCATGAACGGCGCCGGGCTCTGGCACTTCGACGGGCACTTCAACAACATCCTGACCGACGGCCGGCAAGTGTACCTCGCGGACTACGGCCTGGCCCTGCACGAGGGCTTCGAGCTGACCGCTCCCGAGCGCGCCTGGCTGCGCGGGCACGCCGACTACGACCTGCGGTACACGACCGGGCACCTGGCCACCTGGCTGGCGGAGGAGTTCCGCGGCGACGCGGACCGCGCCGCCGTGCTCCGCGGCGAGGCGCCGTTCCTGGGCCCGCCCGCCGCCGCTTCGGTGATGCGCCGATACGCGGACCGGGCCCTCGTCACAAACGCGTTCTTCCACGCGCTGGTCACCGGGGCGAAGACGACGCCGTACCCCGTGATGGCGTGAACCCGAGCAGCCGCGTCGCGGCGCCGGTGTCGATCGGTACGCGGCGGCCCGGGATCGGGGTCCGGACCGGCACGCCCGGGTGGTGGGCGGCGATCAGCTCCTCGGTCGGCGTGTCGCAGAACGTCTCCGGCGCGGCGAGGAAGCACCGGTGGAACCCCGTCAGCGGCACCGTCGCGGCCAGCCACGCTGCCTCGGCGGCGTCGTCGACGTGCAGGTACGCCCACGAGTTCCGGGCGCCCTTCGCCGGGTCGGCGCGCACGTCGGCGGCCGCCTTCGCGAGCCGGTCGGTGTCGCCGGTGAACGGGAACCGCAGCGCGACGACGTCCATGCCGTCGCGGCGGTGGAACATCTCGCCGGTCAGCTCGTCGACGAGCTTCGACAGCGCGTACGGGTCCTCGATCCGCGGCGGGGCGGCCTCGTCCAGCGGGTAGTACGGCGGGTGCAGGTCGTGCGGCGAGAACGGCATCCCGAGCAGCGCGTAGCTGCTGGCCAGGACGGCCCGGCGGACCCCGCGGCGGGCGGCCTCGTCGAGCACCACGAAGGTGGCCCGGGTGTTGCCGCCGAACACCTCCAGGCCGGTGCCGAGGGTGGGCGCGGGGATCGCGGCCAGGTGGATGACGGCGTCGACCGGTCCCTCGAACGCCGCCGCGACGACGTCCGGGTCCCCGGCCGATCCGATGACCACGTCGACGCGGCCGCCGCCCCCGTTGCGCGCCTCTGGGGCGCCGGCCGTAACGGCGCCGGAGCGGCCGCCGCCGTCGACCCCGGTACGTGCGTCCGGGGCGCTGGCGGTACCGACGCGGGAAACGACGTCAGGAAAGGTGACGGGCTCCAGGGACAGGGCCACGACGTCCGCGCCGGCGGTGCGCAGACGGGCGACCGTGGCGCGGCCGATGTTGCCCCCGGCGCCCGTGACGACGATCCTCACGGTGCCTCCAGCGAGCCGTCCGGGCGGCGGACGACCGCGGCCCACCGGTCGAAGAGGAACTTCGTCGGCGGGTACTTCGCCGCCTCGGCCTCGTCGACGTCCACGCCCCAGCCGGGCCGGTCCGACGGGTACATGTAGCCCTTGATCACGTCGGGGCAGCCGGGGAAGACGTCGTGGGTGGCCTCGTTGTACTCGTGCGACTCCTGGAACCCGAACGCGTGGCTGGAGATGTCGACCGCGAGGTTCGCCGCGACGCCGACCGGGGACACGTCCGCCGGGGAGTGGAACGCGGTCCGCACCCCGCACAGCTCGGCGAGCGCCGCCAGCTTCCGCGTCGGGGTGAGCCCGCCGACCGCGGACGTGTGCAGGCGGATGAGGTCGACGCCGCCGTCACGGATCAGCCGGGCCGCGTCGGCGACCGAGCTCACCTGCTCCCCGACGGCCAGGGGCACGGGCGACGCGGCGCGGATCTCGGGCAGCCGGTCGTAGAGCTCCGACGGGATCGGGTCCTCCAGGAACGACAGCCCGTAGGGCTCCAGGGCCCGCGCCAGGACGACGGCCTGCTTCGGGGAGAGGCGGCTGTGGACGTCGTGCATGAGGTTGACGCCCGTGCCGAGCCGCTCGCGGGCCGCCGCGAACAGCGACGGGGTGCCCCGCAGGTAGCGCTCCGGGTCCCAGCCGTCCGGGTTCGGCGAGTCCGGGTAGTGGCCGCCCGTCCCCGCGTGGCCGTAGCTGCCGAGGCCGGGCTCCGCCCGTTGGAGGCGGATGCAGCGGTACCCGAGGGCGATCAGCCGCTCCGCCTCGTCCAGGACCTCGCCGGTGTCCGCGCCGGACGCGTGCGTGTAGACCTCGACGCCGCCGCGGACCCGCCCGCCGAGCAGTTCGTGCACCGGCAGCCCGGCCCGCTTCCCGGCGATGTCCCACAGTGCCTGGTCCAGGCCCGACAGGGCGTTGTTGAGGACCGGCCCGTTGCGCCAGTACGACGAGAAGTGCACCGTGCGGGTGATGTCCTCGATGTCGGCCGGGTGCCGCCCGACGGCCAGGGGGCCGACGTGCTCGCTGACCGCCGCCGCCACCGCCGCGTACCGCTGGGTGAAGGTCGCGCAGCCCAGCCCGTACAGCCCCGGCTCCGTCGTCTCGACCTTGACGACGACCAGCGGCAGGCCCTCGGGCGCCGTGACGATCGGCCGGACCCTGGTGATCCGGAGGCCGTCGCGGGCCGGCCACGGCGGCACGGACTCCGGCAGGCCACCGTCCGGCCCGAGCAACCGGTTCGGGTCGTGGTCCACGGCTTCCCCCTTCGGCGGTGGTCGCTCATGATCCGTCGATCATGGGTGCGCTAACGTTACGCCGTGCACTTGCCCTCTTCCGACGCCGACACCCGGCCGATCTGGGTCCTCGAGGTCGGGGGCAGCCACGTCACCGCCGCCGGCGTGCTGCTGGACGACCGGCAAGTGATCCAGCGGCAGCGCCACCCGCTCGACCCGAGCCTGTCTGCCGACGGCATCGTCGACGCCCTCGCCCGCGCCGCGAAGCTCCTCGACCCGCAGGCCGGCGACCGCTGGGCGATCGCGATGCCGGGCCCGTTCGACTACCGCACCGGCGTGTCCCTGCACGAGGGCGTCGGCAAGTTCGACAGCCTGCACGGCCTGGACCTGCGGGCCGCCCTCGCGCACGCCATCCCGGCCGCGGCCGACGCCTTCACGTTCGTCAACGACGCCGACGCGTTCCTGCTCGGCGAGTGGGTCGACGGCGCCGCCAAGGGCGCGTCCCGCTGCGTCGCCATCACCCTCGGCACCGGGATCGGCTCCGCGTGGCTCGCCGACGGCAGCGTCGTCACCACCGGCCCGACCGTCCCGCCCGACGGCGAGGTGCACTTCTGCACCATCGACGGGGTCGAGCTGGAGGACGTCGTCTCCGACCGCGCGCTCATCCGGGCGTACCGCGACGCCACCGGCATCGACGTGGACGGCATGCGGGGCCTGGCCGTCCGCGCCCGGGAGCTGGACGCCGCCGCCCAGACCGTCATCGACACCGCGTTCGGCGCCCTCGGCCTGCTGCTGACGGAGTGGCTCACCCGCTTCGACGCCGAGGTGGTCGTCTTCGGCGGCTCGATGACCGGCGCCTGGGACCTGATCGAGCCGGCGCTCGCCCTCACCCTCCCGGCCCGGCCGGTGTCGGACACGGAGCACGCCGCCCTGATCGGCGCCGCCTGGGCCGCCGCCCACCCTTCCGCCGCCGTCTACGGGTAGGCCCTTTCCGGCGGTAGCAGCGCGGCGGCCTCGTCCAGGGCGCGGGCCTCGACCAGGGCGTGGATCTCGTGGGCCAGCGGCGTGACGTCGCGGATGCCGACGGTCCAGTCGTCCACGTACCGGTGGACCGCGGCGCCGCTCAGGCCGAGCTGCAGCGAGCGGTGCTCCAACGGCCGCAGGTGCAGGTCGCGCTCCGGGTCCCACTGGACGCGGACGGGGCTCGTGCGCAGGGCCCGCGACCAGGCCTCGCGGCTCTCGTGGACGCCCGGCACGTAGTGGCTGAGGCAGGCCTCCGAGACGGCCTCGTCGAACCCGGCGCGGCGCAGCCGGACCGCCAGGACGTGCTCCTGGCCCTCCTTGGTGGCCCAGCCGCTGCGGTACATCATCCACAGGAACGACGGCTTGACCCACGTCATCCGGTCCCGCTTGAACGGCGCCACGAACCGCTGCGCGTCCAGGGCCGGCAGCGCGATCGCGGGGCTGTATGCCTGGTAGACGGTGATCGTGTCAGCGTCGAAGACGGCGCGGATCTCGTGCATCACGGACGACGGTAGAGGTTAGGGTGCGGTGTGTCATTCGCATTGAACGACCTGCCCGCGACCGCAGCGGACGTCGCCGCCCACCTGGAGGCGGCCGGCTTCACGGAGTCGGCGCAGCTGCGGCAGACCCTGGCCCTCGCCGAGGAGGTCGGCGAGTTCGTCGGCGCCGTCCGCCGCCACGCCGGGATGGCCCGCCGCTCAGGCCCGTTCAGCGCCGTCGAGGAGGAGCTCGCCGACGTGGTGCTGACCGCGTTCGTCACCGCCCACACCATGGGCATCGACCTCCGCCAGGCTCTCGAGAACAAGCTGGCCGTCGTCTACTCCCGCGGCTGGAAAGACCCCACCAACCCCGCTCCGTGATCCCGAACGACTCCAGTAGCTCCGGCTACCAAAAACCATTCAGGATCACGGAAAGCCCAGCCCCGCCACCGCAGCAGGTGCACCGAATCCGACGCGCACGCAAAGCCCCAGCCAGACCCAGCAATGCGAATCGCGGCGCCGGCAGCGTTTCCGTGATCCCGTGCGATTCCAGTAGCCAGGACTACCAAAACCATTCGGGATCACGGAAAGCCCAGCACCGGCCACGCGTAGGGCAAGCACCGTATCCGGCGCGCACGCAAAGCCCCAGCCAGCAAGGCGAAGTGCAGCGGCCGGCCGCGTTCCGTGATCCCGAACGATTCCAGTAGCCAGGACTACCGAAACCAATCGGGAACATGAGAGGGGTGCGCCCCGCCAGCGCTGCGGCCGGCCGCTGCCCCCGTTTCCGTGATCCGGAAGACTTATTGCTGCTCTGGCGACAAGAAGTCTTCCGGATCATGAGGAACCCCACCCCAGCCACCGCGGAGGGCGACCACCGGATGGGCGCGGATGCGCAATCCGGCCGCGCGGAGCGCTGGCTGTGCGAGCGCAGCGGGCATTGGGGGTCCGGGGTGAGAATCCCCCGGCGGGACCCGCCGCGCCAGCGGTGGGGCGGTGAGCCCATTGCGAAGCAACAGGCGGGAAACAGCGCTATAGCCGAAGGCTACTGGCGGGTAACCGGGCCGGTGGAGCCGCGGACGGTCAGGTGGACGGGCAGCATCACCGACTGGCGCATCGCCGGGGCGGCCGGGTCGAGGCGGGACAGCAGCATCGACACCGCGACCCTGCCCGCCTGCTCGATCGGCGCGGTGAGCGTGGTCAGCGGCGGGTGGCAGAAGTCGGCGCCGAAGATGTCGTCGCAGCCGACGACGCTGAGGTCCTCCGGCACCCGCACCTCCCGCTCCCGCAGCCGCTGCAGGATGCCGATGGCGAGCAGGTCGTTGAAGACGATGCAGGCGGTCGCGCCGGTGTTGAGGACCGCGTCGGCGGCGGCGGAGCCGGAGCGGCGGCCGGAGGGGAACGGCCCGACGCGGGTGAAGGTCAGCCGGTGCCGGGCCGCGACCGCCCGCACGGCGTGCCAGCGGGCCTCGTTCGGCCACGACCGTTCGGGGCCCGAGACGTAGGCGATGTCGCGGTGGCCCAGGGAGATCAGGTGCTCGGCCGCCTGACCCATCCCGGCGGGGGTGTCGATGATCGCGCTCGGCACGCCGCGGACGTTGCGGTTGATGGTGACCAGGGGGATGTCCTGGGCGAGCGCCGCCAGGGCCCGGTCGGGCAGCCGGGACGCGGCGAGGATCGCCCCGTCCAGCGAGCGGCGCATCTTGTGCAGCAGCTCCACCTCCAGGTCGCCGGAGTCCTCGGTGTCGATCAGCAGCTGCGCGTAGCCGGCGGCCTTGAGCTGCATCTGGGTGCCGCGCAGCACGCCGAAGTAGAACGGGTTCGTCACGTCGGAGACGAGGACGGCGATCGCTCCGGTACGACCCGAGCTCAGCGCCCGGGCCTGCGAGTTCGGCACATAGCGCAGCTCGCGGGCCGCGGCCTCGATCCGCTCCCGGGTCGCCGGGTTGACCCGGCCGGGGTTGTTCAGGGCGCGGGAGACCGTCGACGCGGCGACCCCCGTGGCCGCGGCGATGTCGTTGATGGTGACGGGCCGGTCACCGGATCCGAACTGATGCGCACGGGGCATGGGACGAGAAAAGCAGATGATGGCAAACGATGGCAAGCGGTTGCCACCACAAAGACGGCGCTGATAGCGTCCGCCCCCAAGCAGCAATGAAAGACGCCCGCCAGCAGCAACGATGCGCTCCGTCACACCCCCAGTGAACGAGGAGTGGACACCCCTATGAAACGCGTTTCCATCATCGCCGCGAGCCTTGTGTTCTTAGCCGCCTGCGGCGGCGGCGACACCAAGTCCGGCGAAGACACGGGCCTCAACGGCGCCGGCAAGACGCTCAACGTCCTCGTCCAGGCCAACACGATCTACCCGGACCAGCAGCGGTCGTGGTTCACGGAGATCAACGACAAGTTCAAGGCGCAGACCGGCGCCGAGGTGAAGTTCGAGACGTTCGCCTCGCCCAACGACGAGCTGACGAAGATCCAGACGTCGGTGCTGTCCGGTCAGGGCCCCGACATCTACTCTCTCGGCACCACGTTCACCCCGACCGCCTACGCGACCGGGGCGTTCCTGGAGCTCAAGGACGACGACTGGAAGAAGCTCGGCGGCAAGGACGCGTTCCTGCCCTCGACGCTGGGCATCTCCGGCCCCGACGCGGAGCACCAGGTCGGCATCCCGTTCACCAGCCGGCCGTTCGTCATGGCCTACAACACGGAGCTGCTCAAGGCCGCCGGCATCGACAAGCCGGCGACGAGCTGGGACGAGCTGCTCGTACAGGCGAAACAGCTCACGAAGGGCGACACCTACGGGCTCGCGGTCGCCTACGCCGACGGCTTCGACCCGTGGAAGTTCATCTGGGCGATGAGCGTCCAGGCGGGCAACCCCCTCGTCAAGGACAAGAAGGCGTCGCTGAACGACCCGGTGACCCTGAAGGCCTACCAGACCTACCTCGGCTGGCTCGCCACCGACAAGGTCGTCAACCCGGCCGCCGTCGGGTGGAAGAACGCCCAGGCGATCGCCGACTTCGGCGCCGGCAAGGCCGCGTTCCTGCCGATGGTGTCCGCCACCTCGAAGGTCACGCTCGACAAGTCGCCGGTCGCCGGCAAGTACGCCTACGCGATCATGCCGACCGTCCCGCCGGGGCAGACCAGCACGCCCGGCGTCGGCGCGACCAGCATCCTGTCCGGCGACAACCTCGTCGTGGCGAAGTACACGAAGAACAAGGACCTCGCCCTCGCGCTGGTGAAGCTGCTGACCAGCCCGGAGCAGCAGGAGTCGTACTACAAGACGTTCGGCGAGCTGCCCACGAACGCGACCGCGGCGAAGAAGCTGCAGGCCGACCCGGCCCTCGCGCCGATCATCGACTCGGCGTCGAAGGCGAGCGGCACCCCGTTCAACGGCGCGTGGAGCCAGGTGCAGCTGGCGCTGGTCAACGTCGTGGTGCAGTCGATCCCGGCGCTGAAGGACGGCAAGCTCGACGAGGCGAAGCTGAAGCAGCTGATCGCCGACGGCCAGAAGGCCGCGCAGGACGCCCTGGACAAGAGTAAATAGATTCATGGCGATCGAAACTGCCGCACCGCCGGCGGCCCGGGGCACCACGCCCGGGCCGCCGGCCCGCCGCCGCCCCCGGCACCGTCCACTGTGGATGCTGACGCCGGGCGGCGTCCTGCTCGTCCTGGTGATCCTGGTGCCGCTCGGCGTCGCCCTGACCGTGTCCCTGCTCGACCTCGACCAGTACACGCTGCGTGAGTGGACCGGCGCGCCGTTCATCGCCCTCGACAACTACGTCGAGGCGGTCACCGACACGCCCCTGCCGCACGCGATCTGGGTCTCCGTCGGCTACTCGGCGCTCGTCACCGTCGCGACCCTGCCGATCGGCCTCGCCGCCGCCCTCGCCACCCAGCAGCGCTTCAGGGGCCGCGCCCTCGTCCGGTCGGCGTTCCTCATCCCGTACGTGCTGCCCGCGTTCGTCGTCGGCACCGTGTGGCGGACGATCCTCATGCCGTCCGGCCCGGCGAACTCGCTGCTCGGCGACGAGCGCCTGTGGCTCAACGGCCCCGACAGCTACTGGACCCTCGTGGTCGTGCAGCTCTGGACGTCGTGGCCGCTGCTGTACCTCCTGGCGGCGTCGGGCCTGCAGAGCATCGCCGAGGAGGTGCACGAGGCGGCCGCGCTGGACGGCGCCGGCTGGTGGGCGAAGCTGCGCTACGTCGTCCTGCCGCACCTGCGCGGCGTCCTCGCCCTGGCGCTCATCATCGCGTTCCTGCACAACCTCAACAGCTTCACGCTGCCGTACGTGCTGTTCGGCGTGCCCGCCCCGCACGACGTCGAGGTGCTGCCCGTGCTGACCTACGTGGAGAGTTTCCAGAACTTCCGGTTCGGGCTCAGCGCCGCCATGGCCGTGCTGTCCCTGGTACTGGTGGCGATCCCACTGTCGGTGTACCTGCGCGCGGTGAGGCTGAACCAGCATGAGGACTGACGTACAGAGAGTGCTGCCCCGCAGTGTCCAGGCAGCCGTCATCACAATCCTGCTCGTCTTCGTGCTCACCCCGGTGCTGTACATGCTGTTCGCGTCCGTCAACGACGACCTCGCCGTCGCCCGCGGCGCGTTCTGGCCGAAGGGCCTGCACCTGGACAACTACAGCAAGATCTGGTCGACCGTCGCCCTCGGCGCCGGCCTCGGCAACAGCGTGGTCGTCGCCGGCAGCGTCGCCGTGGTGTCCGCGCTCGTCGCCGTCGCCACCGCGTACGTCCTCGTGCGCTTCCAGTTCCTCGGCCGCGGCCTGATCCTGCGCGGCCTCCTGGCGCTGCAGTCGATCCCCGGCACGCTGATGCTGCTGCCGGTGTTCGTGCTGTTCGCGAACCTGTCCGCGGTCCTCGGCGTGCAGGTCATCGGCACCCGGTGGGCGCTGTTCGTCACGTACCTGACGTTCGCGCTGCCCTTCTCGACGTGGGTGATGGTGACGTACCTGCGGGGGCTGCCCGCGGAGCTCGACGAGGCCGCCCGCCTCGACGGCGCCTCCTCGTGGCGGATCCTGCGCTCGATCGTCATCCCGCTCAGCTGGCCCGGGCTCGTCGTGGCGAGCATCTTCGCGTTCCTCCTCGGGTGGAACGACGTGCTGTTCGCCTCCGTGATGACCAACCCCGACAGCCGTACCGTCGCGGTGGCCCTGCAGGTGTTCGGCGCCACCCAGGAGGGTGGCGCCATCCCGGTCTACGGGCAGCTGATGGCCTCCGCGCTGATCTGCGCACTGCCGGTGGTGGTGTTGTACCTGGTATTCCAACGGTTCCTGGTCGGCGGCCTGACGGCCGGGGGAGTGAAATGACAGACCTGATCAACGTGGCGATCGTCGGCAGCGGCATCATCGGCGGCAACCACGCCGACGCGATCCTGCGCCATCCCCGGCTGCGGATCGTGGCCCTCGTCGACGCGGTCGACGCGGCGAACGCGGCCCTGGCCGCCCGCATCGACCCGCCGCCCTCGTGCCACCGCACCCTGGGCGACGCCCTCGCGGCGGAGCAGGTGGACCTCGTCGCGATCTGCACGCCCAGTGGCCTGCACGTCGAGGCCGCCGAGGAGACCCTGCGGGCCGGCGCGCACCTGCTCGTCGAGAAGCCGCTGGACGTGTCGCTGCCGAAGGCCCGCGCGTTCGCGAAGGTCGCCGCGGAGGCCGAGCAGCGCGGGCTCGTCTGCGCCGTCGTCAGCCAGCACCGTTTCGACCCGGCGATGGTCGCCGTGCAGCGGGCCGCGCGCGAGGGCCGGCTCGGCCGGCTCACGTCCGCGGTCGTGTCCATGCCGTGGTGGCGGGACCAGGCCTACTACGACTCCGCCGACTGGCGCGGCACGTGGGAGTTCGACGGCGGTGGCGCCGTCGCCAACCAGGGCATCCACCTCGTCGACCAGATGCTGGCGCTGCTCGGCCCACCGGTCGAGGTCACCGCCCGCACCGCCCGCGTCGCCCACGAGCGGATCGAGGTCGAGGACCTCGCCGTCGCCACGCTCCGCTTCGCCGGCGGCGCGCTCGCCGTGCTGCACGCCAGCACCAGCGCCCACCCCGGCCTGCCGGTGCGGCTGCAGCTGCACGGCACCCGCGGCTCCGCCGTCCTGCACGACGACCAGCTCGAGTACTACCACTGCGCCGACACCGGGGAGACGGCCGCCGACCTCGTCGCCGCCGAGGACCTGTACGGCGCGCCCAAACCGGCGGACGGCTTCGTGCTCGGGCACCTGCGCCAGTACCAGGACCTCGTCGACGCCATCGACCAGCGGCGGCCTCCCGGGGTACGGGTCGCGGACGGCCTGCTCGCGCTCGCCACGGTGCGGGCCGTGTACGTGGCGGCCACCCTCGGCCGCCCGGTGCTGTTCGACCAGGTCCTCGACGGCGTCCACGACGACGTGCAGCCGGCGGTCTCGACAATGGAGGTTTCCTCGTGAGGTTCTCGGTCTTCACCGCGTCCACCCCGGACTGGACCCCGGAGGAGGTCGTGCGGCACCTCGCCGCGCAGGGCTGGGACGGCGTCGAGTGGCGCGTCGTCGACCAGGACCCCGCCCCTGACGAAGCCCCCCAGCCCGGCTTCTGGAAGGGCAACCGGGCCACCTGGCCGCTCACCGGCCTCGAGGCGGCGCTGCCGGAGATCGCCGCCCTCACCCGCGGCGCCGGCCTCGAGTACTCCGGCGTCGGCGGCTACGCGCGCAGCTTCGAGCACGACGACGTCGCCCGGCTCCTCGCAGCCACCGCGATCCTCGGCGCGGGCCGGGTCCGGGTCACCATGCCGCTGCTGTCGACCGGCCGCTACCCGGACCTGTTCGACGCCACCCGCAAGGACCTCGAGTGGGCGACCGGGCTCGCCGAGCAGCACGGCGTCACGATCCTCATCGAGCTGCACCACGAGACGATCGTGTCGTCGGCGTCCGCCGCGATGCGCCTCGTCGACGGCCTCGACCCGCGGCACGTCGGGGTCATCCACGACCTCGGCAACCTCGTCATCGAGGGGCACGAGGACCACCGCGCGGCGTTCGAGCTGCTGGGGCCCTACCTGCAGCACGTACACGTGAAGAACGTCGCGTGGAGGCCCGTGGACACCGCCGCCGACGGCACCGTCACCTGGGCGCACGACTGGGCGCCGCTGCGGACCGGCCAGGCCCACGTCGGCCGCTACCTGCGGGCGCTCACCGCGCACGGCTACGACGGCTGGGTCACCGTCGAGGACTTCTCCACGGAGGTGCCCCTGGCGGAGCGGACCGCGGACAATCTCGGATATCTGCGGAGCCTGCTGTAACCACTCCCCCGGCGGCGACATAACCGAGGTATGGACGACGATCGTGACACCGGCTGGTTCCGGGGCGTGTACGCCCGGCACTACGCCGACGTCGTGCGCTACGGCATGCGCCGGCTCGACGGCACCGCGGCCGCGGAGGAGCTGGCCCAGGAGGTGTTCCTGGTCGCCTGGCGCCGCCGCTGGGACGTGCCACCGGTAGCGCTGCCGTGGCTGTACGGGGTGGCCCGCCGCCTGCTCGCCAACCAGCGGCGGGCGCAGCGGGCCGCCCCACCGACCGTCGAGCTCGCCGAGCACCCTGCCGCCGATCGGCACGACGGGGTCACCGAGCTGCTCGACGTGCGGGCCGCGCTCACCCGCCTCTCCGACGACGACCAGGAGATCCTGCGGCTCGTGGCGTGGGAGCAGCTCGCCGTCGGCGAGGCCGCGCTCGTGCTCGGCTGCGGCGTCACCGCGGCGAAGGTGCGCCTGCACCGCGCCCGCCGGCGCCTCACCGACCTCCTCGCCGAATCCCCGACGCCGGCCCGCCTGGGGGGTGCCCGATGAACGACCGGACCCTGGACCTCCTCGCCGCCGCCGACCCGGCCC
Source organism: Dactylosporangium sp. NPDC000521 (assembly GCF_042898305.1). Taxonomy (NCBI): domain Bacteria; kingdom Bacillati; phylum Actinomycetota; class Actinomycetes; order Micromonosporales; family Micromonosporaceae; genus Dactylosporangium; species Dactylosporangium sp. NPDC000521. The sequence goes on from NZ_JBIAYW010000019.1 coordinate 132,581, forward strand.
GCGAAGCGCCCGTCGCCCCCGGTGACGTGGAGGCGCTGCTGCGGCGCGCCGCCCACGACGTCACCAGCTACGAGGTGCGCGTCCCCGACCGCCGCCGGCGGGCCCTCGTCGCGGTCGCGGCGGGCGTCGCGGTGGCCGCGGTCGCCGGCACCGCCGTCGCCGTGCTCACCGGCCCCGGGGCGGGCCCCGCGGCACCCGTCACGACCCCGCCGGGCGCGGTGCCGTCCAGCGTCGCCACCAGCTGCCTGGAGCGGATCGCCGGCGACATCCACGCCGCGCCGTACGACACGGCGGCGGGCGCCTACGAGTACCTGAGGACCTGGTCGCACGGCGGCGACACGGTCCAGCTGCAGGACGGCCGGTTCGCGCGGGCGGCCTACCAGGTCGAGCTGTCCACCTGGACGGCCGCGGACGGCGCACAACGCCGCCGGACCGTGGTCCAGCAGGTGACCTACGCCGACGAGACGTCCGAGGCCTACTTCCGCGCCCACCCCAGCCAGCGCCAGCGGACGGACCCCAGGGTCGAGGACGTCCCGGCCGGCCGGACACCCGTCCCCGCCGCGGACCCGGCAGCGATGGCCGACGCCCTGTTCCGGCCACGGGAGAACGGCCCGTCGCAGGCGCTCGTGGGTGTCGCCGACCTCGTCCGCGTCCGCGTCCTGGACGCCGCGCACCGGGCCGCGCTGCTGCGGTTCCTCGCCCGCACCGACGGCGTCACGTGCGGCGGCGAAGCGACCGACCCCACCGGCCGCACGGGCGTCACGGTCACCGCCCCGATCGGCAAGGGCCCCCAGCCGAGCCCGGGCGACCACGGCTCGGAGCTGCTGCTCGTCGACCCCGCCACCGGCGACATCCTCGCCGCCGGGTACGCAGACGGCACCGGCACCATCTGGCGGGACACCTTCCTCGAGCGCGGCTTCACCGACTCCCGGCCTCCGGTGACCCCGTAACGGCACCGCTCCCCATGATCCGAACGGTTCCGATGGCCGGATCGGATCATGGGGCGTGGGGCGGGTCCAGGGTGAGCCGCAGGCCGCGCACCAGGAGCGGGTCGACGGGGGCCGTCCAGGTGCCGCCCTCGCGGACCGCGCTGCCGGAGTGGAACGCGGTCACGCCCGCCGCCCGCAGCGGGGCGACGTGCTCGTGCCGCAGGCCGCCGCCGGCCAGGATCCGCGGACCGGTGGCGGTCCGCGATCCGGCGCGGGCCTCGGACAGGATCGTGGCCAGGCCGTCGGGCAGGCCGGTCGGGGCGCCGGAGGTCAGGACCGTGTCGAGGCCGGGCAGGCCGGCGATCGCGGCCCAGGCGGCGGCCCGGTCGGCGGCGTGGTCGATCGCCCGGTGGAACGTCCACGGGGCGCCGCCGAGGACCTCCAGGACCTCCAGGACCGCCGGGAGGTCGACCTCGCCGGCGGGAGTGAGGAAGCCCAGGACGAACTCGGTGGCGCCGGCCGCCAGGAGGTCCTTCGCCGTGTCGCGCAAGGACTGGACGTCGCCGGCGGCGAAGCCCGCGGCCGCCCGGACCATCACGCGGACCGGCAGCTCGACGGCGGCCCGGACCGCGGCCACGGTGGCCGGGGCCGGGCTGAGGCCCGCGGCGGCCATGTCACTGACCAGCTCCACGCGGTCCGCCCCACCCTCCGACGCCAGTCGCGCGTCCACGGCGTCGAGGGCGATGACCTCCAGCAACGGCCTGATCATGAACCAATCGTGCCAGCGCCGCGCCCGGACCTGCCCGTACAGGGCCGCCGAGGTGTCCGGCGGCACACCCGGGCGGTGCTGGGGCGCTAGGGTTGGCGCGGTGCAGCACAAACGCCCCACCCTCGACGACGTCGCGCAGGCCGCCGGGGTGTCCCGGGCCACCGTCTCACGGGTCATCAACGGCAACCCGCGCGTCGCGGCGGACGTCCGCGAGCTGGTGGACCGGGCCGTCGAGCGGCTCGGCTACCGGCCCGACCCGGTCGCCCGGGCGCTCGCCCGCGGGCACGGTGACGTCATCGAGCTCATCGTCATCGACGACGAGCCGACGTGCTTCGGCACCAACCCGTACTACGGGCGGGTCGTCGCCGGGATCGTCGACGGGCTGCGGCGGTCCGAGGCGCAGATGCGCGTGCACGTCGTCGGGCAGGCCGACGCGCCGGGGCTGCTCGACCGCGTCGCGCACACCGTGAGCGCCGGCGCGATCCTCGTCAACGTGCCCGCGCCGCTCGCCGCGGCCTTCCACGCGGTCTGCCCGCGCGTGGTGTCGATGGGGCGCACCGCGGCGCCCGTGCCGTCGATCGTGCCGGACAACACGACGGGCGCGTACGCGGCGGTCCAGCTGCTGCACCGCAACGGCCGGAAGCGGATCGCGGCCGTGCCCGGGCCCGCGCACATCGCCGACGCCGTCGACCGCCGCGCGGGCTATCTCGCCGCGGTCCGTGACGCGGGGCTCGAGCCGATCACCGGCGAGGCCGGCGAGTTCAACCGGACGTCGGGTGCGGAGACCACCCGGCGGCTCCTCGCCGAGCACCCGGACATCGACGCGCTGTTCGTCGCGTGCGACCTGATGGCCTCCGGGGCGCTGCAGGCGCTCGCCGCCGCGGGCCTGCGGGTCCCCGAGGACGTGGCGGTCATCGGGTTCGACGACAGCCTCATCGCCACGTGTACGACGCCGCCGCTGACCTCGGTCCGCCAGCCGGTGGAGGAGATGGCGGCGGCCGCCACCCGCGCGCTGCTCGGCGGCGAGACCGGGCCCGGCTGGCAGGGCACGTTCCCCACCACACTGACCGTCCGCGGCAGTTCAGGCTGAGTTCTCCTACCGGCGCTACGTTTCCGGCATGGCTGCCCGTCAGACATTGATCTCGGGGGTACTGACCACCGCCGCCGCCGGCACGCTCGTGCTGCAACTGCTGATCCTGCCGGTGTGGCTGCTGCCCGCCGACCCGCGCTGGGGCTGGCTGCTCGTCCCCCTCGCGCTCACCACCGTGCCGCTGTGGTCGCTCATCCACGAAGGGATCCACGGCACCCTCCTGCGCGACCGGGCGTGGAACGACCGCCTCGCCAGGGTCCTCGCGACCGGTTACGGCGCCCCGTTCTCGCTGCTGAAGGCCGGGCATCTGCTGCACCACCGGTACAGCCGCACCCGCCGCGAACGGACCGAGGTCTACGACCCGGCGGTCACCACCTGGCTCGCCGCCGCCCGCGGCTACTACCCGCGCCTGCTCGGCGGCCTCTACGTGCTGGAGGCCGCGTCGGTGGTGCTCGCCGTCGTGCCCGCCGCCGGGTGGCGGTGGCTGGTGCGCCGCACCGACTCCCTCGACTCCGTCACCGGGCTGCTCTTCGAGCGGGTCTCGAAGCGGGACACGCTGCGCCGCTTCCGCGTCGAGGCCCTGGCGGTGGTCGTCGTCCACGCCGGTGCCGTCGTCGGCTACGGGCGGCACGCGTGGATGCTCGCGGTCGCGGTCGGCGGGCGGGCGCTGCTGGTGTCGTTCGCCGACAACGCCTACCACTACCGCACGGAGCTGGAGCGCCCCCTCGAGGCGATGAACCTGCGGCTGCCCCGGCCCTTGGAGCTGTTCGTGCTCGCGTTCAACCTGCACAGCGTGCACCACCGGCACCCCGGCCTGCACTGGTACGAGCTGCGCGCCGCCTTCCACGCCGACGCCGACGAGTGGCATCTCGGCTGGGGCACCGCGGTCGTGCGCCAGCTGCGCGGGCCGATCCCAGAACCGGCCCTGCGACAGCGTTGAGGGCTCAGGCGCGCAGCAGGCGGCGGCGCAGCCGCCAGCGGACGACCAGCGCGACCGCGCCCAGCACCAGGACCAGCAGGCCGACGAGCCCCCACGGCGACGCCCACACGGCGGCGCTGCGGCTGGCGATCGGCAGCCGGCCCTCCTTCGCCTCCGCGTTGACCGTCACCGCGGCCGTCAGGCGCCCCAGCGACATGACGCCCGGGATGCGCTTCTGAACGCTCAGCTCCGCGCCCGGCAGCAGCTCCGGCACCGTGATCTCCTCGCTCTCGCCGAGGCCGACGCCGAGCAGCCCGCTGGCGCGGACCCGGGCGGTGCCGTGGACGCGGACGTTGCCGGCGTTCTTCAGCCGGTACGTGACGACGAGGTCGCCGGTGCCGAACGGCAGCGCGGGCGAGCCGTAGTCGACGTCGAGCGAGGACACCTGCACGAGCGGCTGGACGGGGCCGGCGACCCGCAGGTACATGCGGGCGGCGATGCGGCGGTCGACGTTGACCTGCTGGCCCTGCGGGTTCGTCTGGCGCTCGATGACCGAGGCGACGATCCCGCCGGCGTGGTCGCCGGGCGTCGCGTTGGTGGGGACGCGCAGCGTGAAGGCGATGTCGGCACGCTTCTTCGGCTGCACCGTGTACGACTTCGGCGTGAGGTCCGTCCACGCGCCGATCCCGGTCGGCTGGGTGGCGCCGGTCAGCAGCGCGAACGCGCCGTCGGGCGCGGTGAACGCGTCCGTCGAGTAGACGGTGAAGGTGATCGCGGCGTCGCTGAGGTTGCTGACGCCGACCATGTCGGTGATGACGTCACCGGGCTTCGCCTCGAAGTCGAAGGCGGCACGGCCGTTCGGGCCCTCGGGCCCCGACGGGGTCACCGCCCAGCGCAGGTCCTCACCGTCGCGTGCCGACGCGGGGGTGGGCGCTACCAGTACCGACGCGGCAACGGCCAGGACGAGAAGCATTCGACGCACGGAAGACCTCCTACGACGCAAGGGTGCGGCCCGTGACGGACCGCACCCCGCTGGATGAACCGATCAGGCGAGCGTCAGCGTCAGCGTGGCGCTGTACGCACCGGGCGCGACGTTGTCCGGGATGACCAGGGTCAGGCCGGCGCCGCACTCGAACGTGCCGGCGCTGCTGCCGACATTCGACTTGCACAGGGTGGAGGGGTTGCCGAGGCCCGACGCGTTGGCGCCGGTGACAACCGCGCCCGAGCCGCTGACCTTGGTGGACGAGGGCGCCCAGCCGAGGTTCGAGCCCGGGATGGTGCTGGTGGCACCGCTGAAGTCGCTGACCTGGCCGACGAGGTTCCAGCCGGCGTTGGTGCCGCGCAGGTCCACGACGGTGGCCTTGTTCAGGTTGCCGGTCGCCTGGCCGCCGACGGAGCCGCCGGTCAGCGAGACGTTGGTGCCGGCCACGTTGAGCGAGAACTGACCCGGCGCGATGTCACCGGTGATCGTCTGCTCCTTGGTGATGGTGCCGGCCGGCGCGGTGACGGTGAACGGGACGTTCACCGACGCCGAAGCCTTGTACTCCGCCGTCGCCGGCGAGAAGGCCGCCGAGAGCGAGAACGCGCCCACCGGCAGGTTGCCGACCGTGAGGGTCGCGGTGCCGTTGACGACCGGCGCGGTGCCGATCGCGGTCGCGCCGCGGTTGAACGTGACCTGGCCGGTCGCCGCGGCCGGGGCCACGGTGGCGGTCAGGGTCACCGGGGTGCCGGCGACCTGCGGGCTCGCCGGGGAGACCGCGAGGGAGGTGGTGGTGTCGACGGCCGGCTCGGCCGCGCCCTTCACCTTCCAGTTCTCACCCGTGACGGTGATGACCGTGCGAAACAGGTCCGGGTGGTCACCGGTCGACTCGCCGGTGCACAGCACGGCGATCTCGTAGTCGCCGTTGCTGAGCGCGGTGCCGCCGTACGCCGAGACCATGGACCGGTTCGCGTCGAGCGTGAACGCGGCCTGGTCGTAGTTGCCGGCGTCGCCGACGCGGGCGAGGTTGCGGTAGTCGCCGCTGCCGACCTTGCCGATCTTCAGACCCGCGTTGGTGCCGTAGTTCGCGGGGCAGGCCACCGACGTGAGCGCCGACAGGGCCGGGTTGGTCGTGGTCAGGCCCTGGGTGGGCGTGAGCGTGAGCGTGCCCAGGTCAGCGGCGTTGGCCGGGGCGGCGGCGAGGCCGACGACCGCCACGGAGGCCGCGGCGGCCAGGACGACCGCCCGGACCAGCAGGGACTTCGGACCCTTCATGAATCACTTCCTCTACTCGAAAGAGGCGCGCTTGCGTTGCGGGATCAGGTTTTCGGCGCGGCGTTGCCCGGCGGGCAGGCCAACTCATACGCCGGACATGCGCAAAGCGAATTCGAGGTGTCAGCCCTCGTTCGCGACGGCCGTCTAGCCGAACCGGCCGTGGACGTAGTCGGCGGTGCGGCGGTCCTGCGGGGTGTCGAACATCGCCGAGGTCAGGCCGTGCTCGACGATGACGCCGGGGGTGCCCTGCTCGGCGAGGAAGAACGCGCAGTGCTGCGACACCCGCTGCGCCTGCTGCATGTTGTGGGTGACGATGACGATGGTGACCTCGGCGGACAGCTCGCCGATCGTCTCCTCGATCCGCCGGGTCGAGGTCGGGTCCAGCGCGGAGCACGGCTCGTCCATGAGCAGCACCCGCGGGCGCACGGCCAGGGACCGGGCGATGCACAGCCGCTGCTGCTGGCCGCCGGACAGGGCCCCGCCGGGCGAGCGCAGCCGCGCCTGGACCTCGTGCCACAGCCCGGCCTTGCGCAGGCACTCCTCGACGAGGTCGTCCTTGGTGCGGCGGGACGCCCGCACCGCGGTGAGCTTCAGCCCGGCCAGGACGTTGTCATAGATGGACATCGCCGGGAACGGGTTCGGCTTCTGGAACACCATGCCGACGTGGCGCCGGGCGTCGGTGATGCGGCGCGACGGGTCGTAGAGGTCCTCGCCGTCCAGCAGCACCTCCCCGGCGAGCTCGGCGCCCGGGACCAGCTCGTGCATCCGGTTGAGGATGCGCAGGAACGTCGACTTGCCGCAGCCGGACGGGCCGATGAGCGCGGTGACCTGCCCCGCCGGCATCCGCAGCGAGACGCGGTCGAGGACCTTGTGGCCGCCGAACCACGCGGAGATGTTCCTGGCGTCCAGCTCGGCGGTCGTCGGGGAGTCGACGGTGGACGGGTCGAGCGTCGTGCTCGTCACGGCAGTGCCCTCGCAATCGGTGTGGTCACAGGACGTTCGGCAGGAGCCGGACGGCGACGTCGGACGTGGCGGTGCCGAGCACGGTGAGGACGGGGACGCCGACGATCCACGCCTGCGCTCCGCCCCAGCGCCGGCGCGCCCAGGTGATGCCGAGGCCCGCGGCGAGCAGCGCCTGCCCCCACAGCACCAGCGGCATCCAGGCGGCGTCGTCGCCCGCGAGGACCCGCTCCGACGCCGGCAGCTGCTTCGTGCCGAGCGGCCGCGGCGGCGACGGCACCGTCTCGGTGCCGTTGTCGAGGTCGGCGTCGACGCGGACCACGTCGGACGGGAAGAACATCGTCCCGGCCGCGGTCATCAGCGTGACCCGGCTGCGGCCCGCCGCGACCGGTGCCGGGGTGAGGTCGCCGGCGTGGCGCACGCCGAGGACCACGAACACGAACTCGCCCTGGCCGGTGACGACCTCGATCCGGTCGCCGGAGTTGAGCCGGAACAGGCCCGCGAACGGGGCGCCGTAGGCGGCGTTCCGGCCCATGATGACGCTCGTGCCGGCCTGCCCGGGCAGCGGCGTGTCGCGGCGGTGGCCCGGCCCGGACTGCATGACCTCGCCGGTGGTGCCCTCGAACACGACCTGCTGGAGGCCGAGCGCGGGGATCCGCAGCACGGCGACGGGCGTGCCGAGGGCCAGCAGCCTGCCGTCGGGGCCGGTCTGCCCGACGGGGGCGGTGGCCTCGGCGAGGGCGCCGCGGAAGTCGGCGTACGCGGTCTGCTGCACCCGGGCGTACCCGAGCTGGGACAGCAGCGTCACGTGCAGCGTGAAGCCGACGAGCAGCACCGCGAGGATGCTCAGCCCGTTGCCGGCGATCCGCAGCCCCGACGCCGGCCGGTCCGGCGGTGTGTCCGGCCGGTCCGGCTGCTCGATCTTGTCGGGCGTCGCCTCCGGCGCCTCGAGCAACGGTTCGGCCGGCGGGAGCTGCACGGTGACCGCGCCTCCGCTGCGCTCCGGGCCGCTCATGCCAGCCGCCGGCGGCGGACGAGGCGGACGATCAGTACACCGGCGGCGACCAAGCCGAGACCGACGGCCGCGATCTGGGCGACCGCCGAACCGGTCCGCGGCAGGCCACCTCCGGTGGTGCCGGTCGGCGACGGTGAGGCGCTCGTCGCGGCGGGGCCGACCTCCGTGTTCAGGGTCTGCTTGTTGCCCGTGCCGCCGGTGGGCCCGGTGGTCGGGCCGGTCGTGGGGCCGGGGCCGCCGCCGCTCGCGGTCCAGGCGGTGCCGGTGACCCGGATCGTGGTGCTGAACACGTCGGGGTGGTCGCCGGCGCTCTCGCCGGTGCAGACGATGACGAGCGTGTAGTCGCCGTCGGTGATCGGGGTCGTGCCGAACGCCGCCCGCATCGACCGGTTCGGCTTCAGCGTGGGCGGCACCGCGTCGTAGTTGCCGTCGTCGCCGACCCGGGTCAGGTTCGCGAACTGCGACGTGCCGGCCCGGGCGATGCGCAGGCCGGCGTTGGTGCCGTAGGTCGCGGGGCAGGCCGCCGATGCGGTGGCCGAGGTGAACATCGGGTCGGTGTCCACGCTGCCGCTCGCCGGCGTCACGGTGATCGTGCCGAGCGGCGCGGCGTGGGCCGGGGCCGTCAGGGGACCGGGCAGGGTGACGGCGGCCACGGTGACGGCGGCGGCCACCGCGGCGATTCGGCGCAGGCGCATGGAGGATCCTCGTCTCGACAGGGATGGCCGGGCGTCCACAGTGGACGCCCGGCCGGTTGGCCTTACAGTGCGGTCGCGGTGCTCAGGACGCGGCCTTGAGCGTGGTCGAGCCGCAGGCACCCTCGAACAGGGTGGCGCCGGCCGTGGCGCGGTAACCGAAGCCGAACAGCTCGATGACCGACTGGTTGGCGCAGACCGCGGACGTGGCGCCGACGAACGTCTGCGCGATGACCGGCTCCGCCAGGCGGCGGGTCGGGACCACGTTGTAGACGTCACGGATCAGCTGCGGACGGAAGTTGATGTTGAGCTTGCCGTTGACGATCGGCTGGAGGCCGTTGACGCGGCCGATGCGGGCGGTGCCGCGCCGGTCCTCGACGACGACGCCGGTCTGGGTCGCGATCGTGGCGGCGTTGCCCTGCGCGATGAACTGCCCGACCGAGAACGGCACGATGTAGTCGTTGTGGCCGGCGAGGACCCGGGCGTCGTGCTCCTGGATCTGCTGGCCGTTCACCGTCTGGATCAGGCACGGGTAGTCACCGTTGGCGATGTCGGTCTCGGCGATGCCCATCTTGCTGAGCCAGAAGGACCGGGTGCCCGAGCCCGCCTGCACCAGCAGCGGCTTGACCGGTACGCCGCTGACGACCGTGGTCAGGCAGCGGTAGATGCGCTGCAGCTGCACGAAGGTCAGGCTGGTCGGCAGGTCACTGTCGGTGTTGACCGCGAACGACACCGCGTCCACCCCGAACGGGATGTACGTGTAGTTGCCCGTGGTCTGCGGCGAGGAGCCACCGCCGTAGCTGGACGAGCGCGCGAAGTCCACGCACCCGGTGACGTTGACGCCCTGGTAGACGTTGCCGCCGTCGTTCTCGGACGCCTTGAGGGCGGTCCGGCCGGCGCCGGAGCCGTCGGGACGGTTGAACTCGCAGCCGGTGGTCTTGGTCTTGATCAGGCCGGTCGGGCGGGCGTCGTAGGACGCGATCACCTTCGTGCCGCCGCTGACGATGGTCTCACCGAGACCGTTCAGCACGTCCTGGGTCGTGTCGGAGCCGACGCCGGCCAGCTGGCGGTACTCGCCGGCCGGCGGGTTGGCGGCGGCGGGTGCCGCGGTGACCGTCAGGGCGACAGCCGCGACCGCGAGGCCGAGGCTGACAGCCCGTCCGAAGGTCAGCACCTTCATGCGTTTCCCCTTCTACTTCAGCGTGTTCGAGAGGCGAACGGGGTCATCATTCGCAGGCGGTTCGTAGCGGGCCGGTCGCCAACATGTAGGCCGGATGAACAGGCTCACCGGCGTTCGCGTCGCCGGGCCAGGCCGGTCAGGACCGGACCGGTGGCGGCCGCGAGGAGCCCGGCGCCGAGGACCATCGACAGCAGGTACCGCTGCGCCCAGTCGACGGGCTCCGGGTCGGTGGACCGGGCCGCCGGCACGGGCGCCACGGACAGGCTCGGCCGGGCGCTCACCGGCGCCGCCGACGGCGTGGATCCGCGCGCGGGCACGGTCCCGGCCGCCGCGGGGGTGGTGGCCTCCGCGGGCTCCGGCGGCGCGGTCCAGCCGGCCCGGATCGCCACGGCGGCGCTGCGGGCCTTGGCCTTCAACGCGTCCGGCAGCGGCACGTACCCGGGCGGCAGGTCCCCGACCGCGACACCTTCGTGCTGGCCGTCCCCGGCGGCGAACTCCACGAACGCCGCGTAGCCGTCCCGGACCGCCTTGCCGCGGCTCGGGTCGACGGCGGCGTAGGTGAGCATCGTCAGCGGGTACGCGCCCGGCTTCTTGAGGCTCGGGTCCAGCGCGAGGACGTCTGGGTTCGCCGTCGCCCCCATCGCCGCGACCGCCGCCTGCAGGCTCTGCCTGGTCGGCGCGACGTACTGGCTCAGGTCGCCGGGGTCGGTGCCGTTGAGCAGGCTCGCCGAGTAGAGGCCGAACCGGGCCGCCGACGCCGAGTCGGTGATCGCCATGACCCACCGGTTGCCCTGCTGCTGCGGCGGCGACCGCTTCAGCGTGACGATCTGGTGGTCGCTGCTCTCGTACTTCGCGACGTCGAACTCGACCTCGGCATGGGTGTCGGTCTTCAGGGTCTGCTGCGCCCCGTCGGTCATCGACGAGGTGTACGGCTGCTTGTTGAAGATGCACGTCTTCAGGTCCGGCACGATGTCCGGGGCCGGCTGGCTGCAGGTGGGGTCCGACTTGGGGAACCGGTCCGGCACCACGCCGTCGAGGCCGAAGTTCTGGTAGAACGAGTTGACCTTCATGTGGTACGTGACGCCGGTGACCGGGTCCGTGTACGCCGGGTCCGGGACCCCGGACAGGAAGTCGCGGGCCGGCTTGTCCGCGAGGATCCACGCCCACACCGCCCGGTTCGCCGCGGAGCCGCCCAGCGGCACCATGACCGGCTGGATGTCGCGGTTGACCCGGGAGAAGCGGAAGTCGGGGTTGATCGTGCGGAACTCGGGGTCCGCGACGATCGTGCGGTAGTTGTCCTTGAGGTGCTCGGCCTTGGATCCGTCGGGGATGTCGCGCTGGTACGAGGACGTGAGCAGCTTCGCCATCAGCTTCGGGGTGAGCCGCATCCCGTTGACCTGCCTGGCCCGCAGCAGCTCCTCCTCCGGGTTCGTCGAGCCCGGGTTCACCTGGTTGTCGATGGTGAACGCGACGACCACCGACGACAGCGCGACGGGTGCGTGCACCGGCGTCGGGCCGCCGGGCCGCGCGGTCATCGGACTGGAGGTGAACCCGAGGCCCGGCGAGCCGTCGCCGGTGCCACGGACCTGAACGGCCGTCTCGTCGTCGGAGGTCGGCGTGTACCCGTAGACGTTGCCGGTCTTGCCGCACAGCGCCGGCTGCCACGCCTGCATCGCCGGCGCGATCATCTCCGAGCCGACCGTCGGGCGCTCGGCCTGCTCGATGGGGCACGGCGTGTGGACCGACCGGAAGTCCAGCCGGACCGCGACGTGGTGCTTCCAGTGGCTGACGGCCATGGGTGAGCCGCTGACGGGCAGGCCCGTGCCGGTGAGGTCCGCGCCGGTCAGCGGGTCGGTGTGGCCGCGCGGCACGATCACCAGCCAGCACGGCTGGATGACACCGGCGGAGTCCGGCAGGCCGCAGCCGAGGTGCGGGGCCTCCATGTCGGTCTGCGTCTCGAACACGACCCGGCCGGTGCCGTCGCCGGCGGTGTAGCCGTAGGGGATCTCGTTGGTCTTGTTCCGGTCGAAGTACTGGGCCATGACGACGTCGGAGCCGGTCTGCGGGCCCAGGCCGCCGGGGTACGGGTCCGACGGGCCGCCGTGACCGATCCGCGGGCCCTTGACCGGACGGAACGGCGCGATGACCGCGTCCTCGGGAAGGGTCTCGTCCGGCTCGTGCACGCCGTTGATGCCGATGGTGCGGATCGTGCCGCCGCCGGGCGCGTTGTCCCCGCCCCACAGCGGGGTGTCCAGCAGCGCGCCGAACTGGCACGTCTCCCGTCCCCAGTTGGGGTCCGGCTTCCCCGGCACGTGCGGGTCCGGGTCCGGCGCGTCGGGGTTGCCCCAGCACTGCATGAACGCGAACACGTTCTGCCCGAGCGTCGCGTCGGGGGTCGGCGGCGCGCCCTTCCAGGAGATGGTGATGCCCTGGTTGCCGAGGTCGCGGGTCTGCGACACGGTCATCGTCGTGCCGGCGAACTCGCCGGTCAGGTTGATCGTCTGCGCCGACGGGGTCGGCACGTCGACGCCGAGGGGCGGGGTGAACGTGTCGCCGGCGGTCGCCGACGTGCCCCGCACGAGCGTGCCGAGCAGCAGCATCCCGACCACGCCGGCGCCGGTCAGGCGGCGGCGCCACGCCGCGCGGGTCGCCGTCCGCGCCGCCCGGCCCGACGGCGGCAGGTCTTCCGTCGCGGGGGCGCTCATCGCCGCTCCGCCCGACGGCGGCGGGCCTTCGGTCGCGGGGGCGCTCATCGCCGGCCGCCGTCACGGTCGCGCCGGCCGCCGAGGGAGCGGGCCAGCAGGGGCGGGCCGAAGATCAGGCCGAGCAGCAGCGCGGCGGCGACGACCATCAACGCCCGGCGCAGGCCCCACGTGCCGGCCTGGTCCAGCGACACCGGCACGCCCGCCACGTCGTTGCCGGCGGCCCGGGCCGCGTCGACCGTCTCACCGGTGTCCGGGTCGACGACGGCGGGCGCAGACGACGACGCCGTCGGGCCCCCGGACGCCACCGGTCCGGCGGTGCCGCCGCCTCCGCTCGTCCGGGTCGGCGTCTTGCTGCCGCCGGTGCCCGTGGCGCACTGGTCGCCGCTGGCGACGTTGTCGCACTCGGGCGGGAAGGGCGCCGTCGCCGCCAGGGCGTTCTCGCCGTTGGGGCCGAAGGTCGGGTTCTGGCACTTGGTGACGTCCCACGGCGAGGACGCGCTGCCCGGGACGCGCGCGACCTGGGCCGCGGCCGCGTCGACGAGGTTCCTCGGCAGCGGTGAGTAGCCGAGGTTGTCCGCCTGGGCCTGACCCTTGCACAGGAAGTAGTGCGCGAACTCCGCGAGGGTGTAGCCCCTGTCCTCGGTCATCCGCATCTGGGTGTCGGTCGGCAGGATCATGTACGAGTACGACGACAGCGGGTAGGTGCGCTTGTCGTCGTTCGAGTAGACGTCGTCGAGGTTCTGGGTCAGGTCACTGTTGATCTTGGCGTGGGTCAGCGCCACCGCGACCGCGGTCGCCGTCGGCTCGACGAAGTACCCCTTGTTGTTGAGCACCTTCACCACGGGGAAGCTGGCGGTCTTCGCGTACGAGTACTCGACGTAGGTGATGGCGCCCTCGTACCGCGGCTGCGCGACGTAACCGGCGACGCCGTTGGAGCCGCTCTGCCCGATGTTCTTGCCGCTGATCACGGGGAAGTAGGAGGTCAGCCCGCACGGGCTCTGGTTGCGGCCGACCGAGCGGCAGAAGTCGCCCCAGATGGCCTGATGCTGCTTGCTGAGCCAGAGCGTGAACTGGGCGCTGGTGCCGGAGCCGTCCGAGCGCACCACGGGAATGATCTTCCGGTTGGGCAGGGCCAGCTTCGGGTTGTCCTTCTTGATCTGCGCGTCGTCCCAGTACGTGATCTTGTTCGTGAAGATCTTCGCGATGGTGTCGCCGGACAGGCGCAGGTTGGTGACCCGCTGGCCGCCGATGGTCAGGTTGTACATGAACGAGGTGCCGCCGGCGACGATCGGCATGTACGTGTAGCCCCGGCCGGTCGGCGGCGAGTCGATGTCGCGGGTGGCGCTGTCGGGCATGCCGTACGGGATCTCCGAGACACCGAAGTCGACCTTGCCGTTGGCGAACTGCTTGCGGCCGTCGGTCGAGCCGGTGTCGGCGTACGACACCTTCAGGCCGAACTGGGTGACGTTGCCGATCCACGCGCGCAGCGCCGGCTGGCTCCAGGTGGAGCCGGCGCCGGTGATCTGCACCTTGATCGGGGCGGCGTACGCGGGACTCGGCTGCGCCGCGACGGCCAGAAGACCGAGGACGACCCCGGCGGCGGTCTTGGCGACGCTACGGAACATCGAGAAACTCCTTATCGGGTTCACCGTCGGGATTCGCCTGCCGGCGGTGCTGGGACGTGCCGTCGAGGTCCGCCTGCCGGCGGCGCTGGAACCGCTTGACGTCGAGGGCCGACGCGACCGCCCGGCGACGCAGCTGCCCCGGGGAGAGCTCGCCGGGCCCGCGGCCGCCGATGACCCGCGCCGCCGCGAAGAGCACGAGGACGAGCAGCATGAGCACCGCGCCGGCGCCGAAGCCGCGGGTCACCATCTCCTGCTGCGGGAAGCGCACGCTGTTGAACACCAGCAGCGGCAGCGAGACCTGCGGGCCGGCCGCCGGGTTGAGCGCCATGAACTGGGTGAACCCGGCGGTGATGAGCACCGGCGAGGTCTCCCCGATGCCGCGCGCGGTGCCGAGGATGACGGCCGTCGTCAGGCCGGAGCGGGCCGTCGGCAGGACCACGTGCCAGACGGTGCGCCACTGGGAGGCGCCCAGCGCGAACGACGCCTCCTTCAACGTCCCCGGCACGAGCCGCAGCACCACGTCGGCGGCGCGGATGATGATCGGCAGGGTCATCACCGACAGCGCGATCCCCGCCGCCAGACCCGACTTGCTCTGGTCGAGCGCCAGGATGAGGCCGGCGTAGATGAACAGGCCCGCGACGATCGACGGCAGCGCCGTCATCGCCTCGACGAGCGTGCGCACGAACCTGCTGAAGCGGCCCGGGATCTCGCCGAGGAACACCGCGCAGGTGATGCCGAGGGGCACCGACAGGATCAGCGCGATGCCCATCTGCTCGAGCGTGCCGACGATCGCGTGCAGCGCCCCGCCGACGTCCAGCGGGCTCGCCGGCTGGACCACGCTCATGTCCTCGACCCAGAAGTTGCCGTGCACCAGCGCCGGCCACGCCCGCCAGAACGTGAACCCGACGACGATGACGAGCAGCGCCAGCAGCAGCATGCCGATGCCGGTCATGACGGCCGCGGCGATCCGGTCGCGGATCGCGGGCCCGTCCTCGGTGAGTGAGGTCAGCAGCCCGAGGAACGCCAGGAACGCGAAGAACACCACCACGACGAAGCCGAGCACGCCGTCGAACGGGGCGATCTGGCCGAACAGCAGGGCGGTGAACGCGAGCGCGGCGAGGAGCGAGCCGGTCACGTTGAGCCGGTCGAGGCGCCGGCCGGCGCGCAGCTCGCGGCGCCGCTCCTCGCCCGGGGCGGCCTCGGGCAGCGGCCGCCGCACGAAGGTCCGGGCGTCGTCGGGCCGGGCGTGCCGCGGTCCCCCACCGGTCTGCTCTGGCTGCCCGTGTACCGGCTGAGCCGGCTTCAGCAGGTCGACACGGGTCTGCTCGACGACCTTCGCCGGGTCGGGCGGGCCGCTCGACGACGCTCGCGTCGCGTCGGGCCGGCCGGCCGGCGGGGCGGTGTGCGTGGAGGTCATGTGCCGGCTCCGGATCGGCTGCGGCCGATGACGATCGACGCGGCGAAGTTGACCAGCAGGGTCATCACGAACAGTGCGAGCCCCGCGGCCATCAGCGCGGAGACGGCGAAGTCGGCCGAGTCCCCGTAGCGCAGTGCGATCAGCGACGACACCGAGATCGCGCCGGTCTGCAGCACGTGCCACTGGATGTCGAACACCGGCGAGATGATCATGTAAACGGCGATGGTCTCGCCCAGCGCCCGGCCCAGGCCGAGCATCGAGCCGCCGATGACACCGCCGCGGCCGTACGGCAGCACGACGGTGCGGATCATGCCCCAGCGGGTGCCGCCGAGGGCGTAGGCACCCTCCCGCTCCCCGATCGGCGCCTGCGAGAAGACCTCGCGCGAGATCGAGCAGATGATCGGGGTGACCATCATCGCCACGACCGTCCCCGCGACGAAGCTCGACGCGGTGAACACGGTGATGCTCGACAGCGGGTTGGTCGTGTCGTAGTCGGCGACCTCGAAGATCGGGATCCAGCCGAGGTACGTGGCGATCCACCGCGACAGGTGGATGATGTTCGGCTGCAGCAGGAACACACCGAACAGGCCGTAGACGACGCTCGGCACGGCCGCCATCATGTCGACCAGCGTCACCAGCATCCGGCGCATCCGCCGCGGCGCGTACTCGCAGATGTACAGCGCCGTGCCGACCGCGACCGGCACGGCCAGGACGATCGCGATGCCGGCGATGATGACGGTGCCCGGGACGACCGCGGCGATGCCGAAGCTCCCGGAGACCGGGTCGGGCTCCCACTGCTTCGTGGTGAAGAAGCTCCACCGCACGACCTTGAGGGCGGTCACCGCCCGGTACGCCAGGAACGACCCCACGAGCAGCGCCACCAGCAGCACCGTCGCGCCGGCACCCCGGGCGACGCCCCGGAAGACCCGGTCGGCCGGCGACGGGCGCCACTTCAGCCGCCGCGGCTCGTCGGCCTCCCCGGTCCCGGCGGCGCCGGAGCGCGCCTCGACGACCGTCATGCCGGCGGGTTGCCGGGGGTCGCCCGGTACATCAGGCGGGCGCCCTGGGCCCGCACGTCGCGCTCCCCGAGGCGGGGGCGGTCGGCGTACGGGCCCCGGGCGCCCCGCGGCGCCGGGCGCGGCGGAAGGACCGCCGTGTCACCGCCGGCGCCGAGCACCAGGGGATGACCGCCTCGGACACTGCGGGTGCCGGCCACCACGACCGCCGCCGGCACGGCTTCCAGGAAGCGCTCGAGGTTGTAGTGGCATTCCCTGGCGCGCAGATAGGAACGGCTGGACATTCCGACGGTGTCGCCGTCGATCTCCACCCGCCAGACCCACTGCCCGCTGGACTCCACCGCGGCGACCGTGCTGCTCGCGCCGGCGAACCCGGCGCGCAGGTGCAGCACCGAGTCGCGGCACGCTCCATAGGTCTCGAACAGCCGCGCCGCTCTGCCCAGCGGCCGGTTGTTCGGCGAGACCAGCATCCAGGTCGTGGCCTCGGCTACCGCGCCGTCATCGGCGGCCGCCGCGGCCAGCGATAAGAAGACGAACCTCGATTGTTGCACCAGCTGCCCCTTCGTCCACCCGGCACGCCCACCCGCTGGGACACACGCTCGGGACAGCGCATGACCAACAGGCGCGGCCGTGTGCGCACGCCGGACATGCAAGAGGTGAACAACGGGAAGGGGCAGTGCCGCAGCTATGCCGCCGTTCCGGGCCCAAACGGGCATCGACCTTGACGCGGTACATCGACATCCGTTAGACCTCTTGGAGATTCCCAATCGTCGATGGAGGACAACGTGGTCCGGATCCGTGCCGTCGTGGTCATGCTCGCGGTGGCGGCGTTCGCTGTCGCACCTACCCCAGCCTCAGCCGCCGACCCGGGCGGACCGACGACCGGGCCCTGCGCGTACACCCCGACACCCGACGACCCTGCGGTCCGGCCGGTGCCACTGCCCCGCGACCCGAGGCACACGCCGTCGCGCGGCACGGTGACCGTCACGCTCTTCACCAACCTGGGCCTCATCCCGCTGACCCTGGACCGGGCGCAGGCGCCGTGCACCGTGCAGAGCTTCCTGCACCTGACCCGGCACGGCTTCTACAACCGCACGATCTGCCACCGGCTGACGACGTACCCGACGCTGAAGGTCCTGCAGTGCGGCGACCCGTCCGGCACCGGCGAGGGCGGGCCGGGCTACAAGTACAAGGACGAGCTGCCGACCGGCCTGCCGCCGGCCCCGACCGACCCGACCGGCGCCCGCAAGGTCTACGCCCGCGGCGTGCTCGCCATGGCCAACGCCGGCCCCGACACCAACGGCAGCCAGTTCTTCCTGGTCTTCGCCGACTCGGCGCTGCGCCCCAACTACACGATCTTCGGCAGCGTGCGCCCGCTCGGCCTGCACACCCTGGACCGGATCGCCGCGGGTGGCGTCGCCCCGACCGGCGACGACCCGGCCCCGGTCGACGGCGCTCCCGCCCTGCGCACCTCGATCCTCCTGGCCGCGTAGCCGAGTGCCCTGACGGCGGGCGCCCCGGTACATTCTGCGCCGTGGCTCATTACAGCAGGCTGTACACGATCGTCCTGGACGTGCCCGCGACCGACGAGGACACGACCGTCGCGTTCTGGCGGGGCGCACTCGGCGCCCCGCTGGAGCGGGTCGGCAAGTACCCGGACTTCCACGGCGCCCGGATCCCGGGCCACGACCTGCTCCTGCTGACCCAGCGCCTCGGCGCCGCGGACCCGGCCGGCACCCCGCGGGTCCACCTGGACATCCACACCGACGACCTGGAAGCCGAGGTCACCCGCCTGGAGTCCCTGGGCGCCACCCGCGTCGAGCGCCACGACCGCTGGTGGATCATGCGCGACCCCGCCGGCATCACCTTCTGCGTCGTCCTCGACCACCCAGGCACCCTCGACGCCACCAACGCCACCGAATGGCCCTGACCCGCGTTTCCGTGATCCGCGTTTCCGTGATCCGGAAGACTTATTGCTGCTCTGGCGACAATATGTCTTCCGGATCATGAGGAACCCCCACCCCAGCCACCGCGGAGGGCGACCACCGGATGGGCGCGGATGCGCAATCCGGCCGCGCGGAGCGCTGGCTGTGCGAGCGCAGCGAGCATTGGGGGTCCGGGGTGAGAATCCCCCGGCGGGACCCGCCGCGCCAGCGGTGGGGCGGCGAGCTATAGCCGAAGGCTACGGGCGGGAAACAGTATTGCGCCAGGCTCGGCCGCTGCGTTCGATGAGGCGGTTGGCCTCCGTCGGGCCCCAGGAGGCGGCCTCGTACGTGGGGATCGGGCCGGTGTCCTCGGCCCAGCGCTCCAGGATCGGGTCGACGATGCGCCAGCACTGCTCGACCTCGTCGGAGCGGATGAAGAGGGTTGTGTCGCCGATGAGGGCGTCGAGCAGGAGCCGCTCGTAGGCCTCCGGGGACTCCTCGCGGAAGGTCTTGTCGTAGGAGAAGTCCATGCTCGCCGAGCGGACGCGGAACGAGTGGCCCGGGACCTTGGCGCCGAAGCGCAGGGCGATGCCCTCGTCGGGCTGGATGCGCAGGATGAGGGCGTCGGGCTGGAGCTCGGTCAGCTGCCGGTTGGGGATCGGCAGGTGCGGCGGGCGCTGGAACTGCAGGGCGACCTCGGTGACCCGGCTCGGCAGGCGCTTGCCGGTGCGGACGTAGAACGGCACGCCGGCCCAGCGCCAGTTGTCGACGTCGAGGCGCAGCGCCGCGTAGGTCTCGGTGCGCGACAGGGGGTCGACGCCGGGCTCCTCGCGGTAGCCGGCCATGAGCTCCTCGCGGGAGCCGCCGCGCGTGTACTGGCCGCGGACCGCGATGTCGTCGATGGCCCGCCCGCTCGGCAGGCGGATGGCCTGCAGGAGCTTCACCTTCTCGTTGCGGACCGCCTCGGCGCTGAACGACGCGGGCGGCTCCATCAGCGCGAGCGCGAGGACCTGCAGCACGTGGTTCTGCACGATGTCGCGCATCGCGCCGGCGTGCTCGTAGAAGCTGCCGCGGGTGCCGACACCGAGGGTCTCCGCGACGGTGATCTGCACGTGGTCGACCCAGGTGCGGTCCCAGATCGGCTGGAAGATGGCGTTGGCGAAGCGCAGCGCGAGCACGTTCTGGACGGTGTCCTTGCCCAGGTAGTGGTCGATGCGGAAGACCTGCGACTCGTCGAACGCGGCGTGCACCGTGGTGTCGAGCTGCTTCGCGCTGGCCTCGTCGTGCCCGTACGGCTTCTCGATGACCAGCCGGGCGAACGACCCTTCGCGGGCCCGGTGCAGGCCGGCGCCGGCGAGCCCGTTGATGACGAGCGGGAACGCCTCGGCGGGCGTCGACAGGTAGAAGATCCGGTTGCCGGCGGTGCCCCGGTCGCGGTCGAGGTCGTCGAGCACGCCCGCGAGCCGCTTGTAGGTCTCCGGGTCGTCGTAGCCGCCGGCGATGTACCGCACGGCGCCGTTGAGCTGCGGCATGCCGGACAGGCCACGGTCACCGAGGACGGCGTGGACGAACTGGTCGTCGTCCATCGGCGTGCGGGCGACGCCGACCACGGCGAACTGCTCCGTGAGCCGGTTGTGCCTGGCGAGGCTCTCGATCGCGGGGATCAGCTTGCGCCGGGTGAGGTCACCCGACGCGCCGAAGATGACGACGGTCGCCGGTGGGGCGTGCCGGTCGTCGGACTCCTGCGGGATGGTGACGTGCTCACTGTCGCTCAGCATGGATGGGCGCCTCTCCTCGGACTGCCGCCGTGACATTACGAGTCAACCGCCGCGCACAGCAACGATTCCAGAACGTGACCGGCGTCTCGCGGATCCCACCCTACGGCCCTACAAGCGTTTGCATGACCCTCGATCTGTCCGGAACGTCCCAGTTGGCGGGACACAGCACCCTCATCCAACACAGGGACAACACTGGACACCACGCAGGCGGTCGGGTGGTTACCGGCCGCCCAGCCGGGTACCTTTGAGTGGTCAAGAGCATTCGGAGAGTAATCGTGTCGCAGGACGGGGATGCGCGATGTCGATCACACCGGTAGCAGCCACCACCACCGGTCTCACCGCCACCCAGGTGCAACAGAACCGCCAGATCGATCTGGTCGACCAACAGCGCCTGGACGACCAGCGGAGCCAGGACCGGCTGCAGGAGCAGCGGCTGCAGGACCAGCGCCTCGAGGAGCAGCGCAGGGTCGACGACCAGCAGGCGCTCCGCCAGGATCTGGTGCGGCAGGACCAGCGCCGCACCGACGACCTCCAGCAGTACCGCGACGAGCAGTACCGTCTCGAGCAGCAGCGGCTGCAGGACGACCGCCGCCTGGAGGACCAGCAGCGGATCCAGGACCAGCTGCGGCTGGAGGACCAGCTGCGGCAGCGGGCCGAGGACGCGCGCCTGCAGTTCGAGCGGGCCGCCGACGCCGCCCAGCGCCTGAACCCGACGAACGGCATGTTCAGCGGCCGGGTCGACGTCTACCTGTAAAGGCCACCCTGTAATAGGTCTCCAGGTATGACATCCATCTGTAGGACGTCCACCGGTACGACATCTACCTGGCGGCGAGGCGCGCCAGGCGCTCCGCGCTGGGCCAGCGCACGTCCCACGCCCACCCGGCCCGCTCGAAGAGCCGGATCAGCGCCGCCGACACGTCGATCTGCCCGGGCAGCACGCCGTGCCGGGCGCTGGTCGGGTCGGCGTGGTGCAGGTTGTGCCACGACTCGCCCATGCTGAGGACCGCGAGGGGCCAGAAGTTCGCCGACCGGTCCCGGGCCGCGAACGGCCGGTCGCCGATCATGTGGCAGACCGAGTTCACCGACCACGTGACGTGGTGCAGCGCCGTGACCCGCACGAGACCGGCCCAGAAGAACGCGGTCGCCGCGCCCCACCAGCTCCAGGTGGCCAGGCCGCCGATGACCGCCGGCAGGATCAGCGTGAGGATCGTCAGCGGGCCGAAGAGCCGGTGCACGAGCCGGATGTCGCGGTCGGCGAGCAGGTCGGGCACGAAGCGCCGCTGGTTGGTGAGGCCACGGTCGAGCACCCAGCCGAGGTGCGCGTGCCAGAAGCCGCGCACGAGCGCCGCCGGGCCGGTGCCGAAGAGCCACGGCGAGTGCGGGTCGCCTTCCTTGTCCGCGAACGCGTGGTGCCGGCGGTGGTCGGCGACCCAGTGCAGGATCGGCCCCTGCACCGCCATGCTGCCGGTGACGGCCAGGGCGATCCGCAGCCACCGGCGGGCCTTGAACGCGCCGTGGGTGAAGTACCGGTGGAACCCGACCGTCGCACCGAGGCACGTCACCGTGTAGAAGGCCACCGCGAGCGCGACGTCGAGCCAGGTGAGCCCCCAGCCCCAGGCGAACGGGACGGCGGCGACGAGCGCCAGGAACGGCACCGTCACGAACGCGTACACCGCCACCTGCGCGGGCAGCGGGCGCCTTGCGGCCAGCATCGGAAGTGCCACGCCCGCCACGCTAGGCGGCGACGGTGACCGGCACGCCGCGCGGAGGATGCCGGTCGGCGACCGCCAGGATGCCGGACGGCGAAGCGCAAGCATGCCGGACGGCGAAGCGACAGGACGCCGGACGGCGACGGTCAGATGGCGTGGTTGGCGAGGAACAGCCCGGCCGGGTCCACGGCGGCCCGGATCGACCGCAGCCGCTGCCACGCCGCCGGCTCGTAGGCGGCCTCGGGATCGGCCGGCTCCTCCACGAAGTTCAGGTACTTCGCGCCGGTCGACCACGGCGCCATCGCCGACACGACCCGTGCGGCGTCCTCCCCGGCCGCCGCGCCGAGCGCGGGCGAGGCCGCGATCCCGGCCGCGTACAGCGCGAACGACCCGTTCAGCGACGGCAGCGCGCCGGCGCCCGGGGCGGGCCGCCCGAGCGCGCCGCCGAGGTGCCGCAGCTCGGCGGCGACGAGCAGGGACGTGCCGGAGTCCGGGCCGGCGACCGCCAGCAGCGCGTCGGCGGCGGCCGCCGGCAGGCCGCCGAGCAGCGCCGACTTCGACACCGCCGGGGTCGGGCCCTCCGGGTCCAGGTGCAGCCGGATCAGCGACGCGGCCGGCGCCTCGTCGAACGTGTCCAGGAACGGCCGCAACGCCCGCAGCGGGGCGATCGTGGCAGGGCCGGCGGCGCCGAGCACGGCACCGTCGATCACGATCAACTGGCGGCCCCGCAGGGCCGGTGGGAGTTGCGGCATCGGCGGGACCTGCAGCAGCCGCAGCGCCGTCGTCGCCTCGTCTGGTGCGGTCGCGGCCCAGTCGAGCCACGCCGGCAGCACCCGCGCGGCCTCGCGCCAGTCCCAGGCGAGCAGCCCCGCGTACGCGGTACGGATGGGGAACAGGTCGAACTCGACGGCGGTGACCACGCCGAAGTTGCCGCCGCCGCCCCGCAGCGCCCAGAACAGGTCCGCCTCGGTGGAGGCGTCGGCCCGCAGCAGGGTGCCGTCGGCCGTGACCAGCTCGGCGGCGGTGACCGCGTTGGCCTGCAGGCCGAGGGAGCGGGCGTACCAGCCCAGGCCGCCGCCGAGGGAGTAGCCGGCGACGCCCACGTCGGGCGACGACCCGTGCAGCGCGGCGAGCCCGTGCGGCGCGGCCTGCTCGACCACGTCGATCCACAGCGCGCCGGCCTCGGCCCGGGCGGTGCGGCCGGTGATGGTGACGCTGGTCATGGCGGACGTGCGCAGCAGGACCACGCCGTCGAGCGGGCCGAGGGCCCCCGCGTTGTGGCCGGTGCTCTGCACCGCGACGCGCAGCCCGGCGGCGGCCGCGGCGCGGACGACCGAGGCGACCTCGTCGGCGTCGGCCGGGTACGCGACGGCGGCGGGCCGCTGGTCGACCGTGACGTTCCACGGGGTCCGCGCCGTGTCGTACCCCGGGTCGCCCGGGAGGTGCACCGCGCCGCCGCACAGGCCGCGCAGTGAGTTCGCAACAGTGGTCATGCCGTACACCCTGCGGCCGGCCCCTTGGGACGAACTTGCGGAAGACCTGAGTCAGACGTGCGCGCGCAACTCCGCGAGGGTCGTGACACCCAGCTTGCGGCGGATCGCGGCGAGCGTGTCGCTGACGGTGTGCGGGGTGAGGAACAGCGCCTGCGCGATGTCGCGGTCGTCGGCGCCGCCGACGGCGAGGGACGCGATGCGCCGCTCGCCGGTGGTCAGCGTCACGGACGGCTCCGCGGGGACGGTCTCGCCGAGGCCGGTGAGCGCGGCGGCGACGGCGGCGCGCAGCGGGCCGGCGCCGCACTCCTCGGCGAGGCCGAGCGCCGCGCGCAGCGTCGCCGGGTCGCGGTCGAGCTCGCCGAGCGCGAACAGCGCCCGCGCGTGCTCGAGGCGCGCGTGCGTGCCGGCGAGCAGTTCGACGGCGGCCACGAGGTCCGCCCGGTCGCCCCGCAGGGCGCCGACGACCCGCAGCGCCCGCCCGACGCCCTGCGGCGCCCCCCACCGCCGCATCTCCGACAGATCCGACAGCGCCAGGGAAAGCGCCTCGGACGTGCGCCCGAGCGCGGCCAGCGCGGCGGCCCGCAGCGACCGCTCCTCGTACCAGAGCGGATTGCCGACCGCGTGGGTGTCCAGCAGCCCGAGTGCCGCGTCGAACCGGCCCTCGGCGGTCAGCAGCGCCGCCTCCGCCTGCCGGAACAGCCGGATGCCGTCGCCGACCCGCGGCCGGTCGCGGTGCTCGTCGACGAACGCCCGCGCCTCCGCCAGCTCGCCCCGGTCGACGAGGGCCCGGACCAGGCACGCCTCGCCGTAGGAGATGCCGATCGCGGGCGCGCCGCCCCAGCGCAGGCTCTGCTCGTTGGCCGCGATCAGCGACGTGCAGGCCTCGGGCAGGTCGCCGCGCTGCCACTCCCGCCACCCGCGCCACAGGTGCGCGGCGAGCACGGTGAACAGCGACCCGCGGGTGTGCCCGAGCGTCAGCGCGTCGTCCCAGAGGGTGCCGGGATCCTGGTCGGCGCCTTCCAGTACGACACCCGCGATGACCCAGAAGAGCCCTGGATCGCCGCGCATGAGGATGTTGTCGACGAGCGCGAACCGGGCCAGCCGGACTGCCTCGTCCAGGTCCGTGCCGCGGGCGAGCAGCTCCCAGGCGCGGCACGCGGCGAGCATCCGCGCCCCGAGCCCGTCGCCGGAGATCACCGGCACCTCGGCCGGGAACGACTCCGGGTCGCCGCTGTACATGTATCCGGCGATGCGCTCCAGGGCCTGCATCCCCTGCCGCTCGTCGACGAACCCGGCCGCGAGGCGCGCCGACGCCCGCCGCGCGAACTCCGGCGCGTTCCCCTCGGGCCCGGCGAAGATCAGCGTGTGGATGAGCATCCGTGCCACCGCGGCGAACGTGACCGGGTCGGTGATCGGGTCGTCGTACGCGGCCCGCAGGTGCGCGATCGCCGCCGGCCCGTCGTTGAGGGTCTCCACCTGCCCGAGCGCGAGCAGCACCGCCGGCCGCTGCGGCGGCACGGGCGGCTCGGCCAGGGCCCGCCTCAGGTAGGTCGCGGCCCCCTCGGGCGCGCCGCGGTGCAGCGCCGTGTCGGCCGCGGCCCGCAGCACGTCGACGACCCACTGGTCGGCGCGCTCCGGGATCTGCAGCAGGTGCGCGGCGACCTGCTCCGGCGCCGCGGACAGCCCGCTGAGCACGCGGGCGGCCCGCTCGTGGTGCAGCTGCCGCTCGCCGGGCGGCAGGTCCTGGTAGACGGCGTCGCGGACGAGCGGGTGCACGAACCCGACCGGGTACTCGTGCCGCACCACCTCGGCCCGCGCGAGCGCCGCGACGGCGGCCGCGGCGGTGGGCTCGTCGACGCCGGCGAGCGCGGCGATCGTGGGCAGGCCCGCCCCGTCGCCGAGGACCGCGATGGCCCGCGCGACGGCGGTGCTCGCCGCCGGCATCCGCCGCAGCCGGATGAGCACCATGCTGGACACGGCCCGCGAGCCGATGGCCGTCACCGTGCCGGCGTGGGCGTCGGTGGGCCGCACGCCGTTGGCCTCCAGGGCGCGCAGCAGCTGCCGCACCAGCAGCGGGTTGCCGGACGTGGTGCGGTGGCACGCGTCGACGAACCGCGGCTCGGCGCCGTCGCCCAGCCGCTGCCGCACGAGGTCCGCGACGCCGGCGGCGCTCAGCGGGCCGGGGCGCACCGGCGCGGCCGCCGGGTCCAGCTGCAGCTCGGCGAGCAGCGCCTCGTCGTCGTACTGCTCCCCCGTCCGCAGCGTCGCGACGAGCAGCACCGGCAGCCCGTCGAGGCGGCGCACCAGGTACGCGAGGAACCGCAGCGAACCGGTGTCGCACCACTGCAGGTCGTCGACGACGATGGCGACCGGCCGGTTCGCGGCGACGTTCGCGGTCAGCCAGTAGAGCCCGTGCAGCGCCGCGAACGTGTGGTCGCCGCGCTCGCTGTGCACCGCGAGGTCGAACACCGACGCGGCGCTCGCGGCGGCGCCCGCCAGCAGCCGCTCCCGCTCGGCCGGGTCGGTGAGCAGCGCCTCGAACAGCTGCCGCACGACCCCGAAGCCGAACTCCTTCTCCAGCTGGCTGCCGCGCGCCGTCAGCGTGAGCGCCCCGTGCCCGTCGGCGATCCTGCGCGCCTCCGTGAGCAGCCGGCTCTTGCCGATCCCGGCCGGACCCTCGATCATCGCCAGCCGCGGCACCCCACCGAACGCGTCGGCCGCCGCCATCCGCAGCTCGGCGACCTCACCATCCCTGTCGACAAGGTGCTCGTCCGGCGTTTTCCGCGTCTGTACCGTCTGCGGGTCGACCGGCGCCTGCGGCGCTCCGCGGGCCGGACCGGTTGCTGCCACAGGCGAGCCGTGCCCATCGGGCTGATGGGCCGGTGCTGCTGGCCCGCCGGCCGGTCGCCCCGCCGCCGCGCCGGCACCGCCCGCCGCGCCCTCCCCTGCCGGCTCGCCCTCTCCGCCCGGCACACGCGATCCTGCCGGCGCGCCCGCCGCCGGCGCGTCCGTAGCGCCCACTCCTGCCGCCGTGCCCGCTCCTGCCTGCGTGCCCGCTCCTGCCTGCGTGCCCGCTCCTGCCGCCGTGCCCACTCCTGCCGCCGTGCCCGCTCCAGCCGCCGGGCCCGCTCCAGCCGCCGGGCCCGCTTTCGCCGGCGTGGTCAGCGCGGTCGGTACATCGAGCGACGCCGACTGGGCGAGCACCTCGGCCTCCAGCGCGCGCAGCGCCGGTCCGGGGTCGACGCCGAGCTGCTCCGACAGCGTGTGCCTGGCCCTGCGGAGCGCGGCGAGCGCATCGCCCTGCCGGTGCGCGCGGTACAGCGCGAGGACCAGCAACCGCCAGCGCTGCTCCCGCAGCGGCTCCTCCGCGACGAGCGTCTCCAGCTCGGGCACCAGCAGCGCACTGTCACCCAGCGCCAGCCGCGCCGCGAGCAGCTGCTCCCGAGCCACCTCGCGCAGCTCCCCGAGCCGCGCCGCCTCCGCCTGCGCCCAGGACTCGTCCGCGTACTCCGCGTAGGCAGGGCCGTGCCAGAGCCGCAGCGCCGCCTCGAGCAGGTCCCGCTGCGCGGCCGGGTCCGCGGTGCCGAGCGCCCCGGTGATGCCCCGGTCGAAGCGCCACGCGTCGACCGCCCCGGCGTCCAGGTTCAGCGCGTAGCCGGGCGGGCGCGACACGATGACGTTCCCGCGCGCCCGGGCCGTCGCACCGGGCTCGAGCCGCCGACGCAGGTGCGACACGTACGCCTGCAGCGCCCCCGCCGCGTTCGCCGGCGGCTGCCCGCCCCAGACGCAGTCGATGAGCCGGTCGGTGGGCACGATGTCCCCCCGGTTGATCACCAGCACCGCGAGCACCGCCCGCTGCCGCCGCCCACCGAGGTCCACCATCTCCCCGTCGACCGTCGCGGTCATGTCTCCGAGCACACCGACCCACAGCCTGCCGGACAGCGGCGTGACCTCCACCGACCCTCCCCTGCCCGCACCCGTGCCGAGCGATCAAGGTACCGCGCTTCGACCGGACACATCCTCAGCCGTTCACCCAGATCGTCCACCGTCCGGCGTACTTTCGAGGCTGGTCGTTTCGGCACCGGATCGGGAGGTTTCCGCCATGCAGGCACGTTCGCCGCGGATCGTGGATGTCAGCTGGGGCCGGATCGAGGTCGAGGGGGTCGGCGTGGTGAAGGACCTGAAGGCCTGGCCGGGCGGTGGCCGGGCCTGGGACTGGGACGAGACGGGCACCCGGCACTCCCCCGGCGTCCAGGTCGCCGACGTCGAGGAGCTCCTGGAGCGCGGCGCGACGGTGGTCGTGCTGTCGCTCGGCATGGACGAGCAGCTCGGCGTCCCCGACGCGACGGTCGACGCCCTGGAGGCGCGCGGCGTCGAGGTACACGTGGCCGAGACCCGCGAGGCCATCGACGTGTATAACAGTCTGGTGGGGTCGGCGGCGGTCGGCGGGCTGTTCCACAGCACGTGTTGAGCCGGGAGCGAATCGGGGGCAGCGGGTGCGGCGGGTGTCGGTGGTGGGCAACTCCGGGTCGGGCAAGTCGACCCTCGGCAAGGCGCTCGCGGCGCGCCTCGGCGTGCCGTTCGTCGAGCTCGACGCGATCCACCACCTCGCCGGCTGGCAGCCGATCGCCGTCCCCGAGTTCCGCAGGAAGGTCGGCGAGCTCGCCGCCGGCGACGGCTGGGTCATCGACGGCAACTACAGCGCCGTCCGCGACCTCGTCTGGGCCCGCGCCGACACCGTCATCTGGTTCGACCTGCCCCGCCGCACCGTGATCCGCCAGGTCCTGTGGCGCACCATCCGCCGCGGCGTCACCCGCCAGGAGCTGTGGAACGGCAACCGCGAGCACCTCGGCAACCTCTTCCGCCTCGACCCCCAGAAGTCACTCCTGCGCTGGTGCTGGACCCGCCACCACGTCTACCGCGACCGCTACCTCCGAGCCGCCGCCGAACGCAAGGACCTGGTCTTCATCCGCATCGCCGCCCACAAGGACGCCGCCCACCTCCTCTGCTGAACGCCCCACTGCAGTCGAGAGCCGGTGAGCGACCATTGGCGCAGGGCTCGAAGTTGTTCGAGGCCGGCGGCGCTCAACGCCAGAGGTCGAACCGATCCGGACTTCCTTCAGAATCAGGCTCATGCGCGCCCTCCGCCGCTCGCCAGCGCGCGGAGGCCGGCCATCCGTTCTCGGTGCCGAACGCATGCCTGGGCCAGCCTTTGTCGGCACGAGCGTGGCAGTTTCGAGCCGTCAGGGCAGGTCGGACAGGGCGGCGGCGAGGAGGGTGATGCCTTCTTCGATGGCGCGGTCGGTGAGGTGGGCGTAGCCGAACAGGAGGCCGGGCGGGCCGGGGGTCAGGCGGTACCGGCCGACGCCGAACACGGCGAGTCCGCGAGCGCGCGCGGCGGCCTCCACGGCGGGCTCGGACAGGTGGGGCGGGAGCCAGGCGAGCAGGTGCTGGCCGGCCGCGACGCCGACCGGTCGCAGCTGCGGCAGGTGCCTGGCGAGGGCCGCCAGGAGGGTGTCGCGGCGGCGGCGGTACAGGGGGCGCATCCGGCCGAGGTGGCGGTCGAACTCGCCGCACGTGAGGAAGTCGGCGAAGGTCAGTTGGTCGATCGTCGGGGAGCCGCGGTCGGCGAGGATCTTCGCCTCGACCACCGGGCCGACGAGGCGCTGCGGCAGGATCATCCAGCCGAGCCGCAGGCCCGGCGCGAGGGTCTTGCTGGCGGAGCCGACGTACGCGACCCGGTCCGGGGCGAGGCCCTGCAGCGCGCCGACGGCCGCGCGGTCGTAGCGGTACTCGGCGTCGTAGTCGTCCTCGATGACGAGAGCGTCCCGGGACGAGGCCCAGCGGACCACGGCGGTGCGGGCGGCGGCGGGCAGGACGCCGCCGGTCGGCCACTGGTGCGACGGGGTCAGGATCAGCGCGTCGGCGTGCACGCCCGCGAGCGCCGCGACGTCGACGCCGTCGGGGCCGACGGGGACGCCGGTGACGGTCATGTCACGGGCGAGGGCCAGGGCGCGGGCGTCGTCCTCCGAGGACGGGTCCTCCACCGCCAGGCGGGTGGCGCCGGCCGCGCGCAGGACCTGGATCAGCAGGTTGGCGGCCTGGGCGTAGCCGGCGCAGATCACCACCGTGTCGGGGCGGGCGTCGGTGCCGCGGACCCGGTTCAGGTACTCGGCGAGGGCGGCCCGCAGCTCGGGGGTGCCCTGCCCGCTGGTGTAGCCGAACCGGTCCGTGGGCGCCGTCGTCAGCACCTTCCGCACGGAGCGCAGCCACGCGGCGCGGGGGAACTGCGACACGTCGGTGCGGCCGTAGCCGAAGCTGATCCGGGCCGGCTCCGCGACCGGTGACGGCGGCTCCCAGCGCGCCACGGGCCCGGTGGCGATCGTGGTGTACCCGCCGGAGCGGCTGGTCAGGTAGCCCTCGGCGGTCAGCTGCTCGTACGCCGTGACGACGACGCCACGGGAGACGCCGAGCGACGCGGCCAGGGCCCGGCTCGGCGGCAGCGCGCTGCCCACGGCGAGCCGGCCGGTGCGGATGCCGGTGCGGATCGCCGCCTCCAGCTGCCGGTGCAGCGGCCCGGCGGCGCGGTCGAGGTCGACGAGCAGCTCGGCGGAATTGGTCTCCTCGGCCGCCATAAGATCGGACCTTACCGCAGGGTCCAATCGGCGTGAAGCTGTGTGTATGACGACGACAGGGACAGCAGCGGTGCTCCGGCCCGGCGACCGTGGTTACGACGACGCCCGGCAGGTGTGGAACGCGATGTTCGACCGCCGGCCGGCGATGATCGTGCGGTGCCGGACGGCCCAGGACGTGGCGGGCGCGGTCCGGACCGCCCGTGAGCGGGGGCTGGAGATCTCGGTGCGGTGCGGCGGGCACAGCGCGGCCGGGTTCGGGGTCACCAACGGCGGCTTGATGATCGACCTGACGCCGATGGGGCGGGCGAGCGTCGACCCGGCCCGGCGCCGCGCGTACGTGCAGGGCGGCGCGCTGCTGGGCGCCCTCGACGCGGCGGCGCAGCGGCACGGCCTGGCGACCACGGCGGGCAACGTGTCGCACACCGGCGTCGGCGGCCTCACCCTCGGCGGCGGCATGGGGTGGCTCGCCCGGCAGTACGGGCTCGCCTGCGACAACGTCGTCTCCTACGAGCTCGTCATGGCGGACGGATCCGTCGAACGGGTCACCGGCGGGGAGCTCTTCTGGGGGCTGCGCGGTGGCGGCGGCAACTTCGGGATCGTCACCGGGTTCGAGTTCGCGCTGCACGACACGGGCACGGAGGCGCTCGTCGTCGAGGCCACGTTCACCGGCCGCGCCCGGCACGCCGCGATGCGCCGCTGGCGCGACGAGCACCTCACCGCGCCGCGGCGGGCGACCTTCACCGCTTCGACCGGCCCCGGCACCCTCACCCTCGGCTACGTCTGGACCGGGCCCGACCTGGGCTACCGGCCCACGTTCACCGAGGGCGGGACCGTTTCGCGGCAGCCCATGTCGTACCTGCGGCTGCAGCGCCGCGAGGACGCCACGGGCCGGCACGCGCTGCGCCGGTACGGGCGCTCCCACTACCTCAAGTCGATGCCCGACGCGGCGGTCGACGCCTTCATCGCCGCGGGCGAGCACTGCGGTGCCGGCCTGCAGGGCTACGGCGGTGCCATCGCCGACGTCCCCGAGGACGCCACCGCGTTCGGCCATCGGGACACGATGTTCGAGTTCGGCGCCGGCACGTCCTGGACCGACCCGGCCGAGGACGACGCCCGCCGGGCGGCGGCCCGTTCGGCGGCCGCCCTGCTGGAGCCCTTCGCCGCCGGCGTCTACGTCAACTCCCTCGGCGACGAGGGCGGTGCGGGGGTCCGCCGCGCGTACCCGCCCGCGAAGCTCGCCCGGCTGACCGCGCTGAAGGACCGCTACGATCCGCACAACGTCTTCCACCTCAACCAGAACATCCCGCCGTCGGCAGCCCGGACCGCCACGTGACAAGAGCCCGGACCGCCACGTGACGAGAGCCCGCACCGCCACGTGACGAGAGCCCGGACCGCCTCGTGAAGAGCGACGGGCACCACAGTCCGCCGGCGGAAAACGGGTTAATACGGATCGCGAAGAAATATTAGGCTCGCGGCGATGGCACTTGTGGAGGCACGAGAACTGACCAAGGTCTTCCGCAGGCCGGACAAGGATCCGGGGATGCGGGGGGCCGTCAAACATCTCTTCGTGCGGCGGTTCGTGGACAAGACCGCCGTCGACCACGTCGACCTGACGATCGAGGCGGGCGAGGCCGTCGCGTACGTGGGGCCCAACGGCGCGGGGAAGTCGACGACCGTGAAGCTGCTCAGCGGGATCCTGATGCCGACCTCGGGTGAGGTCCGCATCGACGGGTTGTCGCCGCAGAAGGACCGGATCGCGATGTCACACCGGATCGGGGTGCTGTTCGGGCAGCGGACACAGCTCTGGTGGGACCTGCCGGTGTCGGAGTCCCTCGCCGTGCTGCGCGACGTGTACGGCATCGACCACGGCACGTACCGCAAGCGCATGGCCAGGTTCGAGGACGTCCTGGAGCTCGGTGAGGTGCTGCCGGTCCTCGGCCGGAAACTGTCGCTCGGGCAGCGGATGCGGGCCGACCTCGCCGCGGCGCTGCTGCACGCCCCGCCGGTCGTGTACCTGGACGAGCCGACGATCGGGCTGGACCTCGCCGTGAAGGACCGGGTCCGGGAGTTCTTCCGGACGGTCCGCGACGAGGGCACCACGGTCATGCTGACCAGCCACGACCTCGGCGACATCGAGGGGTTCTGCCGGCGGCTCGTCATCATCGACGAGGGCCGGATCATCTTCGACGGGGACCTGGAGGCGGTGAAGGACGCGTTCGCCCGCGAGCGGATCCTCAACGTGCAGACGGAGACGGCCGTGCCGCTGGACGACGTCCGCACCGCGCTGCCGGGCGCGACGATCGAGCAGGGCGAGACGCCGCTGCAGTTCGCGGTGCGGTTCGACCGGTTCGCGATGACCGCGGGACAGGTCGTCACGGCGATCGCGCCGCTGGCGAACCTCGTCGACTTCGGTGTCGACGAGCCGTCCATCGAGGACGTGATCCGGCGGGTGTACAGCGGGGAGCTGGTGCTCCAGCCATGAAGCCCTATCTCGCCCACGCCCGGGCGGCGGCGTTGAGCGCGCTGGCGTACCGCGCCAACTTCCTGCTGTCGCTCGGCGGCGTCGCGTTCCAGCTCATCGCGCTGCTCGCCGTCTGGCGGGTGCTGCTCGCCGACGGCCCGGTCGGTGGGTTCGCGTGGCCGCAGATGCGCGCGTACCTGGTGGTCGCGTTCGCCTCCGGCACCCTCGTCGGCACGTTCGTCGACTTCCGCATGTCGCACCGGATCCGGTCCGGGCTCGTCGCGCTGGACCTGGTGAAGCCGGTGGACTACCAGCGGGCCAGGTTCGCCGAGACGGCCGGCGGCGTGTGGATCGAGGCCGTGGCGGTGGTGGCCGTCGTCGCGGTGACCGTCGCGATCGGCGGGGCGCTCGACACGCCGCCGGGGCCGATGCTGGCGCTGTTCGCCGCCAGCATGGTCCTGATCGTGCCGCTGAAGTTCGCCGTGTCCTACCTGAGCACGCTCGCCTGCTTCTGGACGGAGAACTTCGTCGGCGTGCTGTGGGCCAGGCAGGCGCTGACGGGGCTGCTGTCCGGTGCGCTGGTGCCGCTGGTGTACTTCCCGGGCTGGCTGGCCACCGCGGCGCAGTGGTCGCCCTTCGCCGGGCTCACCTCCACGCCGGCGCTGATCTTCATCGGGCGGGCGTCGGGGACGCACGCGGTCCTGCTCGTCGCCACCCAGCTCGGCTGGGTCCTCGCGATGTGGTTCGGCGCCCGGCTGCTGTTCCGGCGGGGGCTGCGCCGGCTGACCGTGAACGGGGGTTGAGATGCGCACGGTCCGGCTCTACGTGCGGCTGCTCGGCGCGCACCTGCGCTCGCTGCTGGAGTACGAGAGCGACTTCTGGATCATGATGGCCGGCACGGTCGTCATGCAGGTCGTCAACGTCACGTTCCTGGCGGCGATCTTCGCGAAGGTGCCGCACATCAACGGCTGGTCGTTCTGGGCGGTCGTGGCGATGTTCGCGATGGTGGCGATCGCCGAGGGCGTCGGCTCGCTGTTCTTCGAGGGCATGTGGAACCTCGCCTGGCAGATCAACCAGGGCGACCTCGACTACATGATGGTCCGCCCGTACCCGATCGTCCTGCAGGTCAGCAGCATGCAGATCGGCGTCAACGGGCTGTCCAACATCGTCACCGGCGGGCTGATGCTCGGCGGGGCCCTGACCCACCTGGACATCGGCTGGACCGCCGGCCGGGTCGCGGTCGCCGTCGTGGTGCTGGTGTCCGCCATCGCCATCAAGGTCGCCATCAACCTGGCGACCAACGCGGTGTCGTTCTGGATGCAGAGCCCCAGCCCGCTGTTCGCGTTCGCCGTGCACCAGGTCGGCGACCTCGCCCGCTTCCCGCTGTCCATCTATCCGCTCGCACTGAAGGCGGCGCTCGGCTTCGCCCTGCCGTTCGCGTTCGTCAGCTTCTTCCCGGTCAGCTTCCTGCTCGGCGGCAGCTCCGCGTGGGTGGGCCTGCTGACCCCGCTCGTCGCCGCCTACTGCCTGGCGGTGGCGTGGTTCGTCTTCTCGCGCGGCCTGCGCCGCTACGAGAGCGCCGGCAACTGAGCCTTCCGCAGCAGCGGCGGGTGGAGCACCGGGGCCGTCCCGCGCGTGAACAGCTGCGCGGGGCGCCCTCGCTCGCCGGCCGTGCTGCGGCCCGTCGCCTCGACGAACCCCTCGGTCGACGTGACCTTGCGGTGGAAGTTGCGCGGATCCAGTCTGGTGGCCCACACCGCTTCGTACACCTGCCGCAGCTCGGCGATCGTGAACTCGGGCGGGCAGAAGGCGGCCGCGAGGGGCGTGTACTCGAGCTTGGCCCTGGCCCGCTCGACCCCGTCGGCGAGGATGCGGTCGTGGTCGAAGGCCAGCGCCGGCAGCCCTTCGAGGGGCACCCAGTCCGCGGCGGCGGCGTCGCTGCCGGCCCGTGGTGACGGCGCGTCAGGCACCAGCGCGAGGTACGCGACGGTGACGACCCGCCCGCGCGGGTCCCGGTCCGGCGCGCCGTAGCTGCCGAGCTGCTCCAGATGCCCGGCGCCGTGCAGCCCGGTCTCCTCCACCAGCTCCCGCTCGGCGGCCTCGTCGAGGTCCTCGTCCGGCAGCACGAAGCCGCCCGGCAGCGCATGGCCGCCCTGGAACGGCGGGATCGCCCGGCGGATGAGCAGCGCGCTGAGCGCGCCGTCGCGGATCGTCAGCATCACCAGGTCGACGGTCACGGCGAACGTCATGTATTAATCACCACATTGACGAGAAAGGGCGACGACGGTTATCGTCAAGACGACGATAACTCATCCCGGGAGTGCCGACATGGCCGACGTGACCACCCGCTTCTTTCTGCGCCACCTGCGCGGCGCGCCGACCTCGTGGGTCCGCCACCACGTCAAGGGCAAGGTGCGGCACGAGGGCATCGGCCAGTCGTTCTACTACCGGCCGCTGACCGCCGTGCTGTCCGAGGTGCCGGTCGACGACCGCGAGCTGCCGCTGCTGTTCCACGCCCGCACCGCCGACTTCGCCGACGTCACGGTGCAGGCGACGGTCACGTACCGGATCAGCGCCCCCGACGTCGCCGCCGCCCGCCTCGACTTCTCCGTCGACCCGCGGTCCGGCGCGTGGCGCGGGCAGCCGCTCGACCAGGTGGCCACCCTGCTGGCCGAGCTCGCCCAGCAGCCCGCCCTGGACCTGCTGGCCCGGCTGCCGCTCACCGACGCCCTGACCGCCGGGATCGCTCCCGTGCGCGAGGCCGTCAGCGAGGCCCTCGGCGGCGACCCCCGCCTCACCGACACCGGCGTCAGCGTCGTCAGCGCCCGCGTCGTCGCGATCCGCCCCGAGCCCGACCTGGAGCGGGCCCTGCAGACGCCGACCCGCGAGGCCGTGCAGCAGGAGGCGGACCGCGCGACGTACGCCCGCCGCGCCCGCGCCGTCGAGCAGGAGCGCGCGATCGCCGAGAACGAGCTGCAGAACAAGATCGAGCTGGCCCGCCGCGAGCAGGCGCTCGTCGAGCAGCACGGCGCCAACGCCCGCCGCAAGGCCGAGGTCGACGCCGCCGCGGCGCTCGTCGCGGCCCAGGCCGTCGCCGAGCGCGAACAGGTCGCGGCCACCGCGGCCGCCGAGCGCTCGAAGATCACGGCGCTCGCCGACGCCGACCGCTTGAAAGTCACGGCAGCCGCGGACGCGGACGCCGACCGGGCCCGCACCGAGGCACGGGCCGCCGGTGTCCGCGCCGTCGGGCTCACCGAGGCCGAGGCGGAGACCGCGCGCCTGGCCGCCTACCGGGACCTCGCACCCGGCGTCCTGCAGGCCCTGGCGCTGCGCGAGCTCGCCGGCAACCTGCCCGAGATCGGCCAGCTCACCGTCACCCCCGACGTGCTGACCGGCCTCGTCGACCGCCTCGGCGGCGGCCGCTCCCTCGGCGGCCCGGCGTGACCGCCGTGTCGAGCCGGACGGTGATGGCCCGCCGCTGGTCCGCGCTCCGCCGGGTGGCCCGTCACTACCGCGCCCGCCGGGTCCATCGCCGCCCGCCGGAGGTCGCACCGTGAAGCGCTGGGCGGGGCCGTCGTGAGCACGCTGGCGCCACGGGTGGTGGTCGTCTCGCGGCGGAGCGAGCTCGACGAGCTGCTGGCGCGGCACGGGACCCGGGCCGCGGCCGCGTACTTCCTGCGGCAGCGGGGCAGGGACCTCGACGAGGTCGCCGGGCGGCATGCGGCGCAGCAGGCGGCGCTCACCGCCGTGGGGGCGGCCGTCCCGGCCGACTGGCGGCGGGGACACCTCGACCGCGGCGACCTGTCGCGGTTCCTGTTCGCGCCCGAGGACGTCGTCGTCGCCGTCGGGCAGGACGGGCTCGTCGCCAACGTCGCCAAGTACTTGGACGGGCAGCCCGTCATCGGGGTCGACCCGGCGCCGGACAGGAACCCGGGCGTGCTCGTGCGGCACCCGCCGCAGGCGCTGCGGAAGCTCCTGCGCGACCTGCCCGGCCTGCCGACGCAGGAGCGCACGATGGTGTCCGCGTCGCTCGACGACGGCCAGGAGCTCCTCGGCCTCAACGAGGTCTACTTCGGGCACGTCACCCACCAGTCGGCGCGCTACACACTGTCCACATCGGACGGATCGCGGGAGCGGCACTCGTCGTCGGGGGTCGTCGTGGGCACGGGTACCGGCGCCACCGGCTGGTGCTCCTCGATCGCCCGGCAGCGGGCGGACGCGCCGGCGAGCCCGGCCCCCGGCGAGCCCGCCCTGACCTGGTTCGTGCGCGAGGCGTGGCCGTCGCCGGCGACCGGTGTCACATTGACCAGTGGCCGGCTCGGCGGCGCCGAGACCCTGGAGCTGGCGAGCGAGGGCGAGGGCCTCGTCGTGTTCGCCGACGGCCTGGAGGCCGACCGGCTGGAGCTGTCGTGGGGGCAGCGGGTCACGATCGGCGTCGCCGCCAGAAAACTGCGTCTCGTCATGTGACCTGTGGTGTGACACCATCTGCGGGCATGATCCGTGAACGGCTCCACGACCACGCGGTCCTGCTGCACCGCCAGGGCAAGGACGACCCGCTGCCCGCAGGAGGCGAGCCGTTCCCCGACGACCAGCGTCCCCGCACCGGCATCGGCCGGGACGCGCGGCGGGTCGGTGCCGACGTCGCCGCGATCCTCGACGCGCACTTCGCCTCGCCGAACGCGGCGCCCAGGGCCCTCGTCGGGGCGTTCGACAAGGTCTACGTGCCGACCACCGACAACGAGCACGTCGCCGCGGCGGCGCTGCGGGCCGGGCGCAAGCGCGTCCGCCGGACCGGGCGGTGGCTGGTGCGCTTCGGCGTCGACCGGCGCGAGGTGGCCGTCGGCCTGGCGCTGCTCGGCACCGAGGCGACCACCTCGGACAAGGACATCGAGCTGATCCGCACGATCGGGCTGCTGTCCGCGGAGTTCGGCGAGCTCGCCGCCGAGTCGCTGCGCCACCGCGGCCCGGCCGGCATCGAGGCGCTGCTGTGGCTGGCCGCCCGGACCTCGGGCTGGGGCCGGGTCCACGCCGTCGAGGCCCTGTGCACCGTCGCCGTCCTGCCCGAGGTGCGCGACTGGCTGCTGCGCAACGCGTGCGCCGGCGACGACCTCGACGCGGTGACCGCCGGCGCCGTCGCGACCGCTGCGCACCTGCACGCCGCGATCATCGCCGACGAGGTGGACGACGCCCTGCTCGACCACACCGGCGCGCTGCTGCGGGCGATGGCCGACGGGTCCGGCCAGGGCACGACGCTGGCCGACTACCCGCCGGCGCGGTTCGTCCTGGCCGCGTACGCCCGCCACCTCGCCCGGCGCAAGCCCACCTGGGCCCGCTATGCCACCGCCGCCGTCATCGCCGACCGGATCGCGCACCTCGAACCCGAGGACCTCGGCTGCACGAAGAAGGAGCGCGAGCGGCTCGTCGAGCGCTTCGAGAAGATCCTCCGCCAGCGCCGCTGGCAGGCCACCGTCCCGCGGCGCAAGACGAAGAAGGCCAAGCCCGCCGCCCGGCGCCGGACCGCCCGGCGCCGGGGCAAGGGCTAGCGCCGCCCGCCGCCCGGCGCCCGGACCGCCCGGCGCGGGGGCAAGGGCTGGCGCCCACCGCCGCCCGGCGCCGGGGCAGGGGCCGGCGCCTAGCGCCGCAGGTCGTCGGTGACCGCGCGGCCCTGGCCCGACAGCAGCGCGTCGAACGTGGTGGTCAGGGCGAACGGGTCCGCGACCACCGGCGACTCGCGCCGGCCGGCGAGGTCGGCCAGCTCGCGGCCGGCCCGGTCGATGCGCCGGTGCAGCGTCGCGTCGCCGCCGCCGGCCCAGTCCTCGGTCGCGGCGAAGACCGAGGTCGGCGCCACGACCGCGTGCAGGTAGGTGAACATGGGGCGCAGCGCGTGCTCCAGGGCGAGGGAGTGCCGCGCGGTGCCGCCGGTCGCGCCGAGCAGGACCGGCTTGTCGGCGAGCACGTCGTCGCCGAGGACGTCGAAGAACGACTTGAACAGGCCGCTGTACGAGGCGTTGAAGATCGGCGACACGGCGATCACGCCGTCGGCCGCGGCGACCGCGTCGAGGACCTCCTTGAGCGCGGGCGCCGGGAAGCCGGTCAGCAGGTGGTCGGTGATCGCGTGCGCGTGGTCGCGCAGCTCCACCACCCGCACGTCGGTGTCCACCCCCAGCTCGCGGACGGTCGCGGCGGCGAGCCGGTCCGCGAGCAGGCGGGTCGACGACGGCTGGCTCAGCCCGGCGGCGATCACCACGAGGCGCTTCATGCGTCCACCTTCTCGGACTGCCGCGCCTTCAGGGAGGCGTGGGTCGGGGCGTCCGGCACGTGGGCGGGCCGGCCGACCGCGAACTCCTTGCGCAGCACCGGCACGACCTCCTCGCCGAGGATGTCGAGCTGCTCCAGGACGGTCTTCAGCGGCAGGCCCGCGTGGTCCAGGAGGAACAGCTGGCGCTGGTAGTCGCCGACGTACTCGCGGAACGTCAGCGTCCGGTCGATGACCTCCTGCGGGCTGCCCACGGTCAGCGGGGTCTGCGCGGTGAAGTCCTCCATCGACGGCCCGTGCCCGTAGACGGGGGCGTTGTCGAAGTACGGCCGGAACTCCCGCTTGGCGTCCTGGGAGTTCTTCCGCATGAACACCTGCCCGCCGAGCCCGACGATGGCCTGGTCGGCGGAGCCGTGCCCGTAGTGCTCGAAGCGCTGCCGGTACAACCCGACCATGCGCTGGGTGTGCTCCTTGGGCCAGAAGATGTGGTTGGCGAAGAAGCCGTCGCCGTAGTAGGCGGCCTGCTCGGCGATCTCGGGACTGCGGATCGACCCGTGCCACACGAAGGGCGGCACGCCGTCGAGCGGGCGCGGGGTCGCCGTGAAGCCCTGCAGCGGGGTGCGGAAGTTGCCCTCCCAGTCCACCACGTCCTCGCGCCACAGCCGGCGCAGCAGCGCGTAGTTCTCCACCGCGAGGGCGATACCGTTGCGGATGTCCTGGCCGAACCACGGGTACACCGGCCCGGTGTTGCCGCGCCCCATCATGAGGTCCACCCGGCCGTCCGCCAGGTGCTGCAGCATCGCGTAGTCCTCGGCGATCTTGACCGGGTCGTTGGTCGTGATCAGCGTGGTCGCGGTCGACAGCTGCAGCGTGCTGGTCTTCGCCGCGATCCACCCCAGCATCGTGGTCGGCGACGACGGCACGAACGGCGGGTTGTGGTGCTCGCCGAGCGCGAACACGTCCAGCCCGACCTCCTCCGCCTTGAGCGCGATCGTCACCATCGCCTTGACCCGCTCCGCGTCCGTCGGCACCCGGCCGGTCGTCGGGTCCTGGGTGACGTCACCGACGGTGAACACTCCGAACTGCATCTCGCACGCTCCAAGCTCCTGGGTCTGACGCGCAGTAGAACATAGCTGCCGAGTCAAACATTCCGCCGGTGAACTATCGCACGCCCCGCCGCCCCGCGATGTAACGCAGGCCTCACCGGCCCGTGCGCCACCGCAGCAGGTCGCCCTCGGCGATCCCGGCCAGCTCCCCGGCGCCCCGGTGCAGGCAGGTCGGCGCGAAGCCGGCGATCGTGGCGGTGCGGTGGCCGGTCACCGGGTCCCACACGTGCGTCGCACCGTCCCGCACCGAGTACAGCCGCAGCCCGTCGGACAGCAGCGTCCCGGCCGGCCCGGCGAACGCCGTCAGCTGCACCCCGGACGCGACGCTGAAGATCCGCACGCCGGCCAGCATGGCCAGGTCGTCGCCCCCGATCCCGCT
The DNA here is from genome assembly GCF_042898305.1 of Dactylosporangium sp. NPDC000521. Taxonomy (NCBI): domain Bacteria; kingdom Bacillati; phylum Actinomycetota; class Actinomycetes; order Micromonosporales; family Micromonosporaceae; genus Dactylosporangium; species Dactylosporangium sp. NPDC000521. The sequence continues at coordinate 172,894 of NZ_JBIAYW010000019.1, forward strand.
GACCGCCACCGTGGTGTCGCCGACGAAGCACATCCCGGTGTCCCAGTGGTACCAGCGCTGGCACAGCCGATGCTTCGACGGGCCGTCCTCGGACTCCCAGACGTTGCCGTCCAGCCACGCCCGCAGGCTCCACGCCGTGGGTATCCCGGCCGGTCCCCAGACCCAGCCGTCGTCGGCGATCGCCCCGCCGCCGGGCGAGACGTGCAGCCGGCCGTGGAAGTAGTCCAGGTGGTGCGGTGGCCGGACGCCAGGGCCTGACGTCGGCTCGAACTCGCGACCGGTCAGCAGCTCCCCGGTCCGTGGGTCGCTCACGTCCAGCCGGTTCCACGCGGTGCGGTGCACCAGGACGGTGCGGCCGGCCACCACCGCGAACGCCGCCGAGAACGGCACGGTGTCCGGCCGGTACCGCCCACCGTCCAGCGTCATCGTCGGGGCGCCGCGGGCGAGGTCCACGACCTGGCCGTGCCGGCCGTAGTCGTGGACGACGGCCGCGAAGCCTCCGCAGGCGGAGACGTGCAACCGGGGGCGCAGCTCGTGGCCCATCCAGGGGACGCGGTCCGGCTCGGGCGTGACCTCGACGGCGGCCCGCACCGTGGCCCGGCCGGCGTCGGGCTCCAGCTCGACGATCCGGCCGCCGGCGGTCAGCGCCAGCCACGTGGAGGTGCCCGCGTCGTGCACCGGCGCCAGGTCGACCACCTCGCCCAGCCACGCGGGCACCGGCCACCGCAGCACGGTCGGGTCCACCGCCTCCGGCCGCTCCAGGATGCCGGGCACACCACGCCACGCGGTGATGTCGTTCTCCTCCAGCAGCCGGTCGGCGCAGCCCTCGCACACCTCGGCCAGCGACACCGGCTCATCGGCGCCGCCGCAGACCGCGCAGGCCAGGTCGTGCGCCAGCGCCTCGCCGGTCAGCAGCCCGACCATGTCCACCAGGTCACCGTTCTGCGCCGCCGGCACCAGATGCGGGCACACGCGCACCGGCGAAGCACCCGCGACATGACCACACGCCCGTGTCAGCACGCCAGCACCGTACCGGCGACCACGCGGATCTCGCCGCCCCCTGCCCGACCTGCCGGACCCGACCGCGACAGCGATTCGCTGATGACGGCGGCACCCGAAACAGGATCCGCGCTCGTCCTGCCGCACCACGAACACGATCGGACCACATGACCGGCCTACCGGAAACCACCAATCCCCTTCCTGCTGAACAACTCACCGGGCGATTGCCAGCGCGAACGGAATCGGCCCCAGGGCGGTGATCAGTGGACGGACCATGAGCACAAATGACTCCGGCCACCAGGCAGTTTCGACACCGCCGAGATCGATCACTCGCTGCGGCGACCAGCCAAGGTCGGCCAGCAGGCCCGCCACCGCCTTCTTGGCATCCGCATCGTCACCACACAGGAAGGTCGACGGCGGCACGGCCAAGCTGACGGGGTCAGCCATCAACGCCGCAGGTCCCACCGTGTTCAGCGCCTTGACCACGCGAGTATCGGGAAGGATGCGTTGAAGCTCCGCGGCGAGGTTCTGGTAGAGCAGGCGGGATGCGAAGCCGTCCGGCCCTAGCTCCACCGCGTTGGCGACGTCAACGAGCACCTTGCCGGCCAGGTGTTGGCGCAACCCCCCGAGTACCCCGACGGACACCGCGCCGGGCAGCGCGTTGACGACAATCTCCGCCCGGGCCGCCGCAGACTCCACCCGGTCGCGCGCACCGACGATGACGTCGTGTCCGGCAGCAGACAGCGCCGGAGCCAGCGCCCGAGCCACATTGCCGGCGCCGAGGATTCCAACCACACTCATGCGCCGACGGTAGGCTCGATGATGTCTCAACGGCAGTAGGCACTTCAAAGTGCCGGGAGGATCAGATGGTCACCAGCAGCGCACACGAACGCCGGGCCGGTGCGCGCTCGACGTTCCTGATGTCGATGGCCGCATGCCCGACACACCGCGTTCTGGATCGGCTGGGTGACCGCTGGGTCAGCTTGATCCTCAAAGAACTCGCGGACGGGCCACGCCGGCACGGCGAGCTGGCCCGCGCCGTCGCCGGCGCCACCCAGAAGATGCTCACCCAGACCCTGCGGACTCTGCAACGCGACGGCCTGGTAGCACGATCCGTGACCGACTCAACGCCGGCACGCGTGGAGTACCGGCTCACGCCGCTCGGCGAGAGCCTCCTTCCAGTGATGGCCCTGGTGACCCAGTGGGCCGAGCGACACATCCACGACATCGACACCGCACGCGCGACATACGATGCAGTCACGTCAAGCTGATCACGCCGACACCCCACGAAGAGCCTCACGGCACCGGATCGAGGCTCGCACCACAGCACAGACAGCAGCCGTGTCCATACCCGGCAGTCACACGAAATGACCGGCCGTTACCGGGAATGGCTCACTGTCAGAGCACACCGCAGAGCAGTTGACCGGCACGCCGGTCGGCGGGGTCGAGCGGCGGCCGGTCAGGCGGAGGCGCGGAGGATCAGCTCCGGGTTGAAGATGACCGAGCGCGGGGAGCGGCCGGGTTCGCGGATCCGGGTCAGCAGCAGCTGGGCCATCTCGCCGGCCATCTCCTCGACGGGCTGGCGGACGGTGCTCAGCTGCGGGTGGCATTCGAGGGCGGCGGTGCTGTCGTCGAAGCCGATGACCGCCACGTCGCCCGGGACGGTGCGGCCGGACTCCTGGATGACGCGGAGGGCACCGTCGGCCATGAGGTCGTTGGCGACGAAGATGCCGTCGACGTCGGGGTGGGAGGTCAGCAGCGCGCGGGCGGCGCGTTCGCCGCCGCCGCGGGTGAAGTCGCCCTCGACGTGGGGGGCCTCGGTCTGGCCGTGGGCGGCGACGGCGGCGTGGAAGCCGGCGAGGCGGTCCTGGGCGGCGGGCATGTCGAGGGGGCCGGTGATGGTGGCGATGCAGCGGCGGCCCAGCGAGGCCAGGCGATCCACGGCCAGGCGGACGCCGGCGCGCTGATCGACGTCGACGAAGCTGGTGTGGACGGGCCGGCCGGGGCGGCAGGACAGGACGCAGGGCACGCCGAGGTCCACGAGCTGGCTCGGGAGGGGGTCGTCGACGTGGCTGGAGATGAGCAGGGCGCCGTCGACGTGGCCCTGGCGCAGGTACCGCATGACGTGCTCGCGGGCGGGCGGGTCGGCGAGGAAGATGACCAGGTGGATGCCGAGCGGGCGGAGCACCTCCTGCGCGCCGGCGGTGACCCGGCCCAGGTAGGGGTCGGTGAAGGTGCGGGTGAGGAACGGCGTCTCGTAGCCGCGGTTCTCCGGCTCCGACACCACGAGGGCGATCGAGTCGGTGCGGCGCGTGACGAGCGAGCGGGCGGCGAGGTTGGGCACGTAGCCCGTCGCGGCGATCGCCCGCTCGACGGTGCGCCGCAGTTCGGGATCGACGGTCTGCACCCCGTTGATCACCCGGGAGACCGTGGCGCGGGAGACCCCGGCGTAGTTGGCGACCTGTTCGAGGGTCGGTGGTCGCGTCTCGCTGCCCGTCATGGTTCTCACGGTAGATCGTGCCCCCGCGTGGTGAGAAAAGGGAGCCGTGGGTGGGGGGGGGGGGCCCCCCCCACCCCCCCCCCGGGCCCGGGGCGGGGGGGGGCCCCCGACGCGGGGGGGCCGCCCCTGACGTTAATGGGGGTGGAGTAAGCCGACCCCCGCGCCCACGAGGCCGGCGGC
>NZ_JBIAYW010000020.1:0-168507 GCF_042898305.1 Dactylosporangium sp. NPDC000521
ACCCGGCCCGAGATCTACGCGATGGGCTTCCGCAACCCGTTCCGGATGAGCGTCGACAAGGCCACCGGCGTCGTCTACGTCGGCGACTACGGCCCCGACGCCGGCACCACCAGCTCGACCCGCGGCCCGTCGGGGCAGGTGGAGTTCAACCGGGTCACGTCGCCGGGCAACTACGGCTGGCCGTACTGCACCGGTAGCAACACCACGAGCGAGACCTACAACGAGTGGAACTTCGCCACCAACAGCACCGGCAACAAGTACAACTGCACGGGCGGGCCGACGAACAACTCGTTCCGCAACACCGGCCTGCAGACCCTGCCGCCGGCCCGGGCGGCGTGGATCAAGTACGCCGGCGACTCGGGCAGCCCGCCGGAGTTCGGCAGCGGCTCGGAGTCGCCGATGGCGGGTCCGGTGTACCGCTACGACGCGTCGAACCCGTCGACCACGAAGTTCCCGCCGTCCCTGGACGGTCAGTTCTTCGCCGGCGAGTTCGGCCGCGGCTGGATCAAGCCGATCACGATCAACGCCGACGGCTCCCGCGGCACGATCGACAACTTCCCGTGGGTCGGCAAGCAGGTCATGGACATGCAGTTCGGCCCTGACGGCGCGCTGTACGTCCTGGACTACGGCGCCGGCTTCGGCAACGGCGACGCGAACTCCGCGCTCTACCGCTTCGACTACGTCGGCACCGGCGGCAACCGCGCGCCGACCGCCGTCGCCGGCGCCAGCGTCACCTCGGGTGCGGCGCCGCTGACGGTGAACTTCTCCTCCGCCGGCAGCAGCGACCCGGACGGCGGGACGCTGACCTACTCGTGGGCCTTCGGCGACGGCACCACCTCGACCGCGGCGAACCCGTCGAAGACCTACAGCACCAACGGCAGCTACACCGCCACCCTGACGGTCCGCGACCCGCAGGGCGCCACCGGGTCGGCGAGCGTCCAGATCAGCGTCGGCAACACCGCGCCCACCGTCACGGTGAGCACGCCGGCGGCCGGCCAGCTGGTCTCCTTCGGCGACAGCGTCCCGTGGAGCGTCACGGTCAGCGACCCGGAGGACGGCACGATCGACTGCACGAAGGTCACCATGACCTACGCGCTCGGGCACGACCAGCACGCCCACCAGATCACGTCGCAGACCGGCTGCTCCGGCACGATCACCATCCCGGTCGACGGCGAGCACGACGACGCGGCGAACATCTTCCCGATCTTCGACGCGCAGTACACCGACAAGGGCGGCCTGACCACCCACACCCAGAACATCCTGCAACCACGCAAGCGGCAGGCCGAGCACTTCAAGACCTCGTCCGGGATCACCACCTACAGCAAGACCACCGCCGAGGGCGGCAGGACCGTCGGCGACATCCACAACGGCGACTGGATCGAGTTCGACCCGTACAAGCTGAACAACGCCACCTCCGTCCAGGTGCGGGCGTCGTCCGCCGGCTCCGGCGGCACGGTGCAGTTGCGCACCGGCTCGCCGACCGGCACCGTCATCGGCTCCGCGACGATCCCGGTGACGGGCTCGTGGGAGACGTTCACGACGGTGACCGCGCCGATTTCCGGCGCGCCGGCCGGCACCACGTCGCTGTACCTCACGTTCGCCGGCAGCGGCACCGGCCTGCTGTTCGACGTCGACAGCTTCACCTTCGCCACCGGCACCCAGCAGTCCGGTGTCGGCCCCGTGAAGGGCCTCGCCGGCAAGTGCCTGGACGTGCGCGGCGGCAGCTCGGCGAACGGCACCCAGATCCAGCTGTCCACGTGCAACGGCGCCGCCGGTCAGACGTGGACCCGCTCCGGGCAGACGCTGCAGGCGCTCGGCAAGTGCCTCGACGTCAACGGCGGCGCCACGGCGGACGGCACGAAGATCCAGCTGTGGACCTGCAACGGTGGGGGCAACCAGAACTGGGCGGCGCAGTCGGACGGCACGCTGCGCAACGCGCAGTCCGGCAAGTGCCTGGACGTGTCGGGCAACAACTCCGCCGACGGCACGGTAGTGCACCTGTGGACCTGCATCAGCGGCGCCGCCAACCAGAAGTGGACCCTGCCCTGACCTGACGAACCCGGCGCCCGCGCACCCGCGCGGGCGCCACTGTCACCCTTCGCAGACCGGAGGAACCATGCGCAGACTTCTCGCCGGTGCGGGCGCCGCCATCGCCCTCGCCGCCGGCACCCTCACCGCGGCCTCGCCCGCCGCGGCCGCGGACGCCCCGTACGACGTCCTCGTGTTCTCCAAGACCGCCGGCTTCCGGCACGACTCGATCGGCACCGGCATCCAGGCCATCCGGGACCTGGGCGCGGCGAACAACTTCACGGTCACCGCCACCGAGGACGCCACCCGCTTCACCACCGCCAACCTCGCCCAGTACGAGGCCGTGGTGTTCCTCAGCACCACCGGCGACGTGCTCAACGACGCCCAGCAGGCCGCGTTCGAGTCCTACATCCGCGGCGGTGGCGGGTACGTCGGCATCCACTCCGCCGCCGACACCGAGTACAGCTGGTCGTTCTACGGCCAGCTCGTCGGCGCGTACTTCGCCTCCCACCCGGCGATCCAGCAGGTGAACGTGAAGACCGAGAACCGGGCCCACCCGGCCACGGCGCACCTGCCGCAGACCTGGACCCGCACCGACGAGCTGTACAACTACCAGAGCAACCCGCGCTCCACCGCACGGGTGCTCTCGACGCTGGACGAGTCGTCGTATTCCGGCGGTACCATGGGCGCCGACCACCCGATCACCTGGTGCAAGACCATCGACAGCGGCCGGTCGTTCTACACAGGCCTCGGCCACAGCCAGTCGTCGTACTCCGAGACGGCGCTGCGCGCCGAGCTGCTCGGCGGCATCCGTTACGCGGCGAAGCGCGCGAATGCCGACTGCCGGCCGGAGACCGGCTACACCGCGCTCTACAACGGCTCGACCACCGGCTGGTCGCAGTCGGGCCCCGGCAGCTTCACCAACAGCGACGCCACCCTCACCTCCGTCGGCGGCATGGGCCTGTTCTGGTATAGCGCGAAGCAGTACACGTCGTACTCGCTGAAGGCCGACTGGCGGATGACCGGCGACAGCAACTCCGGCATCTTCCTCGGCTTCCCCAACCCGGGCAGCGACCCCAACGTCGCGCAGAACCAGGGCTACGAGATCCAGATCGACGCCACGGACAGCGCGGACCGCACCACGGGCGCGATCTACGGCGTCAAGTCCGCCGACATCGCCGCCCGCGACGCGGCGCTCAACCCGCCGGGGGAGTGGAACACGTTCGAGGCGCTCGTCGAGGGCCAGCGGCTCCGGGTGTACCTCAACGGCACGCTGATCAACGACTTCACCAACACCGACCCGAACCGCAACCTCGACGGCTACGTCGGCATCCAGGAGCACGGCGCCGGGAACACGGTCGATTTCCGCAACATCCGGATCAAGGAGTCCGGCACCCAGCCGACCGGTGTCGGCCCCGTCAAGGGCCTGGCCGGCAAGTGCCTGGACGTGCGCGGCGGCAGCTCGGCCAACGGCACGCAGATCCAGCTGTACACCTGCCAGGGCAACGCGGCGCAGACCTGGACCCGCTCGGGCCAGACGCTGCAGGCGCTCGGCAAGTGCCTGGACGTCAACGGCGGCGGCACCGCGAACGGCACGAAGGTGCAGCTGTGGACGTGCAACGGCGGGGCCAACCAGACCTGGGCGGCGCAGTCGGACGGCACGCTGCGCAACCCGCAGTCCGGCAAGTGCCTGGACGTGTCGGGCAACAACTCCGCCGACGGCACGGTGGTGCAGCTGTGGACCTGCATCTCGGGCGCGGCGAACCAGAAGTGGACCCTGCCCTGACCTGACCGGCCCGACGTACGAAGGAGCGGCCGGGCCCCCGGCCGCTCCGCGCCACCCCTGAACGGAGCTCCCATGCCCTTACCACCCACGCACCCCGCACCCCGGCCACCGGGCGGCGCCGCCCGGCTCGCCGGGCTGGTCGGGGCGGCCGCCGCCGTCCTCATCGCCGGCGGCACCGCGATCCTGGCGCCGCCGGCCACGGCCGCCGTCATGCAGACGCTGTACGCCGCGCCGGCCGGCTCCGGCACCGCCTGCACCGCCGCCCAGCCCTGTTCGCTGTCGCAGGCGCAGACGTCCGTCAGGGCGAGCGCGCCGACCATGACGGGCGACATCGTCGTGCAGCTCGCCGGCGGCACGTACTCCCTGAGCGCGCCGCTCACCTTCACCGCCGCCGACTCCGGCACCAACGGCCACACCGTCGTCTGGCAGGCCGCCGCCGGCACCCGCCCGATCATCTCCGGCGCGCGGAAGATCACCGGATGGACCGTGTCGGACAGCGCCCGCAACATCTGGCGGGCCGACGTCGGCACCGGCTTCGACACCCGCCAGCTCTACGTCGACGGCCGCATCGCCACCAGGGCCCGCACCCAGGTCAACCGCGCCGACTTCACCGCCTCGACGACCGGGCTCAGCTTCACCAGCGGGGCGCTGTCCTACCTCAACAACCTCGCCGCCAAGAGCCGGGTCGAGCTTGAGTCGGTCGACTCGTTCACCGACAGGTACGTGCCGGTGCAGACGATCGCCAACAACACGCTCACCATGCAGCAGCCCGCGTGGAACAACAACACCTGGGGCTACGACACGATCACCAGGCCGTTCCGCGGCGGGCCGATGTACCTGGTGAACGCCCGGGAGTTCCTGGACGCCGAGGGGGAGTGGTACCTGGACACGGCCGCCGGTGCCCTCTACTACAAGCCGCTGTCCGGGCAGAACATGGCCACCGCCGACGTGCAGCTGCCGCGGCTGGAGTCGCTGCTGCGCGTCGGCGGCACCTACGCGTCGCCGGCCCACCATCTGACCTTCTCCGGCCTGCAGTTCTCCGGCACCAGCTGGCTGCAGCCCAGCAGCGGCCAGGGCTACGCCGACCAGCAGACCGGCGCGTACATGTACGGCACCTGGAACCGTCCGGGCGACGCGCTCACCTCCTGCCAGTCGGGCTGCCAGCTCTTCGAGGCGACCCGCCCCGCCTGGCGGCAGATGCCCGCCGCGGTGCAGGTGTCCGCGGCGAACACGGTGTCCTTCACCGGCAACCGATTCACCAACCTGGGCCAGGTCGGTCTCGGCATCGGCAACGACGCCAACGCGCACGCCTCCGGCGTCGGGCTCGGCGCCCGCGACATCGCGGTGACCGGCAACGTGTTCGAGTACCTCTCGGCCGGCGCCGTCATCGCCGGCGGCGTCCAGGCCGACGCGCACCATCCCAGCGACAGCCGGATGACCAACAGCACCATCACCGTGAGCAACAACGTCGTGCACGACGTCGCGTCGGAGTACCGCAGCCACGTCGGGCTGCTCATGACGTACACCGCCGGCTCGACGATGGCGCACAACGAGCTGTACAACCTGCCCTACTCCGGGATCGCCCTCGGCTACGGGTGGGGCGCCAACGACGCCGGTGGCAGCCAGGACTACACCGACCGAGGGCTGTACAACTACCAGCCCAGGTACACCACGCCCACCGTCGCGGCGAACAACCGGGTCACGGCCAACTTCGTGCACGACGTGGTTCAGCAGATGACGGACGCCGGCGCGTTCTACCACCTGTCGGCGAGCCCGGGCACGACGGTCGACGAGAACTACTTCCGCAACAGCAACGGCTGGCTCGGCCTGTACTTCGACGAGGGCTCGCGCTACGTCTCCGCGGCGAACAACGTCTTCGACAACACCGGTACGTGGGCCTACACCCAGGAATGGGCGAACAACAACACCGGCAACCTGACCCTGACCGGCAACTGGACCACGAACAACGGCAGCAACGTCAAGACCGGGACCCGGGGCAACACCAACAGCGGCACCGTCGTGGTGAGCGGCGGCAACTGGCCGAGCGGCGCGCGGGCGGTCATGGCCGCCGCCGGTGTCCAGGGCACCCAGCAGCCGGCGGACACGTTCGCGCTGCGCGGCACGGCGTCCGGCCGGTGCCTGGACATCGCCGGGGCCTCGCAGGCCAACGGCGCCCTCGCGCAGATCTGGGACTGCCACGGCGGCACCAACCAGCGGCTCACGCTGACGGCGGCGGGCGAGCTGCGGCTGTACAACGGCAGCAAGTGCCTCGACGTGCTCGGCCGCGGCACCGCCAACGGCACCGCGGTGGAGATCTGGGACTGCAACGGTCAGACCAACCAGCAGTTCCGGCTCAACGGCAACGGCAGCGTCACGGCGGTCGGGGCGAACAAGTGCCTGGACGTCAGCGCCGCGGGCACCGCCAACGGCACGAAGGTCCAGATCTGGGACTGTCTCGGCGCCGCCAACCAGCAGTGGAGCCGGGTCACCTCGTAGACCCGCGGTCGCGGGCCGGGTGACTCACCGCTGCAGCCGCAGCGCGCCGCCCGGCCCGCCACGGCGGGCCAGCCAGGCGTCGGTGATGTGCGCGAACATCGCCGCCGCGGCGCCGTGCGGGTCGTGCGTGGCGATGCACTCGTACACGCGCCGGTGACCCAGGTTCGACGCCACGCACAGGGCCCGCTCGGTGCGCCCCACGTACCGGGCGGTGTGGATGACCTGGCTCTGCAGCGCCTTGACCACCCCACGGGCGATGCGGTTGCCGGAGGCGTGCATGACGATGTCGTGGAACGTGCGGTCGTGCTCCTCGTACGTGACGTGGTCGTCGACGAGCTCGTCCATGCGGTCCACGAGCGCGCGGAGCCGGTCGACGGAGTCCTGATCGGCGCGCCGGGCAGCGACGCCGGCCATGTCGGACTCCAGCAGCCGCCGGGTGACGACGACGTCGTCGAGGACGCCGAGCGTGTCGTCCTCGGCGATGCTCGCGGCGAGCACGAGCTCGTCGAGCATGTCCCACGCGCCCGGCGGTGTGACGATGGTGCCGCTGCCCTGGCGGACCTGCACGAGCCCCTTCTCCTGCAGCAGCTTCACCGCCTCCCGGACCACGGTGCGGCTCACCGAGAACATCTCGCACAGCACGGGCTCGGGTGGCAGTGGCGTGCCCGGCGGGTGCAGTCCGCGCACGATCCGGCCGACCAGGTCCGCGGTGATGGCCCGGGCGAGGTTCGCCGGCCGCCGCGTCCAGGCAGGCGATGGCGTGGCCGTCTGCGGTCCTGTCAAGGCGCCTCCCGATCTCCGTGGCGCGCTGGACGCGACGCCACTCCAGCATACGGAACTGATGACGTCAGACGTAATACGAATATGTTACAGGCGCTTGCAGACATCATACGTATGCCCTATGTTGTGGGCGCAATGCATCGGTGATCCTCACAGTCTTCGACACAAGGGACACGAACATGGTCGGAAAGGCACGGCACGGACAGACCCGGCGATGGGTCGGTGCGGCGGCGTTGGCCCTCACCCTCACCGTCTCCGGCTGCGGCAGCGACAGCGGCACCACCTCCGGCTCCTACGGATTCCCCCAGGCAGCCCAGGACGACAAGGCGAAGCTCACGGTGTGGGTCGACGCCGACCGGTCCTCGGCCGTCGATGCCTTCAAGAAGGCCAACCCCGACGTACAGCTGGAAGCCGTCACCTACGACGGGTCGGCGAACGGGTCCAACTCGTTCCGCACCAAGATGCAGCTGTTCGACCGCGCCGGCAGCGGCTGGCCCGACGTGGTCTTCTCCACGCAGAACAACGACGCGGCCTGGGCCAGCCAGCAGAGCAACGGCAAGCAGGCCTTCGCCGCCGTGCTCGACCAGGGCCTGGTCGCCAAGGAGACCCTGGACCGGTTCACCGCCGGCGCGCTCAACCCGTGCACCGTCGAAGGCAAGCTGTACTGCCTGCGCAACGACCTCGCCCAGGTGGTGCTCTGGCACAACAAGACGCTGCTGGACCAGTTCGGCTACACCCTGCCGACCACCTGGGAGGACTACCAGGCCCTCGGCGAGAAGGTGGCCCGCGAACACCCCGGCTACATCGTGGGCGCTGCCGGTGACGCGTTCACCCCCGAGATCTACCTCTGGAGCAGCAAGTGCCAGGCCAACGGCATCACCGGGCCGAAGACGGTGACCGTCAACACCGGCACCACGGAATGCAAGCGCGCCGCCTCGATGCTCGACACCCTCATCAAGAACGGCACGGTGCCCACCGTCAGCGTGTTCTCGCCCGAGTTCGTCAAGAACTACGCGAACAAGGTGCTGCTGATGCCCGGCCCAGCGTGGTACGCCGGCGCCATCTTCAACAACCCGCAGTCGCTCAACGTCCCGAAGGGCCAGCTCGGTGTGGCCGCGCCGCTGGCCTGGAAGGGTGAGGAGGCGGCGACCGGCAACGTCGGCGGCGCCACCTGGTTCATCAGCAGCCACTCCAAGAACCTCAAGGCCGCCCGGAAGTTCGTCGAGTTCGTCACCACCGCCGACGACTACCAGGTGAACGTCGCCCCTGGGTACCCCGCATACGCGCCTGCCGCCGACAAATGGATCAAGAAACAGGAGTCGAGCGGCTACTACGCCACCGACCTGCAGGCGATGGTCAAGGCAGGGTCGCAGATCTGGGGCGGATGGGGCTCCGGCATCTTCAGCCAGGAGGCCATCTGGGCCAAGACCGTCACCCCCGCGATCGTCAGCGGCAAGAGCCTGGTCGGCCTGCTCCCCGAGTGGCAGACCGCCATCAAGAACCAGGCCCAGGTCGACGGTTACACCGTCACATGACGACGGCAGCAGAGGCCGCCCGCCGACCGGGCGGGCGGCCCCGCCTCACGCAGCACCGCAGCGCGGTCAGCTACGCCTTCGTCGCGCTCTACGCCGTGCTCGCGGTCGCCTTCGGCATCCTGCCTGCCGGCTACGCCCTGTACCTCGCGTTCACCGACGGTGGCGGCGCCTTCGCCGGCATCGGCAACTTCACCAAGGTCGTCGGCGACTTCCGGTTCCTGCCCGCCGTCGGGCACGTCGCCTGGTACCTGACGATCTGGCTGATCTCGCTGGTGGTCCTGGTGACGTTCCTGGCGATCGTGGTGCACGCCGTCGGCATCCGATGGCTGAGCCGCACCCTGCGGCTGGTGTTCTACCTGCCGGGCGCGGTGGCCGGCGCCTCCAGCGTGCTGCTGTGGCTGTTCGTGCTCGACCCGACCGCCAGCCCCGTCGGAGGGCTGCTGCGGCTGTTCGGGTTCGACAGCTTCAACCAGGTCATCGCGCCCGCGCACCTGCCACTCATCTTCGCCGTCATCGCGTTCTGGACCGGCGCGGGCGGCTGGATCGTCATCATGTACGGCGCGCTGAACAACATCAGCGCCGAGGTGATCGAGGCGGCGCGCATCGACGGCGCCGGGCCGGTGCAGATCGCCTGGCGCATCCAGCTGCCGCTGCTGCGCAAGTGGATCTCGTACATGGGCATCATGTCGCTCGCCGCCGGCACGCAGCTGTTCGTCGAGCCGCAGCTGCTGTCGCAGGCCAGCAACGCGATCGTGCCCAACGACTACTCGCTCAACCAGCTCGCCTACCTGTACGCGTTCCAGCAGAACGACTTCAACGCCGCGGCCGCCATCTCGCTGCTGCTGCTCGTCATCGCCCTCGCCCTGTCGGCCGTCTTCGTGACGCGCGGCGGGCTGTTCGAAAGGGACTGAGCCAATGACGACACTGGTCACCCGGCGCCCGCACCGGGTGCCGGCCGGACCGTCCACAGGGCACCGCGCGGGTGCCGGCGGCGGCGCGGGCCGCGCGCTCGTCGCGGTCGTGCTCACCGTCTTCGTGCTGTTCTTCGTCATCCCGATCGTGTGGCTGCTGCTGGCCACGACGAAGTCGGCGCGCGAGCTGCTCGTCGGCAGCCCGTTCCTGCCCGGCACCCCGGCCGACCTGGCCGCCAACTGGCGGCAGCTGTTCGACTTCCAGGACGGTGCGGTGACGGCATGGGTCGGCAACTCCGCGCTGTACGCGGTGGGCGCGCTGGCGATCACCCTCGTCGCCAGCATCCCGGCCGGCTACGCCATGGCGATGACGGACTTCCGGTTCCGCCGGTCGCTACTGGTGCTGACGCTCGCCGTCATGCTCATCCCGAACACCGCGCTGGTGCTGCCGATCTTCCTCGAGCTCAACGTGGTCGGGTTGATCGGCAGTCCGCTGTCGGTGATCCTGCCCATGTCGTTCTTCCCGTTCGGGGTGTACCTCACCTACATCTACTTCTCCACCAGCGTCCCGCGGGACCTGCTCGCCGCGGCCCGCATCGACGGATGCTCGGAGCTGGAGGTGTTCACCAAGGTCGCGCTGCCGCTGGCGACGCCGATCGTCGCCCTGGTCGCCTTCTTCAGCTTCGTGCAGAGCTGGAACAACTTCTTCCTGCCCTTCGTGATGCTGCCGTCCAGCGACGGCTACCCGGTCCAGGTCGGCCTGACGGCGCTGCTCGCCTCGACACCGGCCTTCAACCCCAGCTCCGCCGGCGCCCAGTCGGTGCAGCTGCCGACGCTCGCCCTGGCGACCGTCGTGTCCGTGCTGCCCGTGCTGATCGTCTTCGTGTTCGCCCAGCGGTTCCTGGTCGCGGGCATGACGGCGGGAGGCACCAAAGAGTGAAACCGAACCACGCCCAGAAGGAGCACGCGTGAAAGTCACCGGATACCGCAGCCTGACGACGAAGCATGACTGGGGGCGGCTGATCGGCGACGCCAACGGGGTGATGTCGCAGCCGCGCACCGACGTGCACGTGCTGATCGTGGAGACCGACTCGGGGCTGGAGGGCGTCGGGCTCGGCCAGCACAGTGACATCGGCCGGGTCTTCGGCGCCGTGGAAGGCGAGGACCCGCGGGCGGTTCCGGCCCTGTTCGACCGGATGCTGAACTGGGTGTTCAAGACCGGGCACGCGGGTGCCACGTTCGGCGCGATCGGCGCGATCGACATGGCGCTGTGGGATCTCAAGGCGAAGGCTGCCGGCGAGCCGCTGTGGCGCACGCTGGGCGCGCTGGACCGGTTCGTGCCCGGCTACGCTTCCGGGCTGGACATCGCCCTGGACGACGACGCCCTGGTGCGACTGTACGAAGGGTTCGCCGACCGGGGGTTCAGCGCCGCCAAGCTCAAGGGCGGCCACGACGTCCAGCGGGACCTGCGCAGGCTGGAGGCGCTGCACGAGGTGCTGCGACGCAACTCGACGCAGCCTGCCCTCATGTTCGACGCGAACGAGTCATGGAACCGTACGCAGGCGGTTCGGTTCGTGACTGCCCTGGAACGCGGCGTCGACCTCACCTGGGTCGAGGAGCCGGTGCGCCGCTGGGACGCCGCCGGGCTCGCCGCGGTCCGCCGCGGCATCCGGGCCGCCGTGGCCACGGGGGAGAACCTGACGGGCCTGGAGCAGTACCGGCCGCTGCTGGACGCCGACGCCGTCGACATCGTCCAGGTCGGCAACGTCTGGGGCATCACCCACTTCCTGCGGGTCGCCGCGCTCGCGCACGGCCACGACCTGCCGGTCAGCGCGGTCGCCTACCATGCCAACCCGTCGGCGCACGCCGCCGCGGCGGTGCCCAATCATCTGGTCTTCGAGGTGCAGGACGTCACCGCACCGATCGGCCTCACCGTCGACCAGCAGTACGAGGACGGCGGCATCGTGCTCGGCGACGAGCCCGGCCTGGGCATCCGCGTCGACGAGGCGCGCATCGCCGCCCTGCAGGTCACGAGCTCGCCGGTCGCGGTCGCCGGACCGCACGTCCGGCCGACCCGCGCCGGGCTGCGGCTCACCCCGGAGATCCGCGAGGAGCGTCGGGGCGTGCCGGCGGCCGATCGGGTGAGCCGGTGAGCGCGCCGCGGCGGGCCGAGCGGCACGCGTTCGTCGTCGGCGTCCGCCCGGAACGGCGGGAGGAGTACCTGCGGCTGCACCGCAACGTGTGGCCGCAGGTCGAGCAGGCGCTGCGCGACGCGCACATCACCAACTACTCGATCTTCATCGTTGGTGACCTGCTCTTCGCCTACTACGAGTACGTGGGCGACGACCACGCCGCTGACCTGGCCCGTGTCGCCGAGGACCCCGTCAGCCGGGAGTGGTGGACGCACACCGACCCGTGCCAGATCCGCGTCGTCGAGGAGCGGGTCCCCGGTGCGCTGTGGCAGCCGCTCGAAGAGGTCTGGCACCTGTCATGAGCGGTCAGGCGGGCGGTCACAGGCTCCGGGCACGCCGCAGCGGCGAGCAGGACGTCACATCCGCCCGCGTCGCTCGGTAGACTCTGGCCGACCCGCAGCACTTGGCAGCGGCGGGTCGGCGGAGGGTACATGACGGCATCACAGCATTCGACCGTGAACGGTTCACCACCCCCAGGGTGGGTTCGAGGACCCGCCAGCCTCGCGAAGGCGCTCACCGCCGAGCTGGTGGAGCGCATCGTGGGCGGGACCTACGAGCCGGGCAGCGTGCTGCCGCCGGAGCCGGTGCTGTGCGAGACCTACTCCGTCAGCCGGACCGTGGTTCGCGAGAGCATGAAGATCCTGCAGGAGAAGCGGCTCGTCCAGGTCCGGCAGGGCAGCGGCACGGTCGTCAACCCGCCGGCGATGTGGGACATGCTGGACGAACTGGTGCTCGCCGCCGCGATCGCCGTGGACGAGGACCTGGCGGTCCTCGACGACGTGGTGGTGACCCGTCGGCTCCTGGAGTCCGACATGGCGAACGTCGCCGCCCGGCTGGCCGACGCGCAGGCCTTGCAGCGGATGCTGGCGTGCGTGGAGCTCATGGACAGCACCGTCGAGGACGCCGACACCTTCCACCAGCACGACGCAGCCTTCCACGACGTCATCATGCAGACGTCCGGCAACCGGATCGGCCGGGCGGTGGTGCGGTCGCTGCAGCACCAGGTGGCCAACATCGACCGGTACGTGGGCAGGACGGACCGTGCGCTGCGGGAGGAGGCCAACCGCGGCCACCGACGCATCTACGAGCGCATCGCCGCGCAGGATGCGGCGGGTGCGGCGGAGGCGATGTTCGCGCACATCACGGACGCGTGGCTGGTCCGGCGCGGCGAAGGCGCGGATCCTGGCCGGCTGCACCGGTAGCGGCACCTCGACGGCGGCTGTCGCCGCACCGCGATCCTCCGGCCCGGCCTCGCGCACCGGGTCGCGGGCGAGGGTGGCGGGCCGACCCGCTGGCCGCGCGGTGCAGCCGGCGCCGGCTCGGGGCCTGATCGTCATCAATGCTCTTCCGCGAGTGCTCTCAACCGGGCCGCATGGTTGTCGCGGTCCTTCGGCAGTTGCGTGCCATGGATTTCCAATGTGCGTGAAAGGCGGGACCGAGTCAAGGGATCGCACGCCTTCCGTTTCCGCATTCTTGCCCGTTCAGGAATAGCGACTCGTTCATTGTCCCGCGGATAACGAAAACTGCGTGAGCATCGCCGGGGGTTTCGGAAATCTGTGGTAGATGTGCGGGTCGTAGAGTCGCTGCGAATCTTCGGAAATCGACCCGGGCTTGCCGTCAGGGCGCGCTTCACCTGCGACCTATTCGGAAGGCGGCGTGTTCGCCGGGCCGCGGCGACGGCGGAATGCTGTGACCTTGACCCGGCTCTGGCACGTCGTGGTGCAGAAGCGGCGGCTGCCGTTCTTGGAGACGTCGACGAACACTCGTCCACAGTCCGGCGCCTGGCAGGTGCCGAGCCGGTCGGCATCCCCGGCACTGACAATACGGGCCAGCGCCTCGGCGCAGATCGCGGTGTACATCGCGACGAGCTCGGCGTGCACCGGATGGTGGTGCAGCCGCCAGCGCCCCTCCTCCTTGGCCAGGTGGGGCTGGGCCGGGGAGCGCGCGAGCAAGGCGTTGAGCCGCTCCGCGGCGGCATCGACGTCGTTGCCGTGCAGATCGTCGAAGATCTCGCGAAGCCGCCGGGCGAGCGCGACGAAGCCGGGCACGTCGTCACCGTCGAGCGCGGCCAGCGACGGGGCATCGAACGCGAGGATCTGTGCGAGCACCCTCAGCTCGTCTCCGGCCACGGGCCCGGCCCGGTCGCCGGCGACCGTCAGCTCGTTGACGAGTGAGACGGAGACGATCACACCGGCGTCATTGTAACTGTCTAACTGCACTTGACCAGTAATCCTCTCGAACCTACGGTGTTACTGGTAACCGAGGCTACATCGGTTACACCCTCGCATCGAAGGAAGGGAGCCAATCGTGACGTACCGGTTGGACCGCTGGGCGACACCCGCGCTCCGGTTGGCGCCGCCATGAGCCGGCGGGGCTGGGCGCTGTTCGCCCTGATGAGCCTGCTCTGGGGGCTGCCCTACCTGTTCATCAAAGTTGCGGTGGGCTCCATGTCCGTGCCGTTCCTGGTGTCGGCGCGTGGCCTGCTGGGCGCGGCGATGCTGCTACCCTTCGTCGACTTCGGCCGGCACGGCGCCGTGCTGCGACGCTGCTGGCGCCCGATCGTCGTCCTCGCGCTGCTGGAAATGGTCGCGCCGTGGGCCCTGCTCGCGCACGCCGAGACTCGGCTCAACAGCTCCACCACCGGCCTGCTGATCGCGACCGCCCCGCTGGTCGCAAGCCTTGCCGCCGCGGCCGCGCCGGGCGGTGAGCGCCTCGCCCGGATCCGGGTGCTCGGCCTGGTGGCGGGATTCGCCGGTGTGGCGGTCCTCGCCGGCCCGCGACTGCACGGCGACGTTGTCGCCGTTGCCGAGGTGCTCACGACCGCCGTCTGCTGGGCGGTGGCGCCACTGGTCGTCACCCGGCGCCTGCGAGACGTGCCGGCGGTCCCGCTGGCGGCGACGTGCATGTTGATCAGCGGGCTCTCGGCGTTGCCGCTGGCGGTGACCCGGGCGCCGGCCGGACTTCCGCCGCCGGCGGCGTTGGCCGCCCTGGCGGGACTGGCCGCCATCTGCACCGCGCTCGCGTTCGCGGCGTTCTTCGCCCTCGTCCGCGAGGCGGGACCGTCCCGCACCTTGGTGGTGACGTTCGTCAGCCCAGCGGTGTCCGTGGCGGCCGGCGCCGTCGTGCTCGGCGAACCGGTCGGCCCGGGCACGATCGCCGCGCTCGGGCTGATCGTCGGCGGCTCCGTGCTCGCCACGAGCGGCGACCGCGGTGCGCGACCGGCCGACCCGCCGCGCGCATCAGGGCGGCGTCGCCAGACTCCAATCCCCGCGGCTGCCGGCCGGCCCGCGGAGTACGTACACCGACCCGACAAGGAGCCAGACCGATGAGCCTGACGCAGTACTACGTCGCAACCACCCTCGACGGCTTCATCGCCGATCGTGACCACTCGTTGCAGTGGTTGTTCACCGCCCGCAGCGACAGCGGCGGTCCACCCGGCTACCGCATGTTCATCTCCTCGGTGGGCGCCATCGCGATGGGGGCGAACACCTACGAGTGGATCGTCGCGCACGCGAGCGAAGGCGGGGATCCGGCGGACGCCGCCTGGCCGTACGACCAGCCGTCCTGGGTCTTCAGTCACCGCGAGCTGCCGCGGCTGCGTTCGTCGGCGCCGATCGTCTTCACCAGCGGTGATGTCGCGACGGTGCACCCCGAGCTGCTTGCGGCTGCCATGGGCCGGAACGTCTGGGTCATGGGCGGCGGCGACCTTGCCGGCCAGTTCGCCGACGCCGGCCTGCTGGACGAACTGCTCGTGGCCATCGCGCCCACGACACTCGGAGCGGGCGCCGCGCTGCTTCCGCGACCGCTCGACCTGACGCTCCGCGATGTCAGGCGAGACGGTGACTTCGCCTGCCTGCGCTATGCGGTAGGCGGTCGGCGGGGCCATCGGACGGAGTAACTTGCGTTCCTAACTTAGGATGCTAATGTAGTGGCGTGAACCACTCGAAGAACCTTGGAATGGAGCTGCACACGCTGGTTTCCCGCCTCGAGCGGGCCGGCGACCAGATCCTGCGCACCGAATACGGCCTGTCCTACCGGCGGTTCATGGTCCTGGTCATGGTCGGCGAATTGGGCGAGTCCACGCAGCGGGCGCTGGCCGACAGTCTGGCCGTGACCGAGCCGTCGATGAGCCGGATGGTCGCCGCCCTGGCCGAGACGGGCCTGCTCACCGTGGTGCCCGACCCGGCGGGTGGCAATCGCCGGCATGTCGCCCTCACCGAAGCCGGCCGGACGCTGGTCGAGCGCGCCGGCACCGACCTGATCCGACGGCTCACCGCGCTGGTCGAGTCCATCAACGTGCCGTTCGACACCTATCTGGCCCACACGCAGCGGCTCAACGCCGCCCTCGACGGCGCCGGCACCCGGAACCGCGCCGCGACACCCACCACCATCGCGAGGAGTTGACCATGATCGCCACGCCTGCCGCGCCCACCGTGTGCACCGTCCACTCCGCTGACGGCACCACGATCAGCTACCACACCACCGGCGCCGGCCCCGACGTCCTGATCATCCCCGGCGCGCTCAACGACGCCACCGACTACACGAAGCTCGCCACCGCGCTCGCCGCCCACTTCACCGTGCACACCATCCAGCGGCGCGGACGTGTCGGCAGCGGCCCGCAAGGCCCCGACTACAGCATGGCGACCGAATGCGCCGACGTTGCCGCCGTGCGTGCGGCCACCGGCGCCCGCTACGTCTTCGGTCACAGCTACGGCGGGCTCGTCGCGTTGGAGGCGGCCCGGCGCGACCTGAGCATCGCCAAGCTGGCGGTGTACGAGCCCGGGGTCAGCGTCCAGGGCCTGTTCCCGATGGACTGGACCCCGCAGTACCGCCGGTTCCTCGCGCAAGGGCGCCCGTTTGACGCGTTCGCCACCTTCGCCATCGGCACCGGCCCCGCCGCGGCGCGCCGCAACCCCAGATGGCTCATGGCCGCGATCCTGCGCCTGGCGTTCCGCGGCGACAAGCGAGCGAAGGTCCTCCAGTTGCTCGAGGCGAACCTGCACGAGCACGAGCAGGTCGGCCGGCTCAACGACAGCTACCCCAACTACCGCGAGATCTCCGCAGACGTGTTGCTGATGGCCGGCGGCAAGAGCGGACTGCCGCATGTCGCCCCCGCCCTGGACCGGCTCACCGAGGTCCTGCCGTCCGCCCAGGTCCACACGTTCCCGAAGCTGGACCACTTCGGACCCGACCACGGAGGCCCTGTCGAGGTGGCCGACACCGTGACCGCGTTCCTGCACAGCTGAGCCAGCCAGACCCCCGCGTCCGCCAACAGCTTCCATGCATGTGTGGGGATCCATCTTTTGTGCGAAGGCGGGACCTGGTCGGACGCGTTGACCGAGGCTGACATGAGCAGCCCCGGGGCCGCCGGAGGCATCGTCCCCGCCTCGGGTTCGGCCGCTACGGCGGTGGATCGCGTCTGCCGTCCGGAGGGCGAGACCTCCGGACTCGCCCCTGGGAGTCCAGTGGAATGCGCTGCTCACCCGCCCGATCGAGGGGCTCTCAGTGGGGGGTGCCCGTCTCGTCCGGGTGGTGGCCGAAGCCGTTGAGAGCCGCGGTGACGGTCGTCTGGATGATGCGCCGGGGCGGCTCGCCGGCGTCCATCGCGGTCACGGCGGTGTTGATGAGTCCCTGAAGCAGGGTCGCCGCCAACGCCGGGTGGGGATGGTCGAGCTGCGCGAGCAGTGGGGCGGCGCTGGGCATGACGTGATGGAGTTCGATGATGCGTTGCCGGGCCCGGTCTGACAGCGGAGCATTGGCCAGCGTGTGCGCGATGCGGTTCCTGCGCTGTTGCGCGGCACGCAGCTGCGCCCGGATGAAGGCGGCGAGCTGATCGTGCGGACCCTTTGCCTGCTGTACCGCTTTGGTGATCTCCGCGGCGACCAGGGGGAGCTCGACCTCGCACAGCGCGACGGCGATGTCGTCCTTGGTGGCGAAGTATGTATAGATGGTGGTGCGTGCCAGTCCAGTCTGTTCGGCGAGGGCGGGGAAGGTCAACGCGGCGTAGCCACCGTCGAGGAGCAGGCTGCGAGCCGCGCCCAGCAGCGCGTCACGCTGCTGGGCGCGGTGGTCGGCGACGGTCGCCGCGTTGATCTTCGGCACGCCTTCTATGCTACCGAGACCTCCGGCGCGAGCTTGGATTCCCGGTCGCGTGCCAGGCGGCTCGGGTACCAGATCCGTGGGCCTATGAGGTGGAACAGCGCCGGCACCAGGGCGCCGTGGATGAGGAATGTGTCGAGCACGATGCCCACGGCCATGGCGAATCCGAACTGCAGCAGCGAATTCAGCGGCTGTGTCATCAGGACCGCGAACGTGCCGGCGAGGATCAGCCCGGCGGAGGTGATCACACCTCCGGTGCGGGTCAATGCGAACCGGACGCCGTCGACGAAGCCGCGCGCCGTCATCTCCTCACGGATCCGGGCGGCGAGCAGGATGTTGTAGTCGACGCCGAGGGCGACCAGGAAGATCAACGAGTAGAGCAGCACCCGGCTGTTGGTCCCGGCCTGATCGGCGACCGTCACCCAGACGAGCACTGTCGCGCCGACCGCCGCGAGCAGCGACAACGCCGTCGTCGCCAGCAGCACCAACGGCGCCACCAGGGCGCGCAGCAGCAAGGCCAGCACCGCGAAGATCAGCACCGCCATCGCGATCGCCACGATGAGGAAGTCGCGCCGGTCGCCCGTGCGATTGTCCAACGCGTTGGCGCTCTCCCCGCCGACCAGCACCCGGCCGCCAGGCAGTGCCCGGGCCGCGATGTCTCGGACCCGCTCGGTGCGGTCGAGTGCCTGGGTGCCGTACGGGTCGTCGCTGTAAATCACCTGCAGTCGCGCCGTTTGGCCGTCCGCGGCGACGATCGGCGGGCTGACCTGACTGACACCGGCGATGGCGCGGATCGCCGCGCCGACCTCGATGGCCGCGGCGGCCGGGTCCGGCGACTGCACGAGCACGGTCGTCGGTGCGAGTTGCCCCGGCGGGAACGCGGCCTCCAGGATCTGTTGCCCCCGCAGCGAGTCGGTCGTGCCGCGCAGGTCGCTGATCAGGTTGGCGTTGGGCGTGTAGCCGAACATGCCGGCGGCGAGCAGGCCGAGCAGGAGCACGCTGCCGGCGGTGACTGCGGCGGGGCGGCGGGCGATCCCGGTCGCGACCCGGCCCCACGGCGACCGCTCGCCGGGGTCGCGCTGGATCCGCTTCATGGGCCAGAACGCGGCACGACCGGCCAGCAGCACCGCCGCAGGGACGAAGGTGAGGCTGATCAGCAGTACGAAGCCCACACCGAGGGCGAGAAACGGGCCGAATTCGTGAGTGCTCGGCACGACGGCGAACAGCATCGTCAGCAGGGCGAGGACCACGGTCGACCCGCTGGAGACGACCGACCTGCCGACACTGCTCAGCGTGGCGCGCATGCCCATGTACCGGTCCTCGGTGCTGCTGAGCTCCTCGCGGAAGCGCATGACCACGAACAGCGCGTAGTCGGTGCCCGCACCGAACAGCAGGACGGTCATGATCGATGCCGCGGAGGAGTCGATGGTGATGATCCCGGCCTTCGCCAGTGCCGCGCCGGTCGCGTTCGTGAGCTGCATCGCGATGCCGACGCCGAGCAGGGGGATGAGGGCCAGGACCGGAGCCCGGTAGATGAGGAGCAACAGCACCAGGACGAGGACGACGGTGAAGCCGAGGAGGATGACGTCAGCATTGCGGAACACCTCCACCGCGTCGGTGGCGATCCCGGCCGGTCCGGTGACGCGGATCTGGGTGGTGCCGGCACCGCTGCCGGTCACGTGCCGGATCTGCCGGATGGTGGCGGCGAAGCGCTCGTCGTTGCTGGGCAGGCCCTTGATCGGAACCAGGATCGTCGACGTGGTTCCGTCCGCGGACACCAGTTGCGACCGTGCCTGCGGCGCGGTCGCGGTGCTCACGACGCCGTCCACACCCTCCGGCGCCTGACCGCCGGTGAGCGCCGCGCTGATCCGGGCCACCTCGGCATCGTCCGCGGCGGTCAGGCCGCCCGGGTTCCGTAGCACGATGATCGCCGGCACGCCCTGCTGGTCCGGGAACTTCTCCAGCAGCAGGTCGCGCGCCTGTGCCGACTGGGTCCCCGGCACCGGCGAGTTGCTGCCGCCCTCCCGCTTCACCTCGTCCACGGAAGGGGTCAGCCGGGGCACGATGGCGGCGAGCAGCAGCCACACCGCCACCACCATCAGCGCCCGCCCGCGCGACCGGGCGACCAATCGGCCCAGCGTGTTCATCATGCTGCCTCCTCGATCAACGTGGCGTCCGGACGCCGCCCGGCGCCGCGGCCGTACTGGAACAGCAGTGCCGCGGCCACGCCGCAGAGCGCGGCACCGAGCACGTAGGGAACGGCCGGGCACGCGTCGAAGGCCGCGCCCGCGGCGATCGGACCGACCCCCCGAGCCGCGGCAGAGGCGGACTGCCCGATGCCGAGCACGCCGCCGAGCGCGCTGCCGCCGGCCCGGGCGATGAGGGTGGCGGTGGTGGGCGCCAGCAGCCCCTGCCCTGTGGCGAGCACCGCGAGCGCGGTGTAGCTCAGCCAGGCCGGCCCGAACGGCAGTGTCGCCAGGCCCAGGCCGAGCAGTACGGCGCCGGTCACCGCGATCCTCAGCTCGCCGAACCGGTCGGTCGCCCGGCCCACCACACCGCCTTGGACGACTGCCATCACGACGCCGACGCCGGTGAAGACCAGGCCCAGCCCGCTCGGGCCGAGGCCGTGCCGCCGGGCACCGAGCAGCGCGTAGGTCGCCTCCATGCCGGCGAACGCGAGCGTCGCCGCGAACACCGCGCCCAGCAGCGGTCGTAGCGCGCGCAGACGCACCGCCCGCACCAGTGTGGCCAGCACATTCGCCGACCGTTGCCGGGGCGGCGGCGCCGCCTGCGCGCCCGGCAGGGCTCCCTGCGGCAGGAGAACCGCGCCGGCGATCAGGTTGGCCAGCGCGATCCCGCCCGCGATGAAGCTCACCCCCGCGAAGCCCAGACCGGCCATGGCGGCGCCGATGGCAGGCCCGAGCACGAAGCCCATGCCGATCGCCGCACCGATCATGCCGAGCACCCGGGTGCGCTCGCCGGGCTCGGCGAGGTCGACCGCGTAGGCCTGCCCGACCGCGATCGCTCCACCGCACAGCCCGGCGACGAGCCGCGCGGCAAGCAGCGCCGGCAACGATCCGGCGACGCCGGTGAGCGCGAGGGAGACCGCGGAACCGGCCAGGCTCGCCAGCAGGAGCGGCCGGCGCCCGAACCGATCGGACAGCGCACCGAGCACCGGCGCCGCCACGAACTGGGCGAGCGCGTACGCAGTGAGCACACCGCCCAGCCAGACGCCGGAACCACCGAGCTGTTCGCTACGGAACGGCAGCAGCGGCAGGATCACCCCGAAGCCCAGCATGTCGACGAAGACCGCAAGGTACACCACGAGCAGTGCATTCCGCCGCACCCGACGTCCGCCCTTCGCACAAACTTACCGACTGAGTGTCAGCATCATACCGACGCGCTGTCGGAAAACTCGACGGGGCTTCGCGGGTTCGTCGGGTGCCTGTTGGCTGGAGCCGACCGGGGACCGGCGACACCGCATGCATAGTCCCCAGTGCGCCAGACAGGTGCTACTGAGTTCGGCCCCAACCGGGGCCCGTTCGGGCCTGCTGGCTGGTCGATGGGCAATTACGTAGCGAGTTGGTGCGCGTGCGGGGACACTGCCTCGATGACCGGTTCCGCACTGCCTGAACTGCTTCGACCTCGTGCCCTGAGGCCCGGTGATCTCGTCGCTGTCGCAGCGCTGTCCGGGCCACTTCCTGCCGCTTACGAGCTCAACGTCGAACGGGCGGTGGTTGTGCTCGAGCGGATGGGATTCCGCGTGCGTCGGGCACCGCTCCTCGAAGTGGGGCGCCACCATTGGTGGAGCGCGGCAACGCCGGCGGAGATCGCCGCGGAGCTCAACGGTCTCCTGCGTGATCCTGAGGTGCGCGCGATCATCGCGAGTGACGGCGGTCAGACGGCGTTCGGCTACCTCGACCTGATCGACATCGAGGCGATCAAGGCCGACCCGAAGCCGATCCTCGGCTACAGCGACATCTCGCTGCTGCATCTGGTGCTCTACGCACGCACGGGTCTGGTCGGGTTCCATGCTGACATGGCCGTCCCAGGCTTCGGCGGGCACTGGCAGGCTGTGCCAGCGACACGCCGAGCGGAATTCGAGAAGCTCTACTCCAGGTTGCTGACCGGCACCGAGGCGATCGGTGCGCTACCTGCGGGCCCGTCGTGGGAGTGCTGGCGCGCCGGTCGTGCCGAGGGCCGGTTGATCGGCGGGGTGATCAATCGCATCGCGCTGGTGCAGGCCACGCGGTTCGCGGTGCCGCTCGAACGGTTCGACGGTGCGGTGCTGTTCTGGGAGGAGATGGGCGGCCACGCTTCCTACGTGTGGAGCTACCTGCAGGTGCTGCGGCACTGTGGCATTCTCGATCGGATCTCCGGCATGGTCGTGGGCGTACCGCGCGAGATCATCGGACTTGAGGCGCCCGACGCGTCCCCGAGCCTCGCCGAGATTGTCCTCGACGTCCTCGGCGACCGTGACATCCCGGTCCTGGGCAACGTCGAGTTCGGTCATGCCGGCCCGAATCTGCCGATGCCGGTCGGCATCCGCGTCGGCCTTGATGCGCAGCAGCTGACATTGTCCCTGCTCGAACCAGCAATGCAGCCGCTCCCGACAACACCACCGGCCGGCTGGCACCGCGGATGAGTGAGCCGATGGTCCCGGCAGCAACCCCTGGG
Source organism: Dactylosporangium sp. NPDC000521 (assembly GCF_042898305.1). Classification (NCBI taxonomy): domain Bacteria; kingdom Bacillati; phylum Actinomycetota; class Actinomycetes; order Micromonosporales; family Micromonosporaceae; genus Dactylosporangium; species Dactylosporangium sp. NPDC000521. The sequence goes on from NZ_JBIAYW010000020.1 coordinate 22,505, forward strand.
TCCAACGACCTCGACGACTGGACCGGCGCAAACCACGTTGCGCGGCCGGACCAACAGCCGAAAGGCGACGAGCCGCAGCCGGGGCCCCCGCCCACTCCATCGAGATTCCGCACCAAACGGTTCCCCAAGCGACACTCGCGCCCGCGATCGCAGCCTGCCGGGGACGGGCCGACGATGACCCGACCCCTGTGCCGGCTCGGCGAAGCGCCGCCTCCACAACGGGGGAGATGGTGCTTGCTACATCTCGTGCTCCCACCAGCCGCGCGTGTCGACGTCCGTGGCGTCCGCCAGCGCCTCCAGCTCCGCGATCTCCTCGTCGGCGAGCTTGATGCCGCGAGCTCGGACCAACCCGTCGATGTAACTCGCCTTCGTGACGCCGATGATCGGGGTGGTCCCCTTGGCGATGGCCCAGGCGGTGGCGACGTCGGCGGCGGACGCGCCGCGGTCCCCGCCGATCGCGCGCATTCTGTCCGTCAGCGCCTGGAGCTTGGGCAGGATGCCGTTGTACGCGGCCGCCCGGTTGCTGCCCGCGGGCAACGGATGGGCCGGGCCGTACCTGCCGGTCAGCGCTCCCTGCTCGAGGACCAGGTAGGAAAAGAACCGCACGTCGTGCTCGCCCGCGCCCTGCGACTGGACGACGACGAACGCACCTACCTGTTCGACCTGGCCCAGTCATCGCGGGCCAAGAGCCGCACGCCATCGCGTCGCCGGGACGTCGAGGTCCCGCCCCGAGTCCAGTGGCTGCTCGGCTCCATGACGATGTCCTCGGCGTTCGTGCGCAACGGCCGCACGGACGTCATCGCCAGCAACCCCCTGGCCCGAGCCCTGTACGCGCCGATGTTCGACAGCGCCACCAGCGACAAGCGCGGCCGCCCCAACATCGCCCAGTACATCTTCCTCGATCCCGGCGCACACGACTTCTTCGTCGACTGGGACGCCACCGGCAACGCCACCGCCGCCCTGCTGCGCGCCGAGGCCGCTCGCGAGCCCCGCGACCGGGCGCTACGCGACCTCATCGGCGAGCTGTCCACCCTCAGCCCCGAGTTCCGCAACCAATGGGCCGCGCACGACGTCCTGATCCGCCACGACGGCATCAAACGACTCCAGCACCCCGAGGTCGGCCATCTGGAACTGACCTTCCAGCACCTCGACCTGCCCCTGTCCAGCCGAGCCGTGCACAACCTGATCATCTACGCCGCCGAACCCGGCACCGCGTCCGAAGGCCGACTCAAACTCCTCGCCAGCTGGTCAGCCACCCCATTTCGGGCGGCAGACCCTCTTCATCGGAGCGGCGCTCCGACCTCATGAGCTACGGCCCGGGCCTGGACTCCGACGGCGGTCAGCTCAGCGTGCCCGGCCGTGAACTGATCGAGCGGCTGTTCCATCCGACCGATCCGCCGCCATCGCGCACCGACCGTCCGTGGTGGCGGGCGCTACTTCGACCTCGCCGCCAGTGAGAACGAAGGCAGGCTCCGGAAACCTGCAGCACAGCGCCATCCGACATTCGCGCATGCCGCGGAGTTTCTCCGGATGCGCGGTAGTGTCTCAGGTACCGGGCCACACGCGTTCGAGGCGACCTCGAGTGTCTTTGAACAGGTACGGCCGGAGGTGGGGAAGTGCGGTCAGGGCGGTTTGCAGCTTGGCCACGTCTCTGGTGCCGGCGCGAATCGGCTGGTTGGCGAGCAGGTTGCGAAGCTCGGAGAACGGCCACACCAGTCCCAGCAGGCGTCGTAGTTCGACCAGAACCGCCAGACTTCCCTGCGGGACTTGATCAACGTAGATGTCGGTGATGACGGGTAGGTCCTCACGACCCGGCATGTCGAGGACGGGGCAGCCGGACAATCGCATGCTTGCAGCGACGCGCGCAGACTCGGCGTCGTCACACACGAGCATGGCAGCTGAGGTGAGCTGGTTGTACGGCAGGTAGGTGCCGTGGCCGCTGTCCATCAGCACCCAGCCAGGCTCCGTCTGCCAGAACTCGCCGGCACCGTCGTGCCAGGCGATAGTTTTCGTCATTCCGCCATCCTGGCAGACACCGTCCGCAAGACCACCGCTCGCAAACCCGGACGGGCTACGCCATCCCGTACCAGAGCCCGACGATGATCGCGCCGGATGCCCGTATCGCCGACTGCCGGCGCGCACATCTGCTGCCGTTGATGCGCGCCGGCTGGCCAGTGCTTGTCGCAGACGGTGACTGGCTCGGCGAGGCAGTGGCTTCCTGTACTGCTGATAGGAACTGTCAAGACCTGTGGATTGAGTGCGGGCGGCAAGCAGCATCCGCCCGCCGGCGGCCAATTGAAACTGCCCGGACAAGGCCATCTCGTCACGCAGCGTGCGGATGCTGACTAACTCGACACCCCGCCCGAACCGTCATCTACGGCACCTCGGGGATGCGGGTTGCGCCGTTCTGTCCGCACATTTGGGACGGTCCGAACCATCGCATCAGGCGCGAGAACCGTCGTTCCATCGCGAGGCAGCGGCCAACGTGCCAGGACAAATCACGTCAAGCCGCTACTCGCGTGGGCCGGTATCGCAGGGCGACCGCCCCCGACCGGAACTCGTGGCGATCCACGAGCTCGAGCTGGATGCGCTCGCGCAGACCGGCGAGCAACGTCGGCCCGTGTCCGGCAAGGACCGGCTGCACAAGGAACGCGTACTCGTCGATCAGTCCCAGATCTGCCAACGCCAGGGGGAGCGTCACGCCACCCACGAACAGGCCCTCTCCTGGCTCCTGTTTGAGCCGCTGAACCGCTTGCCCCAAGTCGCCTCGCACCAGATCGGCATTCCAATCGACCCCGCTCAGCGTGCTCGACACGACGTACTTCTTCGCCCGGTCGATGGTCTCGGCGAACGGGATCTGCCACTCACCCATCCAGTCAGGCCACGTGCCCGTGGCCGGCTGCCGCCACGCCGACTCCATCATCTCGTAGGTCACCCGGCCGAACAGCAGGGCATCGGCTCGTGCCATCTCCGCGGTCCAGTAGCGCATCGACTCCTCGTCTGGGCTGATCCCTGCCTCGTGATGGCAGCAGCCGTCGAGTGTGACGTTGATCGAGTATCGAAGTGGTCTCATCTCGTTGCTCTCCCTTGATGCGCGCAGCGCGTTTTCACCGGACCGTACTCAGACGCCTGCCGGCGCCATTTCTCATCGGCGCCCGATCCCACCTACTCAACACCGTCGTGGTGCGAACCAGACCGCAGATCGAGCGCGCGACCGATCCGGCGATCTGCTCAAGCCGCGGTCAGCCGGCGGCTGTCTCAGAACGCGCGGCCGAAGCGGCTCCATCGCATCGCCGACCGCCGGCACGCCGGCTGGCGCGCGTCGCGGCTCTCCTTGTCGCTACAGTGAGCGTTCACGCGGCTCCCGCGGCGCTCTCGCCGCCGCGACGTCGGGGCCGGTCGCGCCCGCGGTGCGTGTCAGACCTGGGCCCCTAAGCCGGTGATCTTGCTCGTTGATGATCGACGAGATGCTGGCGCAAGGCCCACTCACTCGTCGTCGGCCAGGTATGCGGCGCGGGCGGCCGCCTGGACGGCCGGATCGGAGTCGGCAAGCCCATGCGCAACGAGCGCCTCGTCCTCGTCGCGCCAGCCGCCGGCGAGCCAGGAGTCGCCGCCGGCGGCGCGGAAGCGGCCGAGGCCGAGGTGCCCGGCGGCGCGCACACGCGGATCGTCGGCCGCCGCCCATTGCCGGACCGCGGCACAGCCCTCGCCGGGCTGGGACGACAACAACTGCTCGATGACCTCGTCGAGCAGTTCACGGTCATCCTCGTCGGGCTCGGCCGTTGCGGCCTCGAGCAGGGTCGGCAGCGTTCCCAGCGACAGGCAGCCCACCACGACATCGATGTCGTACGCGGCGCGCAGTGCCGTCACCACCGCCTTTGCCAGCTCGGGCCGAAACGTGGGTGCTTCGACGGTCAACCCGTCGGTCGCCGTCAACCGCTCCATGACGTCGTCGTCGAACGCCCAATCCTCCACGCCGTGCGTCCTTTCCATCCGTTTGCATCCGACCGCCGGTGGCGCACCACAACGCAGCCTTTGGGTCACTGCCCACGCGGGCCGTCCGGCGTGGGGCTGCGACGTTAGCGACCTATGGTGGGCTGCCGGCTGGGGGAGAACGCCGACGAACTGTACCTTCTGCCTGGACGCCAAGCCTCTGCCCGCGGTCCGTTCGCACCGGTGTGGCGCTGCGACGCTCAGGGAGGTCGGATGCTCAGGCGTGTGGTTCAGGACCGGACCGGTTGACGCTCGTGGACGTGATGTACCGCTGGTTTCATCTGCGACCGCGCGTCACCGTCGGCGGAACCACGGGCGTCGTCGTGTGGCGGGTTGGCTGCCGGTGTCCAGGCCCAGTGCCGCGCCGTACGCGACGAGCCCGTCCTCACCGCCGTTGGAGAAGCGCTTCATCACCCGCTGGACGGGCCAGATGCGCCTGCCGTCGGGCAGGTCGAGCGCAATGTTGACTTCGGCGGCCGGGTCGTCGTCATCGCCGGACCATGCCGCGCCGGTGTGGCGACGCACCACCTCGCCGACGTAGGCGCCCAGGGCGAACAGCCGTGCACCCAGCTGCTGCGCGAGCAAGCCGTTCGGGCGAGGCTGGCCGTCCGGTGCCTCAACCTCGAAGAACCGATCGAGCTCCCACAGCGAGCCCGGCGAGAAGTCGGCCCGGTACCCGGACCCTCCCGCTGCACCAGGTGGTGATCCCGCACATCGGGCTGTTCGTCGGGGAGATGCGCGACCTGGGCAGGCTTGCCGCGGACTGTGCGGCGAACGGGGTGTCAGCGTCAGCCTGTACCACAACGCGCCGTCTCCGCCGGTCACCACTCCTGCTTGATCGGCCGCGTACTCATGCCGCCAGTCGCGCGATTGGCGACTGATGATCGTAACGCTTCGTAAGCAACGCCGGAAGCCTCCGTGCGTACTCGTGCCGAACGGAGGATGTTCTGAAGGTCGTGTCTCGCCGTCCCGGGTCTGCTTGTGCTGCCGGTACTGCTGGCGTGGAGCTCGCATGGCCGATCGTCCGAGGCCAGCGCCTGCGGCGTCGCACGTATAATCCGACGTGTTGCGTGGGCGAGAGGGGCGATGAGGCAGGACGACGTGCCGGTGGAGGTCACGCTGGCCTGGTCGGACGAGCGGTTGGAGACGGCGATGCGGGCGTTGCTGCACCGCGATGCCCGCCCCGGGCTGGCGCTGCTCGCGGCCACTCGGTCCGACCCGCACCGCCGGGCACTGTACGTAGACGTCCTCGGCAGCGTCGGTGAGCACGCCCTGCGCGACCTGCGGGCGCTGGCGCAGGAGGGCGAGGATCCCGACCGCTGGCTGCTCTTGGGAGCGGCCCTGTCGTCTGCTGCGGCGAGTGCCCGTGGCGCGGACATCATTTCCCGGACGAGCGACGAGCAGATCGAGGGCATGCTGAACCTCGCCGGTCACGCCCGCACGGCGCTGCGCCGGGCCGCTCGTCTCGCCCCGGCCGACCCGGTGCCGTGGAGCGAGCTGTTCGGGTGCGCGATGGGGGCCGTCGAGCACGACGGGGAGCTCGACGAGTTGTTCGCCCAGGTCGAGCGGCGTGCCCCGGACCTCTACAGCGCCAACATCTCCCGGCTCGTGTCGCTCACCCGCAAGTGGTACGGCAGCCAGGAGCAGGCGCTGGCCTACGCCCGCGGCCGCACCGAACCGCTGCCTCCGGGCCACCCACTGTGGGCGCTGGTCGCGTACGCCCACATCGAAGGGCTCGTCGACCTCACCATGCGGGGCAACGTGCTGTCGCGGTTCTGGCGGTACACCCGCTACACGTCAAACAAGACGGTGCGGGCCGAGGTCGACGCCGCGTCGGACCGGCTGCTCGCGGATGCTGACCGGTTCGCCGACCATCCCGCCACCCGCCCGGCACACCAGGCGTTCGCCACGTTCTACTACCAGGCCACCGTGCTCGAGCGGGCTCGGCCGCACCTCGAGCGCGGCGGCCCCCGCCCGGCAGTCATGCCGTGGGGGTACTTCGGCGACCACGCCGAGGTGTTTGCGCTGGCCCGCAAGGAGGCCGGCCTGCCCGATCCCGCCGCAGGCTGAGACGGTGGGCTTCGAACGGAACGCCAGGATCGCGCGCGACCCCGCGCGGCCGCCGGCGGACCGGATCCGGGCGCTGCGGCGGTGCGTGTCGAGCTACGCTCCGTACGGGTACACCGCCACGCTCGCTTACCTGCGGGAGTGGTTCGGTCCGCTGGAGGATCCCGCGCGGCTCGTTCCCGCGTTGGAGGCGCTCACCGCGAGCCGGAAAGCGTGGTTGGCCGAGGTCGCGGTGTTCGCCGACCACCGCCGCGCTGCGAAGGCCCGTGGCCGGCGGCGGCCGGCCACGGCGGAGGTCGCGCCGTACCGGTCAACCGGCTGGCCCGGCGGCGGCGCAGCGACCGACCGCGTGGTGGGCCCGGCGTTCCTGCGGTCCTACGGCATCGCGGTCTGGGAGCCCGCACCGGTGGACCACCGCCGGCGGCTGCGCCGGGTGCGGCGGGTGGCGTGGCCGTTCACGCTGCCGGCGACGGTGCTGGGCGTCGGGCTCGTGCTCCTGCCGATGCTCGGCCTCGCGCTGCGGGCGGTGTTCGACCCGCCGCCGATCGCACTGTGGTCGTTCGTCCTCACGGCGCTGGTCGCGCTGCCCGTTGCCGTGGTGAGCCAGGCCCCACCCGGGTCGCTCCGGCTGCGCGCGGTCCACGCCCGCAACCGCAGGGTGGTGGCTGCCGCCGAGGCCGCCGAACGTCGCCTGGTGCTCGATCGCTCAAAGACCTTCCACCTGTAGCCCCGGCCCTCGGACCGGCATCCGGCCACGACAATCTCGCATGTATGCCCGGTGCGCCTCCCTCGTACGACCCTTCACACCAAGACCGCTCCTGGGCGGCCAACGCCCTCTATGCCGCCGGTCGCGCGATTGGCGACTGATGACCGTCACGCTTCGTAAGCAACGCCGTTTGGCCTCCGTGCGTACTCGTGCCGATGAGCGCATACATGGCGATTGTGTGTACCGTGGGCGCATGCAAGATCCGTCGCGGCCGCCGCGCGACCACCGGTCGTGGCAGTGGGCCCCGCCCCTCGGATCTCTCGTCGGCGCGATGATCTTGTGCGGCATCGGGATCTTCTGGACGGCCGACGAAGATTACGACGGCGCGATCAGCATGCTCAACCCCATCTCCCTCGGCGCCTGTTGCGGCGCAGTCGTACTGACCATCGCGGCACCGGTGGTGTGGTGGGCGACCCGCGACTCCCATCGGGAGCACTGAGGATGTCCTGAACGCCATCCGCTCATGCCGCCGTTGGTGTGCGGCGGCCGGCCGTGCACGTCACAGCGGGTGACCAGCACGGCGAGGCCAAGGTTTCCCGTCCTGCCGATGAGCGTGATGACACTCCCTCTGAAGTTGTGGCGGAGCACCTCCTTGCCCGCAGCGGCCGAACGTCTGGCGTTTCAGCATCTTCGGTTCATGTGGCCTGCCACGGGTCGGGTGGCCATGACGGACGAAGCCGGCACTTGCTGGCTCTGGTCAGCGGCGCCGGCTCCGGCGGAAGGCGTCGGCGACGGACCTGTCGGTGAGTGACAGCTGGGTGTGGATCTGGTCAGCGGTGTCCGGGTCGAGGTCGTCGAGGAGCGTGTCGGCCTGACGCCACTGCTCGCGGGCGGTCGCGAGGTCCCCAGCGAGGTGGTGGCAGGCGCCGAGGTGGGCCAGCAGGCTCGCCTCGGCGTACCGGTCGCCGAGCTCCCGGAACAGGTCGAGGGACTGCCGGTAGTAGTCGGCGGCGCGGCCGGGGTCGCCCGACTGCAGTCGGGTGTCGGCGAGGCAGGACAACGTGTGAGCCTCGTGGCCACGGTTGCCGAGCTTCTGGTGCAGGACGAGGGCCCGCTCCAACAGGTCGACGGCCCGGTCGTGGTCGCCCAGCCGGCCCTGGTGCCAGCCGCAGTTGGTGAGCGCGATGGCTCGGCCGACGTCGTCACCGAGCCGCTCGAACAGGTCGTGGGCGCGCCGGGCGGCGGCGAGCGCATCGGCCTGCCGGCCCTGGATGGCGTATACGAGGTCGCGGTGGTAGTGCGTCCACGCCTGACCGGCCGGCTCGTCCCGGGATCGGTCCAGGGCCGTGTCGAGGTTGCGGTGAGCGTCGTCGAAGCGGCCCAGGTCGGCCAGCGTGACGGCCAGGTTTCGGTACGCGCGGGCCTCCTCCAGCGGATCGCTCAGCCGGCGCGCGGCGGCCACGGCGGCCTGCTGGGTGCCGGGCCGGTCGTGCCAGCGACCCAGCCGGTGCAGGATGTCGAACAACGCCCGCGCCAGGTGGCAGGCGTGCCGGTCGAGGCCGAGGTCGGCGGCGAGAGTCAGGGCGGCGTGCAGGGCGGGACGCTCGGCCGCGAACCAGACCAGCGCATCGTCGGGTCCGGTGAAGGCGGTGACGCAGACGCCCGCAGCGGGCGGGTCGGGGACGGCCGCGTCGATGTGCCCGTGCAGGAGCACCGTGGCGGCGTACGCGGTCTGAGCGTAGTGGTCCACGATGCGGCGCCGCGCGGCTGTCCGGTCCGCGTCGTGCGTCTCGCACAGCTCGGCGGCGTAGGAGCGCAGCAGGTCGTGGCACGTGTAACGTCCGGGGGCCACCTCGGTGAGCAGGGTGGCGCGGGTCAGCTCGGCCAGCGGTGCCCGTACATGCGATTCGGGGACGCCGGCCAGGCTCGCGGCCGCGGCGACTGTGCTCCCGGAGCCGGGATGGAGGCCGGCGACCAGCCGGAACACGCGCGCCGCCGGGTCATCGAGCGTCTGGTAGGACCACGAGAAGATCGCCCGCACATCGACGGCGCGGTCCAGCGCACCGAGGGCGTCGCGGAGCTCATCGGCGAGCGTACCGAGCGGATGGGTGGCACGGATCGCGGCGCGGGCCGCGACGATCGCCAATGCCAGCGGCAGCCCGGCGCAGCGGCGGACAATCTCGTTGGTGGCGGCGGGCTCGGCGGCGATCCGATCCGGGCCGAGGCGGTTCACCAGCAACCGCCTGGCCTCATCCGCCGGGAGCAGGTCGAGGGCGAGCGGACGCGCTGCGTAGGTCATGATCAGGCTGGCGAGGTGGTCCCGGCTGGTCACCACCACCAGGCAACCGGGCGCCGCGGGCAGCAACGGGGCGACCTGATCGGCGTCGCGGGCGTTGTCCAGCAGCACCAGCATCCGCCGCCCGGCCAGCAGGCTGCGGTAGAGCCCGGCCTGAGCGGCCGCGCCGGCCGGGATTCGGTGCGGCGGTACCTGCAGCGCGACGAGAAACTCGACGATCGCCGCTTCCGGTGCCACCGCCTCCCCCGACGGGTCGTATCCCCGCAGCCCGGCATAGAGCTGACCGTCCGGAAACCGGTCGGCGACCCGGTGCGCCCAGTGCACGGCGAGCGTGGTCTTCCCGACACCGGCCGTACCGGCGATCACCGCGACCCGCGGGGACCCCGACGCCCTGCCGTCCGGCGCGCCGAGCAATGCGTCCAGTGCCGCCAGCTCCGCCTCCCGCCCGGCGAAGCCCTCGACGGCGGCCGGCAGCTGCCTGGGCACCGTACGCCCGCCCGGCACGGTCCGCGCGCCGTGCGCCAACAGGTCCACGTGCACCTGCCGGAGCTCCGGACTCGGGTCGGCGCCGAGTTCGTCGGCGAGCCGGCGTCGGATCGTCTCGTACAACTCCAACGCCTCGGCGGGGCGGCCGGCCGCCTCCAGGATCCGCAGCAGCCGCACCCACAGCGACTCCCGCAACGGATGCCGCTCGGCCAACTCGGCCGCCTCCGACGCGTCCGGGCGCGATCCGTCCGCCAGGTCCAGGTCGACCCGCCGCTCGAACGCGGTCAGGTACCGCTCCCGCAGAGCCGGGGCCACGGACCGCTCCAGCCAGTCCGACCGGATCCCGTCGAACGGGACGCCGCGCCACAGCGCCAGGGCGGCGGCCAGCCGGGACCCTTCCCTTGCCGGGTCCGGCGCCGCCGCGGCCTCGTCGAGCAGGCGGCCGAACCGCAGCGCATCCACCCGGTCCGGTTCCACGGCCAGCACGTAGCCACCCGGACGGGCCGCGACCAGCTGCTCACCCGCGGTGCCGACGGCCCGGCGCAACCGCTTGATGCTCGTGCGGACGTTGGCCCGCTGGTCACCACCGGGACCAGTGCCCCACACCGCGGCCGACAACCGCTCCAGCGGCACGGTACGACCCGCCGACATCGCCAGCACCGCCAGCACCGCGCGCAACCGCCCGGCCGGCAGCTCGACCTGCCGCGCGCCGACCGATACCCGCAACGGACCCAGCAGGTCGACGGTCAGCACACGGATCGCCTCGCCATCACCGGTGCAGTTTCACCGATCTGACAGAACACTGTCACGCCCATCCGTCCAAACTAGCGATGATCCGCTCGCAGCTCACCGAGGAGGCCAGGTGTCCATTTCCGTGCTCGACATGTCGGTGTCCCTTGACGGCTACATCGCCGATCCCGACGACTTCCTCGGGGGTGACGACGGGGAGCGGCTGCACAAGTGGGCCGATGTGGACGGAGAGCCGTCGGTCAAGCAGTTCCGGGACGAGTGGAGCGCGGCCGGTGCGGTCCTCGCGGGACGGCGGACCGCCGAGCTGATGGATCACTGGGGCGGTAGTCATGCCGGCCTTCCGATCATCGTGCCCAGCCACCGCCCGCCCGGCCCGGCCGCCCGCTGGGGCTACCCCCTGGTGACGTACGTGACCGACGGGATCGAAAGCGCGATGGCGCAGGCGAAGGCCGTCGCCGGGGACCGGGACGTACAGGTGCGCGGTGCGTACACCGGCCAGCGGGCGATCGAGGCCGGAGTGCTGGACGAGGTGCAGATCCATCTGATCCCGGTGCTGCTCGGTCACGGCCGCCGGCTGTTCGACGTATTGCCGTCGCTCGTCGAGCTGGAGATCGTCCGGGTGATCGACACGCCGGAGGCAACCCATATCCGCTACCGCATCCGACGCTGAGCTCGGTCGACGATCGCGGCGCAGAGGCGGGGGTCAGTGAAGGTCTTGGTTCAGCCGGAGAACGCCTCGTTGGACGCGATCGCGACGGAGGCGTTCTCCTCCCGTTCCGTGAGCACCTGGAACAACAGTTCCGCGCCGCGTTTGTCGACTTCGATGTAACCGAGTTCGTCGATGCAGAGCATTGGTTTGGCGCGCAGTCGGAAGCCGTGCCCGTCAGGGTGTTGCTGGTCAGGCTCGTCCTTGCCCATGCATGCTCACTGCCCATGACGTACGACCTCGCCGTCTGGGGAGGCGACATTCCAGACGAGTCGAACGCGGCCGCGACCTTCGCCGCTCTCTACATCTTGGCCGGCACCGGGACGCCGGACGCCAGTTCGTTAGTCCGAGTTCGGCAGGTAGACGGTCTCGGCCGTTGCGACACCGGAGAAGGCGATCGTCCTGGTACCTACCCGCAGATGGCTGTCGTCGGCGAATTCGACCGGTATGCCGTTGACGCAGGCCACATCGACCCGACTCTCGCGCACCAGCCAACCGGTGGTACGCAACCGGTAGCACATGTCGTCGTAGCCCAGGCTGTGCACGGACCGGGCGTACAGCGCGTGCTGTCCGTCCGGCGAGACCGCTGCTCGATGGGCCGGGGAACGTTCGTGTTTGCCTGTCTCGACGACGTTGGCGGCCGCGGCCACGATGACGGCGAGCGGCGCGAGCACCCCGGCGAACACGGTCAGCACGCGCGCCACGACCTTCTTGTCCGACACCCGCCAACTCGCCGCTGCCAGCAGCACCAGCCCGGCGGCGAAGAGCAGCGCTGCGCGGGACGGCGGCTCCAGCGGCGCGAGCGCAACCAGATGCCACGACCCGACGTGCGCTTGGAACTGCACGGCAAGGTCGAACGCCAGCATGACGGCGCCGGCCACGAGCGCCATGGTGGCCGGAATGCTCCGAGTGCTCTTCACCATGGACATGGTCGACCGATTCGCATCTGCCGTCGACCCGGACCGGCGAATCTCCACAAACTCAGCACAGGCCGGACATCAGCAAGGCGCGCGGCCCAGTAGGCGTGATCGCGCGGCAGGTACGTCGCGACGGCTTCCGCATTGACAAGCACCGGCCGACCGTCAGGGATCTTCCGGGCGGGTCAGCCGCCGGCCTTCGGGAGCGCCAGTTCGGCGAACACGGCCCGGTGGTCGCTCCCCGCGATGCGATGGATCACGACCTTCCGCACTCCGACGCGCTTGTCGGCGAGGATGTGGTCGAGCGTCACGCTCGGGAAGTACCACCGGTTGTCGTAGGGCCACGACGTGGAGAGCCCGGCACCGGCGAGGTCGGCGGCGTCGTGGTACCCCTTCGCCACCACCCGGCGGAACGCCTTGTGGTCGAGGGTCGAGTTGAAGTCGCCCATGAGCAGGTTGACCGGCCCGCTTGGGGTCGCCGCCGGCTGCGCCGCGAGATCGGCCAGCCAGCAGGCGTCCGTCGTGCGGCCCATCGGGGCGCACGGGTGCGCCGACTCGACGTACACCTCCGGGGCGTCCGGCACCTGCACGCTGGCGTGCGCCTGCATGAAACCGCCGGCGAGCTGCCGGTATCCCTTGTCCGCGAGCGGGAAGCGGCTGTAGACGGCCGAGCCGCCCGCGTCGGCCCGCGGATAGGTGACCGCGTCCGGCAGTGTCTCCTCCAGCCCGGCCGCACGCAGTGCGGCACGCCCCTCCGCGGTGTATTCCTGGACGGCGAGCAGGTCGACGGCGCCGTCGCGGACGAGGCGCACGATCTGGTCGGGGTCGGCCTGGCCGTAGAGCATGTTGACGGTCATCACCCGCAGCGTCGGCCCTGCCGGAACCCCGGCGTCGGTGTCGGCGATCCAGCGCGGTAGGACGCACGCGGCGAATGCGACCACCACAGCCGCCGCCGCGACCGCCGGCCAGATCCGCTTCGTCAGCACCGCGAGCGCCAGCGGCACCAGCGAGACCACCGCGATGTAGGGGGTGAAGGCGATGAGCTGGATGGTCGGGTAGCCGCTCTCCAGACCGAACACCCGCGCCGCCGCCCATACCGCGAACGGCGCGATGAGCAGCCACAGCAGCACGGTCAGCCACCGACGCCGCCGAAGGGTCGCAGCAGGCGACGCGCGCGGCAGGGATCCCTCGGTACTGATCATCCCGCCAAGGGTAGAGGAACGGGCAAGTCGGCCCCGATGAGTCGCCAGTGTTGTGGCTGTCCACGCATGCCGGCCTGAGGACGTGCCGTGGTTGCGAGCTCCGCGCAGTGGACTGCGACGTCGAGCGGTTCTCTGGCTCAGTCGTCCTCGATGTACCCCGTGGCGGGGTCAACCTGGGCCAGGAAGCCGCGGATGTTCTCGATGTGCTCGTCGAGCGACAGGTTCAGGGTCGGACTCACGCCGAATCCGTAGCCGGGGTTCGGCCCGCTCAGCCACGCGTAGTCAGTACCTCCGAACTCGTTCGGACTGAGGGCGAACAGCTCTCCGTCGACTTCAAGCGTGAGTGACCTGACGCCGGCAGCGCCTGGGGGTTCGGGGCACACGCCGGGCACGGCCTCCGGGTCGCCATCGCCGTTGTCTGGGTAGATCGCCTTCACGCAACCATCTTCGCGTGCTTGCCCGACCGACGGTCCCGCAGCTGGCCGAAGAGGGACGCTACGGCTTGGTGAAGACCTCACGGAAGTGCTCAGCGCACCGCCAACGAGGTCGGTCAACGGCGCACCCGAAAGCGCAGGTGAAGCACCCGGTTGCCCTGAATCACCACGTCAGGATCCTCCAACAGGTGCTGCGCGTCGACCGACCCGAAGTAGCGCTTGCCGGACCCGAACACCACGGGTACGACGTCCATGCGCACCTCGTCGACCAGACCCGCGGCAAGCACCTGGCCACCGACGTCGCCGGCGGCGACCTCGACCATGCGGTCACCCGCAAGCTCCTGCGCCTTGGCCACGGCTGCCTCGACGCCGTCGACGAAGTGGAACGGCGCCTCGGGGTCCCAGCCCTCGGGCGCCGGCCGGTGCGTCACGACGACCACGTGGTCGATCCCGCCCGGCGGCTTCCCGTCCCAGCCGTCCGTCATGTCGAAGACGTGGCGGCCGACGACTGTCACCCCGATCTGGTCCCAGTACGGCCGGGTGTAGTCGTAGGACGTCTGCGACACCTTCAGCGCGCCGCTCTCGTCCAACGGGACGTCGCCGCTGGACAACCAGTCGAACAGCGGTCCGGGCTGGTCATGCTCGTCCGCGACGAAGCCGTCCACCGACACCGAGCTGTACACGACCACCTTGCCCACGGGGCTCTCCTCTGCATTCGGGTGCCCCCAAATTATCGCGTCGTGAGCTGGCGCTCTTGTAAGAAATCAATCGGCCGGCAGCGGCCAGCCGTCCATCACGTGGCCGGGATGTTCGCGCAGGAACCGCCGCCGGACTTCGACGTACCGGGTCGGCGTGAACCCGGTGAACGCCCGGAACTCGTGGCCGAAGTGGGCCTGGTCGAAGTAGCCTGCGCCACCGGCGAGGTCGCCCCAGTCGATCGGTCCGGCGGGGTCGATCGCGAACACGGTGGCGGCGAAGCGGTAGGTGCGGGCCAGCCGCTTCGGCGTGACGCCGATGTGCTCCTTGAACCGCTGTACCAGATGAGTGCTGCTGACGCCGGCTGCCACGCTCAGGTCGCCGATCGCCACCGCCCCGCTGGTCGCTGCGATGACGCTGCTCGTATGGCGGACCAGCCCCACGCCGGCGGTCTCGCACAGCCGTCGCATCAGCTCCTCCTCGAGCAGCGTCAGCATCTCGTGCGGTCCGTCCGCCGTGGCCAGCCGGTCTCGCAGTTCAGCAACGGCGGGCCGGCCCCAAACCTGCTCTACCGTCACCGGCCGGTCACACAGCTCGGCCGCGGGCATCGGCAGGAACGGCGCCAGCCCCCACGGCTTGACGTGCACGCCGACGGACCGGGTCCGGACTGGGTAGCCGAACTCCAACGCGCGGGTGGGCGTGGTGATGACGCAGCCGTCGGCGTACTCGGCCGTCTCGGTGCCAGTGCCGGCGCGGATGCGGAACGGCGCCCCGAGGTTGACGATGAGCAGCGCCGCCGGCATCGGCGGCAGCGTCAGCCGGCCGTACGGCGGCGCACCCTCCAGGTAGTAAAGGTCATCGATCAGCCCGTCCAGCGGCGGTCGCGGCACTCTGGACACGTACTCCATGTGCACAGCATCGCCGACGCCCCGCCGGCATCGCGCGCCGGGCTGGTCCAGCCGCGCTGCCGCCAGCATTGCGCAGGCAGCCCCTGGAGCCGGTATGCCCCTGGCGACGACCACACCCGGTGACCGGCGCGACTACCACCACAAGGCCGCCTGTTTGAACACCCTGCGAGCGCCTTGGAATCATGAAGACGATGGAAGACGGCCAAGCCCTTACGGCGTTCATGGCGACCGTGAGCATCGGTGACACCCTGACGGGAACCGTCGCGGAAGTTGCGCCGCCAGGAGCAGCGGTGCTGCTCGGTGGCTTCGCCGACGACCCGGTCGGCTTCATCGGCTGCCTGGACTACTCCTGGCGATCCTTCCAACGATCGCCCGGTGAGATCCTTCAGATCGGCGACCGGGTCTCCGCCGAAGTCATCACTGTCGATCACCTGAGGCGGCGGGTCCTGCTTTCACGGTCAGCGACCGAGAATCCGCAGCTTTGGGCCTTCCTCAAGGCTCTTCACCGGGGACAGCGCCTGTCGGGCACCGTGGCGGCCGTCGAGAGGTTCGGCGTCTTCGTGGATCTGGACGACGGGCCGAAACACCCCACCTTCATCGGGGTCGGATTCATCACCATGCCCGAGCTGTCCTGGAGCAGTTTCGAGGACCCGTCCGGGATCGTCTCCACAGGACAGCATGTCACCTGCGAAGTCCTCGCCTTCGACACCACCAATGGTGAGGCCCGTCTGTCGCTTCGCGCCACCCAGCCTGATCCTTTCGTGGACTTCGCTCGCACCTTTCAGGTGGGGCAGATCCTGCATGGCTCGGTCACCAAACTGGTGCCCTTCGGAGCATTCGTCCGCGTTACGGACGGCATCGAAGGGCTGGTCCACCTCAACGAACTCTCCACCACGCCCATCGAGACGCCAGACCAAGCAGTCCGGATCGGCGACAAGGTCACCGTCACCATCACCGAAATCGACCTGTCCCGGCGCCGGCTCGCTCTGTCTTGCCGCCGCTGATCCGCTCTCCCGAGGTGTCGTTCGTCGACCGAGCAGATCAGTTCAGAGAAGCCTGCATCCGCTGTCCGATGCTCAACGTGGACCCAAAAATGATCAATAGGGTCGACGAACTGGAGCGCGACTTTCTTACACGACAGCGACGGTACGACACTGCGCTGGTAGCGGGCGGTACGGAGATCCAGTACGTTGCGCGCGTGAAGATCGAGGACGACGAGCCGCGGCCCGTCGAGTCCGTCCGGGCGGGTGGGTACGGCGTGCCGCTGCCGTTCACCACATCCCCCGTGAGGCCGCCCGCACCGCCGGAGCCGGGACCGCCTGCGCGGCGGTGGCCGGTGCTGGTGGCCGCGGCCGCCGTAGCCGTCCTCGCCGCGGCGGTGTTCCTGGCGGTCGGGCTCGACGCGAAGCCCGAGACCATCGCCGCGACCCGGGCCGCCTCAGCCTCGCCCACACAGTTGAGGAGCCTCCCTGACGTGAAGGCTGACCTCATCAACGCGGGGCTCGCCGCGCAGGGGCAGGCGCTGCTCGCCGGGGACCTGGACGGTTACCTGGCATCCGTCGACGTCAGGTTGTACGACGAGTTCACGCAACGGTTTCACTCGCTGCGGGCGCTGCGGGTGGCGCGGTGGACGGCGCAGGTGGCGGACATGCCGCCGGACATCGGCGACCGGTTGACCGTCACGGTGAAGATCGGGTACTGCCTCGGCGACCCCGGTTGCGTGCCCGTCGAGCTGCTGCTGCCGAGTACGTGGACGATCCGGGACAGCCGGGCCGTCGCGACCTCGTTCCAGCGGACCGTGCTGCCGTGGGACATGACGGCGTTGCAGGCCGTCGAGGGGCGGCGGGTCATCGTGGCCGGGCCGGCCGTGCTCGCCGGGCAGCTCGACCGGTTCCTCGCGGCCGCCGACCGGGCCGCCGACATCGCCGACAGGTTCGCCCGCTGGGGGCCGCCGCCGAAGCGCTACGTCGTCTACGTCGCCGGGCCGGAGCAGTGGAGTACCTGGTGGAACGGCCAGAGCGACAGCTTCGACGGTTACGCGGTCGGGTCCTACGGGGTCGCGGTCAAAGCCGAGCAGGCAGGCACGGACGGGCTGGTCAACCTGCTGGCGCACGAGTTCGCGCACGTCGTGAGCGTCGGCGACGAGCCCGGTCCGCGGCGGCTGTGGTGGCTGACGGAGGGGTTGGCGGAGTACGTCGCGGACCGGGACGGCTCGTGGACCCGGGACCGGCTGCCGTCGGTGCGCCGCTACCTGCGCGCCGGGCGCTGGGACGGCTCGGTCACGCTCGGAGCGATGCCGGCGGGTGCGTCCGACGACGACCAGCGCGCCCGGTACGGCTTGGCCCTGCTCACCGTGACCTGCCTGGCGCAACGGTTCGGCGAGGACAAGATGCTGGCGTTCTTCGGCTCCGTCGTCCGCCAGGGATCGGACCCGGAAGCGGCATCGCTGAACGTGCTCGGCACCGACTGGGCGCCCGTCGCCGAGGGCTGCGCCGCGCAGATCCGCGCCCGCGCGAAGTAGCCGCAGGTCTCGCGCCCTCCCAGGCGACGAGCGGGGAGACAGCCACCACGAGCACCGGACGGCGAAGAGTCGCGCTCGGAGACGAGGTCACCTTGCGGGCGCGGCACTTCGGTCGCGTGTGGCGCATGACCAGCCGCATCACCGCGTACGAGCCGCCGCGCCACTTCACTGACGAGCAGGTCCGCGGCCCGTTCAGGGCGCTTCGCCACGAACCCGTCTTCGACGACCTCGGTGGCGGCCGGACGCGGATGACCGACCGCATGACGGTCAGTGCGCCGTTGGGTCCGGTCGGGTTTCTGGTGACCCGTGTGCTGCTCGCGCCGTACCTGCGACGGCTGCTGCAGCAGCGCGCGGCCCACATCAAGCACCTCGCCGAGGCCGCAGATGTCTTGGTGTGGCCGGATCGGGAACGGTGAGCAGCAACTCGTCGCTCGGCACGGGCCGACTGTAGTCGATCACCGCGTCCGTCCAGGTCAGGCCGGGAGCGGCACGACGAACAGCGAGCAAGTCGCGACCGCAGTGCGCCTCAGCGATCTGAGTCCCCTGGGGTGAGGCGGAACACCGGCCAGCCGATTTCGGTGCGCCAGTCGCCGGGTGCCGGGGTGTCGCGGGGGCCGACCACGTAGGTCTCGTCGACCGGGCCGTCGACGGCCAAGGCGTGTTCGACCACCCAGGATCCCAGTCGGGCGTACGTCACGTCGATGTCGTCGTGCCGGCCGGAGTGGACGGCTATGGCCACGTCGACCGGTGGCAGTTCGATGACCTCGATTCGGCCGCTCGCGCGGGGTTCACGGACCGGGCGGTACACCGTCATCGCCCCGGAGCCGGCGGTGAACAGCTCGTTGGCGTAGCGGCCGCCGGGTGGGCCGGTGCGCTCGGCCGGGCCGAAAGCGGCGTCGAGCTCGGCCATCGCGGCGTCGTACCAGCTGGTCGAGTCCTCCAGCGTGACGTGGCCGCGGACGGCGGCGACGGTGCGGGCTGGCACGGAGCGCAGCTCGACCTGGAGGTCCTCCGGATCGGGGCGCAGCAGCCGGCGCAGCGACACGACGGCGGCCCGGGTCCGGTCGAGTTCCTCCTCCAGCCGGCGCAGGTGTTCGGCGATGAGGTCCGCGCGCCGTTGCGGGTCGTCGGCGGCGAGGATGGATCTCACATCGGCGAGTGGTACGTCGAGCTCGCGCAACCGGTGGATGACCTGCGCGGACGGGATCTGCTCGGCGGCGTAGTAGCGGTAACCGGTGAACGGGTCGACGGCGGCGGGCTCGAGCAGGCCGGCCTCGTGGTACCGGCGCAGCGTCCGCACGCTCAGGTGGGTCAGCGTGGCGAACTCTCCGATGGTCAGTCCTTGGCGCATGCGTCCAGTCTTGACCCTCTCCCTGCGGGAGACTCCACGGTTGGCTTATGAACCTCCCCACCGCAATCACGACATATCTGACCGCCCACAACGCCCGGGACGTCGACCGGGCGATCGCGTCGTATGCACCCGACGCTGAAGTGATCGACGACGGCCGCGGCTATCACGGTACGGATGAGATCCGCGCGTGGCTGGCCGGTGCGGCGTCCGAGTACACGTACACCACCGAACTCATCTCCGGCACCCGGCTCGGTGAGGAGCGCTACGACGTGGTGCAGCATCTGGAGGGC
This sequence comes from Dactylosporangium sp. NPDC000521, assembly GCF_042898305.1. Classification (NCBI taxonomy): domain Bacteria; kingdom Bacillati; phylum Actinomycetota; class Actinomycetes; order Micromonosporales; family Micromonosporaceae; genus Dactylosporangium; species Dactylosporangium sp. NPDC000521. Next base: position 41,828 of record NZ_JBIAYW010000020.1, read on the forward strand.
GATTTTCCGGGCGGAGAGGTCGACCTGCACTACCGGTTCACCCTGCGCGGCTCCGTCATCGTCCGGCTGGTGATCGAGCCGTGAGGACGTGGTTCGTCACCGGCGGGACGCCCGGCGGGTTCGGCCAGGCGTACGCCGACGCCGCGCTCGAGACGGGTGACCGGGTGGCGCTGACCGCGCGGCGGCCCGAGGAGCTGCGGGAATGGGCGCGGCCGTACGGCGACCGCGTACTGGTCCTGCCGCTGGACGTCACCGACGCGGCGCAGGTCCGCGCCGCGGTGGCCGAGGCCGAGCAGCGCCTGGGCGGGATCGATGTGCTGGTCAACAATGCCGGGCGCGGATGGTACGGCTCGATCGAAGGCATGGCCGAGGACGCGGTACGCCGCACGTTCGACCTGAACTTCTTCGCGCTGCTCTCGGTGACCCGTGCGGTGCTGCCCGGCATGCGGGAGCGGCGCCGCGGCTGGATCGTCAACATGTCCTCGGTCGCCGGCCTGCGTGGTGTGACCGGGTTCGGCTACTACAGCGCCGCGAAGCACGCGGTCGAGGCGGTGACGGCGGTCCTGCGTGAGGAGGTCGCCCCGCTGGGCATCCGCGTGCTGGCGGTCGAGCCCGGAGCGTTCCGCACGCGCGCCTATGCCGGCTTCGCCGACGAGCCGCTCACCGAGACCATCCCGGACTCCCGCCGGATGCTGGAAGACGTCCGATCCGCGATGATCGCCCAGGACGGCACGCAGCCCGGCGACCCGCTGCGCGGCGCCCGCGCGGTCATCGCCGCGATGGCCGAGGACCCTCCGCCGCACCGGCTGGTGCTGGGCAGCGCCGCGTACGACGCGGTGACGTCGACGCTGCGCGAGGCGCTGACCGACATCACCCGGTCCGAAGCCGCCTCCCGCGCCGCCGACTTCCCGCCGGGAACGTGAGGCGGGGTCTCGGGCGGACACCTCTGCGGTAGCGAGGCAGATTCACACGCCTGCCCCTGCCCTCGTCACGGGCCGAAGATCGGGCCCAAGACGCACACCACGAGGATCACCAGGAGCGTGAGCAGGACGACCAGCCCGCCGACCGCCCGCCGTCCCGACACCGGGCGCGGCGCGCGGCGCCGGGCTGCGCGCCGCAGGTCCAGGACAGGCTCCGGCGGTGTCTCGACACCGGGACCGCCGGCCAGCTCGGCGAGCAGCGGTGCGACGGCCTCGCCGTCGCACCCCGCGCGGCGAGCGCCGCTACGACGTCCGGCGGCCCGGTCCGAACGAGCGCGGCGAGCAGGTGCTCGGTGCCGACGTGCGCGGCCGCCTACGTGGGGAAGACGCGTCACCTGCAGCTGCGGACCCTCGGTTATCGTGCTCCCATGATCCTTCCTCGTTACGCGGACATGTTCCCGGACGAGGTGGACGTCGCGGCGCTCACCGTCGACGGGTGGCACATCGCCGAGCGGCCCGGCTTCTGGGCGGCGCACTGGCGGGAGCAGTTCATCGACGATGACGAGGTACTGCCACGGGCGTGGGGCGTGCCGGAAGCGGTTGTGACCGAACGAATGAAGGATCTCTACGCCTCTCAATCGTGGCCCGTGTTCCGGATCGAGCTTCGCGGCGACGCCGAGCTCGCGGTGGTGTTCCGCAACTTCGCCGACGACGGCGGGGTGGACTACCTCGTCGTGCCCGGATCCGGCCGGAAGGTCATCGAGATCGCGAGTTTGGAGGGGCACCAGCGAGGGCCTGGGCTGTCCTGGCCAGAGCTGGTCGCCGTCGCTGGGCGGCAGCCCGACCGGGTCCGGCGAGCGCAGACCTTGTTACTGCTCGCGCCGGCGTTCGGTGACGAGGCGGCCGACACGCCGGAGGCGGTGTCGGTGCTCTCGGACGCGATGCGGACGCTGGGCGCCACGGGCGACACTGCGAAGCTGGCCGCGCTGGCCGTCTCCGATGAGGTTGTGTTCTGGGGGCGCGTGCCGTGGGTAGCAGGCGTGCCCGACATGGACGACGCGCCGCGCAATCCGGCTGGCCCATTCGCGCTCTCGGCGGCCGAGCGGCAGTTGGTTACAGAACTGCTGGCACCCTGAGCACTCGTCCTCAAGATTACAGGTGTCGGATCCCGTGAGGGTGCGACTGCAAGCCTTCTGAAGGTCCTCGTTCCACGCGCTCGCACATGGCATGGCATGTGTCGGGTCGTGGCGTGATCATCTGTTCGATGAACAGTGCTACAGCGCCACCGGTCGGTAGCGAAGTGCCTCGTCGACGATGGCCTCGGGTGGGGCGTCCACGAGTTCGGGAGGCGGCCAGTGGATGAGGTCACTGACTCCCGGGCGGACGGTGTTGGTCTCGAGGAGGAGCAGGTAGTAGTTCGTGTCGGCGTCCATCGACTGGATGCGGCGGACGATCTCCACCAGTTCCTCCCGGCTCACGTCTGGCACCTTGGGCCACGCCGGCCGGGCGGCCTCCAACGCGAAATCTTCGACGTTGCGCGACGACCAGTACGTCATGAAGTGGTACGGCTCGTAGGTGTGCCGGGTGTCCTCGTTGAACGCTGCGATCTCGGCACTCGCGTCGGCGCCGGACTCCAGGAGCTCTTCGATGGAGTGGATCGCGGCGCACAGGTCGTTGATGCGATCGCTGGGAATGACAGGCGGGCTGAGTTCCGGACGGAGTTGCACGGCCGCAATCTACGCCTCAAACCAGCTCCATAGCGGCCGCCCGCTACCTCCGCCGGGACGGCGACATGCGCCAAGCCACAGGCCGACTTCGCAGCGCTCCCCGAAGATGGCGATGTCCAGGTCGGGGCGCTGCGCGTGCACGGCGTCGAACAGGCTCAGCGCCTGCCGTACATCATCACCGTCGATGGCGCGAGTCCAGCCCAGTCCGAACGTCGCCCAGTTGCGCACCTCGGGATCGTCGTCGGCACAGAGTGCGATCAGCGCCGCCACGCCCGCGCCGCTGTCGCTGACGGTGAGGACCAAAGGCAGCGACAGCGCGGCCTGGAACCGCACATCGGAATCGGCGTGCCCGGCCAGGTCCACCAGTGCGGTCACCGCGCGGCCGTCGTGGGTGGCGCCCAACGCCCGGGCGATAGACCACTGCACGTCGTCGTCGACCTCGGTCACGGCGAGCGCGATCAGGGCGGTCGCCACGTCGCCCTGGACGTCGTCGTGTCGTCCGCTGAGCACACCGAGCAGGTCACAGGCGGTCGCCCGCACGACAGCGTCATCATCAGCAGTCACAGCTCCTTCAGACTTCGACCTGTCCCGACGTTCAGTGCGTGCCGCTGAACGGGTCCCAGCCCACGCGCAGCCAGTCCGCGCCGGCGAGCATCCTGGTGGAGAAGACCGCGCCTGGGGTCTGCTCCACGGAACGCAGGTTGGCGGCCCGCCAGTAGGGGGGCCAGCCGCGATGGAGGGCCAGCCGGCCACGCACGTCGAGCGTGATCACATACTGGCCGGCCACCGGATCGCATCGCAGCACGCCGGCAGGGGACAGGCTGCCGTCGGGTCGTCGCAGCTGGAAGGTGTATCCGCCGTGGCTGGCCGGTGGTAGCACCGCGACGAGAGCGGGAATCGCGGGGCTCTGCACGTCGCCGGTCTCGTGCACGAACAGCGGGAACCGTTCCGTCAGTGGTGCCGCCGGATCCCACGACGGCACCACCACCTGCTGGTCCACGATCAGCGAGCAGTGCTCAGCAAGGCCGTCGCGGATGTCGAGGGCGTCGTTCGAGTTCACCACGTAGTGCGGTTCCCCCCAGCAGATGTTGATTCGCGCGTCGAGCTCCCGGTCGACCTCGATCTGCATCTGTGGTCGTGCCGATTGGTCGGAGAGCCAGACCGACCGGTCGAGAGACACCATCTCGACGTCGTGGGCGTAGGTCTCGTATCGGAACGATGCCCATTGCATGAACTGGCCGGAGCCGAGCGCCCGGTGCACGTCGACCAGCGGCGGCAGGGCAGACCAGTCCGATCGGGCGGCGATCAGCTCGCCGTCCTCGAACTCGCTCATGCGGGTACCGGCTGGAACAAGCGTGTGCATAGCTGAGGCCGGTCTCAGCAGTACGAGATCGAACGGGAGCATCGGGTAGGGCTCGGTTGTCAGCTCGACGCTGACTACCGTGCGGCCGGCTGCCAGCTCTTCGGTCGCGTTGATGTGACTGCGGCTCATGAGCGAACGTCCCCAGCCTGCGCCGATGGAAACCGCCTGTTTCGCGTAGCCGGCCGCGACGGTGAGCGAGGCCGGGTTCCATCGGATCTGCTCGGGCATCACGAGGGGCAGATGTTCGGCAATCACCCGCTGCGCCAGCGGCATCGTGCTCGTCCGGCCGCTCAGGGCGACCCGATCGAGGTGCTGCACCTCGTCGCGACGTGAGAGCGTGGTCACCGGCTGTCCGGCAAGCCGGGCCATCATTTCCAGCACCGGCCGAGCCAGGGACTCGAACTCACCACTGGACACATCGATGCCGACGGGTGGCACCAGAGGACGCAGATGGTGGCGGCCCGCACGGTCCATCGGATCGAGGATCGTGTCCAGCAGCTCGCGGCTGAGATGGATGCGACCCGCCGCGCCCAGCTGGATCTTCACATCCTCGGCGAGTTTCCAGAGGCGCTGGAAGGCGAGCCGTCGGTCGGAACCTGGGCCGGCGTCGTTGCGGAAGTGGGTCGGCAGGACATCCCGCAGCGCCTCCAGCAGCTCAGCCGGGACCGGCACGTCGACTGCCGACCGTGCAACGCGCGCGGCCAACGATTCCTCTCCGGTGGCACCGGGAATGAGAGCGCGCACCCGCTCGCGGAGGCGAGCGCGGGCCTGCACGTGTCCAGGCCCGGTCAGGAGGGCGTCGAGGATCCTGGCCTTGAGCCAGTGGAAGGTCCGCAGAGTGAGGTAGTCGCCACCGAGTTGCCCGTCGCCCGCACTGGCGATCACCTGAGGCTGAATCCGGTACCACCGGCCGGATGGTGTCCGGTCGGTGGTCTGCCGGCTCGCGTCGACCATCGTCAGCCGGAGCAGCGCGACGTCCGTACCACCGGCGCCGATGTCCATCACCAGCATGTTGTGCTCCCACGTCGGCGGATCGTCGCCGATGCGCCTGGAGCGGGCCAGCAACGACTCGACGCCCCGCTCGGGGTCCGGGCCGAGGTCGCGCATGAGGAAGAACAGGCCGGCGGCGACGGCTTCGTCGAAGGAGGTCACCACGTGGGGCCCGCCCAGACTCTCCCGGATGACGTCGGCGATGCGGCGGCGCGCGGCCGGCGCAGTCACGCCGGGAAGGGTGACGACGACCTCCTCGATGCTGACCGGCTCGGTACCGCTGGTCGCGAAAGTCTCGGCCTGCTCAACCAACTGCCGGTAGACCTGCCCGATCAGCTCGTCGGCCTTGGCTGTTGTCAGTAGGCGGCGCCGGGGCAGCCCGCGCGGGTCACTGGGGGCCACTTCCACCGGCCTGAGCTGGTACGAGGACAGCGCCGGCACCCGGAACACCTCGTCGTAACAGGCCAGCAGGTGTGGCGCGAACCAGCGCTGGAGCGCCGGTCCGGCCGCGGCGAGCAGGTGCTCGAACGCGAGACCGGCCGCGTCGAGCAGGGAGCGGTCACTGGCCCCGGCGACCGGCAGCCACGCCGCGAGCGTCTCGGCGTCCGTGACGCCCGCGGCCGGTACGGCGGCGCCGACCTCCGCGGCGAGAGCGGCGAGAGCGGCCGCCCACTCCTCGCGCAGGGTGTCCGGCGGCGTCTGCCCTAGCAGCGCGGCGAGCCCGGCCCGCAACGCCGCTGACTGCTCCTCGTCGGCATCCCCTGGCAACCTGCTGTCGAAGAGCGTGACGCTGGACGAAGAGGTACCGAAGTCCACCACCACGAACCCAGGCAACGCGGGTGGCTCAACGAACTGCTCGCTCATCGCGCTCCTTCCACTCGCGTACCAGCCGCCGCAGCGGCGAATCGCCGGCCGCGTCGGCGTCGCCGCGCGGGGGGAACATGCGCTCGATCTCCGCCATCGTCGGCAGCAGGTTGCGGGCCACCATGAGATCCCTGCGCATTTCCTTGTGGTACCTCGAGATCTCCTCGGCCAGGTGGTCGGTGACCGCACGAGTGACCATGTTGTTGATCGTGCTTCGCAGCCGGACGACCTGGATCCAGGACGCTGCCTCGGACGGCGCTGCGTCCAACCCGGCGAATGAACGGTTTTCGATCGCCTCGGCTGCCCGCGTCTGTGCGTCGCGATCGAACCGCTGGCGGGCCCAGGTGAAGTCGAGCAGGAAATCCAGACCTCGCAGCCGGTCGTCGACCTCGCTGGGCTCGTTGGTCAGCCGCCCAAGCCCGTCGCGTAGCAGTCCGCGCACGGAGTCGTCCGCGAGCTGCTCGCGTAGCTCCGCCGCGTCCGCGTTGCGCCGAGCGATCCAGACCTGCACACTCGCGGAGAATGCTTGGAGGCCTCGGCCGACCTGCTGGTTGCAGGTGAATCGGCACTGCTCCTCGATCGAACCGAGCGGGTCTTGCCCCGTCACTGCGAGTCGCGTGCCGCCCTCGGCGCGCCACAGCATGCCGGACCAGATCGGCCACGCGGCGACCGCAGCGGCCGTGTCCTGCTGCATCGATTCGACGAGGAGCTTCCCGTCTACCGTGTGCACGGCAAACGGGTCCTGGAACTCGTTCACGACGCGTGACACCGAATCATGCAGCCGGCGCAGGTCGTCGGCGAGCCGGGTCAGGGTCGCCCGGGCCTGCTCGGGCGCCCAGCCCGGAGGCGGCGGCCGGCGGTCCGGCGCCGCCTCGTCGAGGCCTTCCAGCGTGCTGACGAGCCGATCCCGCCTACGGCGCAGGTCATCCAGCTTGTGCCGCCGTCCGTGCTCGGCGACATGGTCCTCGATGATTCGGCGCAGCGCGCGGAAGCCGCCGTCGGCGGCGAACCCGTCGACGAGGCCGGCCCAGGGGTGGCCGGCCTCGGTGGCCGCGAGCCGACGGCCGATCGCGCCCCAACGGGCCACCGGACCGGCGATCACCTTGCGGGCGGCCTCGACCCGCGCCGCCTCGTGCGCGGCGAACGACGTCGCGATGTCGAGCGTCGCGATGGCCGCCACCGAGGAGGTGAGCACGACACGCCCGGGCCGCCTGCCGGTGAGTTCGCGTGCCGCCTCGTACAGTTCGCGGAACTGGTCCGACCGCTCGCACAGCATCTCCACCGTTACCGTGCCGCCCGGCGGCAACATCGGAATCGCAACGGTGTCGAACGCGTTGCCGACGGCGATGGTCGAGTCCAGCAACTCGGCGCGGGAGCGGCCGTGCTGCTCCAGCATGTCGTAGAAGGCGAGGGGAACGCCCTGCCCGGCCTGCCCCGGTCTCGACACCGCCAGGATGGTGTGGCAGGAGAGCAGGGCGCCGCGGGACAGGAATTCATCGCGTCTGGCCGAGCGCCCCTCGCCCAGCCCCGGAAGGTCCAGCACCACGATCTCGTCGTCACCGTGCAGGCCGTCCATCGGCCAGTGGTCCGGGTCCACGCGTACCCGGTATTCAACCCGCCGGATCAGCGCGAACGACCGCCGCAACTGAGCGCTGTCGCGCCGCACGCCGCTCGGCGTCATGGCCGGCAACCCCTGGCGCTGCGGGAATCGGCCCGGATCGACCGCGCCGTCATCGCGCCGCAGCGCCGCTTCGACAAGTTCCAGCGGCACACTGACCACAGCTCCGATCAGGTCAGGCCCGGCCAGGTGTGCGTCGCGCACGGCCAGCAGTTCCGCCGTGATCGCGCGGACGTGGCCGACTGTCGCCGGCCCGGCACCATCACCAGGCCAGGCGTGCCGGCGACACCAGGCGTCGAACCGGTCCCAGCCGTCGGTGACCGGGTCGTACCCGGCGAACTGCTCGGCCGCGCCAGGCATGCCGGCGGCGCGCAGCGCGTCGACGAGCTCCGCCACCATGTAGTCCAGACAGCGCAGGAGCTCGATCTCGGAGAAGTACACGATGTTCGGTGGGCCGGCCACCGTGGTCCGCTCGCCCGGCGGGCCGGGTGACAAGTGCAGCGCGGTCACGTTTCCCGTGGTGGGGCCGGCACCCACCGGCAGCAGGTCGGGCCGGCCGAGCAGGGTCCCGGCGAGCATGGACTTGCCGGCGCCATACTGACCGATCACCGCGATGGCGATCGGCTCCCGGGCCTCGGCGAGCAGGTCGTCCGCCTGCAGCCGGGCCTCCCGCCGAAGTCTCGCGACCGTGGCGTCCGGAGTCGCAGGCTCCTGGTCGAGGGCCGACAGCGCGTCGTGGGCATCCCGGAGGTACCGCTCGACGAGCGCACTCGAGGCCGGGGCGGCGGATCGCCGGATCTGTTGCGGAATGGCGCCGCGCAGCAGCGCCGGCGTCGCACTCAACAGCAGCTCTTGCTCGCTCTGTGACCCCGAGCCGAACAGCGCGGCGTGCGCCGTGCGGACGAGGTCTTCTGCGACGTCCTGGCTGGTGTCCTCCAGCACGGCCCGCTTGACCAGGGCGTGCATCCGCAGCGTGTCGTGCGGGCCGTCGACGGTGGCGAGGCCGGTCTGGTGCAAGACCCGCAGCGCGTCGTGGATCCGGTCCGCGGTGACCTCGGTCCCGGTACGCGCCGAGCAGAAGTCCACCACCACCTCGCTGCTGAACAGGTGAATCGGGACGATCCCGTCCGGGTTCAGCAGGGCCGCCAGCTTGACCAGCCAGCCCGCCAGGCCGCCGGGGCTGAGCCGGTCGATGAGCTCGACCGAGCGCTGCCAACTGGCGGCCATGATGGCCGGGTGCTGGTCCGGCAGGGACAGCGGGGTGAGATCCCGCAGCAGCCCGGTGGTGAACCGGCGCCGGAACGCCGAGCACGACAGATCCCAGTCGACCATGTAGGCGATCGCCTGAGCCAGGGCCAACGGCAGGTATCCGAGATCGTGGGCGATGCCGTCCGGATCGTCGTTCAGATGCGCCGCTGTGACGAGCTTGGCGTTGAGGTACGCGACGGCCTGCGCCGGGGTGAACTGGTCCACGTCGATCACGTGCCGTCCGTCGGCCAGCGCGGCGTCTCGGCGGCGACTGGTGACGACGACGCGGCCGCGCGGGCGCTGAGCGGGCGGCCACAGCCCGGTCAGGTCGTTCGGGTTGATCAGGTCGTCGAAGACGACCAGCCAGGACCGGTCGGTGCGAGCCAGCCAGGCCAGGAACTGCGCGGCAGCCCGCTCCGGGTCCGGGTCGGCGATGCCGGTCAACTCGGCGACGGCCTGTGCGTAGGCGGCAACGATGTTGGCCGGTGCGGTTGCGGTCACCCATACCTGCAGGTCGACCTGCCGGTCCTGCCACAGCCGGTGAGCGAGGTTCGCGGCCACCTGGGTCTTGCCGGCCCCGGCGGGCCCGGCGAGCACCATCGTCCGGCCCCCCGGTTCTGCTGCCCGGGCCACGGCGTCGTCGACCGGCCGAGCCTGCCAGCAACTCGCCAGCGACGGCACAACCCCGACCCGGTGCGGCCAGGAGATGGCATGCTGCTGCTGCTGGAAGTATGCGTGCATCGTGCTGTTAGGCCCGACCTGCAGGGCTTGGCTGCCCTCCGCGCCGACCGTCCAGGTATCGTCGCCTGCCGTCATCCGGCGGACACCCCAGTCGACATGGCCCTCCAGGCTCACGAAGCTGACCCATTATTGCCCTTCGTCGTCGCCGGGTCACTCGTACGTGCCTACGGGTCGTCGACTTTCTCGAGTCCGCCAGATCGATCGTGCCTGGCGGCGGCTCCGGTGTGGGTACGCTGCGGACATTCCCTTGCATGACGAGACGCCCGATGATCACAATGAGCCGCGTGAACACCGATGATGCGTGGCGGCTGGTCGACCAGGCACGAGCCGACCTGCCAGAGCCGGTTGATGCGCACGACGTCGCTGCTCGCATGGCAGCCCTGCTGACCGCCCGCGAACCCGCCGACATCCTCGCGGTTGCCCAACCACTGTGGGATCTGTTCACGCAGTCGTACCGCGCCGACCTGTGGGCAGCCGCATATTTGATCAACGACGGCGCCTCCGACGACGGCTTCGACTACTTCCGCGGCTGGCTCATCGCCCAAGGACAAACCACCTACGAGCAGGCAGTCGCCTCGCCCGACAGTCTCGCCGGCCATCCCGCCGTCATCCAGGCCGCCACAGGCGACGGCGTGGACACCTGGTGCGAAGAAATGATCAGCATCGCGTGGAGCGCCTACGAAACCGTCACCGGCGAGCCACTGCCCGGCGACGCGCTCACCGGCAGCTACCCGGATCTCGACCCGGACTGGGACTTCGATTTCGACGACGACGCCGAGATGCGCCGCCGGCTGCCGCGACTTGCCGCCCTCTACCTCAACGACGACGCCTGACGACGAAGCCGGGCCTCCGCATCACCGACCTCGGGTTCCTGCGCTGTCCATGATGTGCACCCTCCTGCCGCCGCGATCCGCGCGGCACTTCCACGCGACGGGCGACCGGATCTGCCGATGTGTGGGCACGCGACGAGTCGACCTATCTCTATGCTCATCGGTATGTCGAGTTCAGGAGCCGCCGGCGTCACGGTCCTGCTGTGGGCCGTTGGTTGCGTGTCGCTCTACCTCGTTGTCCGGGCCGCGGTTCGCGTCGGCATCGAGGACGCATGGAAGCGTCGCGCACAACGGGAGAACTCCCAGCCGTAGGCGCATTCCGGTCCCGTGGGCCGCGCTCCATGAGCCGGCTCTTCGTCGTATCACCGTCGGTGCGTGGCTTCTTCATCGACTTGGCCCGGCACGTCGGCGCCTACCTGTGCGTCCTCGATGTCGAGGACGACGGGTTCATCGCCCTGTACGCACCTCAGCCGAACCCGTTTCTGGAGCAAATGGGGCGGCTCCGTCCGACCGCCTGAGTATCCGATCATGCCGCCGTCATGGTGCCGGGCGTCACCGGCCGGAGTTTCGCGGCCTGAGCCTACGATCAGGCCGGACTTCCGGTGAAAACTTTGCGGCGGCGGGCAACGCAGCGGGGCGATCCAGGCACTTAAACGCCGAGGAGGCGGGATGCGACTGGATGACGACGCCCGGCGGCGGTTCGGGGAGTACTTCGCGGCGCGGCACATCGTGGTCCGCCGCACGGCGTATCTGCTGTGCGGCGACTGGCACTGGGCCGACGACCTGACGCAGTCGACGTTCATCAAGGTCGCGGCCGGCTGGCATCGGATCCGCGACGTGCAATTGCTCGACGCGTACGTGCGCACCTGCTTGGTCCGGACCTTTCTCGCCGATACGCGCAGGTCGTGGCGGCGGCGGGAGCGCTCGTACGCCGACGTGCCGGACGGGCACGTCGGCGGCGACGGCGCCGAGTCGAGTGCGAGCCGGATGGTGTTCGCCGCGGCGCTGCAGCAGCTGCCGCCGCGGCAGCGGACGACGATCGTCTGCCGGTACTACCAGGGGCTTGACGTCGCCGAAACCGCCGCGGTGCTCGGATGCTCGGAGGGGACCGTGAAGAGCCAGACCGCCAAGGCACTCAGTACCTTGCGGGAGCGGCTCAGCGCGGGGCTGAAGGAGGAGTCGTGTCAGAACTGAGGCATCTGCTGGACGACCTTGCGAGCTCGCCGGCACCGGCGCCGCGCGCCGCGTCCGATGCGCTGTTCGATGCCGGGCGGCGGCGCCACCGACGGCGAACGGTGGTTGCGACCGCGCTTGCGACCGTCCCGATCCTCGCGGTGGGAGCCGCGATCGTGTGGCTGCCCGAGCGGCACACCGCCCCGCCGTCGGTCGGCAACTCGCCGTCTCCGTCCGTCTCCACGCGGACCGTCACAGTGGGCTGGGCGGAGGTGGCCGATTCGCAGCACGCGTACGCCCACGCGGCGGACACGATCTTCGGGACCGACGACGGCGGCCGGACCTGGACCGCGCGCAGCAGTCTCGCGGTGCAGGACGTGACGGTGTTGAGCGTAGGTGTAGTGCTCACCAAGGCCATTTCGAGCGGCGCCGACTCACCGCCGATGCGGCTGAGCACCGACGGCGGCCGCACCTTCGCCGACCTGGAGGACGCATCGGCGACGGTGCCGGCCGTGCCCGCCGGGGCCGCGGTGGTGTGCCGCGCGCGCGTCGCGCTGGCTCCGTGCAAGCTGTCCACGGTCGATCCGCAGACCCGACGGATCTCGCCGCTCGCGCACCAACCGGACCTGATCATGCCGTCGGCGGTCAACGTTGTCGATCCCTTCGGCCAGATCCAGCCTGGCGGCGACCGCATCGTGGTCGCCGGCGAGGCGCCGAACACCGGGCGGCCGGCGGTTGCGTTCTCCGACGACCGGGGCCGTACCTGGGAGACCCACGCGTTCACGGATCTGCCGTGCACCAAGGACTGCAACGAAAGCATCTCGGTCCAGTCGTCGGCGGACGGCACGACGCTCTACGCGATGGTCGAGGACCGCGAGACATACGAGGACCCCGAAAGGCGACAGGTGTACGTCTACTCGAAGCACCTCGGCGGGCGCTGGACCCGCACCGGCGACGTCATCGCGTACACCGGCACCGAAAGCTTCTACAGGTCGTTCGTCGCCGCGGACGGCACGCTCTTCGTCGGCACGTCCCGCACGCTGCAGGTTGGTCAGGAACTCAACTATCTCGAGCTGCGCAACGGCCACTTCGCCCCAGCGGACCTGGACGGCCTCTCACCGACGGCGATGCCAGTACGCCGGAACCGCAGCGGCGACGGGTACTTCGCGCTCGACATGATGGCGTACGCGCTGTACCAGTCGTCGGACGGCCGGCACTGGACCAAGTTCCCGCTCATGCGGTAGCCGGCTTGAGCACTGCGGTGACCACGTGTCCCGTGCGGGGCCAGACGGTATGACGTCTGGGCCCCGCACGGGACGGGAGTGTCAGCGCTTCATGAGGGCGAAGACTCCCCAGCTGAGATACTCACGCCCGTAGCGCGCGTAGCGGGCGGGCTCGGTGCTGAGTTCTTCCCGTACTTCGGGGGCGAGTTCGTCGTCCGGGTTCTGGTCGAGCCAGCGGCGCATGTTGAGCCACTGGGCCGCGGCGTAGCGGTCCCAGCTGTCCTGGTCGGCCAGCATCATTTCAACGACGTCGTACCCGAGTTCCTGGAACTGCTCGATCAGCTCCGGGAGGAGCAGGAAATCGGCGATGGAGGTGGCGTGGCATGCCTTGGCGGCCTCCTCGTCCGGAGGGGTCTGCCGCCAGTACGGTTCGCCGATCAGCATCAGTCCGCCGGGGCGCAGGCTGCGGTCGAGCAGCTCGGTTGTTCCGGCGACGCCGTTGCCGATCCACGTGGCGCCGACACAGGCGGCCAGGTCGACCGGTTGGTCCGCGACATGGCCGGCGGCATCACCGTGGATGAACTCGACCCGGTCGGCGACGCCGAGTTCGGCGGCGCGGGCCTGGGCCTGCTCGGTGAAGACCGTGCTGATGTCGACCCCGGTGCCGGTGATCCCGTGGTCACGCGCCCAGGTGCACAGCATTTCGCCCGAGCCGCTGGCCAGGTCCAGGGCTCGTGTCCCGGGGGCGAGGTGGAGCGATGCGCCTAGGGCGGCGAACTTGTCCGCGGTCAGCGGGTTGTGGATCCGGTGGCTGCTCTCACGGATGGTGAAGATGCGGGGAAGGTCCATAACCAGATTCCTTTCCGTCATGCCTTGAAGTGCGGGGATTGCTTGAGGGCACGCCGAAGCCGCGCGCCGTGCTTCGTCGGCCGCTCTCGCTCGGCGCGCAGCCGCGCGTCGGTGCGGGAGGCGACATAGGTGTTCTCGCACTGCAGCCGGTGGTAGCTGTCGAAGCGCCGCTGGGTGAGGTAGCCGTCCTCGACGGCGGCCAGCACGGCGCAGCCCGGCTCGCCGATGCCGGCACACCGGTCAGCCTTGGTGAGCACGACCACGGGTGTGGCCCCGCTCTCCCAGGCCAGGGCGAGCATCCGCTCGACCCGCCCGACCTTGAGCGGGGCGGCGAGGGAGACGGCCCCCGCCACGGCGTCGACGTTCGCGGCCAGCACCTGGGCTTGGGAGGTACGCGACACGGTGGAGCGGACTACGGGCGGTCCGGCGCTCCAGAACCTCCACCACCGTGGCGGAGGTCGTCGGGCCGGCCGGACGGACGGCAACCCAGTCGCCGGTGCACGGCGTCGGCCGGTCACCGGCGTCCGACGACGGTACGACCAGCGCGCGGACGGGTCCGGTCCTGGTGACGACGTCACACAGGCCGTGCTCGGCCCGCACGACGCGGCCCGGTACCAGTCCGTCGGCCCGCGACGGGGCAAAGGAGCGCTCACGCGCCGTGTCCCAGCCGTAGTCGGCAAGAGTCAGGACGCGCGCAGGAGGGGAGAGATCAGATGGGTATGAAGTGGGTTGATGAAACAAGGTGGAGACCTTCGAACGGGGGCCCCGCCGGACAACAGGCGTGCCGAGAACACTCCTACGAAGGAGGAAGGCAGGCGAAGGTCAGGACGAGGCCCGGGAGGTGAGGATGATCCGGGCACCGCACGCAGCGGGCGTCTCCATGCCGGTCATCAACACACCTCCTCAGATCGCCGTAAGCGAACTGGTCATCGCTCCGGCAAGTACGGTAACACCCTCCGTGGACGCCGGCGCCGCTCGGATGGCGCGTTGGATCCGTTGCGTCAAGCGTTGCCCTGGTCGGGCAGGCTTGACCGAGCCAGTTCTCGAACCGCCGGCGTCCAGTCCTGCCACTACGGTCGGCGTTCGCCGGGTTCCGGTTCCCGCCGACGTGATCGTGGTCGCCGTCCGGCTGTACCTGCGCTACGGCCTGTCCTACCGCGACGTGGAGGAAGTTGCTGATCGAACGGGTTGTCGAGGTGGACCACGTGACGATCTTCCGGTGGGTGCAACGCTTCACGCCGCTGCTCGCCGACGCCGCCAGATTCTGCCGGCATGCGCCCGGTGACAGGTGGTTCGTCGACGCCCCGCGCGGGCTCCGCGTCGCCGCGGCGTTCACCGAGCTCGCCGCCGCAATCTGACCAAGCCAGAACATCGGGCTCACGGTGCGACGCGATCAGATGCCGCAACGGCACCCGGTGTCCTGACTGCGGTCGGCTTACGGGGCGGGTGCACCGCCGCTACCGGCGGTGTGTCGACGACTCCGTTGTCGGCGGGCGGCAGGTTGTCCTGCATCTGCGGATGGGGATCTTTGTCTGCCCGCAGTCCGATTGCGCGGTGGCAAGGTTCGCCGAGCAGGTCGACGGCCTGACCCACCGATCTGCCCGGCGCACCGCCCCGGCCAGGAGCATCCTGCGAGCGCTCGGTCTGGCGCTGGCCGGCGGCCGGCCTTCCGGCTCACCGCCGGCCTCGGGGTCCCGGCCGTCGCAACACGCTGCCCGTTGTTCCACAGCAGCGCAACGAACCGGGCGGTGCGGCCGTCCTCGGCTGTGGGATTGCTCCGCTGCAATCCGCAGCGAGGGGGTTGGAGAGGGGGACTGGCCCGGAACCGCGGACGATACGCGCCGTCTCCGTCTTGCCAGAGCTTTCCGTAGGGGTAGCTGGTCAGCATCGCGTGCAGGAGGACTCTTTTCTGACGCTCCAGGTGAAGGTGGTACTGCCCTGTCCGCCTCCAACGGCCGTGACCGTGACGTTGTGGCTGCCAATGGTGCTGAGTGTGCCGCTGATCAGGCCGGTCGAGGGGTTGATGGCAAGCCCGGGAGGCAAGTCGGTCGCCGACCAGGTGTACGACCCGCTCCCGCCGGTGGCCCGCATCTGCAGCGCCACGGTGTCCAGCTTGAGCATGCTCTGGGTGCCAGGGTTGGTGACCGTCACCGCCCCGCTCGGCGGGGGTGTGGGAATGTCCGGTGGCGGGCACGTCAGCGATACCGGCAGAGACCCTGCCGTTCTGGTGATGAACTCCGGAGTCCCCGAAAGGTATTGGACGGTGGCGGTCGCTCGACCCGAGTAGTAGCCCGACTCGCAGAGCGTGCCCGGGTTGGTGACGCCAAGACCGAACAGGGTCAGGTTGGTGTTCTGCCAGACCTCTGTACGGCCGTTCACCGTTTGGCCGGGGCCGCTGACCAGCCCGTGGTAGAGCAACTCCACGGTGAGGTCGACGCGACGCACTGGACCGTCGCACTGGACACTTGCGGTGTAGTTGACGGTCTTGGAGTCAGTCTTGCCCGGTGGGCTGTCCGGCGTGATCCACCCGCAGTAGTGACCGTCGGAAACCGCGGCGGACGCCGGTGGGGCGAAGCCCAGGGATGCGATGGACGTGGCAGCCGTTGCCATGGTCAGCAGTAGGCGGGATCTGTCGCGATGCAAGAGTTTCACACGCATCGATGCATGTTCGCACGGAGGCGTCGGAGTCGGCAATGGTCGATCCTTCAGGGCTCCGTTGACCCAAACCGGGAGGGGACTGGGGCCTGCAGACGGAGGGCCCGATGGGGGAGCGCCATTGGCCTGGTAGCCGCGTGTCGGCGCTCGCAGGTCGTCATCTGTCTCGTCGACGAGCGACTATGACTTGATGACTTCGCCGTGGTAGGTGGCCGGGTCTGCGGCGATGAAGGAGCCGGTCCGGTTGGGATCTGCGTCCTGGTGCCGCAGGCCACCGACGTAGAGATTGGTGTACTTCTCAAACGGCTGATCCGTCAGCACCTCGAATGGTTTTCCGCCGTCGTTGACGGTTTGCGTCATTCTGTTCGAACCCACGAGAATGACAAGTTGCAGCTCATATCTGCAGTATGACTGTTTGGTGACGGACGTGAACGCCAGCGTCACCTGTTCGCCGGGTGCCAGGCTGATCGTGTGGGCGGCGAAGTATCCCTGGCCGTCGGAGGTCAGGGCCACCGGCTCGCGCATGTCGAGGTCGAAACTGATCGGGATGACGGAGCCCTCGCCCTGCGGCCCGCCGGTGAAGAAGTAGGTGCCGGTCAACGGGGCGGTGCAGTTTCTGTTGACCACCTTCAGGTCGACGATCCGCACCGGCTGATCGGCGTTTCCCGTCACGGCCACACTCACGAGCGAGGCGTCGACCGGCACCCCGTGATGTTCCTTGACGAGCGCGGCGAAGTCCTCCCCGTTGTGCTGGCTGACCTGGGTGAGGTGCGCGGGGTTGAGGGTCACCGCATCCGGCAGGACGGTGCCATGCGAGAACGGGTTGTCGATGACCTGGACGTCGTTGACGACCACGGGCGGGCCGGCCGAATGAGAGGACGCGGCCGGCGTGTCGGCTGCGGCGCCGGCAGCGGTGTCCGCGGGGCTGCTGATGAACGCGTTGAGCAGCAGGCCGCTGACGACGGTCGCGACGACGCCACCGATCACGGTGAGGCCCCACGGTCCCGCGAGATGATGCCGTATCTGCCGGGCGAACGTCAGCACGGCCGCCCTCCGGGGTGAGGGCGGGGCCGGGTCCGGTGGTGCGCCGACGACCCGCTCGATGGCCTGCACCCGTTGCTGGCCGCGCCAGGCGGCGAAGGCGGCGCGAAACGCCTCGTCGGCGGAGGACCGGGCCGTGACGGTCCGGGCTAGCTCCCCGGCCGCCGCCGCATCGTCCGGCGCGCTCCTGAGCGCGACCAGCTCCGCCGTTGCTGGATCGCCGAACACATCGGCGAGGCCGCTCCACAGCAGGCCGCCGTGAGTGCCGTCCGCCATTTCCGCCACTGCGCGGAGCAGGGCCGCGAGCCGCTCTTCCCCGTTGCTGTCATCGCTCATTGATGAAGATTCAGCCTTCGTGATAGGCGATGGGTGAATGTACTGTACGGTGGCGCGACCGATCAGGGCAGACGAAAGTCGAGATTCAGATCGCACGTCCCAGAAATGTATTGCCCCGGACCGCGGAATTCGGTGGAAGGCGGACAAGATGAGCGGATGGAAACTTTCGGTGAATATTGGCGACTCGACCGTCGCCGCCGTCGTCGTCGTTGACAACGGTGAAACCCTGGACACCGTCGAATTCCCCGCCCAACCCCTGCCAATCAACGACGGCACATTGTCGCTGCGTGATGCCCTCTCCGGCACGACACCGGACAACCAGGGCGTGGTGATCCGTGCCTGCGCGGACGCGCTACGGGCGGTGGCCGCGCGGGTGCCCGCGGCGCCGGACCGGCTGGTGCTCACCCACCCGGCAGGTTGGGGCGTGGCACCACTCACGGTGCTGCGCCAGGCGGCCGCGGAAGCTGCGCTGCCCGAACCGGAGTTCCTGGCCGCGCCGATCGCCGCCGCCCGGCGGGTCGCCGCCGACCGGGCGCCGGGCGACACCGTCGCGGTGCTGGACTTCGGTCACCGCGCCGTCGACATGCTCGTCGTGCGCCGGACCGCCGCCGACTTCGTCGCCGTCGGAACCGTCGGTTCGGTACACGTCGACGACGCCGAGCCGCAGGAGGCGACCGTCCGCCGGGCCGCCTTCGAGCTGCTCGCCACCGTCACCAACGCGGGCCTGGAGCCCAGTCAGCTGGCGGCGGTGCACGTCATCGGCGAAGGGACCATCCCCGCCACGACCCCGGACGTCGTACGCGCGACCCTCGGCGTCGAGACCCGCCTGGCGCCAGATCCCGCGATGGCTGCCGTACTCGGTGCCGCGGGCCCGTGGCCGCCCGTGGCCGCCGCACCCCGCCGGCGCTCCAGGCTTGCAGGGCTGGTCGCAATCGCTGCCGTCGTCATCGTGCTCGTCGCGGGAGCCGGGGCATACCTCGCGACCCGACCTTCCCGCGACACCACCGCGCCGGCAACTGCCGCGTCCGCCGCCACCTCGGGAGTGCCCGCGGTCGGTGTCGCCGCGGGCGTCTACGTCCTCACCCTGGCGGACACCGTCGCCCTGCCCGGAAGCGTGACCCCGATCGACCCGGCGACCAACGCCGCGCGCAAGCCCATCACCGTCGGCAGCAAACCGTTCGCGATCGTCGTCACCCCGGACGGCAAGCGGGCCTACGTAGCCAACACCGGCGTCGACACGGTGACGCCCATCGACCTGGCGACCGGCACGACGGCAACACCGATCAAGGTCGGCGCCGCGCCGGACGCTTTCGGGATGACCCCGGACGGCAAAACCGTGTACGTCTCCAACGCCGGGGCGAGCTCGGTGACCCCGATCGACACCACGTCGAACACCCCGGGCAAACCGATCCGCACGGACGAACATCCCGGCGTCATCGCGATCAGCCCGGACGGCAGGACCGCGTACGTCGCGAACGGCGGCGGCGTCGAGGACATCGGCACCGTGACCCCGATCGACACCGCGACGAACACCGCAGGCCCGTCGATCACCGTCGGCAGCCAGCCCGTCGCGATCGTGTTCACCCCCGACGGGCGCACCGCCTACGTGCTGAGCTGGACGCTGGGATCGGTCACTCCGATCGACACGGCGACCCGCACCGCGCGCCCGGCCATCAAACTCACGGGAGCGGTACAGCCGAAGGTCATGACCATCACGCCCGACGGCAAGACCATCTACGTTACCGGCGACACCAGCGCGGCGGTCATGGCCATCGACACCGCAACGAACACGGCCCGTCGGCCGATCTCCGTCGGCAGCGGGCCGGACGCGATCGCCATCACCCCGGACGGCGCCACGGCCTACGTCGCCAACTACGCGTCCAACGACGTAACTCCATTCAATGTCGTGACGGGCCTCGCCCGGGCGTCGATTCCGATCGGCATGCATCCCACGTTCATGGCCATGACCGCGAACGGGGAGACCCTCTACGTCGCCGGCATTGGCCGCGACGGCTCGGGGATCGCCACCGTGATCGACGTCAGGACCGGCAAGGCCGCCGCGCCCATCAGCCTGCCCGGCACCCCGGTCGCCATCGTGGTCACGCCGACCGGCGGGCCGGCCCCGCACGCCACGACCGCCGCCCCGGCCGCGACCGGCGCTGCCGCGACCGGGCAGGGAGGTCCAGGCACCATCTGCGGACCGGGCGGCAGCTTCGACGGCAGAGCGACGGAGCTGGTCATCACCACCGGCACCCTCACCTGCCAAGTCGCCCAGGAGGTGCTTGCCCGCTACACCTCGCCGTCCACCCCAAAGCAGGGCAGTGCCGGCCTGGCAGAGTTCGACGGCTGGCAGTGCGGCCACCAGAGCGTCGCCCAGATCGACGCCACCGGCCTGGTCCTGGGCTGCGGCCGAGCAGACGGCAGCGCGGCCTTCGTCACCAGGATCGCGACCCCATAGGCCATACGATGACCACAATGGACGGCAGGGCGGAGGCGGGGACGACGAATCGCACGCGCGCCGTCACGGCGGTTGCCGGGCCGGCGGCCCGCCCTGTGAATACAACGCCGGCGACGTGATCCGGCAGCACGACCAACCGTGCTTGGCAATCTCGGCAAGCACTCATGCCGATGACAGTGCGGCGCCGCCTCACAGCATGCGAGGCGACTCAGTCGAAGGCGATTCGCATCAGCCTGCCGGCGGCCCAGTCCTCCAATCGGGTCGGCCTGATGGTGCCAGGGTCGTGGGGCTGGTTGAGGTAGTCGACGATGGCTGCGATGACTGCGGCCCGTTCGGTGGGATCGGTGACCGTTGTCGCGTGCGCCAGCAGGTGCACGGTTACCCGGAGCTTCGAGTTGTACGGGATGCCGTACTGGACAGCGCTCGTAATCAGGAGGGCCGCGCCGCGCATCGCGGAGCTGCCGGAGGCCGGCGATGACCTGCTCCGCGGTCCCGGATGGGGAGGGGGTCAGGAACGGCAGCCGGCTCCGTCGCGGCGTCGATCATCCACCGCGGCACGGCGAAGCGCCGCACGCGCTGCCATCCCTCGAGCCGGGCAGCGTCAATCGTCACATCGCACATTCCCATTTCCGAAGTCGAGGAGCTGGCGGCGGCAACCCGACACGCTCAATACCGAGCTGGTCGCGTCAGGTCTCTGCGCTCCGGTCACCGGCAACGATGGGAAAGGGGTTCGTCCGATCGGATGTGATGGATTGACGGGTCGGTGGATGCTGGTGGCCATCGGTGGGTGATCGGCTGGTTGCGGTTGGCGACTGCTACCGGCTGGAGGCTGAATCGGGTATGACCGCAGTGCTGCCGGACCCTGCCGGTTCCCGTGCGGTGCTCGTCGGGGTCTCGCGATACCGGCGAATGGATGGCCTCGGCTCCGTGCGGCACAACCTCGAGGCGCTGCGCGGCCTGCTCGTCGACGCCGGCCGTTGGGGCCTGCCAGACGGCAATTGCGTGGTGCTGCCCGAGCCGGAGAGCACCCGCGAGGTGCTGGACGTGCTGCACGAGCAGGCCGTGCAGGCGACCGACACGCTGCTGTTCTACTTCGCCGGCCACGGCCTGATCGACGTACGCGACGAGCAGGAGCTGTACCTGGCTCTCGGCTCCGCGGACCAGGAGCGCCCCAAGCGCGACTCGATCCCCTACAAGTGGGTCCGCGACGAGTTCCTCGACGCCACGCGCGCCCGGCGGAAGATCGTTATCCTCGACTGCTGCTACAGCGGTCGTGCGCTCGGCCAGTGGATGGGCGCCGAGGGGGCGGTGCCCGACGGCCTGGACATCTTCGGGACCTGCACGCTGACCGCGACCGCACGGACCAGGATGGCGCTCGCTCCGTCGGGGCAGCGTTACACGGCCTTCACCGGCGAACTGATCGCGGCGCTGCAGGAGGGCATTCCCCAAGGACCGGAGCTGCTGGACCTCGACACGCTGTTTCGTCATGTGGACCGGCGGCTGCACGCCCGCGGCTGGCCGCGCCCTCAACGCGGCGCGCTGGACAACGGCGGCATGGTCGCCCTCGCCCGCAACGTAGCGCACGCTCGACCCGCCGCCGGCCAACCGCAGAGCCCGCCGGCCGCCCCACCGGCGCAAGAGCAGGCGCAGATGCAGGCGCAGGCACCGCTGGACGGCACCTGCCCGATCTGCGGGGCCGCACTGGACGCTCCGGGTCGCCGGGATCCTCAGGCCGGGCGATATGACGCGCCGCCGTCCTTCCTGCTGGAGGTCGGAGCCCGGGACCACTCCGGAGAGTTCGCGTGGCGGGTCACCGCACCAGGCACGAGCCTTCCGCCGGCGGTCTCGGTGCGACCGGCGTTCGTGGAGTCCGAGGTCGAGTACACCTACCGGCTCTGCGCCGACGGTCACATCTTCCCGCACACCCCATCGTCGGGCCGGCACCGGATCGACCGCTGGAACATGACCGCGGTCGTGGGCATCGTCGCCGGCGGCAAGACGTACCTGCTCGTCCGGATGCTGAACCAGCACCTGACCGACACCGAGAACATCTTTCCCCGCGCCGACGCGCGGCCGCTGCAGAGGTTCCAGCTGAGCCCGCTCGAGCACCACTCGTTGACCCGCCGCTATGAGGAGTACACGCAGACCCTCCGCGAAGGCCGGCCCATCTCACCGACCAGTGCCGAGGACAACCGGCCGGCGCGGCTACTGCAGGAGCTGCTACCGGACGCGCTCGACGCGATCCGCGAAGTCATCCGCAGGACGGTCGTCGACGGTGCTCGACGTGCCGAACGCTGGGGGCTGGGCCGTCGCCAGCCCTATGTGATCCGCACCGGCAGCGCAGGCGTGCAGACCTGGAACGGATTCGACAATCTGCCGGGAGAGCTGTTCGCGGCAGGCGGACACGAGTCCGATGTGCTTCGTGGGTACGACACGCTGATCTGGGCGATCGATCCGGCGGTCGCCGCCGATGCGCTGGACCCGCTGCTGAAGGACGGGGCCGACGATGTCCTCGACGGAAGTCTTCGCCCCGGCACCACCGCCGCCGTCGGGTCGGCCCTTGTCCGGTCCGAGCGCAGACGTACCGAACACGACATCGGCAGCAGCCTCACACTTGCGGCCGGCGGCGCGGACGTCCTGGTCGCGATCACCAAGTGCGACCTGATCCACGCGGCGTTGCGCAGGAGCAGCAACCTCGAGGACCTGGGCCGGCGGGGCAGCGTCCGCCGCGGCGTCGCCGCGTACCTGGCGACGGCCGGCAGCCGGAACGCGCAGCTGTCGGACCACCTGCTCGCCGGCCGTCCCGGCTACGAGCAACGGGTCTACCAGGTCGCCGACGGGCTGCTCGCCCACTACTCCCGCGACGACGCGTTCTGGGGTCTGATCGAGGAAGGCCTGCGGGACGTCGTCGACGTGCCCGGCCTCCGCATCGACGTCGACTCGATCGGTGAGCACCTGGACCGGTCCGAGGACGAGCCGGACGCGCTGCTGATCCGCGACCTCGTCCTGTCGGCCGTCGGGTGCGGCATCGCGTTCGGCCTCGGCCACGAGACCACGATCATGTCGCTGCTGCGGGGTGGGCGGCGCGTGCAGCTGTTCCCGTGCTCAGCGCTCGGGACGGTCCCGGCCGCCCGGTCAGCGGGCAGCGGCCTGGCGGAGATGTTCCGGCTGGAGCCGCTGGAGCCAGGAGCCCGGTTCCCGGAGGCCGCGGACCGGTCCGCGGCCCTGACCCAGCTGCTGCT
The DNA here is from genome assembly GCF_042898305.1 of Dactylosporangium sp. NPDC000521. NCBI lineage: Bacteria > Bacillati > Actinomycetota > Actinomycetes > Micromonosporales > Micromonosporaceae > Dactylosporangium > Dactylosporangium sp. NPDC000521. The sequence goes on from NZ_JBIAYW010000020.1 coordinate 65,106, forward strand.
GGCCGCGCTGCGGAGGGCCCGCTCCTGAGCCGGCGCCAGGTGCGAACAGAGCCAGGGTGTCACGTTTATATTGAGCGTTGCCCTGGTCGGGCAGGCCCGGGCGGTGCAACCACATCCTGAACCCGCCCTCCACAGCTGTCGACACGCTTGACCGGGCGGCCGCCAACACTGCCCAGCGACGACGAGTCATCCGTGGCCTCCGGCCATCATTGGGTCTGCTTCGAGCGGTGTCGCAGCTACTTGAGTAGCGGATGCAAGTTCAGAGGGCTACCGGACCTGCCGATGAGCGGGCCCGCGGTCGAACCGGCAGCGGGCTGGTCTGGCCGTCACGGTGCCTGTTCCGTGAGTGCGGACTTGTACCCCTTGAGGCGTTCAAGCTCGCGCTCGGCTGCTGCACGGTCACGGATGACGTCCTTGACATAGTCGCGCACCTGCCGGTCGGCTTCATCCGGTCGGGGCTCGGCGGGAGCAGGCACTTGACCTGACAGCTCCCACGCCCACTCATCCAGCGTCGAATCGATCTCCTGGGCCGCCGCCAGGTCCACAGCGTTCGATGTGATTTCGCCCTGTAGATACCCGGACGCCGAGCGGGTGCGGGCATGGCTCAGCCACACGCAGTGCGCGGGTATCGTTGTCGATCGCACTCGCCGAGCGACACGGAAGGCCTCGATGAGGACTGAGCGGGTCACCGAGGACATGATTGCGGATTCTCGGAAGCTGGCCGGGCTCGACCCGGCTGTTGGCGTTCCCGAGCTGGCTCGCTGCCTGATGAGGTTCGGATGGCAGGTTCGACGCGAACGACCGACGCAATCCCTTCCGTACTTCGAGGAGGCCGCCGACCTCTGGCGGGTCCTGGCGGCCGATGGAGCCGCGGCGCATCTCGCCAGCGCGTCGCGGGCGTTCGCCTCGCTGGCCCAGCTGTACTCGGGTGTCCACGCCGACGAGCGCGCCTTGGCCGCACGGCACCAAGCTGCGGCGTACGCCCGGCAGGCCAGCCCACAACCGAAAGATCTCGACACGAAGGTACTCATGGATCTCGCGTCCGGCCTTGCCGAGGCGGGACAGTTCGCGCAGGCCGTCACCGTGCAACGTGAGGTTGTCGACAGCTACCGTGCGGCCGGACCGCGGAACGGCCCTGACCAGCCGACCTCGGTCATGTGGGCACTGCTGGATCTGGCCATCTATCTCGACCTGGCCGGTGAGACCGACGCGAGCCTGGAGATCGAGCGCGCGGCCCTCGCACAGCAACGCCACGAGGCAGAAGCCGATCCCGCGTGGCTGCCGATCCTGGCGATCTGGACGGCGGGGTCGTCGGTCTGGTTCGCAGAGACCGGCCACCCGACGACCGCGCACGAACTCCTGCGGGAATCCGTCGCCGCCTGCGAGCAACTACCCTCCGCCGGAGGCGGCGGCAACTACCAGTTCCGCCGGGCTGTCCAAGGGGCGCTTTTCGCCCGATCCGGCACCCGGGACGAGCGGCCCCGAGCCGGCCGACCGACCCCGGTCGGCGTCGAGGCGCACGCGCGCTTGCAACCAGTCGCCGGCCTGAGCTTGCACCATTGGTCCTTCAGCCTCCGAGAGGCGTACCAGGCAGGCCTCCTCGACATCGACGGAGCAATCGCGGCCTATGCCGATCGCCTCCCGCACGACACGGACCGGCTCGCCGAGCTCGGCACCCTGATCCGCCGCCGTGCCATCCGCGCCTCGGTACTCTTCGACCTGCCCCAGCAGGTCCACGACGAGATGACCCTGACGCTCGCCCGAAGCGTCGACCTCGAGCGCGAACTCCACCGCACCGCGCCCGGCCCTGAAACCACCAGGCGACTGGTCCGAGCACTGACTGACCAAGCCATGGGCCACCTCGCCACCGGCGATTACGCCACGGCCACCGACGACCTGCGCGAAGCCCTCGCCCTCCAGGGGCAGCGCCTGACCTGCTGAACATCCGCGTCTCCCGCGAATCAAACCCTGATCGGCCGGCGTGCCTCGCCTACCCCCGGTGTGGATGGAAGGGTGGAGTCGCCGCTGCATGGTGGATGCCCGAGGAAACGCTGCGTAGAACGGTGGATCATCTTGGCGAACAGGTGGGCGGGACTTGCGGCTCTGCTTGCGGGGTTCTTCGTCATCTTGCTCGATACGACGATCGTGGCGGTCGCGAGCCCGAGCATCCAGACTGATCTCAAGCCGGACGTGTCCGGGCTGTTCTGGGTGACGGCCGGGTATCTGCTGGCCTTCTCGGTCCCGTTGCTCGTCGCCGGGAGGCTCGGCGATCGGTACGACCCCAAGCGCGTGTTCCTGGTCGGGATGGCGGGCTTTGCGGTGGCCTCGGCGTTGTGCGGGCTGGCGCCGTCGGTTGGCTGGCTCGTTCTGTTCCGGGCTGTGCAGGGTCTTGCGGCGGCCGCGATGGCTCCTCAACCGCTCACGCTGATTCGCCGCCTGTTCGACGCCGATGAGCGCGGGCGAGCGCTCGGTGCGTGGGGCTCTGTCGCGGCAGCCGGCGCACTCCTCGGTCCGGTCCTCGGGGGCCTGTTGACAGCGGCCCTCGATTGGCGGTGGATCTTCTGGGTCAATGTTCCGCTCTGCGGAGTCGCACTGCTCATGGGGCTGCGGTGGATTCCCGGCAGCCGAGGTACGGCCGCGCAGCTTGACCCGCTGGGGGCCGTCACGAGCACGGCTGGACTTGGTGCTCTGGTCTGGGTGCTACTCGCCTGGCGTGACATCTCGGCACCCGCGATCGTTGCCGCTGTCGCCGTCGCCGTAGCGCTGCTGATCGTCTTCGCGCTCCACGAGCGGCGGATGGGCCCTGCGGCCCTGGCGCCATTGGGGCTGTACCGCTCGGCCGGATACCGGGCGGCGAGCGTTGCGATGGCGGCTCTGGGCACGGCCTTCATCGCGATGGCGCTACCGGCGATGCTGTACCTGCAGGAGGTGAGGGGCCTTGGGCCGATGGGGGCAGCCTTGGTGATGGCCCCGGACGCTGTGGTGGCGGCCGTGTTGTCCCCCGCCGCGGGGCGGTGGGTGGACCGTGTGGGACCACGCCGCCCGGCGACCCTGGGGATGGTGCTGCTCGCGGCAAGTCTGTTCCTGATCGGACTTGTGGTCGTCCTCGAAGTCGACCCGTGGTGGATGGCGCTCGGGGCTGCGGTACTCGGTGTCGCGAATGCCGTGGCCTGGTCGCCGCTGTCGGTTGCCGCGATGGCGTCTGTGGACGCAGCGGCGGCCGGCGCAGCCTCGGGAATGTTCACCGCCGTCCGGCAGGTGGCGGCGGTGACGGGCGTTGCGGTCACGGGTGCGGTCTTGTCCGGCCTGGGATCGTCTCCGACGCTGGCCTTCAGCGTAGTGTTCGCGGTCCTGGCTGTCGTAGCGATCGTTGGCGTCATCGCCGCAGCCCGGCTGCCCTTGACATCGACAGATGACAACGCCGACGTCAAGATGCGTGGACGCCGGGCGAGTGCCTACTCAGCTGCGTCCGGCGTCGTGCGGTATCGGTAGCGGACGCACGGTGCCTGACCGCCACGCGTTCAGATCGGCGTCAGTGCACGACATGACAGCGATGAGGCTCTCGACGACGGCCACATTGTCCTCCTCGCTGTCCTCGTCCGTGGCGAACGTCAACGACGGCAGCACGGTCAGCAGGTCGCAGCCCTGAATCTCGAACGAGTCGAGGCTCCACTCCACCATCGCATTGACCGCCGCGTCGTTGACGATCGCCTCGGCGTAGGCTGGCGAGAGGCAGTCGACCATCACCTTGATGCGGCCGCGTGTGCGGCCCGGGACGATCCCGACGCGAATGTTGGGCAAGCTGTGGCTGAGGTGTACGGCGCAGACGGTGACCGGTTTGCGGCTCCAAGCCGGGAACACCGCCGACGGCTCCGGCCGGAAGGCGTCGACGATGGTGAACGCGAACCCATCGATCGAGCCGGACACTCCGGCATAGTGACCGCGCAGCTTCGCCGTGGGCCTGTTCATGGCCTCCGCGAAGGTGTTCGCCACCGCGAACGGGCCGAAGTCCCAGCGTTTCGTCAGATCCGCAACGGTTCGTGCGAAACGCCAGCCCTTCGCCTCCGCAAAGGCCCTGCGTCGCGCGATGACGGCGGCGCGTACGGGACGCTCCCGCCACCTCGGCACCATGAAGTAGGCGACAGTGCCCGCGAAGTACAGCAGGATCGCCACCGGCCAGGTGATCCACTGCGCGGTCCAAGCGGCCCCGGCTGCGCCTGCCATGCTGAGGAACACCGGCGTGAAACTCTGGATCGCTGTGCCGTCCACACGATGATCCACACGCCACTTGCCGGCCTCGCCGCCGTTGAGGCCAGCCGCGATCGCAAGGTTCAGCCCGGTGATCACGAGCGCGCCGATCATCGCGGCACGAGCCCCGACCCGCCAATCGTGGTCGTTGGCGTCCGAAACGGCGAACAACAGCACCAGCGGTACCGCGGCGAGGAACAGCGGCAGTCGGCCCCAGCCCGACCAGGCGGTCATGCGAGCCCTCCCCTTACGTGCAGCAGCGTGAACGCGCGACTCATGTGACGAGGGTGCGGATGATCGCGTCGGTTCGTCCAATACCGGGTCCCATGCTTTCGATAAGCTGGGCTTATCAGCGAGGGCTACGAGTCCACCGGTTGGACGGTGGCGGGCCGTCGCGTAGCCGAACGCGACCGTCGCCACGCGAACAGCAGGATCGGCGGCAACGGCAGCAGCCACATCGACAGCCCGAACGCTAGCGCCGACGCGGCGAGCGCATGTCCTCAACCGACACAACGGCGAACAACAACAAGATCACGTGCACTGTCATGCCGCGATCCGATCGCGGCGGAGCGTTACAGCGGCCGTCATGGCAGTTCGCGGACATGCCGATGAGCGATCGCCCGATCATGGATCGAGGCCGAGCTGGCGGCCGCCGATGACCGGGCGTGATCTTCGCGCAGTGGAAGGCGCCAGGTCAGGGAGACGGTCGTGGCAATCCGGAAGACATCCATCTCCGAGGTGCCCTACGACGAACGCGAAAACCTGCTCTTCTACGTCGACGGCCCGCGCGGCTACTCCTACCTCGGCGACGACTCGTACGTGGTGGCAGAAGCCGGCGCTCAGAACTGCGGATGCGACACACATGATCATGGCTGGACGGCGCATCGATTGGAGCGTCCGGCGTATCTCGAGGATGTCGCGGCCGCTGCAGGGCTACGGCTGCTTCCCCGCCTGCTGCCCATTCGATTGAGGGTCGGACGCCGGGCCGAGCTGACCGGCTTCCACTGGGCGCGCCGCCCAGAACGGGTGCAGCAGCGGCACCAGCGCCGCCAGGTAGGCACGCGCGTCGCCGGGGCCGCGCAGCGGCAATCTCACGCCCACCGAGAACACACCCCACGTGTACTCGTCCGGCCCGCATTCTTCGTCGCAGAACTGCGGATGCCCGGCTAGGAAGTACCCCGCGCCCTCGGCCGTCCAGACCAGCCCAGCACGCCCGTCGTCGGGTGCGATGACGTATCCGTCGCCCTCGACCCCGAAACCGGTGATCATGCCGAGCCGCCACCCGCCGACCTCGGACTCTGCGATGACCGGAAACCCGTGGTACGCGGGCGCGTCCCCTGGCGGCGCCAGGAACGCAGGCAGCGCCGGATCGATCGACACGGCATCCTCGTCGACCAGCACCTCTCGGACCACGGGCGGCACGTGGTGCTCAAACACGCCGTCGATCCTCGCACAGACCGGCTTCACCGAACGACGGCATCCTCATCTGCCGCCGTTGGTGCGCCGCGGCCGATCCGTGCACGTCACAGCGAGCGACCAGCGCGGCGAGGCCAGAACTTCCTGTCCTGCTGATGTGCGCGCACCCGAACGCGCCTGATATTGGTGATCTCATTTCGGGGCGATGCTGATAAGAACCGGATGCGAGGAGGGCATGTGGAGCGCGGTGAACTTTGGTGGGCTCAGATCGACGAAAAGCGGCCCGTCGTGCTGCTCTCGGGGGGCACGGGGCCGGAATTCCTGGCCATGCAGATCGTCGAACCCGCCACTCCGTCGCAGAAGCTCGGTTTCGTCCTGATGTCTGGCGAGCAGGCGGTCGATGTCGACGAGCGACGCCGGATCGTAGAGGAGGCCGGGCCGGGCGCACGCGCCATCGGCATCGAGGTCTTTTTCGGAGCCGAGGAGGGCCTGGGAGAGAACGGCGTGGTTCGCGTGGCGCTGCCCGAGGACGGAAGGATCTTCTGCACCTGGGAGACGACTGCCAGCGTGGAGTTCCTGCTCGAGAAGATTGGCGTCCTATCCCCGGCCAAGCAGCACGAGCTGGACATCGCCCTATCGCTCGCCGGCCGGGAGTGATTACGCCTCAGCCTGGGGCTGCGCAGCCGTCCTCGATCGCCCGACGGCCCACGCCGGTGGTGCGGATTCCGCACCGCTCTTCCGGGAAGTTGACGTCGCACGCCATGGTCACGTGCGCGGATCTGCCGCCGGCCGGGCGCTGTGGCCCGCCGCCGTGCAACCTGCGCCTCGGGCGTTCGTGGGCCGCCATTACCGGGTCCACGGTGATATCCCGGGAGCCGACGGTGGCCGGTGTCAGATCTGAAAGCCGGGGTCTCGGAGATAGCGGTCGACATCGAAGCCGTAGGCCTCGAGCCGGCGACGCGCGAGGTCACGCTCGTCGTCGGAGAACAGGGCGGCGTACTCCGATCGCCGATGACGGCGCGTTGACGTTCAGGTGTGGGTATCCCGCATCGCTTCCACCACCACCGGGCCCAGAAGTTCGTGGGCGAGCGGAGGCACCTCCTCAGGACGGAACCAACGGATCTCGTCATGTTCATCGGGAGCGACGTTTGTCGGTGTCCCCTCCCACTCGCCGACAAGCCAGGCGCTGAAGCACACGGACTCCTCTCCGTGGCCTGCCTCCAGCCGACACAGATGGACCGCCGAGTCTGTTGCTATCCGCACGCCCAGTTCCTCATGGATCTCCCTGGTGAGCGCAGCCAGTTCTGTCTCGCCTGGCTCGACGTGTCCGCCGGGCAGATCCCACACGTCAGGGTAGGCGCGGCGGTTCGGACTTCGGTGGACGAGCAGGACTCGACCTTCGCGAACCAGCGCCGCGGTGACGATCTCGTGCATGGCTGAGGATTGTGGCATGACCATCTCTGTGTCGTTCCCCATCGGGCCGGCACTGTACGTGGCCTTCGCCGAGGGCCCCGGTCACCCCAGTTGACGGACGCCCGCAAAGCCTGACGGGCGCACGCTTCTGTGCCCCGGGTGTGGCGGTGACGGCTCAGCTGGGCGTGGGGCGCGCACAAGCAGCGGCGATCCGGGCACTGCCGAGGGATGGTTCAGCGGCGTGGCGTTCAGCGGGCGGCTGCACCGCGGTCACGGAGTCGGGCCCACCGCCGGCGATCCAGGATGAGCAGGCCGGCCAGTACCGCCACGGCACCTCCGGCCAGGCAGGGTCCGACCGGCAGATCGAACAGGCGACTCACGCCGTAACCGATTCCTGCGCCGGCCAGACACAGCACCGCGATCGCCGACCAGCCGGCCACGTTCAGTTGTACGCGGAGGCGCACTTCGCGGTGGCGTCCTACCGTGACCAGACCGACGGACCCGAGATGTTCAAGGTGCACCGGACCCTCACCGGCGACGCCGGCAAGGTCATCGGCGCCGTCGACGGGCTCGCCACCGGCGGGAGCGATGACGTGTCCGAGGACTGGGTCAACGCTCTGGTCGAGGTGGCAGGCTTCGACTTCCGGGACGACAGCAGCCCCGTCGTGGTGCTGACCGGCGACGCGCCGAGCCACGATCCGAGCAACGGGCACAGCAACGACGATGCCGAGAACGCGTTGCAGGACATCGGCGCCCGCGTCGTGGGGGTGGACGTGCAGACCGGGCTCGCCTCCAGCCTGGACGCGCTGGACCAGGCCGGCGACCTGGTGACCGCCACCGGCGGCCAGCTGCTCAGCCCGTCGCCCGAGCAGGTGTCGGCGGCCATCCTGTCAGGGCTGCAGCAGCTCGACGTGACGGTCACACCCGAGGTTCTGGCGTGCGACCCGGCACTGAGCGTCTCCTTCGACGCGGACGAGGTCACGGTGCCCAGCGGCGAAGCCGCCGGGTTCGTCGAGTCCGTCGACGTCGCCGCCGACGCCGCCGAGGGTGCCACCCTGGAGGGCTCGGTGCAGTTCCGGCTCGGCGGCGCGCCGGCCGGCCCGGACTTCGTCCAGCACATCACCGTCCACGTCCTCGAGGACGAGCCGCCCGTGGTGACCGTCGAGGACAAGACCGTGGAGGCGACCGGCCCGGACGGCGCGGTGATCGACTATCCGGCCGATGCCACCGACGACCTCGACGGCAACCTGGTGCCGGTCTGCGAGCCGCCGTCGGGCAGCCTCTTCCCGATCGGTGACACGAAGGTGACCTGTACCGCCGAGGACGGCGGCGGCAACGTCGGCCAGGACACCGCCACGATGCGGGCCGTGGACACCACCGCCCCGTCGGTGACCTGCAAGCCGGGCGGCAACCCCGCCGGCAACCCGCCGAAGTCGAACAACCCTGACGGCTTCTACGTGATCGGCGGGAAGGACCTCGTCGACCCGGACGCGAAGCTGTACATCCGCGACACCGGCGACCCGTCGGTGCACTTCGGCCCGTACATCAGCGGCACGACGATCAAGCTCACCCAGGCGCCGGGCGGCAAACCGGAGGTCAAGCCCGGCACCGGCGAGGTGGACTACAAGGTCCGGCTCCGCGGTGACGCGCAGATCGTGGCCGTCGACGCATCCGACAACGCTTCCACGGCAGCCACCTGCTACGTGCCGCCGAAGCCGTGACCAGTGCGCCGGCACCACTACGCGGCTGTGGTGCCGGCGCGGCCGAGACTACGGTGTACTCGTGGCGATCATGGACCTGCGCAACGACTCCGACGGGTGGCTGGTGCTCTGGTTGGAGCCGTTGGGGGAGGACCGCTGGCTGAAACCGGGTGAGACGGTCCACATCCGCTCCGACCACGACGGCGACGACGCGCCCTTCACCGTCGACCGCCTCGAGGACGATGACGAGGCGGCCGGCATCGCGAACATCGCCGTCTGGGTGAACGGAGGAGCCGCCGAGGTCACCGACAGCAGCGGCACCCGTCTCGAGAGCGGCCATCAGCGCCCAGAGGAAGTCACCAAGAAGTGGAGCGCGCGGCTGCGGCAGATGCACGGCGACACGGCGCCGGACCCGATTCCGGTCGGAGGCCCCAAACGGAACTTCTACGTCGACCGAGGACACGCTGTGACCGATCGATCGCGTGACCGGAGGCATTGAACCGGTCCGTGCCGATCATCGATCCGCCATCGATCGGCCGCAGCCCTCCCGCCGGGCGACCACTCCGCGCTACGGGTTGAGACCCGGGCAGTAGGCGGACGCCTCGGCCATCGCCGCGTCCATCTTCTTCTCGAGGTCCGGGTCGGCCATGGCCTCCGGGGTGAGCATCTTGCCGAAGGTGACGACGAGCGCCTGCAGCGCGGTCTTCACCTTCGGGTCGGCCGCGTTCGCGGTCTCCTTGTCCACGACGGTCCTGAGCCGCTCGATCAGCGCCGCGGCGTCGGCCTTCGCCTTGTCCTGAGCGGCCTTGTCCTCCTCGGTCGCCAACTTCACCAGCAGCTCGACCAGCTGCATCTTCTCCTTGTCGAAGGCCGCGATGACGTTCTTGCAGATCCGCTCCGTGTCGGCCTTCACGTCGACCGACGGGCTCGCCGCCGCGGTGGTCGCCGCCCCGGTGCTCGCCGGAGCAGCGCTTTTCGCCGTCTCGTCGGCGCCACTCCCGCACGCCGCGCTCAGCCCTGTCGCGAAGGCAAGGGTCAGTGCCGACATGATCCTGCGCATACGCATCGCGTGTGTCTCCCCGTGTCGATCTCAAGATTTGCATGATCATGGATGCATCGCCTGGGCCGGCGTCGCCCCGCGCACCACGGGCGATGCCGAGTGGTCCTCGGTTGCCTGCGGTGCTCGGCGCCGTGGTCGGAGCGACGGTTGTGGGCCCGTCCGGGTGCCTCATGTGGGACGATGTGGCGCGTCCCGACAACAGGTGCCCGGCCGGGGCGCCCGAGGTCTTGGGACCGAACCGGTGGCAGTAAGAGGCGGCTCACGGGGCGCCCGCACGCGTGACGCACGAACGGCGTCCTGAGTAGACGCCACTGGACCCGGCTCCGCTCATCGGTTGTGGTGCTGGATTCAGGTGATCGGCTGTGGCAGGGCGGCGAGGCGGGTGAGCGCGGTGGTGTGTGCTGTTGCCCGGGGGCAGGTTTCGGCGATGCGGAGTCGGGTCGGGGTCGTAGTCGCTGGTTGACCCGAGTGCGAAGGTGTTGGCGCAGCGAGCGGTGGTCTCGATGATCCGGTTGGCCGAGGCGCGGGCCGCGCTGGCGCCGCAGGCCCGCGAGCGCAGCCGGCGCGAGTTCCGGCTCAGTACGTTAGAGATGGTCACGCCGGTCTGCACCACGCTGCGCGAGCTGCACGAGCACCTGGCCGCGAACTGCCGCGCCGCGGCCGGGGTGCGGCTCGTCGCCGTCACGGCCACGCCGGTCGCCCGCCGAGTTCCGGCCGGGCTCAGGGGCCGGGACTCAGCGGTCCAGTGGGACGGTGATCGTGGCCGTGGTCGGGCCGCCCGGCGGGCTGTGCAGGCGCAGGGTGCCGTCCACCGCGTCCAGGCGGTCCGCGATGCCGCGCAGGCCCGTGCCGGCCGCCAGGTCGGCGCCGCCGCGGCCGTCGTCCTCCACGGTGATGCGCAGGGCCGCCGGGGTCGCCGCGAAGGTCACGGTCGCGGCCGTCGCGTCGCTGTGCTTCACCACGTTCGCCAGGCACTCCGACACGGCGAAGTAGGCGGCCGTCTCCGCCGCCGCGGACAGCTCCCCCGGGGCGTCGCCGGTCACCGTGACCGGCACGGCCAGGTTCAGGGCCAGGGCCCTGGTCGCGTCGCGCAGGCCGCGGTCGGCCAGCACCGCCGGGTGGATGCTGTGCATCACCGCGCGCAGGTCGTCCAGGGCCGCGACCGCGGTCGTGCGGGCCTCCTCCATGAGCTTGGCGGCGCCGTCCGGGTCGAGGCGGACCAGGCTGCCGGCCAGGCCCAGCGTCAGCGACAGGGAGACGAGCCGGGCCTGGGCGCCGTCGTGCAGGTCGCGCTCGACCCGCTTGAGCTCGGCCGCCTGCCGGTCCACCGCGCCGCGGCGGGAGCGGGTCAGGGCGCTCACCCGGCCGGCCAGCGCCGCCTCCCGCCGGTGCACCCAGGCGACGGCGCCGAACAGCAGGGCCAGGCCGAGCATGGTCCAGGCCGGCCAGAAGTACCCGCCGCCGGTGAGCACCCACACCGCCAGGTCCGCGGCCGCCACCACGACACAGGCCGTCCCGGCGGTGCGCAACGGCCGGCGCCCGGCCGCGACCCGGAGGTCGGCGGCCAGGCGGGTCCAGGCGACGGTCCGGGTCATCGGTAGGCGAACTTCCGCAGCAGGGTCTCGGCCGGGCCGCGGTGGCCGCGGTCGGCGAGGGCCTTCGCGCCCAGGCACGACACCGCCCACACGGCGACCGCGCACCCGGCGGCGGGCCAGGTTCCCCCCAGGTGCAGGGCGAAGGGGCTGAACAGCGCGACCCAGCACAGCGACTGGAACAGGTACCCGCTCAGCGACCGCTGCCCGAGCGCCACCACGGGCTCCAGGGCGCGCGGGGCGCGGCCGGCCAGCCGCAGCGCGACGAGGCCGAAGAGGGCCACGTAGCCGGGGCCGCCGTACTCGCCGGTGATCGCGTGCATCCGGGCCATGGCCTCGACGGTACCGGGTGCGGCGTGCAGCACGTCGGCGCACATGAGCGCGTAGGGCAGCGCGCCCAGCGTCGAGATGCCGAGCGAGACGACCGCGGTGCGGCGCAGCAGGGTGCGGTGGGCCGCCGGGTCCTCGAGCACCCGCCGGCGCGCGGCCCAGATGCCGAGCCAGACGATGACGATGAAGGGCAGCACGGTGGAGGTGTGCACGGGCCACTCGGCGACCCGGTCGGCCATCGACCGCAGGTAGGTCGGGGCGGCGAGTGACGGGTTCGGGGTGTTCGTGATGCCGGCCGTCCCGCTGTGGGCGCCGGCGAGCGCGATGGCCGAGAAGACGAGCGCGTACACCGTCTGCAACCCCCAGAGCCAGAGGATCGCCCGGTGGAAGCGGTCGCCGCGGCGCACCAGCAGCAGGGTCGCCACGATGCCGACGATGCCGTAGGCGCCGAGGAAGTCGCCGAAGTACAGCAGCGTCGCGTGCACGGCCCCGAAGCCCACCAGCAGCGCGTTGCGGCGCAGCAGCACCCGGTCGGCGTTGCGCCGGGCCAGCTGCACGAGGCCGTAGCCGAACATGACGGCGAAGACCGGGTACGCGCGGCTGTCGACGAAGGTGGCCATGACGAAGTTGACGACCCGGGCCAGCCCCGTCGGGTGCGGGTCGAGGCCGGGCTGCCCGGCGAAGGCGAAGTTGGCCGCGTTGGCGAGGGCGATGAACAGCAGCATGGCGCCGCGGGCGAGGTCGGGGGCGAGCGCCCGCTCGGACCGCTTGACGGGCCCGGCTTCGAGAACTGTCTGGGTCATGCCCATGAGCCTCGTCCTCGCGCGGTCCGGAATCGAGGACAGTGCGACCCGGCCGGTGGGGGTACTACTACCCCTGTTCCAGGTAAGCCAGCACGGCGAGCACCCGGCGGTTGTCGTCCTCCGAGGCCTGCAGGTCCAGCTTGGCGAAGATGTTGTTCGTGTGCTTCGCGACGGCCTTCTCGGTGATGTACAGCGCGGCGCCGATCGCCGCGTTGGAGCGGCCCTGGGCCATGTGCGCGAGGACCTCGCGCTCGCGGGCGGTGAGCCGGCCCAGCGGGAGGGTGCGCTCGCGGCTGTCGAGGAGCCGGGCGACCACGGTCGGGTCCAGCGCGGTGCCGCCGGCCGCGACCCGCCGGACCGCGGCCACGAACTCGTCGACGTCGGAGACGCGGTCCTTCAGCAGGTACCCGATGCCGCCGCGGCCGTCGGCGAGCAGCTCGCGGGCGTAGAGGCGCTCGACGTACTGCGACAGCACGAGCACCGGCAGCCCGGGCACCTCGGCGCGGGCGGCGAGGGCGGCGCGCAGGCCCTCGTCGGTGAGCGTCGGCGGGAGCCGCACGTCGACCACGGCCACGTCGGGGCGTTGCTCGATGAGGGCCCGTTGCAGGTCGGGCCCGGTGCCGACGGCGGACACGACCTCGAAGCCGTGCGCCTGCAGCAGCCGGATCAGCCCGTCGCGCAGCAGGGCCAGGTCCTCCGCCACCACGACTCGCACGCGCAACACCGTACCGTGCCGACCGGCCCCGCCGCCGACCCCGGCCTCGGCGCGGGTCGGGCTGGACGTCGTCGCGTAGGGTCACCGTGGTGAGCCTGTTCGCGCTGGCGGTCGACTACGGGACGTCCAACACCGTGGCCATCCTGCGCTGGCCCGACGGCAAGACGCGGCCGCTGCTGCCCTCCGCCGTGTACGCCATGGCCGACGGGCACCTCGCGACCGGCCGCGACGCGATCAACAGCGCGAAGCTGGACCCGGTGCGGTTCGAGCCGAACCCGAAGCGTCACGTCGACGAGCCGGACCTGCTGCTGGGTGATGCGACGGTACCGCTCGTCAGGGTCGCGACCGAGGCGCGGCAGGTGGCCGGACGGCAGGACCTACGGTGCCCGCTGTGACGTCACTTTCGCGTACTACGCGAGGGTGAATTGCACGAACGGCACGACCACCAAGACGGCGCGGGGCGCGACCACCAACGACAACCGCTGGTCGTACGCCTACTGCACCGCATTCGGCTCCGGGTGGCGGATCACCGGTGCGGGGAGCCCCGTAAAGGCATAATTCTCAGCCCCAGGGCAGCAGAAGTCGCGCCCACCGCCTGTCAGAGGGCAGTGGGCGCGACTCGCTGACAGCGGGTCCCGCTCCACACCGACCACGCCCGCACCACATGATGACAACCAGTGATCAACACGTTGCGCGGAATGGCTCACTGGCTGCGGCGTTCCAGTGCCCGGTCGCTGGGACTCTTCAGCGCGTATTCGGCGATGAACTCCAGGAAGTCCGCGGCCACGAGCTCCCGTTCGTAGCCGTCGTGGAAGTGGAACCAGATCTGCTCGCGGCAGCGCCCATCGGCCACCGGGAAACCCCAGTAGTCACCCGTGCCCACCTCCGCGACGGCGACAAAGTCACGGTCAGGAAACCATGTGTTGTTCTCCGTCCAGACGTCGTTCTCACCTGGCCGGTCCGGGTCGACGAGTGGGAGCAGCTCGACGAAGCCGAACTGGCCACCGCCGTGGCGCGTCATGAATGCCTTGTACTTGTCCGGGAAGGTCACGCCCATCCGGTCCTCGGCGCGCGCGATCTCCTCCGGAGTGCTGGTGCGCCCCTCGATCAGCGCGAAGCCCCACCTCGCCACCGATTCGGCCGACTCTCGCAGCAGCGGCTCGGCCAGGGCGTCGAACTCCGTGAGATCCACGCGGTCACCGTAGCGCCGGCCGGCGAGCGTCGCGCGGACGGACACGGTCGTTCGACTCCTGACCCGCGCCGACAACGACGTGATCCGGACAGGCAACGTCCGGTGCGGCCTCGGCCCACAGACTGGTCTCCGGTCATCGTGATCAAGGGCGGAATGTGACGAGGCAGCGAAACGGGGGGTTGCGGTGAGGCGGCAGGTGCCACTCATCGCTCCGCGCTGCCGACGGCCGCTGGATCGGCAGGACGCCTGCGAGCCAGTGACAGCCCAGCCTGACGTTCGTCGTCCCCGGGACGCATTCACCCGGGGGCGAGGAACGCAGGTCGGCTACTGCTGGCGGTACTCGTTGGGTGACATCCCGTACTTCGCGCGGAACACCCGGCTGAAATGGGCTTTGTCGGGGAAGCCCCAGCGGGCGCCGATGGCGTAGACGGGGCGGCCGCGCAGGGCGGGGTTGGCCAGGTCCTGCCGGCAGCGCTGCAGGCGGCGCGTGCGGATCAGCTCGCCGACCGAGGTCTGGTCCGCGCGGAAGAGTCGCTTCAGCGTGCTGACCGAGATGTTGTGCGCCACGGCGATCGTCTGCTGGCTCAGGTCCGGATCCCCGAGGTTGGCGTCGATGAACGCGTCGATGCGAGCGCGCAGCATGACCTGCTGGACGTCGCCCGGCAGGGAGCTCGTGGCATCGAGCTGCTGCGCGAGCATCGCGGCGATCAGGTCGAGCGCGGTGTTGCCGAGGAACAGCGCGTCGGACGGGTTGTACTGCTCAGGGTGTGCGCTGATGTGCCGCAGGTACCGGGCCAGCAGGATGCCCATCCCGCCGTCCGACGGCAGGGGAGTCCCGAACAGCCGGCTCACCTTGTCGTGTGGAATGGGCAGCAGCGTGTGCGGGATGACGGCCACGACGGAGCTCACGGGTTCGTGCCGGCCCGATGGGCTGCCGTGGGATGCCTCGTACGGGCGGGAGCTGGTCAGCAGGGTGAAGTCGCCCGGCCGGATCGCGGTCTCCCGGCGGTCCTGCTCGACCGTGCCGACGCCTGCGGTCAGCAACGCCAGGTGGTACTGCTCCGGATCGGACTGCCGGATCAGCCGAGCTGTCCGCTGCGTGGTCAGCGATGGGAATCGAAGCGAGGTGAGGGTGAGGTTGCCAAGACTCGTCAGCTGCATGTGGGCGTCGAAGTCGTGCGCGTGCGTGCTGCGGATCCGGTTCGGTGCGACCTCCCTGGCCACGAGCTCCGACCAGTAGTCGAAGCGCTGCGCGGGTGGAAGCTGCGACAGGTCTACTGCCTGCGTCGCCAGCACTTCGCCTGCACCCCCGAAACGGACCGTCCGGCGAGCCGAACCCGCGACGTGAGCAGTCTTCGCCGGTCGTGATCATATCCAGTGCCCGTCGGTCAGTACCTCCATCGGGTCGCCTCGACGATCTCTTCTGGGCTGGCACAGGCGAACCGGTCGGCCTCGGTGAGCTGGACCGCGCAGTACGCCTCCAGCAGCGGCGGCCCGAGCAGGCCGGTCAGCAGGTCGTCGGCGCGCAGCGCGGTCACGGCGGCGACGGCGGTCTCCGGCAGCCGTTCGGGGCGGCGGTCCTCGGGCAGCAGCGCCGGGTCGCCCGGCACCTCGGCGGGCAGCGGCAGGTCGTACCCGGACGAGGCGGCGACGATCTCGGTCACGGCGGCGACGACGAGGTACGGGTTGGCGGCGCCGTCGCAGCACTTGACCTCGACGTTGGCGGCCCGGTCGCGTTCGCCGGGGCTGCCGGTGATCAGCCGCAGGGCGGCCTCCCGGTTCTCGTAACCCCAGCAGCGGAACGGCGCGGCCCAGCGCTGCGGCTGCAGCCGGAGCCGGCTGGCGACGCCGGGGGAGGCGATCGCGGCGAGCGCCGGCAGCCGCCGCAGGAGCGCGGCCACGGCGGCCTCGCCCGCCGGGCGCAGCCCGTGCGGCCCGTCGCCCCCGCTGAACAGTGCCTGCCCGTCGCGGCGGGCCGAGACGTGCAGGTGGTGGCCGTTGCCGACCTGGCCGGCGGTGACGACGGGGGCGAACGACACCCGGAGGCCGTGCCGCTGGGACACGGCCCGGACGGTCTGGCGGACCAGCACCGTGCGGTCGGCGGCGAGGACCGGGTCGGCGGCGGCGACGGACACCTCGAACTGGCCCGGCGAGTACTCCGGGTGGATCTGCTCGACGGGCACGTTCTGCGCGTCGAGGGCCTGGAACAGTTCGTCGAGATAGGCCGCCACCTCGACGACGCGGGTCATCCCGTAAGCGGGGCCGGTCGCGGCCGGGCTGCCGTCGGCGGTGGCGAGGTACCACTCCACCTCGAACGCCATCCGCAGCTCGAGGCCGGTCGCGGCGGCGCGGGCGACGGTGGTGCGGGCCAGCGTCCGCTGGCAGCACGGCCACGGCTCGCCGTCCTGGGTCCGCCGGTCGGCCGGCGCCCAGGCCCAGTGCGGTTGTGCGGCCAGGACGGTGGCGCGGTCAAGGTCGGGGAACAGCCGCAGGTCCCCGGCCGGCCCGCCGACGTGTTCGCTGCTGGTGACCGAGTCGTCGACGAGGAACACGTCGAAGACCGGCGACATGCCGACGCCCCAGCCGGCCGCGTGGGCGAGCCGGCGGACCGGCACCGTCTTCACGCGGGTGACGCCGGCGTTGTCGACCCAGGTGAGGGCGACCGCGTGCACGTCGCGGGAGGCCAGCTCGGCGGCGATCCGGCCGGCCTGCTGAACGGCCATGTCCAGAAGCTCGGTCACGCCCGGACTCCATCTCGTCGTCAGGCGAGTCGTCAGGGGAGCGGTGCACCTACCCGCACCGGGCCCGCTGAACCGGAGTAGCGCTCACCGGCCCTGGTGAGCAACGCCCGGGCCTCTGCGGGAGCCGGGAGGGCTTCCCCTCCCGGCTCGTCGAATCAGGGCCGGTTGCCGGTGGGGATCGTGATGAGCGTGGTCGTCCCGGAGGCGCCCTTGTTGAGGAACAGCATCGCCAACGCCCGGATGAACTGGTCGAACATGTAGAAGCTGGCGGGCGCGATCGGGATCAGCCCTTCCCGGAACGCGATGTAGGTGGGCCACGCGGTGCGGATGAGGGTCGCCGCCGCGTAGTCGCGTGGCAGGTGCAGCCAGTCGCCGATCTCGTTGCTGAGCACGTAGCGGACGAATTCGTTGAGGAAGCCGCGGGTGACGCCCAGGTCGATCTGCGCGGTCAGCCCGAGCAGGTCCTCGGCCAGTTCCTTGCCCTCCTGTGTGGGGGCGAGGATCGGGGTGAGCGCCGACGCCGACTGTGCGTATGCGGCGGTCCACGTCTGCGGGATGAACTCGTCGCGCACGCCGAGCAGGTGCATGGCGACCTGCCACTGGTGCAGGAAGGCGGCCTCCTCCGCGGCCGTCATCCGGACCTTCCATTCCTTCAGCTTCTTGTGCACGAAGGTGCCGAGGCTGTGGAAGGTGACCAGGATGTCGCCGTTGCTGATCGGGATCCCGCCCGGCTCGTTGGCGACCGCCCGCCACTGCGGCGACTGCGGCAGCAGATGACGTACTGCGGCGTGCACCAGGCGTGTCTTGTTGGCGGTGACCACGAACTGGCCATTGGGCTCGAACGCGGTCAGTTCGCTCAGGTCGTAGCCGAAGGTGAACGTCTTGGCCGCGCGGTCCTGCATGTTGGCGCCGCCCGCGGACCAGTAGACCGACTTGGCCTCGCGCGGGATCACCGTGCTCATGATGCCGCTGCCGAGGCCGTAGAGCATGAACAGGTAGGTGTCCTTGCGCCGGTTGAAGTCGGCGGCGAGACGCAGCTTGGTGCGGTCGGCCCAGGAGGGCAGCGTGTTGGCCTGCTGCAGGTAGGTGCGCAGGTTGGCCGGCAGGCCGCTGGGCACTGTGTCGTTGTTGTTCACCCAGGACCGCATCGCGGTGTTGACCGCCGGCACCTGGCCGTTGTCGATCAGCCCGGCGACCAGCTGGTCGACTTCGTCGTCCCAGACCCACCACGGGTCGGTGCCCGCGGCGGCGGGTGCTGCCGCGGCGGGGACAGCACCTACCGCGCTCACCAGGCCGAGCGCGACGCCGAGGGAGAGGACGCTCCGTCGATTGAGATTGCTCATTTACTTACCCCGCTTCCGGGAAGGCATGGGCGCTGCTCATGCAGGGGTTGAGCAGGAGGTAACAGCGACGGCCTGACGCCAGTCGATGTGTGATTCTCCGTTAACATACGAAACAATCCGCCGGTCGGCAAGGGCGTCTCCACGGTGGATCTCCGCCACGTTGGAGGGGCCGGCGCCCGGTCGTGTGTCAGGATCGGCGACATGCCATGGGAAGTCGCCGTGCCGCCGCGGTGTGGACACCTGACCGGTGCGTCCGGCGGGCTCCCGCACACCCCTGGTCGGCTGCCGCTGTGACCACCGAGTCGACCGCGGCCGTCCGGCCACGCAACCGCAAGCAGCTCATCGTCGAAGCGGCCGGCCGGATGTTCAGCGAACGGGGCTACCACGCGGCGTCCATGGAGGAGATCGCCGCCAGCATGGGCATCACCGCGGCCGCCCTCTACCGGCACTTCCCGAACAAGTACGCGCTGTTCGCCGAGTGCGCGAACGTCATGGCGGACCGGCTCGTCGCCGCGCTCGACGAGGTGCCCGCCGAAGTCTCCCTGGCGGACGTCCTCACCGCCGCCGCCCGGGTCACCGTCGCCCACCGCGCGTCGGGTGGGGTGTACCGATGGGAGGCCCGCTACCTCGAACGTGGCGACCGGCAGGCGCTCAGGACGAAGTTCGCGCACGTCGTCGCCCGGGTGGCCGACGCGGTACGGCGCGAGCACCCGCTACCCGGCGAGCACCTGCGAGCCGTGGCGGCCCTCGGCGCGATCGGGTCGATCACGATGCACCACACGTCGATCGCGCAGCGCCGGGTCGAAGAACTGCTGGTCGCGTCGGCCCTGCGGGTGGCCGCGACCGACCCGGCGGCGGCCACCGGCATCGCGCGCCTCGTCGACCTGCCCGCCCAGCCCGTGGCACGCACCCGGCGCTCGGAGATTCTCGCGGCCGCCATCCCGCTGTTCGAACGGGACGGCTTCGCCAATGTCACGAACGGCAGGATCGCCGAGGCCGTCGGGCTGGTTCCGTCGGCGATCTACCGGTACTTCCCCGGCAAGGCCGACATCCTGGCAGCGGCGTGCCTGCAGGCGGCGGGACTGCTGGCCCAGGCGGTGGAACAGAACCTTCGCGGGGTGTCCGACCCGCACGAGGCGGTGGTCGCGCTGACCGCGACCTACGTGGCGTACAGCTTCGAGCACACCGCACTCACCAGCGTCGCCAACGCCGAGCTCGCCGGCTTGCCGGCCGGCCTGCAACGGCCGCTGGTCGTCGCGCAGCGTGAACACATCGCCGTGTGGGAGCAGCAACTGCGCTCGGCGCGTCCGGAGCTCGACTCACGCCAGGCCCGGGTGCTGATCCACGCCGGCTTCGGCGTGGTGGTCGAGGCCGGACGCAGGCTGCGGTGGCAGGACACCCCGGAGCACCGTGACGCCGTCGCCGCCCTGCTCATGAGCGCTCTGGGCATCCGGGATGCCGCCGGTTGACCGGCCCCGTCGCGGGACCCGCTTCAAGCACCGATCGTGAGCAGCGCGGTCAGGCCGAAGTGGTCGGAGACGTACCGGGGGCGATCGTCGACGGCGAACGGCCGGTCGCCGAAGCGCTGGACCTCGACCGGGACAAGGTGCTCGCCGGCTCCCCGGGAGCGTGCCGGCCGGCACCGGCGGCGACGCTGGCGTCATCGGCGAACCGTACCCGGTCGCGCCGTGCCGGTGCCGTTTCACCCCGGGTGCCAGGGGGTAGGCAGGCCGTTCACGCGCGAGTGGTTCACCGGGTGGTGATCGGAATTGTTGCAGGCCAAGGAGCGCGTCATGGACGCCATCAGTACCGCGGCCGGAGCGGTGGCCGACCCCAAGACGGGCCTGAGCAGGGCGAAGACCCGGCTGCTGTCCCCGCGCACAGCCCTGCTGGCCTCATGCGTGCTGGCCGCGTACCTCATCGGACGAGGCGCAGTGCGACACAAGGCCCATTGAGGAGGGGTGGCGCCGCCAGGCCAACAACGACGGCATGGATGGAGCAACGATGCCACAGGTTTCCGACTTCGTACTCGACCGGTTGCGGCAATGGGGCGTGCATCGGGTCTTCGCGTATCCGGGTGACGGCATCAACGGCATGCTCGGGGCGTTCGACCGGGCCGGCAACGACCCGGAGTTCATCCAGCCCCGGCATGAGGAGATGGGCGCCTTCATGGCCTGCGCGCACGCCAAGTTCACCGGCGAGGTGGGTTGTTGCATGGCGACCTCGGGGCCGGGCGCCGTACACCTGCTCAACGGCCTGTACGACGCCAAGATGGACCACCAGCCCGTCGTCGCGATCGTGGGGCAGCAGAAGCGCATGTCGCTGGGCGCGCACTATCAGCAGGAGATCCGGCTGGAGATTCTGTTCTCCGACGTCGCCGAGTACACCCAGGTCGTGATGACCCCGGTGCAGGCGCGCTCGGTCATCGACCGCGCGTTCAAGGTCGCGCTCACCGAGCGCGCCGTCTCCACGATCATCATCCCGGAGGACGTCCAGGAGTCGCCGGCCGAGCCGTCACCGCCGAAGGAGCACGGCGCGGTCTTCAGCGGCGTCGGCTGGAGCCGGCCCAGGGTGCTGCCGGACGAGCGTGAGCTGCGCAAGGCGGCGGACATCCTCAACCAGGGCGGCCGGGTCGCGATGCTCGTCGGCCAGGGCGCCGCCGATGCCACGCCCGAGGTGATCGAGGCCGCCGAGCTGCTCGGGGCGGGCGTGGCCAAGGCACTGCTCGGCCGCGACGTGGTGCCGGACACGCTGCCCTTCGTCACCGGGCCGATCGGGCTGCTCGGCTCCAAGCCCAGCGACGAGATGATGATGCACTGCGACGTGCTGTTCATGATCGGCACCAGCTTCCCCTACGGGGAGTGGCTGCCGTCGGAGGGCAGCGCCAAGGGCGTCGAGATCAACATCGACGGCAAGCTGATCGGGATGCGCTTCCCCGTGCAGGCCAACCTCGTCGGCGACTCGAAGGAGACGCTGCGGGCCCTGAACCCCATGCTGCGCCGCAAGTCCGACCGCTCGTGGCGGGAGAAGATCGAGCGCAACGTGCGCGAGTGGAGCCGCATTCTCGAAGACCGCGCCGGACAGCACTTCTCCGGGCAGATCAACCCGCAGGCCGTTGCCCGCGAGCTCTCCCCGCGGCTGCCGGAGCGCTGCATCCTCACGGCCGACTCCGGATCGTCGACCAACTGGTGGGCGCGGCACATCGCCGTCCGCGAGGGGATGCGGGCGTCGCTGTCGGGCACGCTGGCGACCATGGGGCCGGGCGTGCCGTACGCCATCGCGGCGAAGCTCGCCCACCCCGATCGGCCGGTGATCGCGTTCGTGGGCGACGGCGCCTTCCAGATGAACGGCATGAACGAGATGATCACCTGCAAGCGCTACCTCGACCGGCTCGGCGGCTCCCCGCCGCTGGTCTTCGCCGTGTTCAACAACCAGGACCTCAACCAGGTGACCTGGGAGCAGCGGGCGGAATCGGGAGACCCCAGGTTCCACGGCTCGCAGCACATCCCGGACGTGCCCTACGCCCGCTACGCCGAACTGCTCGGCCTGCGCGGCGTGTACTGCGAGGAACCGGCCAAGGTCGGCCAGGCCTGGGACGAGGCGCTCAACGGCCCGGGCCCGGTGCTGGTGGAGTTCAAGGTGGACAGCGAGATCCCGCCGATCCCGCCGCACACGATGTTCGACCAGGCGAAGAATACGGCGAAGGCGCTCATGAAGGACGAGCAGAAGGCCGGCATCGCCCGGCGCGGCACCCGGCAGAAGCTCACCGAGTTCTACGAGGCTCTGCCCGGCCGCGACCAGAAGTGACGTGACACCGCCGCCGCGGGAGGGAGCGTCTCCGCCTCCCGTGGCCCGGCGAAGGGAGACACGACGGTGGTCGGGACGCGTGGAAATGTGCTTGAAGCACCGGTCTACACCGCGCCGCGGGCGGGTGGTGCGCCGCGGAGCCGGCGGCCGATCCCGGTCAACGACCTCGAGGCGGCACTCGCCGCGGCGGTGCCGCTGCTGCTGGCAGCCGCCGGGACAGTCGCGGCCGGCGCGCGCGCCGGGCGGGTGCTGGCAGCCCGGTGACCGGCCGTGACCGACCGGCTGGACCCGGCTCGGGCAGCCAGGCGGCACGCACGTTCTCCCACTGCGAGGCGACCACCATGAACGGCTCACCAACGGTCGATGACCTCCGGGTCCACGCCTTCGCCGTCCCGACCGACGGTCCGGGCGGCGTCGAACAGGACGGCACCGCCACCTGGTCCGCGACGACCATGGTGCTCGTGCAGGCCCGCGCCGCCGGTGTCACCGGGCTCGGCTACACCTACGGTGCGGCCGCCACCGCCCACTTCATCGAATCCGAGCTGGCACCCGTCGTCACCGGCATGGACGCGATGGCCCCGCCGGCCGCCTCGGCGGCGATGGGGGCCGCCATCCGCAACGCCGGCCGGCCCGGCGTCGGCGCGATGGCGATGTCGGCGGTCGACGTCGCCCTGTGGGATCTGCGGGCCCGCCTGGAGGGGCTGGCCCTGTTCCGGGCGTTGCCGTCGAGCCACGACCACGTGCCGATCTACGGCAGCGGCGGGTTCACCAACTATCCGCTGGACCGGCTGGCCGGACAGCTGGCCGGCTGGGCGGAGCGCGGCATCGGCCGGGTGAAGCTCAAGACGTCCCGCCACCCGGATCAGGACCCGAAGCGCCTCACAGCGGTCCGCGACGCCATCGGGCCGGGGCCGGAACTGTTCGTGGACGCCAACGGCGCGCTGAGCGAGAAGCAGGCGCTGTCGTGGGCGTACCGGTTCCGTGACGAGTGGGGGGTGTCGTGGTTCGAGGAGCCGGTCAGCTCGGCCGATCTGACCGGGCTGCGGACACTGCGGGAACAGGGACCGCCGGGACTGGACGTCGCGGCCGGCGAGTACGCCTTCGTCCTTCGTGACTTCACCAACCTGCTCGCCCCGAAAGCGGTGGACTGCCTGCAGGCCGACGTCACCCGGTGCGGCGGGATCACCGGCCTGCTGGCCGTGGCCGGGCTCTCCGCCGGGCACGGGGTGGACCTGTCCGCCCACTGCGCTCCCGCGGTGTCGGCGCACGCCTTCTGCGCGGTGCCGCGCCGGCGTCACCTCGAGTACTTCCACGACCACGAGCGCATCGAGCACATGCTCTTCGACGGCGTCGCGGAGCCGCGCGACGGATCGCTGTGGCCCGACCCGAGCCGGCCGGGCCTCGGCCTGGACATGCGCTGGGACCAGGCGGAGCGCTACCGCGTCCACGGCCGCGCACCGGGGTCCGGCGACTGACGCGATACTGGGCGCTGAGGCCGGCGCCGGCCGCAGGGCCGGCCGCAGGGCCGACATCGACAGACTGTGTCAGGCCCGCCGGCCGGCCAGCCAGGTGGCGGCGCCGGCCACGGCGGCCCCGCCGAGCACGGCCGCGAGCAGCCCCCGGTGCTCCGAGGCCCACAGTTGCGGGCTGTGCGCGTGGGAGCGCTGGTCGAAGGAGCCGTGGGCGCCCTGGTCCGTGCCGGGTTCGTCGTCGGCGGGCTCCCACAGGTTCGGCTGGTGCTTCGCGGCCGGTTGGCGGGTCTGCTGGGAGTCGAACCCGGTGCGGGCCAGGTAGCGGTCGAGCAGCCCCGGCGCGACCTTGTTGGCCAGCAGCGTGGCGGCCGTCGACGCGCCGACCCAGTATTCGCGGCGGCCCGGGTTCCCGGCCGCGTGCACCACGGCACGCGCAGCCACCTCGGGCTGGTAGATCGGCGGGACCGGCTGCGGGTGGCGGCGCAGGCGGGACAGCACCCAGTCGAACTGCGGCGTGTTGACGGCCGGCATCTGCACCATCGTGACCTGCACGTTGCGCTTGTCGTGCAGCAGCTCGCAGCGCAGCGACTCGTTGAAGCCCTGGATGGCGTGCTTGGCGCCGCAGTACGCGCTCTGCAGCGGGATGCCCCGGTAGGCCAGGGCCGAGCCGACCTGCACGATGGTGCCGGAGTCGCGGGGCAGCATGTGCCGCAGCGCCGCACGGGTGCCGTTGACGTAGCCGAGGTAGGTGACGTCGGTCGCGCGCCGGAACTCCTCCGGCTCGATCTCCATGAACGGCGCGAACACCGAGGTGAACGCCACGTTGACCCACACGTCGATCGGGCCGAGCTCCGACTCCACGCGCTGCGCCGCGCGCTCCACCGCCTCGGTGTCGGCGACGTCGACCTCGATCGGCAGCGGCCGGCCGCCGACCTGGAGGACGTCGCGTTCCGCGCCGGCCAGCCCGTCGTGGCCACGGGCCAGCAGGGCGACCGCGTCGCCCAGAGCCCCGAACGCCCGGGCGCTGGCCCGGCCGATACCGCCGCTCGCGCCGGTCACCACGACCACCCGGCGGCCGTCACTCGTCGTCATGATGGCGCCTCCGATTCGAGTCCGGTAGCTGTGCGACTCGTGCCCGTCGGGCTCGTCCCTAAACAAACATTGTCATGTGCAATGAATCTGCCGTCCTGCGATGATGGCCGTATGCAGTCGTCCCGGCCGGACGCCGGCGAGGCCGCGGTGCAGGCCCTCATGCTGGCCAGCCGCGCCTTCGTCGGGCTCACCGCCCGGTCGCTCGCGGCCGTAGACGGCGAGGTCACCCTGCCGCAGTTCCGGACTCTGGCCGTGCTGGCCGGGGCGCGGCCCGCAGCGCGTCATCGACATCGCCGACGAGCTGCAGATCAACCCGTCCACCGCCACCCGCATGATCGACCGTCTCGTGCGCAAGCAGCTCGTGCGCCGCAGCCGCAGCGCCAGCGACCGCCGGATCGTCCGGCTGCGGCTGACCGGCACCGGCCGGCACGTCGTCGAGCAGGTCCTCGCCCGCCGCCGCAGCGACCTCGAGGCCCTCGTCGCCGAGACCGCGCAGCTGTGGCAGCCGGCGGTCATCACCGCGCTGACGGCCTTCGCCGCGGCGGCCGGCGAGGCGGGCGAGCAGGACTGGTGGCTGGGCTGGACGCCCGGGGACGGCGACGCGGCGTAGCCCGCCCGACGCGCTGCTACGCCAGCCGGATTCGCCGGTGTTCGCCACGTGGGCCGTCCGCCGGCTGGCGCTGACCAGCCACGGCGGGGCGGTCGACGCGCCGACCGCACGGGTGGTGCTGCCGTCGCTGACGATGGTTGTCGGCACCTCGACGTACCTGACGCCGTACCCGGGGTTGCCGGGGAACACCATCTGTTCCCACTTGATCAGTCCCAGGGTGTCGTTGCGCACCACGACGATCTTGATCGGGAGCTCGTGCTGCGCGGCGGTGAGCACGTCACCGAGCTACATGGTGAGCGATCCGTCGCCGGTGAAGACGACGACCTGGCGGCCGGGGCAGGCGGTCTGGGCGCCGATGGCGTAGGGGAGTCCGGCGGCCATGGAGCAGTTGGTGCCGGAGAAGCTGTACGCCTGCCCGCGGCGGTGTACGTGTCAGCCATGTCGCTTCGATCTCCTTTCGGTCACCCACCGGTGGGTGGCGAGCACGGCGCCCACGACGGCGAGCAGCGCCCCGGCCGCCCACGTCGCCGCCATCGCACCGGAACTTCGGTTCGGGACCCGGATGGCGTGCTCCTCCGGCCGGCCCGCCACGGGCCCCTCCTGGCCGCTGCGGACCGCCATGGCGATGACCTCGGCCAGGTGCAGACCCGCGCGGTCGCTGCCGGCGCGGATCTGGCTGCGGCAGCTGAACCCGTCGGCGACGATGAGGGTGGCGTCGCTGCGGTCCCGCACCGCCGGCAGCAGCTGCCGTTCCGCGGCCGCCATCGACACCCGGTACTTCTCGCCGGCCTCGTAGCCGAAGCTGCCGGCCATGCCGCAGCAGCCGGGCTCGGCCATCTCGACGTGCAGGCCCATCGCGTGCAGCAGTGCACGGTCGGCGTCGAAGCCGATGACGGCATGCTGATGGCAGTGGGTCTGCACGAACGCGTCGCGATGCAGCTGCGGCACGGTCCAGCCCCGCGCGTGCCGGTCGAGGAACTCGGCGAGGGTGAATGACTGCGCCCGCAGCCGCTGGGCGCGGGTGTCGCCGGGGTACAGGTTGGTCAGCTCGTCGCGGAACACGGCCAGGCAGCTGGGTTCCAGACCGACCAGCGGCACCCCGGCGTCGATGTCGTCGCCGAGCACGTCGAGGATCCGCCGCAGGTACCGCCGGGCGAGCGTGAGCATCCCGTAGTCGTAGAGGGGGCGGCCGCAGCACAGCGCTTGCCGGGGGACCGTCACCCGCCAGCCCGCCGACTCGAGCACCTCGACGGCGGCCACGCCCACCTGCGGTTCGAAGTGGTTCATGAACGTGTCCGGCCACAGCAGCACGACCGGCCCGTCCGGGTGCCGCGGCCGATGCCCGGCGAACCACGACACGAAGGTCCGCTCCGCGAACCTGGGCGCCTCGCGGGTGCGCGCGATCCCGGCGGCGGCCTTGACCGCCGCGCCGAGCACCGGGGCGTGCGTGACGGCATTGACCAGCCGGGGCGCCCGCGACGCCAGCCGGGCCCACACGTCGATCAGCCCGAGCGCGTACGCCTGGCGGGGGCGTAGCCGTCCGGCGTAGTGGTGGTGCAGGAACTCCGCCTTGTAGGTGGCCACGTCGACCTTGACCGGGCAGTCACTTTTGCAGCCCTTGCAGGCCAGGCAGAGATCCAGCGCCTCGCGCACCTCCGGGCTGCGCCACTGGCCGGTGACGCCGCCCGCGGAGTCGGCCATCTCCTGCAGCAGCCGCGCCCGCCCGCGGGTCGAGTGCCGCTCCTCGCGGGTCACCATGAAGCTCGGGCACATCACCCCGCCTTCGGTGCGCCAGCAGACCCCGACGCCGAAGCACCGGCCCGCGGCCTCGGCGAAGATCGATCCGTCCTGCGGGTAGCGGAACACGGTGTCCAGCTGCCGGGGGCGGAAGTCGCTGCCTTCACGCAGGTGCGAGTCCAGCGGATAGGGGTCGATGAGCTTGTGCGGGTTCATCCGCCCGTCCGGGTCCCACACCGCCTTGAACGCCTCGAACGCCTCCATGAGCCGCGGCGGGAACATCTTCGGCCACAACTCCGCCCGGCCGTGCCCGTCGCCGTGCTCGCCGGACAGGGAGCCGCCGAACGAGACGACGAGATCGGCGGCGTCCTCCATGAACCGCCGATACGTCCGGATGCCCTCGGCGGTGCGTAGGTCGAAGTCCAGGCGGCAGTGCACGCAGCCCTGCCCCCAGTGGCCGTAGAACACCCCGTCGTAGCCGTACCGGTCCAGCAGCCTGGTGAACGCCCGCAGGTAGGAGCCGAGCCGGTGCGGTGCCACGGCGGCGTCCTCCCAGTTCGGCCAGCCGACGTGGCCACCCAGACCGACGGGCATCCGGGACGTGCCGGCCGAGTGCTTGCGGATCTCCCAGACGGCGCTCTGCCGAGCCGCGTCCTCGTACACGCGATGGTCTGGGGCGTCGCGGCGGCGGCGCAGTGCCCCCGCCAGCTCCTCGGCCCGCTCGTTGGCCTCACGCTGCGTGTCGCCGCCGAACTCCACCAGCACCCACGCAACCCCCGGCGGCAGCAGACCCGGCTCGCCGTGCACCATCTGCTTCGCCCGCATGTTCCGCACCACGTGCCGGCTGGTGAACTCGACCCCGATCGGGTCGAACTCGAGCAGCCACGCCGCGTCGTCCCCGGAGGCGGGAATGTCCGGATAGCCGATCACCACCAGTGCCCGGGCCGGCGGTGAGGGCACCAGCCGGCACTGGGCCCCCAGCGTCAGCGCCAGCGTCGACTCCGAACCGACCAGCGCCCGCGCGACGTGGAACCCGTACTCCGGCAACAGCTGCTCGAGGTTGTACCCGGACACCCGCCGCGGGATGTCCGGCATCCCGGACCGGATCACCTCGGCGTAGGTGTCCCGGATGTGCCGCATCCCGGCGTAGATCGCTCCCCGGCGCCCGCCCAGGCCGATGATCAGCTCGAGCTCGTCCTCGCTCGTCGCGCCGACCCGCATCGCGGTGCCGTCATAGGTCACCACGTCCAGTTCGTGCACGTTGTCGACGGTCTTGCCGCCCATGACCGAGTGCGTGCCGCAGGAGTTGTTGCCGATCATCCCGCCGAGCGTCGCGTGGTCGTGGGTCGCCGGGTCCGGCGCGAACGTCAGCCCGTGCCGCTCCGCCGCGCCCCGCAGGTGGTCACAGATCAGACCCGGCCGCACCAGAGCCAGCCGCCGCTCAGGATCGAGGTCGACCAGTTCGTTCATGTACTTCGAGAAGTCGAAGCACACCGCGGCGTTCACCGTCTGCCCCGCCAGGGCGGTGCCACAGCCCCGCCCGAACACCGGGGCACCGTAGCGGCGGCAGATCCCCAGCGCGGCCTCCACGTCGGCGGCGTCGCGCGGCAGCACCACCCCGATCGGCAGCTGCCGGAAGATCGACGCGTCATAGCCGTACAGCGCGCGGTCTCCCGGGCTGAACCGAACCTCGCCCCGCACCGCCCGGCCGAGCTCGCGGGCCAGCTGAGCGGCGTACGGCGGCGGCGGCGCGGATCGACTTCCGGCGTCAGCAGCCTTCATCGTTGCACCTCGTTTCGGTGGGAACCGGCTCGCGCCCGCCAAGCGACTGGTGCTACCCGGGGGTGGCGGAGTATGCGGACACGGGCGCGGTGATCCGCGAGACCCCGATCGCGGCGGCTGAACATGTCTGTCGGCCGCATACCCCTTCGCGCGGCCTGCGGCCTGTCGCCGGGACGATTGCGTCCTTGCCCTTCCGGCCGGCCACGTACCGGCACGTCGGCCGGAAGGAAGTTGGTCGGTCGTGCCCGGCGGTGGGGTAGGCGGGAAAACAGTGGGTAGGCGGAGGAAGGAGAAATTGAGCGACGAACCAGAGGGAGGTTTGTCATGGCCGAGGTTTCGCAGTATCAGAGCTTCGCCGGACATCCCGACATCGCCGAGATGCAACAGCGCTATGAGCGACTCGGCGCCAGCGGGCAGGCGGTCGTCATCGATGGGCTGGTATTGCTGGCCGGCGCCTGGCTGGCGATCTCACCGTGGGTCGTGGGCTTCAACACCTTCGCGCCACGCCTGACCGTCAACAACCTGATCCTCGGGATCACGATCGGCGTGATCGCGTTGGGGCTGACGATGGTGCCGTCCCGCATGTACAGGCTGAGCTGGGCCATGGCGGCGATCGGCGTGTGGGTCATCATCTCGCCGTGGATCGTCGAGCGCGCCGCCACCGCCACGACGACCGGAACCATCGTGTCGAACGTCATCACGGGTGCCGTGACCGTGTTGCTGGGCCTCAGCGCCGTCGGGCTGCTGATGTCGGCGAACCGCCGGCCCGGGTTCAACCGCGGTGGGGGGAGGCGCGGCCAGGAGAACTATGACCGGCCCGGCACGGAGCAGCGGCAGCGCTATGACCAGCCTGACGTCGAGCGCACCGGCTACGACCGGTCCAGCGGGGAGCGGCCCGGGTTCGACCGGCCCGGCACGGACCGGCCCGGCACGGAACGACGCCCCCGCTACTGATCGCCGCGGTGCACTGCGGCCATCCGGAGCCTGTCCGTACGGCCACGTGCGCCGCCGGCCGTCACACGCGGCTGCGCTGCGGCGGCGGCCGGCGGCTGCGGCGTGCTGGCGGCCGCCGGGCTGACGGCGGGCTACGTGACCGCGGCGCTCGTGCTCGGGGCCGCGGGCCTGCGCCGGCTGCGCTCGGTCGGCGGCGTCCCCGCGAAGCTCGCCGAGGAGATCAGCGCGGCGGCGAGCGCGACCGCCCGCATGGTCGGCCAGTCCGTGGCGATGCCGCTCACGGTGCGGGTGAAGTGGTTGCCGCTGCTGTCGTAGCCGAGGCGGGAGGTGTGCGGCCTGATACGACATGATTCCGACGCGACTACCTCTAGTGATCTCGATGGGGATCGATGTAATTTCCGACCGAATTGGTACGCGGTTCGGGTAGGGATGGTGTCGCGGGATGACGAGCGCCGCAGCGGACAGCGAGCCGGACTCCGACCCGCGTGCCATCGCGAACGCCCAGGACTTCGTCAAGGCGTTGAAGGCGCTCCGCCGCGGCTCCGGTCACACCATCCGGGACCTGGCGCAGATGGTGGCCGCGGACGATCCCGCGCACGCGGTCTCTCCCTCCACCCTCGGCGGCTGGTTCACCGGTGCGCACCTGCCCACCCGGAAGCTGACCGGTGCGTTCGTCGCCCTGTTGGCCGTGCTCGGCGAGAAGGACAAGACCCGGGCGACGGAGTGGCTGGCCGCCCTCGACAGGGTCCGCGCACAGCCGGGCCCGCGTCCCGCGGAGGCGCCGTCGCCGTTTCGCGGGCTGACGCCCTACGAGGTCGAGCACGCGCGGTTCTTCTGTGGGCGTGAGGACCTCGTCGCCGACGTGCTGGCCGCCGTGCGGCGCAGGCAACGGCACGGCGCCCCGGTGATCGTCGTCGGCCCGTCCGGATCCGGCAAGTCGTCACTGCTGCGCGCGGGGCTGATCCCGGCCTGGTGCGGCGCCGACGACCCCGGCCGCCGGGAACATCTGCTGTTCACGCCGGGTGAGCGGCCGTTGCGGGCCCTGGCCGCGCACATCGCCGCCCGTACCGGACGCGACGCCGATGACATCCATGGCCGGCTGTGCGAAGCGCCGGCGTCGGCACCCACGATGCTGCATGAGCGGGACGGCACCGCCGGCCTGCTCGTCGTCGTCGACCAGCTGGAGGAGCTGTTCACGCTGTGTGGCGACGCGGCGGAACGGGCCGGCTTCATCGACGCCCTGCACGCCCTTGCCGCGGCCGCGGCCGGGGGCGAGCCCGCGGCCGCGGTGGTCTACGGGCTGCGCGCGGACTTCTTCGCCCAGGCCATGCAGCTTTCCGCGTTGACGACGGTGCTGCAGCACGGGCAGATCGTCGTCGGCCCGATGTCGGAGCCGGAGCTGCGGCAGGCGATCAATCAGCCCGCGCAGCTCGCACAGCTGACGGTGCAACCCGAACTCGTCGAGGTGCTGCTGCGCGACCTGGCACCGCGGCAGTCCTCCGACGGCCGCGCCGGCCATGAGCCCGGGGCACTGCCGCTGCTGTCGCACGCACTGCTGGCCACCTGGCAGCAGTCGTCCGGACGCACCCTGACGGTGGAGCACTACCGGACCACCGGCGGCATCCGCGGCGCGATCACGCAGACCGCCGAGGAGGCCTTCGCCGCGCTGCCGGGTGCGGCGGAGCGCGACGCCGCGCGGCGGCTGTTCCTGCGGCTGGTCCACACCGACGACGAGACCGCCGACGCCCGGCGCAAGGTGATGCGGGCCGAGCTGCTGGCTCCGGTGGCCGGCGCCACGCAGAGCGCCGACATCGCGCAGGTCATCCAGCGATTCGCGGCGGCGCGGCTGCTGACCGTGGACGGCGACACCGTCGAGATCGCGCACGAGGCGTTGCTGTGGTCATGGCCCCGCCTGCGGGAATGGCTCGACGCCGACCGGGGCTGGCTGCGGTTCCACCGGCGGCTCGCCGCGGCCGTGCGGCACTGGGAGGAGACCGGCCGGAGCGTCGACGGGCTGTACCGCGGCGGCATCCTGCAACTGGCGCAGGAGCACATCGGAGGACGCCGCGACCAGCTCAGCGGCAACGAGCACGCATTCATCGAGGCGAGTCTGGAGCATGCGGAGGCACAGCAGACGGCCGACCGCCGCCGGGAGCGGCGCCGGCTGCAGCTCGTCGCGGCCGTCGTCGTGTTCGCGCTGCTCGCCGCCGGCGTCCTGGGATACGCGGTCGAGGTGCACCGCGCCCGGTCGGCGGAGCGGGCCAGGGCCGAGCTCGCCGCCGCGCAGTCCACCTCCCGCCAGGTCGCCACCAAGTCCGACCGGCTGCGTGAGCAGGACGTGCCGCTGGCGCAGCTGCTCGCGCTCGCCGCATACCGGGTGTCGCCGACCCCCGAGGCACGATCCAGCCTGCTCAACGCGACGTCGATGCCGGCCGCGACCCGGCTGCGCAGCCCCGCCGGAGCGGTCAAGAGTGTCGCGTCGAGTGCCGACGGGCGGATGGTGGCCGCCGGCACCGAACCGGGCCCGGTCCAGGTGTGGCAGGTGGACCCGGTCGCGGGGCTCACCGCCCACCGCATGCTGACAGGCCCCGCGAAGAGCATCGTGTCAGTGGCGTTCACCCGCTCCGGCATCCTCGCCGGCGGCGGCAAGGACCGCAGCGTGTACCTGTGGTCGCTCACCGGTGGCAGCGAGCCGATCGGCCGGGTCGACGGGCCGACCGGCGACGTGCTGAGCGTCGCGTTCTCCCCGGACGGCGCCGTCCTCGCCGCCGCCGGCGAAGACGGCCGCATCCACCTGTGGAACGTCCGGGACCCGGCGAGGCCCGTGCCCCTGGCGACCTTCACCGACACCGGAGTCGAGGCGTCGCCGGCGGTCGTGCAGGCCCTTGCCTTCACCCCGGACGGTCGCGTCCTGGTGTCCGGCAGCTACGACTCGTCGGTGCGGCTGTGGGACGTCGCCGACCCGGCCCGGCCCGCGCTGCTGAGCGCCCTGAACGAACCGACCAGCAAGGTGTTCGCGGTCGCGGTCAGCCCCGACGGCCGCCACCTCGCCGCCGGAACCGGAGCCGAGCACAACGTGTACCGGTGGGACATCACCGACCCGCGCCGGCCTGCTTCGGAAGGCCCGCCACTGACAGGTCCGGCGAGCTGGGTCAACACCCTCAGCTACAGCCCGGACGGCGACGTGCTGGCCGCCGGCAGCTCCGACAACAACGTGTGGCTGTTCACGGCCGGCTCCGGGCACGGCCCGGCACGGCTGCCGCATCCGGACCCGGTCACCACCGTCACGTACCAGCCGGACGGCACGCTGCTGACCGTGGCGAGCGACGGCACGCTACGAACCTGGCATCTGCCGGGACCCGTCATCACGGGACCCGTCGACTCCGTGTTCGCCGTCAGCTTCGACCGCGCTGGTCACCGCCTCGGCGTCGGCGCCGGTGCCGCCGACAATAGCCTGACGATCTGGGACGTGCGCGACCCCGCCCGCCCCCGGCGGGAGCGTCCGCCGCTGCACAACCAGCCGGACGGGAGCAAGTACGTGGGCACGGCCGCGCTGACGCCGGACGGACGGGTCTTCGCCACAGGACGCCAGGACGGCAGCCTGGAGCTGTGGGACGTGAGCCGGCCGGGACAGTGGCAACGGCTCGGGCCGCCGTTGAAAGCCGCCGGCAAGCTCGCCGAGTCCGTCAGCATCAGCAACGACGGGCGGCTGCTGGTCCTGAGCGCCGATGACAACAGCGCCCACCTCTTCGACATCAGCGATCCGGCCCGGGCGGCGCCGCTGGCCGTACTGAACGGCACCGACCCGGGGATCATCTACCAGTCCGCGTTCAGCCCCGACGGCACGCTGCTGGCCATGGCCAGCAACAACCACCACACGTACCTGTGGAACATCACCGACCCGCGCGAGCCGCGGCTCACCGCGACGCTCGAGGACTCGGCCGAGCCGATGTTCACCACCGCGTTCAGCCGCGACGGGCGCATCCTCGCGGCCGGTGGGGTCGACAAGACCGCCCGGCTGTGGGACGTCACGGACCCGGCCCATCCTCAGCCCGTGGCGGTCCTCACCGGGCCGGTGGGCGAGGTGTACTCGGTGGCGTTCAGCCCGACCCGGGACGTCCTCGCCGCCGGCAGTACCGACAACACCATCTGGCTCTGGGACGTCCACGACCCACGCAGACCGAGCCAACTGGCGACGCTCACCGGTCCGACCGACGCGGTACTCGGCGTCGCGTTCGCACCCGACGGCGCGACCCTCGCCGCGGGCGGGCACGACCGCACGGTGCGGCTGTGGAACACCGACCCGGAGATCGCCGCCGCCCGCATCTGCGCCACCGCCGGGTTCCCGCTCACCGAGCCGGAGTGGCGCCAGTACGTGCCGGACGTCGCGTACCGGCCGCTGTGCCGTTGAGCACCCAGACGCCCGCACCGCGCCCCCTCGACGCGGTGCGGGCGCCGGCCGGTGACCGTCCAGGGTGTGGCCGGCCGGGCGGGCCGTAGCTTCAAGGTGCCCGCACGGCGCCGGGCGGGTCCAGGCCCGGCGGATAGTCCGGACAAGGCCGTACAGCCGTGCCGAGGGCCGGGCGCCGCATCGGTGTACGGAGTTGTCCGGACATCGCGGCAGGCGGTGACCGGCGGCTGGACCGGCCCGCACGATCCTCGGCATGGGAGATCCGAAGGTACTTCAGGCGCAGCAGTGGGTGAACGCGACCTACGGCGCCGTCCCCGGCTACACCCCGTGCCCGGAGGACGGCCGGACCGGGTGGACGACGATGTTCGCCCTCATCGAAGGGTTGCAACACGAGCTGGGCATCAGCCCGGTCGTGGCGAGCTTCGGCCCGACGACCGCCGCCCGGTTCGCCGCGCTCGGCGAGATCGGCATCGCGTTTCCGCCCGGCAGCGGCACCGCCAACGCCAACATCATCACGATCCTGCAGCACGGCCTGTTCTGCAAAGGCTACTGGGGCGCCGACACGTACGGGCAGTACACGGGCACCACCGTGAGCGCGGTGCAGAGCCTGCGGTCGAACATGGGCATCCCGCCCGGCAACGGCACCATCGATGTGCGGATCGCCCGCTGCATCCTCAACATGGACGCGTACGTGATCGTCGCCGGCGGCACCGACAAGATCCGTGACGTGCAGCGCTGGCTCAACGGCCGGTACTGGCAGCGTGACGCGTACACGATCGGGCCCTGCGAGGGCATCTACTCCCGCGACGTGCAGAAGTCGCTGATGATCGCCATCCAGTACGAGCTGGGCCTCAGCCCGACCGGGAACTTCGGCCCCGGCACCCAGGCCGGCCTGCGCGCGCATCCGCTCAACATCGGCAGCACCGGCATCTTCGTCGAGCTGTTCTCCGCCGCCTGCGTGTTCAACGAGCCGGTCAACAACACCACCACGAACCGGCGCAGCACGTACGACGCCACCCTCGCCGAGTTCGTCCGGGAGTTCCAGCGGTTCTCGCTGCTCGACGTCACCGGCGCCGCCGACTATCAGACCTGGGCGCAGCTGCTGGTCTCGATGGGCGACCCGGACCGTCCGGCGGCCGGCTGCGACACCCGCTTCGAGATCACCGCCGCGCGGGCGAGCTGGCTGTACGCCAACGGGTACCGCATCGTCGGCCGCTACCTGTACGACCCGCCGGACTCCACCCTCGACAAGGAGATCAAGCCCGGCGAGCTGCGGACGATCTTCAACGCCGGCCTGCGGGTCCTGCCGATCTACCAGGACAACGCCCGGCAGCTGTCGGACTTCACGTACATCGCCGGCTACCAGCACGCCGTCAACGCCCACAACCTCGCCGTCGGCCATGGCTTCAACAAGGGCACCGTCATCTACTTCGCCGTGGACTACGACGCCACCCAGGACGAGATCGACGAGGCGATCGTCCCGTACTTCCAGGGCGTCGCCGCCGGCCTGTCCAGCCGCGGCAAACGGTACGTGCACGGGGTCTACGGATCCCGCAACGTGTGCGCCGACGTCACCGACCGCACCTTCGCCCGCTGCTCATACGTCTCCGGCATGTCCTGGGGGTTCTCCGGCAACCTCGGCTTCCCGTTGCCGGCGAACTGGTCGTTCAACCAGATCAAGGAGTTCCAGGTCACCAACGGCAGCGACACGTACGACCTGGACCGTGACGTGTGGCGCAGCAGCGCAGATCCCGGTTCGTCCTCGGTCAACAACCCGGCGGGCCTTGCCGACGCGTTCATCGCCTACATCCAGCAGCTGTACGACCTCGCCGTGGCGTATGGGGGCAGCAAGCCACCCTCACAGCTGGTCATGGAGTTCATCCGTCACCGCGAGTACGGCAGCAAGAACACGCTGAACGAACTTGGCTGGTCGTACCTCATCGGCGACTTCGACCAGGGCTTCGTCGACCACGCACACGCCAGCGGCGCCGCCGTCTGGACGCTCTTCAAGGACCCTTACAGCGGTTACGATCTCGGCGCCGAACACCTCATGGCGACCGCCAACGGCCACTTCGTCACCGCCCAGCCCGCCGACCGGGCGGACGCCAACGGCGGCGACGTCGCCGGCTGGGCCGGCGACCTGATGACCTTCTACGCCGACTGGCGCAACTCGGCGGAGCAGTACGCGTCCGGTGAGGCGTTCTGCGCCGCCAAGCTCGCCAAGCCGAACGTGGTGTCGTCGTTCGGCTTCAACGACCTGGTCGAGGACGCCGACGGCTATCTGATCGCCCGGGCGGTGCGCTCAGGCAAGACCATCGTCGAGGCCGTCCGCGACCACTACGCCAACGGTGGTGGGGTGCACCGGTTCACCGACTACTTCAACCAGCGCTGGGGTACCGCCGCGAACTGCTTCGGCTCCGCCCACAACGCCCTCACCAGGCCGGATCTCACCCTGGGCGTCGCACGTAAGCAGCTCATCCTCTTCAACGGCGCACCCTTGCTGCCGTCGATGATGGCCGACCTGCCGGGCGGAGCCGCCAAGCTGGCCGGCTTCGTCCAAGGCTTCGCCACTGCCCTGCAGGATCGCATCACGCTGGAAGGACCGTCCTGATGACCGGTGAGATGTCCCGACGTCGTGTCCTGACCACCGCGGCGCTCGCCGGTGCCGGCGCCGCGCTCCTGCCGGCCGGGCGCGCGGGCGCCGCCCCACCCACCTGGCCGCACGCCCGGTCGGCGAACGGCTGGCCGATCCTCGAGCAGGCGACCTGGCACCCGATCGAAGGCAGCGGCCAGCGCGTCCAGCTCGCGGACGGCGGGCCGGCCGTCATCCTCACCTACGTCGCCCGCCGCCTGCACTACGAGCTCGACCAGCTCCGCCCAGGCGACGTGGTCGGCGTCCCGGCATCCCGGAGGGTGACGGAGGCCTACGAGTCGAACGCCCTGTCCGGCACCGCGATCACCTTCCGTGCCAACGCCTATCCGCTCGGCGTCACCGGCGGCTTCTACCCGGCAGAGCTGGTGGTGATCCGCGACATCCTCGCCGAGCTCGACGGGGTCGTCACGTGGGGCGGCGATCTCCCGCACCCGAAGGAGTCGCACTTCCAGATCGCCCACGGTCCCGGCCATCCCGCGATCCGGCACGCCGCCGGCCGTGTGCTCGGCACGCCGGGCGCCCACCCGGCCGGCCCACGATCCGACGGCACGCTGTCCGCCGGCTCCATCGACGCGCACGAACCGGGCCGTCGCGCCCGCGCCGACGCGTACACCCGCCGCAACCGCTGAACGAAGGAGTCACACCATGCGGTCGCACCGTCTTACGCTGACGCTCCTCTCCGCCTGCATCGTCGCCGCCGGTGTGCTCGCGCACGCCGGCCCGGCCGTCGCGGTGCCCGGTGAACGCTCCGTCTCATGCTGGGGTGACTGGTGTTCAGGCCAGGATCCGGAGCGCACCGGCTGCGCCGTCGGCGCCAGCACCGTGGCGTCGGCGGGAATCCCGTGGTCGAACGGGCTCACGATCGAACTGCGCTGGTCACCGACCTGCCAGACGAACTGGGCCCGGGTCAACTACGGTGCGTACACCTACGTGCGCGCCATCCAGCGATCCACCGGCTACACCCAAGGGGCCAGCTCCAACAACGGCGTCTACTGGTGGAGCGCCATGATCTATTCGCCCGACAAATGCGTCTACGCCAGCACCGCGGGTCCCGTCTTCACCCAGGTCGACACCTGGTGCGTGTGACCCGCGACGCCGCCGTCCGCGGCGATACCCGGGTCGCATCTGTGCTTGCCTGAGCCTGTGGGCGACGGTGCAGCACTACGGGAAGCGTGGGGTTCGGTGCCCGCGACCGTTACCCCCCGTTTCGGCAACGGTCACGGGCGAACTGCACGAACGGCGTTGAGATCTCGCGCATTCGTCGGGGCCGATCCTAGTCGTGGATCCACTATCGCTGTCAACGTATGTTTCCAGGTGTGCCGAAGTCGGAACGAAATTGTTCCACGTCAAAGACCCGGTGCCAGGCCCGAGCAGGCCGCGAGGCGTCGGGTCGCGCGTGCCGTCGCGGGGCTCCCAGGGTGGCTGTCCGGGGATGACGACATGGCCAAGGACCGCACCAGGACCCGATGAATCGTGATCCGCGACGGAACCGGGCCAGGACGGCCATTGCGTCCCTGCTCGAACTCGATCCGCCGGACACCCCACTGCTCGGGCCTATTGTGGACGGGGTGCTCGGCCCCGGCCGGCCCACTGCGTGCAGGCTGGCTGAGGGGCCGAAGGTGCTCGCTGATGCGGAGACTCAGGCCACCGTCGGCATGCTGGTGCCGGTCTGTGGGTAGACGGCCGGGACCCGCCGCCGGACGGCGATGTCGGACAGCCGGGACAGCATCTCGGCGCTGCGCGGGCCGAGCAGCGCCGTCTGGACCCGGCGTGGGAGGTACCGGCCGATCCCTTCGGTGAGGTCGTACGCCAGGGTCACCCGGGTGCCGGCCTCGACCGGTTCGAGGTCCAGCCGTACCGTCGCCGCGCCGAGCGGCCACGCCCGGGCATGCAGCTCGAGCATCTGTCCCGGGATCACCGCCCGCACCGAGGTCACGTCCGTGATGTGCAGCGGCCACGGCCCGACCTGGTGGTGCAGGCGGGTCCCGGCCGCGGGCCAGGCCTCGTCGACGTCCCGGATGTGGGACGCGCCGACCACCCAGCTGGCGTATGTCCAGCCGTCGGCCAGGACCGCGAAGACGCGATCGGGTGAGGTGCGGACGAGCTTGCGTCGCTTGGCCACTGCCGTCTCCCTTCGACGCCGGAGATCCGCAGTCTTCCCGGTTCCGTCCGGATTAAGCCCGGGTAGGGCTTGAACGCGGCCAGCTCGGCCAGCGACTTGAGCATGTCCGTCGGCCGCTCACCCCGCTCCAGGTCCCGCCCGAGGAGGCGGTGGTCGCCGCCGTAGGCGATCGAGCCGCCGAACGCGCCCGGCGCCATCGTGCCGCGGAACTCGGCCTTTCCGCGCACCCACGACGATGTGGCATGAATCGAGATCGTGGAGGGCGGCCCGACTACCCTGCGACTGTGGCGACGCTGACCGAACTCCTGACCCTTGACGTCGAGGCGCTGCTCGACCGGGTGTGCGCATTCGACGCCGACGATCGGGCGGCACTGCACCGGCCGGCGCAGCAGGCATGGGAGCGGTACGCATGGCGGGACGCCATCGACGGACGCAAGGACCGGTTCACCGACGAGGATGGCCGCCGGCTCGAGCTGATCCTCATGGCCACGGCGCCGGCCGACCGGCTGCACTGGCCGGCGGACGACGCGCAGTCGCGGATCGTCCGCTCGCGGGGCAGCCGGTTCCTGCACGCGCTCGCCCGGCACGTGCTGCACGTCATGGCGACCGAGGACTTCAGTCCGGACTTCGGCGTCATCCGCCGGGCGGAACGCGACGGCCTCGTCACGTTGGACGCCGACGACGACTATGTCCTCGCGATGGTCAGCGGGCTCGGCGGACGGTTCAGCGGCGGCGGGCGCCGGGCAGATCTGCTGCGGGCCGACCCGGACCTGCTGGCCCGGGCGTTCTGGCGGATCTTCGAGATCGAGGGCAACCGGCAGGTGAGCCTCACCAACGTCGACAAGTACAGCAGCCGGACCGTGCAGACCTGGCACGACGCGGTCCTCGACCTGCTGTCCGATGGCACGATCGACCGCGCTCGGGTCCTGGACGCGACCGTCGCCGCGCTCGGGCTCGGCTTCCCGCAGTACCGCGCCGGCTGGTACTCGCGGCTGCATGCCGCGCTGGCGCCGTCCGTCGACGAGCGCGCCGCTCGCCAGGCCGGGTACGCGGCGCTGCTGCACAGCTCCGTCGGGCCCACCGTCGCGCTCGCCGTCGACGCCCTCACCGCGGTGCAGAAGGCGGGCCGGCTCGACCACGACGCCGACGCGCTCGCCCACGGGCTCGTCGCCGCGGTACTCGTACCGGCGAAATCCACCGCGACGAAGGCCCTCACCCTCGCGGCGCGGATCGGCGGCGGACAGCCGGCCGTCATCGTCGCCGCGCTCGGCCATCCGCATGCCGACGTCCAGGCCGCCGCCGTCGAGCTGTCGCGGGTCCGCGGTGAGCCCGGTCCCGTCCTGTCCGCGTTGCCGACGCTGGCGCCCGTCGTCGCGGCCGCGGCTCGCGAGTGGCTCGGCTCGCTCGGCTTGCTCAGCGCGCGGACGCCAGCGGTCACGGCGCCGGTCGCCCCGCCGGACGTCGCCGCGCCGGCGCTCGAGGCGGTGGTGCCGATCACCGACCCGGCGGAGCTGGCCGAGGCGTTCGCCATCCTGCTGGCCGACCCGACCGACGCGGAGCTGCTCGAACGCGCGCTCTGCGCGGCCGCCCGGCTCGGCCCGGAGCCCGGTGAGTACGCCGGTCTGGCCCGCCGGGCGGCACGCCTGCTGCGCGACGGTCCGGCGTACGAGTGGGAGCTGCTGCTCGACGTCGTCGCCGGCGTGGTGCTCGCCGCCGCCCACGCACCGCCGGTGCGCCGGCTGCCGCCGCTCCCGCCGCAGGTGCGGCTGCTCGCCGGGCGCGCGGCCGCCGTGGAATCCGCGTTGCGGGCCGGGCGCCGGTTCGCCCCGTGCGCCGAGCCGACGCATGCCGGCGGTTGGATCGCGCCGGCCGTGCTCGTCGAGCGGCTCGCCACCGGCGCCGCGCCGGACCCGCTCGACGCGGTCGCCGCGCTCCTGCGGCTCGGGCCCGACCCGGCCGGCGTGTCGCCGGCGATCCGCGACGCGGCGGCCGCGGTGCCCGGCGCCGTCGGCACCGCCCTCCGGTACGCCCTCGGCGGGCCGCCACCGGAGTCACTCAGCCGCCCCGACCGTCCACTGTGGATCGCCGCCGCCCGGGCGCGCGCACCGCGCGGCGACGACGCGCCGCTGATCGGCCGCGGACCCGGCTTCGACGCGGCCGGCGCGGGACGGGCACCCGCGTGGCGGGTGTGGTTCGATCCCGAATGGTCCCCCTACAGGCCCATCCGGGTCGCCGCGCTCGGACCGGCCGCCGAGCCGGCACCCCCCGATCCGGCGCTGCCGACCGTGGCGCTCGCCCACGCGGACTCGTTCGACCGGCTGCCCAGCGGGCCGTGGCACCCGTGGCTGGCGTCGATGTGGCCCGGCAACATCGAACCGCTCCTGGCCATGGCGCTCCGGTTCCAGCTCGCGTCCCTCGACGGCACGGTCGACGGCGGCGTCTCGGCCCACGCCCTGCACCTGCTCGACCGCACGGTCGCCGAGCTGCCGCCGCTGAGCCCGTACGTCGTCGGGGCCGGGCTGGCGGGCGCCGGCATCAGCGAACGCACCGCCGCCGTCGACACCGCCGCGGCGCTGCTGCCCCAGCGGATGGACCCGGCGACGCTGGCGTCCGCGATGGCGACGCTGGCTCCCGCGGTACCACTGAACCGATGGGCCGACTCGCTGGGCGACCTGTCCGTGGCCGGGCTCGGCGCGCAGGTCCGGGCGCTGCTGACCGCTCTGCTGCCGTCCCTCGACCGGACCAGCCGCGGCCTGCACACCCTGGTGGAACTGCTCCGCGACGAACACCTGCGCGCCGCCGTACCGGTGACTGATCCCACGCTGAGGCAATGGCTGTCGGCGGCCGGCGGCAGGTCGAAAACCACCGCCGCCGCGCGATCACTCCTCGGCTACCTGGCCCCGGCCGACCCCGCCGCACCCGCGTAGTCAAGAACCCGGACGTTCGATTCAAGGTCTGGCGCGCAGATGGCGGCGCACGAACGACAGCCGGTCCCGCGTCCCGGAGCCGTCCCGATCCGCGACGTACTCGGCCAGCGCCTCCGACAACCACCAAGCCCGCCGGCTGCCGTAGTCCTTGCCGAGGCTCACCACGTGCGTGAATTCGTGGGTCAGCAGGTAGCTCAGTCCGTCCCGGCCGATTGCTCGGCCCGGACCTCCGCCCCGTAGGGACCCACGGCGTAGCCGTCGTACGCCTTCCTGCGCCCGTGAAACCAGGTACGCCACTCGTCTGGCCCGGCGAAGTAGACAACGTACCGCTTCGGCGGCGCTCCCCACCGGGCGAACCGGTCGGCGATGTCCGCCGCCTGGTCGGCGGCGGCGAGCGCCTGCCGCAGATCACCGGCGTGCGAGGCGGGCACGGCCAGGATGACCCGCCGCCCGGCCACGGCCCGCAACGGCGTGAGATCCCACGGCAGCACCGTGCGCTCGAACCTGGTCGCGATGGCTCGCCCGTCCTGCACCGTCCACCTGCTCGGCAGCACGAGCGAGGCCGGCTCGCAGCCGGCGTCGCCGAGGCAGTATTCGATCGTCACCACCACGGGCGACCGGTCACCGATGTCCGGCGGCATCCTCGTCACTCGCGCCGTCCACCGTGCCACGCCCAACGCCCGCAGCGAGTGGAACCGTTGCGTCAACTCACGGTGCAGCACCACGTCAACGTGCGCCAGATAGCCGTCCAGGTCGCCGGCGAGCAGCGCCCGGCTCTGCGCGGCAAGCCCGTCGTTGATGAGGTCGGCCATCACCTCGGCCACGCTCTTCGACCGCGCCGAAGCGGTCGGCGCCGCCGAACCGGTCGCCGCGACGGACTCCGCGTCGGTGCCGGGAGCGAGGTACAACGCGGCGGCCACCACCACCGCGACCCAGCACGCCAGCACCA
This sequence comes from Dactylosporangium sp. NPDC000521, assembly GCF_042898305.1. Lineage (NCBI taxonomy): Bacteria > Bacillati > Actinomycetota > Actinomycetes > Micromonosporales > Micromonosporaceae > Dactylosporangium > Dactylosporangium sp. NPDC000521. Next base: position 108,175 of record NZ_JBIAYW010000020.1, read on the forward strand.
CCCGTAGCCACCGCCGCCGGCGTGTGGGCGGCACCGGCAGCTCAGGCGCCTTGACCGACGACGCCGCGAACGGCAACGGCACGCCGTACTCGCGGACCCCGATGAACCTCGACCGGCCGCGGCTCGTCGCCGCCTTCGTGCTGCACACGGGCACCGTCGTTGATCACCTGGTCGGCTCGAAACTCTGCGGCTCGAGCAAAGCCGCTGGCCTCGCGTCGCGGAAGCCAGCTGACCAGAGCTGAGAAGCCCGGGACGATCGGTCTCGCCGCGCACGGACGGCGGCAGATCCGTATATGTGATCTTCGGGTACCGGACTACCTCCGTCGAATCCGCGGTGGTGCCAGACTGTCGGTGGCGTCAACGAAGTCTTGGAGAGCCGGCGTGACTGGCGCCGAGCGCCCCTGATGGCGCAACACCCCGGACCTGCCGCTGGCCCTGCGCACGCCGTAACGTCGAAGCGTCTCATGATTGAGGACTGCAAATGCGATCTCTCAAGACTTGGTGGCGGATCGCCGCCGTGGTAGGCATGAGCCTGATCATGGCCTTGCTTGATCACTTCGTATTTGATAAGCCGTTCGCAGCCAGCTTGTTCGAGGGACTAGGGATCTTCGGTGGGATCATCGTGTTTCGCTATCTCTTCGATCCCCCGAAGCGTGCGCAATTAAAGATCACGACAGAACAGCAGTCCCCCAAGGTGGAAGAACAGGATGCCTTGGGCGGGTAGGGCTTCCAGCCCTGCGACCCGGAGACGGCCTCGGCAGGCCAGGGCCGAATGTTCTGGCCGCGGCGCTACTGCCATCGCCTTGAGCAACAGCCGTTCGACCACCCCGTCTCAGCAGTCGGGTGGTTCCGGATACGTAGCGCACTGCCTGCGCAGGTGGGTTTCGCGAAACCAACGGCGATATTCGAGGCATCCCTCGGCGCCATGATCGGATGCACTGACATCGGCAGAAGCGGATGCCTGCGGCGTCGGCATCGTGGTCAGCGGGTTTCACGGTCTGGGTCCGGCATGCTTGGAGCCCGTGTGACCCATCAAGTACGCCTTACTGGCCGCGGTTCGGTGTCAGGGTGATCCGGATCGCGGCGGTGTCCATGCCTTCGACGATGCGGCGGAGGTCGCCGTCGACGGTGTCGGCGAGTTCGCGGAGCCGGCCGCGTACGGTGCGGTTGGCGCCGTCGGCGATGACGTGCTCCAGGCCGGTCGCGACGGCGAGGGCCGCCAGCGCTGCGATCCGCGGGTCGGCCGGTCCGTCCCCGGCGGCTGCGTGCCGCAGCAGCACCCGGGGTGCGGCGGCGGCCACGGCGTCCATGGCGATGTGGCGGGGGCCGGCCAAGGTCAAGCGGTCCAGCAGCCGGGCCGGCGGGCGCGCCACCACGCCGTCGTGCACGAGATGGTCGCTGACGAGTGTGGTGGCGACCCCGGCCAGCAGCCAGACCCAGCGGGCGACGTCGTGCCTGCCCTGACCGACCTGTTCGACCACGGCGGCGGCGATCGCATCGGTCGGTGGCGTGATCTGCGACCGGACCTGGACGACGCCACCGTCGATCGCGATGTGCCCGGTGATGCTGAGGTCGGCCAGGATCGCCGCGGCGACGCCGGCGTCGGCGAGGTGCGGATCGATGTGCAGGCGACCGCTGTAGCCGTCGTGGGCCAGCAGGAAGTACTCGGCGTGCAGCGGCCGGTGCGCAACCATCGGGCTACCGGACCTCGATCGGCTCGCGCTCGGCCTGGACCGGGACGGACCGCAGCGTCGCCCGGACCACGCGTGAGCGGCGCAGGGCATGGCCGATCCGGACGAGGTGGGAGACGGTCGCGGCGGGGGTGAGGTCCGTGGTCAGGATCGCCGCGACCGGCCGGGTCGGCTGCCCGGCGGATGCTTCGGTGCGGGCTCGCAGCGCGACCGCCAGCAGCGCTGCCTCGACGTGGAGCGGCCGGTCGGCCTCGGTGGCGTACAGTCGCGCCGCCTCGGCCTGGGCCACCGCCAATGCCTCCTGCGGTACCCAGGCGGCCAGCACCGCGTACGCGTCGAGGATCTCCACGGGCATTCGCACCGCGGCCAGCGGGGCGTGACGGGCCAGGGACCGCAGCGCGGCGAGTCCTCGGTACCGTGGCAGCAGCGCGACCTGGGGAAGCGCTGCCTGCACCCGCCGCCACAACGGCCACAGCCGGCCGACCGTGATGAAGGCGCGCAGCCAGCGCAGCGGCCGCCACGCGCCACCGGGGCGCGGTGCCGGGCGGGCCGGGGGCGGGACCGGACCATCGACGACGACCATCGACGCGCCGGCGTGTTCGAGCAGGGCGTCGGTGCCGAGGCCGGCGTAGGCCTCCGGTTTGGCGTGCCGGAACGCCGCCGCGAACAGCGCTCCGCCCGCGACGGTCGCGGCGAGCATGCCGATGAGCACCCAGCCCGCCGGCGAACCGCCGGCGACGCCGAGCACGGTCTCGGCCCGGGCCATCGTCACCGCCACCACCGGGACGAGGCCGGCCATCGCCAACGCCGGCGCGTACCGCGTCCGCCAGCGCCGCCGCCGGCCGGACGCCGGGTGGCGGCGGAAGAACCCGATCACCGCCGCCGAGGTCACCGCGAGCAGCACCAGCAGGCCCAGCGCACCGAAGTACGACAACCAGGTGAACATGGTCAGCACCGGGTCGAGGCCGAGCACCGCGAACACCACCACGGTCAACGCCGACGCCGCGCTCTGGGCCATGGACCCGATCACCGGGGCGGCCAGCCGCCGGCCGGTCAGCACCAGCCGGCCGGGCAGCAGCCCGTCGCGGGACATGGCGAAGACGTAGCGGGCCACCGCGTTGTGGATGCTGAGCATGCAGGCGAAGACGCTGGTGACGATGAGGGCGTTGGCGGCGGTCGCCGCCGAACCGCCGAAGGCGCCGCCGATGATCGCGAACGGCAGCAGGCCGGCAGAGTCCCGCGCCTGCTGCACGACCGTGTCCGGGCCGGCCCCGACGGTCATCGCCCACCCGGTCACCGTGTAGAGGACGCCGGTGACGGCGAGCGCGACGTACGTCGCTCGGGCGACGGTGCCGCGAGGGTCGCGGGCCTCCTCGCTGTACACGGCCCCCTGCTCGAAGCCGAGATAGCCGGTGATCGCGAAGGCGAAGACGACACCGACGCCCGGGCGCAGGAACTCGTCCGGCGACAGTCCGGCGAGGGTGATCGCGCCGTCGGCGGGGCGCGAGAGCGCGCCGGCGTCGAACAGCACGACCGCCGCGATCTCCAGGACGAGCAGGACCGCCAGCACCTTCGCGTTGAGGTCGATCTTGCGGATGCCGAGCAGCGCGACGACCACGAGCGCGAGAGCGGACCACGTCCACCACGGCCACGTGAGGTGCAGGTGGACGGCGGCGAAGTCACGGGTGACGACACCGAACAGGCCGAACAGGCCGATCTGCACGGCGCTGTAGGCCAGGACCGCCACGAACGCCGTGGTGACACCCCAGCCGCTGCCCAGGCCGAGCGCCACGTACGGGTAGAAGCCACCGGCGGAGCGGACGAGCCGGCTCATCGTCGCGTACCCCACCGAGAACACCGCGAGGACCGCGGCCACGACCGGATAGGCCAGGGGTGTCGCGACGTTGCCGCTGACCGCGAACGTGGTGACCAGGCCGCCGACGAGCACCGTCATCGGGCCGGAGGCACTGATCAGGATCATTGCCAGGCCGGTCACGCCCAGCGAACGCCGGACAGACTTGATCACCATCGGTCACCACCCCCGTATCGATGCGTGATCATGCTAGCCTCCCGCCATGGCATCGTTCGCGGAGCGGCTCGACGAACTGTTCCGCACCGTTCGAGACGGCTCAGGCAGGCCCTACAGCGCGCGCGAGGTCGCCAAGGATCTCGGCAAGTCCCACACGCATGTCAACAACTTGCGCAGCGGCAAGGTCGAGCCGCGCATCGGTGAGGTGGAGCGGCTGGCCCGGTTCTTCCGGGTGACCGTGGACTATCTGCTCGGTGGCGGGACGACGGATCCGGTTCCGGCGGCCGAGCGGCCGCATGACGCGTTCGAGGCTGCGCTGCGCCAGCCCGGCGTGCAACGGGTCGCGATGCGCATGGTGGAGCAGCAGCTCTCGGTGGAGGGCGCCGAGACGATCCTGCGGATCATCGACGAGGTCGCCCGGCTCGAGAACGGCCGCCGCGACCCGAACCGGGCCACCGGCTGACATGTCCCGGTTCAGCGACGACGCGCTCGTCCGCGCTCTGGTCCGGCAGGCCGAGGCGCTGCTCGACGAGTTCCTGCCGCAGCAGTTCACCCTCGAGCAGTTGCACGCCTGCGTGGAGGAGCGTCGTGGCCGCCGCATCGAGGTGCGCTCGTGGCCGATGCCGGCGGGTGGGCCGCACGGCCTGTGGGTGGTCGGCGACATGACGGACTACGTCTATGTCGACGGCAATGCTCCGGCGCTGCGGTACCGGCAGATTCTCGGCCACGAGTACGGGCACGTGCTCTTCGACGACCAGGGCGGCCCGCTGCCGGACTTCGCCCCGCAGCTCGCCGGTGATCGCGGCGCCGGGCAGCGCGATCGCGTGGCGCACGTCGCGGGTGCCCGCACCACGCCGCTGCCGACGGGCCCGTGGCCCGCGGACACCCGCGGCTGCACCCGGACCGGGTACGACGAGATCGTCGAGCAGCGGTGCGAGTGGTTCGGCACCGTCGTCCTGCAGCGACTGAGCGACTGATCCGAGCCGGCCGGGCAGGAGCCGCCCGCCGATTGGTGGCCGGGCGGCTCCGCGTCGTGGCAGGTGGTCAGTGGTGGCCGGGGGAGCAGTGCGCGGCCGTGCTCGGCGGCACGTTCAGCGCCGGGTTGCGGGTGAAGAACCCGACCGGCTGCAGCGCGAACCCGACCTTCGCCACGGGCATGATCGGCCAGTCCTCAGGGCGCGGGAAGTGCGTCATGCCGACGGTGACCCAGGCGGTGATGTGCTCGCCGTCCAGCGACCGGTCGGCGGCGGCGAAGGCGGGCAGGCCGGCACCGCCGCTGTGCTGGTTGGGCATCTCGCCGGCCGGGAACCGCTCGTCCGGTGCGTACCGCGTGAACTGCACGTGCTGGGCGGCGAAGGCCGCGCGGGCGGCGATCGAGGACGTGTCGTCGGCCAGGAGGGTCGGGCCACCAGGATGCTGCAGCACGAAACCGGTCGGCTGCCCCAGCGCGTTGGTCGTGTCGCTGGTGATGCGCCATTCGCGGCCCACCGCCGGGTCGGCGGTCCGGCCGCCGGCGGCCTCGGATGCGATCCGGGTGAACCGGCGGGTGAACGCGTTGCCCAAGGGGTTGTCCGGCCCGGTCGGCACCCGGACCAGGTCGACCTCGTCGACGGCGTTGCGGCGGGAGTCGACGGCCATCACCAGCCGGGCGCAGAAGAAGTGCTGGTGGCCCGGGGCGCCGAGCTGTGGGGCCACCTTGGTCGCCCAGGGGCTGCCCTCGATGTACGAGCTGGTGAACGGCGCACCGGTGGCCTTGGCCTCGAACTCGATCCGGCCGTCGAGGTACAGGTACCAGAAGAAGCCGTAGTCGTAGTTGCCGACGGTGGCCCAGAACGAGACGACCAGGCGGCGCTGGCGGCGGGTCTCGCTGGACTCGGTGAACAGGTCGAAGTGCTTCCAGCCGACGCCGGCGTCCTCCTCGTGCAGGCAGATGGCGTTCTCGCGGACCTGCGGGTTGCCGTCGGCGTCGGCGAGGACCGCGTCGAAGTAGTAGATCTCGCCGAGGCAGTCACAGCCGAGTTTGAGCTCGTTGACCTGGGCACCGAGCAGGTACTCGCCGGCGTCGAAGTAGTTCTGCCAGGCCCGCACCGGCGACGGGTCGGCGTACGGGACCACCATCTCAGCGACCGAGGCCCGGTCGAGCACCGGCCGGCCGCCGAGCGTGAGCTCGTGCAGGGTGAGGCCTTCGCGGGCGTTGAAACCGACGCGGAACCGCCAGCCCTCCGCGTCGGAGCCGCCCCAGGTCACCACGTCGCCGTCGACGGTGAAGCTCGGCCCGTGCGGCTGGGTGATCTCGATCGGCTTGAGCTCGCGCAGCGGGCCGACGTAGGCGGGGTCGTCGTGGTTGGCCTCCGCCTCCGGGATCGGCAGCAGTTGCTCGTCGACGAGGCTGATCACCTCACCGCTGGTGAGGTCGACGTAGGCGACGATGCCGTCGATCGGGTGCGACCAGCAATGGTCCTCGGGACGGTGCTGCTGGAACGACAGCACCCGCAGGAGCCGGCGGCCGGCCTCGCCGTCGATGTCGTACCAGCCCGCGGACAGCGGGCAGGCCCGCACGAGGTCGAGGTCCTCGACGCCGCGGCGCCGCATCGCGGCGACCCAGCCGGCGTCGGCCTTGACGATGTCCTCGACCTTCATGAACTCTTCCAGCAGGATCGGCGGCTGCCCGTCCTTGTACGGGTCGTGCTCCACGACCTGGTGGACCGCGGCGCGGGCCAACGACACCACGACCGTGCGTGCCAGGCCGGTCGCGACGTCGAGCAGCACGATCCGCACCAGCCGGTCGATCGGCTCGGCCGCGGCCAGGTCGGGTTCGTCCAGGGCGACGTCGACGAAGCGGGTCGTCGGTGTGAGGAGGCCGGCCTGGCCCGCCAGGCCTCGGGCGGCGGTGATCTCGTCGGCGGTCAGCCGCCGCAGCGGGTGCGTGACTCCGCCGCCGGCGGAGATCGTCGGGTGGTCGGTGAGTGTCATGTGAGGGGTCTCTCTGCTCGATCGGTTGGGCGCATGGTTCGGCGGGTGAGCCGGCCGTGCCAGCTCACCCGCCGTCGGCCGGGGGGCTGTTCAGAACCGCCGGTGAATGCCGGTCGCGTCGCCCGAGCCGGTCAGCGTGGCGTCGCCGCCTGCGGCACGCGCCTGGAGCAGCGCGCCCAGGCCGTCCTCGGCGGCCGGTTGCTCGGTGCCGCCGCCGCCGATGCCGGCGTACAGCCGCGGGTCGCTGGCGCGCAGGGCCAGGCCCCAGACGATGCCGACGAGCGCGGTGAGCACGATGATGCCGGGCATCACGTAGATCTCCAGCGATCCGGGCTCGGCGTTGAGGAGCGCGTCGGCGTTGGCCGCGGTGACGATCACGATGGCGGCGAGCGCCACGGCGGCGAGGACGGGTGCGACAGTGCGGTGCCAGGCGCTCTCGGCCGCCGAAGGCGACTTGCGGAAGTAGCCGACGACAGCGAGGGAGGTGCCGATCATCAGCAGCAGGATGCCGAGCGCGGCGATGTAGCTGAGCCACGTGAACAGGTGCGCCATCGGGTCCTTGTCGAGCGCGACGAAGACGGCCACCACGATGGCGGCGAGCAGCGACTGCAGCAGCGACCCGGCCATGGGCGCGCCGGTGCGCCGGGAGGTCGCGGCCGTGAACCGGGGCAGGACGCCTTCGTGGCCGGCCGACCAGGTGTAGCGCGCCACGACGTTGTGGAACGACAGCAGCGCCGCGAACACGCTGGTCGCCAGCAGGCAGTTGGCGATCACGGCGATGCTGTGGCCGTAGTACTGCTCGATGAAGTTGAACGGCAGACCGGACGTGGGGTCCTGGGCCATCCCGGCGACCTGGTCGGGGCCGGCAGCGACGATGAGCGCCAGCGCCGAGAGGCAGTAGAAGATCGAGGTGAATCCGACCGCGATGTAGGTCGCGCGGGCGACGGTACGGCGCGGATCCTTGGCCTCGGCGGAGTACACCGGGCCCGACTCGAACCCGACGAACGCCGCGGTGCTGAGGGCGAACACGATGCCGAGGCCGGGGCCGATCAGCTCGCCGGGCGACAGGCCCTGCCACGAGATCGAGCCGGCGGCCGGGTGCCCGAACCCGCCGATGTCGAACGCGGCGACGGCGGCGACCTCGGCCACGAGCAGCACGCCGAGGACCTTGGCGGACAGGTCGACCTTGAACAGGCCGAGCAGGCCGACGACGGCCCACGCGATCGCCGCCCAGGCGTACCAGGACCAGGCGAGGGAGAACTGGGCCTCGGCGAACGCCGAGGCGACCACGCCGAAGAGGCCGTAGAGGCCGATCTGGATCGCGTTGTACGCGACCAGCGCGACCGCGGCGCCGGACACGCCCCACACGCCGCCGAGCCCGCGGGCGAGGTACGTGTAGAACGCGCCGCCGTAGTCGAGGTGCCGGCTCATCGCGGTGTATCCCACCGCCCATACGGCGAGCACCACTCCGAGGACCAGGAACGACAGCGGAGTGCCGAGGTTGCCGGTCACGGCCAGGGTGGCGACGACGCCGCCGCCCAGAACCGTCAACGGCGCCGAGGCTGAAATCGTGTAAAAGGACAGCTGGAACGTGCCCAGCTGACGCCGGATCAGGCCAGGCGCGAGCGCGGCCGGTTGGTGGGAGGACATCGCGGAATCCCTCTCGGGTCGGATTGGGTCTGCTGCACGGTAGCGCTGGGAACGAGATCCTTCAATCCCGAACAATTAATTAACAAGGACGAAACCTGATCGAGTGCTTTTTCTGCAGCGAGGCCGGTGCCGTGTTGAGAGTCGGGTATCGCATCGACTATGGTTCGACACCGAAGTTTCTGCACCAAGTTTGCAGGTGATCAAACAGAGACAATGTCAGCCTAAAGATCACGGGGAGTTCCGTGTCGTCGCCGTACCTGCCCCGCCGCCTTCCACTCGCGGACGAGTTCTGGTTTCTGACGCACCGCCCGTACGGCCCCGGCACACTGCTCGCCGATGACATCCTCGGCGTCGGTCTGGCCGGTGCCGTGATCGGTGAACTGGCACTCGCCGGGTACGTGTGGCTGCAGGAAGGCCGGGTGATGCCGGCCGAACGACCGCAGGTCGAGCAGTACAGGCCGCCGCTGGCCGACGGTGGACGTCACTCCATGGACGGCTCGTGGCGGTCCGCGCCCATCCCGTCGAGGGCGGTCGACCCGCTGCACGAGGTCGTCATGGGAGAGATCACCGCCCGCGGAGCCCTGTACCCGGTGCAGGACTGGATCGCGTTCCTGGCCGGCGACGCGGACCGGCGCGTCGCTGAGCGCCTGGCCGTCGCCGGTCATGTCGTCTCCGCCGGCAAAGGGCTGCTGCGACGACGGCAATCATGGGAGCCGGTGGACGCCTCGACCGCCTCCAGCCCCGCGGTCACGCTGCGGTACCACGCCCGCGCGCCGCTTGCCACCCGCGAGGGCGTCGACAGTCAGACGGCGCTGCTGGCCGGTCTGGCCCTGGCCACCAAGCTGGTCCGTGACATCGACATGGACGAGACGATCGAATTGGAGCGGGCACTGCTCGGCATGGTCGAGTCCCTGCCGGACAGCATGCTGAGCATGCTCAGCGCCGTACAGCACGCGGTGACCGGACTGACTCGACAGGTCCGCCGCTAGGTCGTGCCACGGCAATCTGGAAACGTACCAGAAAGGACGTCATTCTGCCTGCATCGGTCACGGCGGCCGGTGCGCCATCCACCGAATCTCTGGAGAATGCACTTTTGCGCCGGACAAGCATGACATCAGCGTTCCGTCCCGATGTCCCGTCTCCCCAGCAGCAGTAATGCCCGAACAGAAAGGCACGGCCGCGGCCTCGCTCACACAGCGTGCGCATCGCGCCGCGGTGACCATGCGCAGGCATTTAGAACATGAGGTCCTGCAACCCGTTCAAATGACCTTCACAGGCTACGAAATTCTGCACACGTTGCGCGAAATCGGCGCATGCACCGCAGTCGACATTGTGCGGATAACCGGGATCCGTACCTCTACGGTCAGTGAGGCCTCGGCGCGTCTCATCGATGAGGGGTTGGTCATCCGGCGGGTCGACCAGCGGGACGCTCGCGCGCGACTGCTGCAACTGACCGAGTCCGGCCGGCGGCTCATCGACCGGCTCGTCCCTGCCGTCAGCGCCGTGGAAGTTCGGATTCTGCAGGAGCTCTCCGCGGGTGTCGTCACCGGCGCCGAACTTCTGCTCGCTCATCTGCAGCCGGGCGGCAACGGCCTGACCATTGAAACGCCGCGCCCCCCGGCGCCGCCAGTACAGTCCGAGGGCTCACCGGCCGCGGGTCGGTGACTCCGACGGACCGACCACATCTCCACTCCTGTCAACCGATGTTTCCAGCAATCAATACCTGGAACCGTTACGTTCCAGTTAACTGCTGATCCGACATGCCTCTGAGTGTCGCGGCCGCCGCGCGCAGGTCGGCGCGGAGTTGTTCGTCTCTCCACGCCATGGTGTGCGGGCCGGAGTTGTAGGCGACGGACCGGGCGCGGTCCGCCAGCCGGGCCAGTTGCGGGGCCGCCGTGGTCGCACCGATCGTCACCAGGGCCTGTGCGGCTTCGGCTGACCAGAGGCCGTCCTCGACGGTGTCGAGCAGTGCCGGCGCCAGGTCGTGGGCCGGCACGCCCAGCCGCCAGAGCGACTCGGCGATGGCGGGCCGGCCCGAGGTCAGGTGTCTGCCGAAGGCGGCGCGCAGGTCGTCGATCAGCTCCGTCCAGCCCAGGTCGGCGGCGAGTGTCGCGGCCTGGGCCGCGGGCTGCCCACCGGAGTCCACGATCGCGCGGACGGTGGCCAGAATCTCGTCCGGGGGATGCCGCCCGTCACCGGTGCTGGCGAGAAGGTGCCTGGCAGCGGCCAGTTGCATGCGGTAGATCCACGTCGGCGCATGGACGGGCCGCTGCCATTCCCGCAGAGTCGGCAGCAGCTCGGGCAGCTCCAGACCGGCATCAGCGGCCATCGTCAACGCCAGGGGGACCTGCGGACCCCACAATTCTTCGATCGCGTGCCGGATCGCCTCGACGACAACGGACCGGTCATGAGTCAGCCGCCAGGCCGCGAACGCCGGCTCCGCCCAGCCCTCGGTGGCCAGCGCCCGCAGCGCGGGCAGGTCAGCGGTCTCGGCGGCGTCCAGCCGGGCCAGCGCCCACGCGACCTGCCCCGGCGCGAGCGCACGGGCCGCGCGCACCTGCGACGTCAGGGCGGACGCCCGCGCGCCCAACGGCCTCAGCCGCCTGACCAGCGTCGTGACGCCCTCCGCGTCGCCGGCCGCCGTGGCCCGCTCCAACTCGGCGCGGATCGCGTCGAACTGCGCCGCGGTCAGGTCGGGCCATCCGCCGGCTGTCCACCCGCCGAGCTCCACCCAGCGCTGGTCACCGAGACTCCCCAGGACCCAGATCGCCTTCTCGCGCGCGTCCGGTGGCGTCTCGCCGGAGGCCGCCACCCGAGCCAGGTCGTCGGCCCACGGTGCGGCTGCCGTGCCGGTCGCGGCGACCGCGTCGACGGCAGCGGCACGCAGCAACGGGTCGTCATCGAGGAGCAGCCGCCCGGCCCACGACGCGGACCAGATCCGGGCCGGGCGATGCCAGCGGCAGCAGTCCTCGACCGCCCGCAGCACCGGCACCGTCACCGGCAGCGCGTCGAGCAGCACGGCGCCGACCTCACCATCCACCGCGCACAGCAGATCCGCGAGCGTCGACTCGCGGCGCAGCCAGTCGGCGGGCACCTCCGCGCCTGACGCGACCGCGGCCGCGACCGTCGCCGGCGCGCCGTCAGGCCACGGCACACCGGCCCGGGCGCACGCCAACGCCGCCGCGACCACGACCGTGCCGTCCGCCGTGTGGTCCGCGGTCAGCGTGTCCACGGCTTCCGCGCCGAGCCCCAGCAGCAGCGCCGCCCGCACCCCCGGATCGGTCTCCGAGACCAGTCGGTGCCGCAGCAGGCCCGGGTCGGCGTCGGCCTGGGCCAGGGCGTAGGCGGCCGCGGCCCGCACCGCCGCTTCCGGGTCGTCGAGCAGGGGTGCGATCGTCGCCGCCAGTGCCCGCAGCGCGGACCGCGCCTCAGGCGACGCCCGGAACGAGCGCTCCGGGTCTGCCGCCCGGCCCGCCGCGGACAGCGCCGTGGCCCGTTCGTGCGGCGCCGAGCAGGCCAGCGCCACGAAGTGCGGCACCGCCGCGGGGATCACGGGTGCGAGCCGGTACAGGGCCGGGTAGTAGCGGTTCACATCGAAGAGACGCTCGAAGATGCGCTGCCATGCCGCACGGGTGTCATCCGCGGACGCCGATGCCGCACTCGCGAGCATCTCCGGCACGCCGGCGTAGTCCTCGCCCCACACGTCGGCGAGCGACGATTCCCCCGTTGGCCGCACCGGTGCAGCATAGTTTCCGCAGGGCACAACGGTGCGGCGGACGGCGTGCCCCGGCCTGCCTGCGGTCGCTGGCATGGGAGCGTCATGCTGAACGCATGAACGCACAGCCGCCCGTCGATCCCGCCGTCGTCGAGGCCCGACGGCAGACGCTGCTGTCGATGTGGCAGGAGGCGCGCGAGCACGGCCGCCTCCACGAGGCCCACCGGGCATCCGCGACGAACATGATGCTCGTCCTGGCGGCCGCGGGCATCGGCGCGGCGGCCACCCTGCCGCTCGGCACCGGGACCGTTCCGCTCGCGCTCGGGCTCATCTTGCTCGGCGCGTTCGGGTTCCTGCTGTCGGCGAAGCACCACGAACGCTGGAAGCGCACGCTGGCGGTGGCGGTGGAGTTCGAGAACCGGATCGACGCCCTCGACCCCGGCCTCGGGCTGCGCGCGTCGAAGGACCGCGCCCATGAGGCGCACGACCAGGAGCACGCGCGATGGGCGCGGATACGGCTGAACCAGGTTTGGTCCCTGCTGCACGTCTTCGTCATGCTCATCGGCGTCGTCGTGCTGATCGCCTCCGTCGTCCGCATGTGACCGACGCCGGTCGAGGGATGGCCGTTGACGTCCATCGACGGAGCTCCTACATCGCGCCTGCGCGGGTACCTCTCGGCGCGCGCACCACATCGCGTTCGGCGCGGCGAACGAGATCCGGTTCCGGATCCGCCTCACCGTCACGCCGGCCGGCTACGACGGTGACCTGCACGCCGGGATCGTCCTCGACCGGCGGCAGGGAAGGCGTGCTCGACCTGGAGGCCGTCGCGTCCAAGCGGCTCGAACTGATCGGCGTCACGTTCAGGACCCACGACGCGGATGAGCGCGCACTCGTGCACGCGATGCGGCACGAAATCGGTCCGGGTATCGAAGTCAGGGTACTGAAACCGTCGGTGGCGGTTTCCGGCCCGTGTTGATCGCGGTCGTGGTGTGCAATGGAGGCCGGGCGGACGGAGGGTGAGTGTTGAGCGGTGAGCAGCCGGCCGTTGCCGTGAACGTCGTGGGTGCGATGGGCGTCCAGATCGGTGACCACAACACGCAGCACATCCAGATCCAGATCGGCACCGAGAACGTCCCCGCGGCGTCGGTGGTGTTGAGCTACTCGGCTGTTGTGGATGAGGTGCCGGCGCATCGGTTCCACGGGCGGGAGTGGCTGCTCGGCGGCATTGCCGGGGCGATCTCACACGGCGCCGGATACGTGCTGGTCGGTGCCCCGGCCGGGATGGGCAAGACGGCCCTCGCAGCGCGGCTCGCCCATGACTGGGACTGCGTGCGCCACTTCGTGCACCCTGCCGTCCCCGGCAGCCGTGAGGTGCGGTACGCGCTGCTCAGCATGGCCGCGCAGCTGGTCGTGAAGTACGACCTGAGCGAGCTACTGGTGAACGGGCTGCTTCCGCGCCGGTTCGGTGAACCCGCCTGGTTCCCGGCTGTGCTCGCCGCAGCCGGAGCGCATGCGCAGCGGACGGCGACACCCGTCCGGATCGTGATCGACGGGCTCGACGACGCGTTCGGCGAGGAGCTGGCGCTCGGACTGCCGGCCGCGCTGCCGGACGGCGTACACATCGTGGCGACCTATCGGCACGGTATCGCGCCCAGGCGGCTGCCCGACGGCGCGGCGGTCCGGACCCTGCACATCGAGCCGGACGACCCGGCCAACCGCGACGACCTGCATGACTATCTGTCTGCCGCACTGGGCGTGGATGCGGTCGCCGCGCACGCCGCGCTACTCGAACGGTCAAGGGGCGTCTGGATCTACGTCCGGTACGTCCTTGCCGCGCTGCGCGAAGGGCAGGACCTCGACCTGGCGGACCTGCCGGACGGGCTCGCGCGGTACTACCGCCGCCACGTCACCGGACGGCGCGACGACCCGGGCTTCCACACGACCGATCTCGCGGTGCTCGCGACGCTCGCCGTCGCAGGGCAGCCGATGACCGTCCAGCAGCTGGCCGCGATCAACCAGCTGGACGCCGGCGTGGTGCAGGTGTTGTGCGACCACCGGTACCGGCCGTTCCTGGCAGTGCATCCGGCCGGCCCCGGCCGGCGGTCGACGTACGCGATCTACCATGCGAGCCTGCGGGAGTACCTGCACGGCACCGGCGAGCAGAGTGACCCGGCCGATGCCGAGCATCTGCGGCTGGCGGCCCGGGAGGCGCACCACCGCATCGCCGAGCACTACCTGACCGCGTTCGGCCGGTTGGCGACCGACGTGCGCGTCCTGGCCGCCGACGATCACTACGCGCTGCTGCACCTGCCGGCCCACCTGTTGGCGGCCGAACGCCCCGACGACCTTCTCGCCGTCCTGCTCGCGAGGCAGGACGGCGAACCGTTCGGTGGTGCCTGGGCGGCGGCATGCGACCGCGCCGGCCTGCTGGACCACTTTGTGGACGCGGTCCGCCGGCTCCGCCGCTCGACCGAGCTGGACACCGACGAGCAGGTGGCTGCGGGCCGTGAGGCACCGCAGCTGACGGTCGAGTCCCGGTGCGGACTCATCGCCGCGAACACCGTGACGCGCTCGATGGCGATTCCACTCCCGCTGCTCGCCGCCCTGGCGCACGGCGGCGCCTGGAGCATCGGCCGGGCGTTGACCCACGCCCGGCAACAGCACGAAGGCATGCACCGCGTGCAGGCCCTCACCGCGCTCGCCGACCTGGCGACCGACGCGCCGATCCGCACCGACATCGCCCGCGAAGCACTCGACGTGGCGCTCTCGATCGATGAGGAAAAGGCCCGGGCGGATGCGATCTCGTACGTGATCCCCGTGCTCACGACCCGGGACGCCGATCGCATGCTCGACGCCGTCGAAGCCCTCGGCAACGAAGCGGCGCGGGTGCTGACGACGGCCGCGCCGCACCTCAGCACCGACCAGAGCGAGCGTGCCCTGCGGCTGGTGCTGTCCACTGCCTGGCTCGAGGCCAAGGCCGAGGCCGTGGCCGCACTCACGAATCGCCTCACCCCCGAGGCCACGGCGGCACCGATCGAGGCCGTCCTGACCGAAGCCCTCGACAAGCCGGACCTGCGCGCACTGCGCGCGCTGGTTCCGGTGCTGTCAGCAGCGCAGCTCGACCGGGTCCTGGCCGTCGCCCGGCCGGTCGACACGGACCCGCACAACCGGATTCACCTGACCGCCACCGTTGCGCACCATCTCACTGGGGAGGCCCGCGAACTGGTCATCGACGAGGCGTACCAACTGGCCGTCGGCATTCCGAACCGGTGGGCACGCACCCTGGCGCTGCAGAACGTGGTCGGGCTGCTCTCCGACCGGGGGCGGCGCCACGTGTGCCGCTGGGCGCTGGAGGCCGTGGCCGGCATCTGGCACCCCGGTGCTGCCGTCTCGGCGCTGACCGCATACGCGCCCTGGTTCGCCCCGGACCAGCTGGCGCAGGCGGTGGACGTCGCCGGCGCCATCAAGGCCCAGCCGCAGCGGGCCGAAGCCCTGGCGATACTGGTCCAGCACCTCGACGGCGGTCAGCTCGAGCAGGCACGCTCACACGCCGGGAACCTCGCCGACCCGGCCGACCAGGCCCTCGTCATGGGGGCGATCGCGAACCGGCTCAGCGGCACCGCCGCGGCGCATGCGGTCCGGCTCGCCTTCGAGGCCGCGGAGAAGATCGCCGGCCACGAGCAGCGCGCCGGAATGCTGGCGAGGCTGGCCTGGCGATCCAACGGCGAGCCGATCGACGGCCGAGCCGTCCAGGGCGCGCTGCGCGCCGCGACGACGATCACTGACGAGCCGCACATGATCAGCGCATTGCACGACATGCTGCCCTGGGCCGGCGGCGAGGTCCGGACGCGAGCGATCGAGCGCTCCTTGCACCTGGTCACCGAGTCGCCGTACCGGTACGCCGCCATCGGGCTGTGCAGCGTCCTGCTGCCGCACCTCGACTCCGCCCGGCGGCTCAGGCTCCTGCGCAAGATCATCGACTACGACGAGTGGTGGGACGCCAGCCCCGAGGCCGTCACCGCACTGGCCGCGCACATGAGCACCTCGCAGTTGCGCCGGGCCACCGTCAAGGCGAGGTCGTTGCATCACAACGACGAACGCCTCGCGGCATTGAGCCAGCTCGCCGCCGGTGCCACCGGACGCGACCGGACCGCCCTGTGTGACATCGCCGTTGCCGCGGTGGCCGGCGGCCGCACGTGGAACTGGGCCGAGGTCGCGCAGCAGCTGCTGCCGTTGCTGAACCGGGAGCAGCGCAGCACCCTGCTGCATGGTGCCCTCGCCTCGGACGAGCCGCCCGAACAGGTCCGGGTGGTGGCGGCGCTGCTGCCATACCTCGACGGCGAGGCCGCCGAGGCCGGGAACGAGCTGGTTCGCGGCCTGGCCACCGCCGACATCGACGAACTGGCCCTCCTCGCCCCGCACCGGCCCGAGCCGGACCGGTCCCGAGCCATCGGGCAGCTGCTGGACGCGACGCTGTCCGCCGGCTCCCCTCGCGCGTCCGTCCTGGTGCCGATCATTCCCCACCTCAGCCGGCCTCAGATCGAACAGGTCCTGACCGCCCTGGCGGGCAGGGGCCACGTCAACACCGACTGTCTCGTAGCGCTCGCCGAGCGACCCGAACCGGACGTCGCCGGGCGCGTGCTCGACCTCGTCGCCGGCGGCAGGGACTACAACCCGACCAAACCGCTCGTCGCGATCGCTCCGCACCTGCCCGCATCCGCGCTCGACCGCGCCCTCGACCTCATGGTCGCCCTGCCGATCAAGGACATGGCCCCGGTCTGCGTGACGCTGCTGCGCCGGCTCGGCGCGGTCGCCGACCAACTGCCCCGGACCGGCCTGCTGCGCCTGTTGCGCCGCACCTACACCCTGCCGACGAGGGGGCTGGTCATCGCGGCCATCGGCGCCTCGTCGCCGGCGACCATGCTCGTCGCGGGGCGGGACGCGGTCACCCGGCAGCTCGACGCGATCCTCGACCTGTAGGACCGGCCCGACGTGAGGTCAGGTGGATGCACGGGAATCGAGGGGGTTGGTGGCGATCCGGGTGGCGACGTCGGTGCGGATGGAGGTGGCGGCGGGGCTGTCCGGTTTGCGGACTGCCTGGTCCTGGAAGCAGGCCAGGAACTCCGCGCCGAAGTCCAGACGGGGGTAGCGGGCGAGCAGGTCCGACCGTGCCTCCGGCGGGAACGCCTCGGCGTGGCGGCCGGCGACCTCCCAGCTGGTGGCGATCTGGAGCAGATGGGACTCGGGGTCGGCGGTGGGGGAGACGTCGCGGTGCATGTGCTGGACGATGATCTCGGCGGCTCTGGCGGCGCGGTGCGGCGGCCAGCCGGACGCCACGGCGAAGGCCCAGGCCACGTGCCCGCCCGCCTCCTCGAAGGGCAGGCGATGGCTGTCGAACGGCTCGGTGAGGCCGATGTCGTGCAGCAGCGCCGCGACGTACAGCAGCTCGTCGTCGAAGCCGATCCCGTGGGCGGTGCCGTACGCCGTCGCCCAGAGGTACGAGCGGGCGCAGTGGTTGAGCAGGGCGGGTGAGTAGTAGCGGGTGGCTACGGACAGCGCGGCCGCGGCAGTGGGTGTCTCCGGCGTCATGCGGTCAGCTCTACCGGGGCGACGGCGACGGGTCGTCGTCCTCGCAGGGTGAAGGGGAGCGGGCCCAGAGCTCGTCGTCGCCGAACTCGAAGTCGTGCGGGACCGTGTCGAACGTCGGCTGGGTGTACTCGCGGACGTCCTGCGGCGCGCCGCGGGTGACCAGCAGCCGCGACCGGATGATTCGTATCGCCTCCGCCCGGCGGTGCCAGGCGCCGCGGTCGTACGGGAGGCTCACCCCGATCCCGGTCGGCAGGTGCCTGATGTGGATCGTCGACCCGGTGCCGCCGCCGCGGCTCGGGCCGCGGACGCAGTACAGGTCGAGGCGCAGGTCCTCGTCGGCCAGCATGACCGGGTCGTCGTCCTCCGCGAGGGGCGACACCTCCACCAGCGCATGGCCAGTGCGTGCACGGCCCTGCCGGTCGAACGGGTCGGCGGCGGTCATCGCGTGCCGGCCGTCCTCGCCGCGCAGCAGGCCGTACGCGTACGGGGCGGCGACCACCAGCGTCGCCTCCCGCAGCCCCGCGGCGAACGCGCGGTGCTCCGCCACGACCTCGTCGCGCAGGCCGTGGCGGACGGCCCACCGCCGGTACATCCGCAGCAACGCCTCGGCGAGGACCGTCGAGGCAGGGTCGTCGGGTGCCGCGGCCCGGACGACCAGGACGGCGCCGTGCGTGTCGTATGCGCCGTCGAGCCGCATGCGGATCCGCACGGCGGCGACGTCACCCTCGAGGCAGGCCAGCTCGGCGGCGAGGTCCGCGAGCACCGCCGCGTCGTCCTCGGCCTGCGCCATCGCCAGCAGCGCGGCGGCGTCGGCGAGCCGGTCCCGCACGGCGGCGGCCCGCCGCAGCTCACCGGCGACGAAGGCGAGCCGGGTCGTGACGCTCCGCCCCCGGCCGGGATCCCTTCACAGGCCGGGCGCGGCGGCCTCGTCCTGCAGGGCGCGCTCGAGCCGCCGGAGGCGTTCGAGACCGGGCTCGGCCGAGGCGAGGGCCGCGTCGAGGCGGCGCACCTGCCCGGCCAGATCGTCGGCGGTCATGGCGTCCAGCGTACGGTGCGGCAGCACAAATCGGTTGCCGCCGGGCGGCCGGCTTGTGAGGTTGGGGCGTGACCTCCGACCCGGAAGATGACGCCGGCGCAGCTGCCATCCCTCTGCCGGACCGGCGGCTCGTCGACGCGAGCCTGGTGCGGCGGCTGGTCGCCGCGCAGTTCCCGCAGTGGGCCGGCCTGCCCGTGCGGCCCGTCGCGGTCAGCGGCTGGGACAACCAGACCTTCCGCCTCGGCGACCACATGTCGGTGCGGCTGCCGACCGCGGCGGAGTATGCGCTGGCAGTACAGAAGGAACACCGCTGGCTGCGCAGGCTCGCGCCGCACCTGCCCGTGCCCGTCCCCGCGCCGCTGGCGATGGGCGCGCCCGGGGAAGGGTTCCGCTTCCACTGGTCGGTGTACGAGTGGATCGACGGCGACCCGATGAGCGCCGGCACGGTCGCCGACCTGACCGGGTTCGCGGTCGACCTGGCCGCCTTCCTGGTCGCGCTGCGGCACGCCGACCCGGCCGGAGGCCCCGGACCCGGGCTGCACAACTGGTTCCGCGGGGGTCCGTTGCAGGTGTACGACGGGCAGACCCGACGGGCGGTCGAGACGCTCGGTGACCTGGTGCCCCGCGACGACGTCACGGCGGTCTGGCAGGAGGCGCTGCGGGCACGGTGGGACGGCGCCCCGGTGTGGTTCCACGGCGACATCGCCCCGGGAAACCTGCTGGTGCGCGACGGTGCGCTGGCCGCCGTCATCGACTTCGGCACCTGCGGCGTCGGCGACCCCGCCTGCGACACGGCGATCGCCTGGACGGTGCTGTCCGGTGCGAGCCGGACCGCGTTCCGCGGCGCGCTCGGCGCCGACGACGGCACGTGGGCGCGCGGGCGGGGCTGGGCGCTGTGGAAGGCGCTGATCGTCTACGCCGGCGCGCTGGACGGCGACCCCGCCACCGCCGCGGAGGCGAGGCGGGTGATCGGTGAGGTGCTCACTCCTCTGTAGCGCCGGCGGGCGGCTGGTGCTCTCCGAGGAGAGCACCAGACCCGGCTTCTCAGGAACGCCGCCGGGCGGCGGGATCAGGGGAGGTCGACCACGAGCGCGGCGTAGGAGAGCCCGGCGCCGAACCCGGTCAGCAGCGCCGGCCCGGCCGGCGGCGGCGTGTCGCCGGTGAGCATGGTGTGCAGCGCGAGCGGGATCGACGCCGCCGACGTGTTGCCGGTGTCCACGACGTCCCGGGCGACCCGCACGGTGTCCGGCAGCCGGAGCGCCGTCGCGAGCTTGTCGATGATGCGCAGGTTCGCCTGGTGCGGCACGAACGCGGCCAGGTCGGCGACGTCGAGTCCGGCCGCGCGCACGGCGGCGAGGGCGGTCGGCGCGACCTGCTGGATCGCCCAGCGGAACACCTCCTGCCCGGCCATCCGCATGGTCGGCCAGACGCCGGGCTCGTCGCGGACGGCGAGCCAGGAGTCGGTGTGCGCGATGAGATCGCCGCGGGCGCCGTCGGAGCCCCACACCACCGGCCCGATCCCCGGCTGGGCGGCGGGGCCGACGAGCACGGCACCCGCACCGTCACCGAACAGGAAGGCGGTGGAGCGGTCCTTGGGGTCGATGATGTCGGTCATCCGCTCGGCGCCGATGACCAGGGTGTACCCGGCGGTCCCGGCCCGCACGAGCGCGTCGGCGACAGCGAGGCCGTGGCAGAACCCGGAGCAGGCGGCGCCGACGTCCAGCGCCGCGGCGGACCCGGCGCCCGCGCGGTGCGCGATCTCCGGCGCGATCGGCGGAGACTGTTGCAGGTTGGACATCGACGCGACGATCACCGTGTCGACCCGCTCGGCCGGCACCCCGGCGAACGCGAGGGCGTCGCGCGCGGCGGCGGCCGCCATGCTCGCGACGGTCTCGTCCGGCCGCGCGTGCCGGCGCGTCACGATCCCCGACCGTTGCCGGATCCACTCGTCGGAGGAGTCGATCGGCCCGCAGACCTCGTCGTTGGTCACGATCCGGTCGGGCCGGTACGCGCCGACGCCGAGGAGACGGGTGCCACCTGGCGGGCGGCTGGTCAGGACGGCTGGCATGTGTCTCCTCGGTTGGATACGGCCGTCCGGGTGGCGGATCGGCCGGCGGTCAGGTCCGCGCGGTCGCGCGGTCGCCCGGCGTGGTGCGGCGTAGCGGGCGTGCGGCGAGTGCGCCGTCCGGGTGACGGCTGCGGCGCCTCGTCGACGTCTGCGGGTGGATGTGGCAGCAGGTCGGTGTCGTGCACGCCCATCCCGTCGTCCTCGATACGGTCGGCGATCTCCACGCACCAGTCGGCTTCACACTCGTACCGACGCAGGGCCCGCTCCGATGATCAGTCTACGTGCTCCGGTCACTCGGGGCGGCGCGGTCGTCGAGGTCCCAGCGCTGCTGCTCGGCGCGGTGGCGGGGTGGGAAGAGCAGCACGCCGGCCACCGCGCCGCAGAGCAGGGCGATGCCGTGCTGGTCGGGCCGGGCGGCGAGGGCGGCGGCGCCGAGCAGGCCGGCGAGGCCCGCGACGAAGGCGACCCCGGTGCAGGAGCCCCGGCGCAGCAGGAAGCTCATCACCACCAGGACCACGGTCGGGGTGACGGTCGCGCCGATGACGCCGCCGAAGCCGAGGCCGGCGACGCAGGCCACGTAGTAGGGCACCACGAACGCGTGGAGGCGGGTCGCCGTGCCAGAGCGTAGGAGCAGCAGCGTGGCCAGGGCGCCGGCCAGGCCGCAGACGGCGAGGGAGTTGCCGGAGCCGGTCGGGTCCAGCCGCTCGCCGAAGGCCTCACCGGCCAGCCCGATGCCGGTGTACAGCACGAGCCAGCGCAGCGTGCCGAAGCGGCGCTCGGCGATGCCGCCGACGACGAGCAGCGAGCCGATGTTGAACAGGATCTGGCCCCAGCCTGAGCCCTGCACCAGCAGGGGTGTGAACCAGCGCCACCACTCGCCGTCGTGCAGTGCCGGGTAGTCGCGCCGGAACCGGTCCAGGACGTCGGGGTCGCTGAGCTGGGCGGCGGCGCCGAGCGCGGTGATCAACGCGAAGACCACGGTCGCGATCGGCGGGCCCGGGCGGCGGCGCGGTTCGACGGCGGCCACTGCCATACGCTACCCGGCCCGCGCCCGCCCCTCGCGGCGAGCACTCCGAACTCGGCGGCGATCCTGCCGCGCCCCGGCGGCCTGCCGCGCACCACCAGCGGCAAGGTCCAGCTGCCCGACGGCGGGCCCGGGGTGTGGTGACCGGTAGCGTACGGGCGATGCGCACCCTGTTCGACACGCCTTCCACGTACACCATCGACCCGGCAGCCTCCGAGGGTCCGGTGCCACCGGTGCGGGCGGTGCTCTTCGACTTCGCCAACACGATCTTCCACATGATCGACGCCGACCGGTGGCTGCGGCTGATCGCCGAGGACACCGGCAGGGCCGGCGAGCTGGACGACCCGGCCGTGCTCGCCGCGGTCGTCACCGATCTCGCCGCCGCCTACCAGCTGCCGGCGGTCCTCGCCGTGCAGGCCGGCCGCGACCTGTCCGCCGACCGGCACCGGGACGCGATGCTCGCCTGGTTCGCCGCGGTGCCGTTCCTGCGCGGTCACGAGCCGGCCGCGCACGCCCGGATGATCCACACCGAGTCGTGGGTGCCCTACCCGGACACCGGCGCGGTGCTGCGCGGCCTGCGGGACCGTGGCGTGCGGGTCGGTGTGGTCAGCGACATCGCCTGGGACATCCGCAGGCACGTCGCCCACTTCGGCCTCGGTGACCTCGTCGACACGTACGCGCTGTCCTACGAGGCGGGCCGCGAGAAGCCCGACCCGGAGCTGTTCCGCAAGGCGTGCGCGGACCTCGGCGCCGACCCCCGCGCGACGCTCATGGTCGGCGACAACCCGGTCCGCGACGGAGGCGCCTCCGCTGCCGGGATGCGCTGCTTCATCCTGCCGGCGGAGCACCGCACGGGGGACCGGGGTCTGGCGCAGGTCCTCGACCTGGTGCCCGCCGCGCGGTGACCACCGTGCGGTGACCACCGTGCAGTGGGTGCTCGTGTGGTGGGCGCCTGTCAGTCCCGGTGCGCCCGCCATCCGCCCAGCCCGAGGGCCAGCGTGAGGTGGAGGGCCAGGTCCGCGTACGCCATCCGCAGCGACGGCAGCCGAGGCTTCGCCGCGGTCGCGTGGACCTGGCCGACGACGTCGCCGGCGTTGGACAGCAGCAGCCGCGACGGCACGTAGGACCAGCCCTCGAGCGCCCGGGCCGCGCCGTACGCGAGGAACACCACCGCGAACAGGGTGGCGATCGCGGCGGCGTGCTGACGCAGCAACGCGCCGAGCCCGAACCCGACCATGGCGACCACGAACAGGTACAGCCCTGCGCCGCTCACCGCCCGCAGCACGCCCGGGTCGCCGAGGCGCACGCCGAGGTCGTGCCGGTCCAGGACCACCTGACCCAGCAGGAACGTGCCGAACGCCAGCGCCTCGCCGAGCACCAGCGCGACACCGCCGGTGACGAGCAGCTTCGCCAGCAGCGCGACACCCCGTCGCGGTGTGGCGGCCAACGTGGGCACGATCGTGCCGGACGCGTGCTCGCTCGTCACCGCGAGCACGCCGAGCACGCCGATCGCCAGCTGCGCGAACGTCAGCCCGCCGAACGCGGCGCCGACGGCGTCGAACGCCGCCCGGTCCGCCGGCGGCATCGCGTCCCAGGACCGGACGGTGCTGACCGTGCCGGTGAGGCACAGCCCCACCGCGAACACCGCCGCGGCCGCGACCGCCAGCCACGTCGACCGGACCGACCACAGCTTGATCCACTCCGCGTGTGCCGTGCGGCGCAGGACCGTCATCGGGTGCCTCCTTGCGTCGCGCGGTACTGCGTCGACTCCGCGGTCACGGCGAAGTACGCGTCCTCGAGGGTGGCGTGGCCGCGGGTGAGCTCCTGGATGCTCTGGTCGGCCAGGAGCCGGCCGGCGCCGATGACGAGCAGGTGGTCGGCGACGAGGGCCATCTCCGTGATGAGATGGCTGGAGACCAGCAGCGTGCGGCCCTCGGCGGCGAGATCGCGCAGCAGCGACCGGATCCAGTGCACACCCTGCGGGTCGAGGCCGTTGACGGGCTCGTCGAGGATGAGGACCGACGGGTCGCCGAGCAGCGCGGCGGCGATGCCGAGCCGCTGGCGCATGCCGAGGGAGAAGCCCCGCACTCGCCGTCCGGCGACGGCGTCGAGGCCGGTCCGGCCCAGGACCTCCGCGACGCGGTCCTTCGGCAGGCCGTTGCTGGCGGCGAGCCAGCGCAGGTGCGCGTACGCGGTCCGGCCGCCGTGGACGGTCGCCGCGTCGAGCAGCGCACCGACCTCGCGCAGCGGCGTCCGCATCAGCCGGTACGAGCGGCCGTCGAACGTGACCCGCCCGGCGCTCGGCGTGGTCAGGCCGAGCAGCATCCGGATGGTGGTGGACTTCCCCGCACCGTTGGGGCCGAGGAAGCCGGTGACCCGGCCCGGCCGCACGTCGAACGTCACCCCGTCCACGACGATGCTGCCGCCGTAGCGTTTGCTCAGATGTCGAACCTCGATCATGCCGTCGACGATCGCAGCGGTCCGTTCTTCTGTCGTCTGCCGTGAGACCCCCCACCCCGCGGCCCGTCGGCATCGGCCGAACGGCCGGGTCGTCTGCCGCGCGGCATACGCCCTGGGGAGGACGACGCGCCGTTTGTGCCGGTCGTACGCTCGGCGGCATGACAACCGAGCTGCGCCCGCCGCTGCGCCATCGGTTGCGGCCCTGGCACTGGCTCGCGGTCGACGCCGTCGCCGCGCTGCTGTATGCCGTCCCGGCCGGCGGCATCACCGCGGTGAAGATCGAGCCGGGATGGCTCGCCGTCGCGGCGCTGGTGGTGTCCTGCGGGGTGCTGCCCCTCGCGCGCCGGCTCCCGCTCACCGCGGTTCTGGCCGCCCTGGCGGTGCTCTGGCTCAGCCCGCTGTCGAGCCGGTTCGGGTGGATGGCCGTGGCACCTGCGGCGTATGCGCTGTACCGGGTCGCGGAGCGGCACCGTGGACGGACGGCGGTCCTCGCCCTGGTGGCCGGCCTGACTGGGCCCGTGGCGACCGCGCTGCCCGGGTTCCAGCACATCGGCGGCGTCCTGCCGTTCGCGCTGCTGTTCGTCGCGGCGTGGCTGGTCGGCTTCATGGTGCACCAGCACCGCCGGTACACCGAGGAACTGCTGCTCCATCGGGGACGGCAGGCGGACGCCGAGGTGGAGCGGGCCCGGCGCCGCAGCGCCGACGAGCGCCTACGGATCGCCCGCGAGCTGCACGACGTCGTGGCGCACAGCATGAGCGTCATCACGGTGCAGGCCACGTACGGGCGGCTGATGGTGGACCGTGAGCCGGCGCGGGCGGCCGCCGCGCTCGCCGCCATCGAGACGACCGGGCGGGAGTCCCTCGCGGAGCTGCGCCGGGTGCTCGGCGCGCTGCGCGACCAGCAGCCCGCCGCGACTTCGCCCTCGCCCGGGCTGCCCGACCTGCCACGCCTGGCAGCGCAGACCGAGGCGGCCGGCGTGCGTGTCGACCTCGCCGTGACCGGCAACCCGCGCCCGCTCGGCGCCGGCCTGGAGCTGTCCGTGTACCGCATTGTGCAGGAGGCGCTGACCAACGTCATCCGCCACGCCGCGGCAACCCGCGCGCGGGTCTTGGTCGCCTACGCCGACGCCGACGTCACCGTGGAGGTCACCGACGACGGGCGGGGCGGTGCGCCGGCCCCCGACGGGCACGGGCTGAGCGGGATGCGGGAGCGGGTGGCGCTGTTCGGTGGCACCCTGACCGCAGGCCCGGGACCCGGGGGCGGCTTCACGGTGCGGGCCATCCTGCCGATGCCGGCAGACACTGTGCCGGACGCGGCGGCGGGTGCTGGGCCGGACGCGACGGTGGCTGCCGTGCCGGGCGTGGCGGCGGGTGCTGTGACGGAGACGGCTGCGGGGACCGCGGCGGATGCGGCGGCGCGGGCTGTGCCGGGAGCGGCCGCAGGGACGTTGACGGACGCGGCGGCGCGGTGACCGAGGCCTGGGTGATCGCCGCCGTTACGCTGCGTGTCGTTCTGCCGATGCCGGTCTTGGTGCCGGGTGCGGCTGCCGTAGCGGCGGTGTTGACGGGTGGGGCGGTGCGGTGAGCGAGGTCCGGGTGGTCGTTGCCGTCAGGGTGCGTGCAGTCCTGTCGCTGCCGACAGAGGTTGCCTTCACTGCTGATGGTGCCGCGGCAGTGGTGGCGGCGGTGTTGACGGGTGCGGCGGCGTGGTGAGCGAGGTCCGGGTGGTTGTCGCAGACGACCAGGCGCTCGTGCGTGTCGGGCTGTGCGGCATCGTGGAGACCGGCGGCGGCCTGACCGTGGTCGGCGAGGCGGCGGACGGGCTCACGGCCGTCGACGTCGTCACGCGGCTGGCGCCCGACGTGGTGCTGATGGACATCCGCATGCCCGTCCTGGACGGCATCGAGGCGACCCGTAGGATCACCGCTTCGACGGCCAGCCGCGTGCTCATCCTGACGACGTTCGACCTCGACGAGTACGTCTACGGCGCCCTGCGCGCGGGGGCGAGCGGATTCCTGCTCAAGGATGCGCCGCCGGAGGACCTGCACGCCGCGATCAGGGTCATCGCGGCCGGCGACGCCCTCCTGGCGCCCGGTGTGACCCGCCGGCTGATCGCCACCTTCGCCGCCTCCTCCGCCGCTGGTTCGTCCGCCTTCGTGGTTCCCGCCGCCGTGCCGCCGGGGTCGCGGGCCGCTCCGCAGCCGGAGTTGAGGGCCGCTCCGCCGCCGGGGTCGGGACCGGCACCCGACCCGCTCAGCGGCCTGACCGATCGCGAGCGGCAGGTGCTCGCCCTGGTCGCCGAAGGTCTCACCAACGCCGAGATCGGCCTCCGCCTGCACGTCACCGCCGGCACGGCGAAGACGCACGTGGCCCGGCTCCTGCACAAGCTCGACGCCCGCGACCGCATCCAGCTGGTCATCATCGCCCACCGCAGCGGCCTGGTCCCCTGAACCCGCGATCCCGGCAGCGATTGATGCGGCGGCGGTGAAGAAGTCACCACTGCGGTTCGGCGCGATCCGCGAGCCGGCCGTCGGGACGTCTTGACGAGGACCCGGGCGACCGCGAGCCAGCCGCGGGCCGCCGGACGGCCGGGATGGCGGCGCGGTCGCCCGGTCGGTTCGGTCACTCCTCGGCCAGCAGTTGGGCGATCGGCAGGCGGTGGAGGATCGCGATCGGCACCGTCGCTGCGATCGCGGAAACGGCGACGCCCGCGGTGAGGGCGATCGCCGCGCACCACACCAGCGGCGTGGTGAGCGCACCGGCGAACAAGGCCGCGGCGCCCAGCCCGAGGCCTGCGCCTGCGGCACCGCCGAGCACGCCGATGGCGACGGCCTCGGTGACGACGAGCCGGCGCAGCAGGCTGTCGTGCCAGCCGACGGCGCCGAGCAGCGCCAGTTCGCCGGAGCGTTCGGAGATCCCGAGGAACAGCACGTCGGCGACGGACACGATGCCGAGCACGATGGTGACGGCGACGGCGAGGTAGTCCACGGTGCGGGCTTGCACCGCGACCGCTTCGCCGAGGAGCGTCCCGACGACCGCGCCGCGGAACGCGAAGGTGATGGCCAGCAGCATGGTGAGCGCGGCGACGCCGATGGCGAGGCTGCCGGCGCCCAGGGCCGCCCGGCCGGGTGTACGTGCCAGGTATGCCAGGGCGAGCCCGGTCACCCACCGCGGGGCGCGCCGCCTGGCGGACGGTGCCGACACGGCGGGCCGGACGGCCACCGCGGGGTCCGGTCTGGCCGCTCGCAGCGCCGGCCACAGCCCCGCCGCGACGGCCAGTAGCAGCGCGACGGGGATCGCCAGCAATGCGCGTGGCCAGCCGATGTCGAGCCCGAACGCGACGGCGAGCGGTACTGCGAGCAGGGTCCCCGCGATCCCGGCGGCCAGGCCGATGCCGGTGATCTCGGTGAGGAGCAGCTGGAGCAGCTGTCTTCGGCTCCAGCCGAGGCAGGCGAGCACGCCGAGGTCGGTGCGCCGGGCGCGGGTGGCGGCGTTGGTGGCGTTGAGGACGGCGAGGGCGCACACGACGAGCACGAGACCGGACAGCAGGACGCTCTTGCGGTCGGCCGCGCGGACCAGTACCGCTGCGACGCCCTTCTTCACCCACGGTTCTGACACGGCGAGGTCCGGCCGTCCGAACCTGCCCGCGGGGTACTGGACGGTGACGCCGGTGGGTGAGGAGCCGAGCGTGATGTCGACCTGGAGCCCGGTGCGGCGGGCGAGCTGCTCGGCGACGAGCCGCACCCGTTCGCGGTCGGCGGCGTCCATGCCGACGGCGCCGGCGAGCCGCACCCGCACCATGCTGATCGGTGCTGCGCGGTTGAGCTGGTACTCCGGGTACTCCGGTTTCGTGCCGTATCCGTCGGGGCCGAAGATGACCGGCAGCGAACCCATCGTCGTCAGCATCAGCGGCGGCTGGCTGAGCAGGCCGCTGACGTTGGCGTTCGGCTCCAGGTGCCGGCCGTTCAGGGCGGTGCGGGAAGCGTCGTCGGCGCCCTCGGCTCCGGGGTTGAAGTACGTGTCCATCGGCACCGCGGAGAGTGCGCCGCCCAGCCGTACCCGGGACGGGTCGAACGTGCCGACGGCGTCGAGCGCGACGTCGGGCATGGCGATGTCGCCGGGTTGGACGTCGTGCTCGGCGGTGATGTTCGGATGTGCGGCGACGGCTCCCCGCACGCCGGTGTCGGCGAACTCCATCGGCACCGGGTGGCCGCTGTCGCCGGCGTCGGCGCCGAGCCCCCAGATCTTGAGGTCGTAGGGCACCGGCTCGGTCCGCAGGCCGTCGCCGTCGGCGGTCGTCTTGGCGGGTCCGACGGTCCAGAACCGGTCCAGCCACAGCGTGTTGGACACCGCCATGTCGTCGGGGCCGCTCTGGAACGGGTGGCGCAGCCGGTCGACCATGTCCCGGTACGGCCGGTCGATCGTGACCGTGCGGGTCGCGAGCCGGGTGCCCGGCTGGCCGTCCAGCGCGGCGCGGAGGCTGCGGTTGTCGGTGCCGGCCCGGACCAGGTCGACGGACGCGCCGCCGAGCCGCTGTATCTGCAGTTCGAGCTGGGCGTCGATCTGCGGCTTGTCGGCGACGAGGATCGGCAGCGAGTCGTACGGGTACGGCATGCCGTCGAGCCGTCGCTGTGCGGGCTGCTCGCCGGCGGTGAAGTACCTGCCTGAGGTGACCGCGGTGTCGAGCCCGGCGAGGGCGGCCTCGGCCGCGGGGTCGACGGCGGCCATCAGGAACGGCACCGACCAGGCGAGGGTGACCACCGGCGCCACCGGATTGCCGAACACGTCGCGGGAGCCGGGCCCGCCGACGCAGGTGAGCGAGGAGCGGCCCTGCAGGTCGGTCGGGTCGATGAAGTCGCGCTCGCCGACGGACTGCACGACGGGGCAGATCTGCCGGCGGTCGCCGCCCGGGTCGGCTTCCTCGGCGGGTGGGATGCCTTCGCCGCTGCGCATCTCGCTGAGCTGCTTCTGGTGCAGCACGTTGCGCGTCGAGTACAGGTAGGCCGCGCCGTCCGGGATGCGTGACAGACCGGCGTCGGTGACCCACGTCGGCTGCACCTTGATCACCTGGCGTTCGGCGGTCGGGTCGAGGTCGGCGCCGAGCTGCACGGTGACGGGGACGGTTCGGATGACGTAGCCGATGACGGCGACGGGTGCGGCGACGGCGACGCCCGGCACGTTCTGGATCTGGTGCCACTGCTCGACGGTGATGCCCCCGCGCAGGCCGGCGAGCTGACCTGACTGCACCAGGTTGCGCTGCTGTTCCAGCGGCAGGACGCTGCCGGTCGGGCGGATGAGGATGTCGTATGCGGGGCGGAAGTTGGCCTCGACGGTGCCGGTGGCGTCGAGCCGGGCGGTGACGGCGGCCGCGGTCAGCAGGGTGAAGCCGACAACCGCGACGGTGATCATCGAAAGCAGTGCAATTGACCGCCGTAAGCGGACCCGCCACTGCGACACGGCCATGCCGAGCATCGATTCCCCCGTCCTCATGCTTTCCAGGCATGTTATCGCTAACACAATGCCTGTCAATCGCTCTTGCCCGCGCGCGAATAGGAATCGACAGATAGACATTGACACTCGGCGAGGGACGGTGTTCCATGACGGCCAATGATGTGAGCGATCACATCACAAGATCATGATTGGAGTCGGGCGTTGCCACGGGGGAGCTGGCGGCCCGCCGTCGTGTCCGGCTGTTGCCGGTCAGCGGCCGGCCGTCCGAAGGTCTGCAACCACCACACCGACGACGTGCCGCAGCGGCAGGAAGCCCCAGGCGCGCGAGTCGATGCTGTCCGGTCCCCGCGGCGCGCCGCCGGCGGCGCTGGATCGTGGCGTGTGTTGAACTGGGCCATGCAGATGCGTCCCGCGGAACTGGCGGCGATCCGTGCCGGTGAGGTCGACGTGGCGTTCCGCCGGTGGGAACGGCCTCGTGTCAGGGTCGGCACCCAGATGCGTACCGCGGTCGGACTGGTCGAGATCACGTCCGTCGACCGTGTGCCGTTGCGGTCGCTGACGGCCGCGGACGCCCGCCGGGCCGGCGCGGCGTCGCTGGCCGCGCTCCGGCAGGGACTGGACCGCCTCCACCCCGACCGGCCGGTGTATCGGATCGGGCTACGGCACGCGGGCGACGACCCGCGGCACGCGCTGCGGGAGGCGGTGCCCGACGCTGCGGAGATCGACACGATCGTCGCATGGCTCGACCGGCTCGACCGCGCCTCGCCGACCGGGCCCTGGACCCGGGCGACGCTCCTGCTGATCGACGAACTGCCGGCCACCCGGGCACCCGATCTCGCACAACGGATGGGGCGCGACATCCCAGCGTTCAAACGAGACGTGCGCAAACTCAAGGAGCGGGGCCTGACCGAGTCGCTCGACATCGGCTACCGGCTTTCCGCGCGCGGCGCCGCCGTTCTGGACCACGAGGGTCATCCCCGGTCGGCTCCCGGCCCGCTGGTACCGGAGCCGGGCATCCCGCTGCCACACCTCGGCGCAGCCGCGACCCGTGCGCTCACCGCGCACGGTGTGGCCCGCCTCGAACAGGTTGCCGAACTCAGTGAGGCCGAGGTGCAGGCACTCCACGGAGTCGGCCCCTACGCCCTACGCCAACTGCGAGCCGCGATGGACGCGGCCGGGCTGGCCTTCCGCGACGGTCCTGCCACATCACCGTAGGTCATCTTGGCGCCGCGGCCCGTGCGAGGCCGCCGCCTGCCGATGCCGCCGAGCAGCCCGACGGACGACTCCGGTTCATCGCTCACCGAGCTGCCGTTGCACCATCAGGCGGCCAGGACCACCGGCTGCGGCCGGAAAGCACCGCCGCGCGCAGGCGGTCGCCGACCGCGACGAGCACGGCGTCGCCGGCGGCGTGGCCGTTGGTGTCGTTGACGGCCTTGAAGCCGTCCAGGCCGATGTACGGCACGACCGGCGCGCTCGGGATGGACCGGCGTCGCCGTCACGTCGCCGTGCTCCTCGTGTCCGATGGTCATCGCTCGTGCGCGGACGGTACTGATCGCAGGCCCGGACGGCATCCCCCGCTGGTACGCCGTCTGCGGCCATTTGTCGCCGTCTCTTGACGGGGCGCCTGCTCATCCCCTTCAATGCTGGGTGTTACTGAACTAGTAACAGCAGTTAACCACCTTGTTGCGCCGAACCACGGGCGGACCTGGTGCAGGCAGAACCCCATCTGTCATCCCGGTCCCGGGTCGGACGGCCACCGCCGTCCCCCGCTGGACCGGTCGTCAAGAGGAGCAAATGTGAGACGCACACTCGCGCTGCGCGGGGGCGTGACGGTCGCCGCCGCCGTCGCCGTCGTGCTGGCCGCCACCATGGTGACGGCCGCCGCGACCCGCCCGCCGGACCCCGGCCCGCCCCAGAAGGCCGCCGTGGCGCCCGAAGTGGCCGCCGAGCAGTTCCTCGGCGCCGAGCCGGCCAAGGTGCACCGGTCGCCGGACGACCGCTTCGACCGCAGGTCGGTCGTGCGGCAGGAAGGGCTGCGGTACGTGTCGTACGAGCGCACCCACCGTGGCCTGCCGGTACGGGGCGGCGACTTCGTCGTCGTCACCGACGCGAACGGCACGGTGCTGAGCGTCAACGGTGCGCAGGACACCACGCTCGACGTCACCACCACCGCCAAGATCGATGCCGCGAAGGCCACGGAGGCCGCGAAGACGCAGCTGTCGAAGGTCACGACCGCCTACCCGCCCAGGCTGGTCGTCCTCGCCCGCGGCAAGGGCCGGCTCGCCTACGAGGTCGTCCTCGAGGGCACCGCCGCCGGCAAGACCAGCAAGCTGCACGTCTACGTCGACGCCACGACCGGCGCCGCGCTGCCCGAGGAGACCTGGGACGAGGTCTTCGCCGCGACCGGCAACGGCTACTACAACGGCCAGGTCACCATCGACACCTCGGGCTCCGGCTCCTCGTACACGATGAGCGACCCCAACCGGCCCGGCATCTCCTGCGGTGGTCAGGGCGGCACGCCCTACACCAAGACCACGAACACCTGGGGCAACGGGACGGGCACCAACCTGGAGACCGCCTGCGTCGACGTGATGTACGCCGTCGAGCAGGAATGGGACATGCTCAGCAGCTGGCTGGGGCGCAACGGGATCAACGGCGCCGGCCGCGGCTACCCCGCCAGGGTCGGGCTCGCGGAGGTCAACGCGTACTGGAACGGCTCGTACACCAACTTCGGCCGCAACTCGGCCGGCAGCGGGCAGGCGACCCCGATCGACGTCGTCGCGCACGAGTACGGCCACGCCATCTTCCAGACCACGCCCGGCGGCGCCGGCAGCGGCAACGAGAACGGCGGTCTCAACGAGTCGACCGGCGACATCTTCGGTGCGCTGACCGAGGCCTACGCCAACAACCCCAACGACCCCGCGGACTACGACGTCGGCGAGGAGGTCAACCTCACCGGCTCCGGCCCGATCCGGTACATGTACAACCCGTCGCGGATCAGCGGGAACCCGAACTGCTACAGCAGCTCCATCCCGAACACCGAGGTGCACGCCGCCGCCGGCCCGCAGAACCACTGGTTCTACCTCCTGGCCGAGGGCAGCAACCCTGGCGGTGGCAAGCCCACCAGCCCGACCTGCAACAACACGACCGTGACCGGCATCGGCATCCAGAAGGCCGGCCGGATCTTCCTCGGCGGGCTCAACCGCAAGACCTCGGCCTGGAACCACGCCGCCGCCCGGCTGGCGACCGTCCGCGCCGCGGTCGAGCTGTACCCGAACAGCAACGCCGAGTGCGCGACGGTCAAGGCCGCGTGGAGCGCCGTGAGCGTCAACGCCGCGGCCGGTGAGCCGGCGTGCCCGATCGGCGGCGGCAACGACTTCTCGGTCACGGTCAGCCCGACCTCGACCAGTGTCACCGCCGGTCAGGCCGCCACCGTCACGGTCAGCACGGCGGTCACCTCCGGCAGCGCGCAGAGCGTGGCACTGTCCGCGAGCGGCCTGCCGACCGGCGCGACCGCCACGTTCACCCCGGCGACCGTCCAGTCGGGCGGCACGTCGAGCCTGCGGATCAGCACGGCGGCGAGCACGCCGGCCGGGTCGTACACCGTGACGATCCTCGGCGACGGCGACGGCGCCAGCGCCGACCGGACGGCGACGCTCGGCCTCACCGTCACCGGCGGCGGCAACCCGGGCACCGCCCCGGACATCAGCGTCGGCAACGTGCGGGCGCACCTCACCCAGTTCCAGACGATCGCCACGAACAACGGCGGCAACCGGTACTCCGGCCGCGCCGGCTACACCGCCTCGCTGCAGTACGTCGAGCAGCGGCTGCAGGCGGCGGGCTACACCGTGACCCGGCAGACCTGCACGTCGTGCACGACCGGCTCGGTGAACCTCATCGCCGAGTGGCGCGGCGGCGACGCCAACCAGGTGCTCATGCTCGGCGCGCACCTCGACGGCGTCGCGGCCGGTCCCGGCATCAACGACAACGGCTCGGGCTCGGCGGTGCTGCTCGAGGTCGCCCTCGCCCTCGCCCAGCAGAACCCGACGATGACCAAGCGGGTCCGCTTCGCCTGGTGGTCGGACGAGGAGCAGGGCCTGCGCGGCTCCGCCTTCTACGTCAACCAGCTCCCGGCCGCCGAACGCACGAAGATCCGCGCGTACTGGAACTTCGACATGGTCGGCTCACGCAACGCCGGGTACTTCATCAACAACATCACCACCACGGCGGCGCAGCCGCTGAAGGCCTACTACGACTCGATCGGCGTGCAGACCGAGGAGAACGTCGAGGGCGCCAACCGCTCCGACGACGCCTCGTTCCGCAACGCCGGCATCGCCTCCAGCGGCATCGCCGCGGGCGCCTCGGCCACCAAGACGACGGCCCAGGCGACGAAGTGGGGCGGCACGGCCGGCGCGGCCTACGACTCCTGCTACCACAGCTCGTGCGACACGATCAGCAATGTCGCCGATGTACCGCTGGACCGCAGCGCCGACGCGGTGGCCTACGCCGTGTGGAACCAGGCGGTCGGCGGCCAGTCGTCCGACGACTTCAGCCTGTCGCTGAGCCCCACCTCCGGCTCGGTGACGCCCGGCGGGTCGGTGACCACGACGGTCGCCACGCAGGTGACGTCCGGCTCGGCGCAGACCGTGGCGCTGTCGGCGTCCGGGCTGCCGGCCGGTGCCACCGCGGTGTTCACGCCGGCGTCCGTACCGGCGGGCTCCACGTCCACGCTGCGCATCAGCACCACGTCGGCGACCCCCGCGGGCTCCTACACGGTGACGGTCCTCGGCGACGGGACCGCGGCCGACCGGACGGCGACGTTCACGCTCACCGTCGACGGCGGCGGGCAGGACACGTTCTCGCTGTCGCTGAACCCGGCGTCGGGTTCGGTGCCGCCCGGCGGGTCGGCGACGGTGACGGTCGGCACGCAGACCACGTCGGGCAACCCGCAGGCCGTCGCGCTGTCGGTCAGCGGGCTGCCGGCGGGCGCCACGGCGGCGTTCGACCCGGCGACGGTGCAGTCCGGCGGCGCGTCGACGCTGACGATCAGCACCACCGCGTCGACGCCGGCGGGCACCTACACGCTGACGGTGCTCGGTGACGGCGCCTCGGTGGACCGGACCGCCACCTACACGCTGACCGTCACCGGCGGTGGCGGCGGCTGCTCGGGCGTGCCGACGTGGAGCGCCACGACCCCGTACGCCCCGGGTGACCGCGTGTCCTACAACGGCCGCCTGTGGAACAGCACCTGGTACTCGACCGGTGCCGAGCCCGGCGCGCCCGGCTCGTGGGCGGTCTGGACCGACGCCGGGGCCTGCTGACCCCGGTTCCAGACAGGTGGGTGCCCGGCTGCGGCGGGCACCCACCGCTGGTATGTCCAGGCTGGTATGCCCTCGATCACTTGTGACGCCGGATCGAAGTATGCGAATCTCGCGCAACCCCTACTCCGATCGAGGAGCTCATTGATGAGACCCCGTTCAGCGGCGCTGACACTGACCGCGTCCGCCGCGCTCCTGCTCGTCGGCGCCGGCCTGGCGATCCCCGCCTTCGCCTCGCCGTCGGCCGGTGTGACGCCCGCGCTCGCCGCGGCGCCGGACATCGCCGTGGCGAACGTGCAGGCGCACCTGGCCCAGCTGGGCAGCATCGCGTCCAGCAACGGCGGCACGCGCCGCAGCGGCACCGCCGGCTACACCGCGTCCGTCGCCTACATCAAGGGCAAGCTGCAGGCCGCCGGGTACACGGTGGCCGAGCAGACGTGCACCAGCTGCACGTACCGCGCGAACAACCTCATCGCCGACTGGCCCGGCGGGCCGAGCGACCAGATCACCATGTTCGGCGCCCACCTCGACAGCGTCGCGGCCGGCCCGGGCATCAACGACAACGGCTCCGGCTCGGCGACGCTGCTGGAGAACGCGCTGGTCCTCGCCCAGCAGAACCCGACCATGAGCCGGCACGTCCGCTTCGCCTGGTGGGCCGGCGAGGAGCAGGGCCTGCAGGGCTCCGCCTTCTACGCCAACGCCCTCACGGCCACCCAGCGCACGCAGATCAAGGCGTACTACAACTTCGACATGGTCGGCTCGCCCAACGGCGGCTACTTCATCAACCACATCAACTCCGCCGCCGCGGCGCCGATGAAGGCGTACTGGGACTCCCTCGGCCTGCAGCCGGAGGAGAACACCGAGGGCGCCGGCCGCTCCGACGACTACTCCTTCGAGCGCGTCGGCATCCCGACCTCCGGCTACGCCGCCGGCGCGAGCGCCCGCAAGACCTCCGCGCAGGCGGCGAAGTGGGGCGGCACCGCCAACAGCGCCTACGACTCCTGCTACCACCAGGCCTGCGACACCACCAGCAACATCAACGCCACGGTCCTGAACCGCGCCGCCGACGGCGTCGCCGCGACCATCTGGCAGACCTCGGTCGGCGGCTCCACCACCCCGCCGCCCACCACGCCCCCGCCGACCGGCGGCACGTGCAGCGGCCAGAAGCTGCTCAACCCCGGCTTCGAGTCCGGCGCAACCTCGTGGACCGGCACCGCCGGCGCGATCGGCCAGTGGGCTTCGCAGGGCCAGCCCGCCCGCACCGGCACGTACTCCGCCTGGCTGCTCGGCTACGGCTCCACCCACACCGAGTCCATCTCCCAGGCGGTCACCATCCCCGCCGGCTGCTCGGCGACCCTGACCTTCTACGTCCACATCGACTCCGCCGAGACGACGACGTCCTCGGCGTACGACAAGCTGACCATCACGGCCGGCTCCACCACCCTCGGCACCCTCTCGAACCTGAACAAGGCCACGGGGTACCAGGCGAAGACCTACAGCCTGAACGCCTTCGCCGGCCAGACCGTCACCATCAAGTTCAACGGCACCGAGGACTCGTCGCTGCAGACGTCCTTCGTCATCGACGACACCGCCGTCACCGTCAGCTGACAACTCGCCCGGGGTGGGCGGGCATGTACCTTTCACCACCCGCCCACCCCGCTGAGCAGCGACAATGATAAATGTCGTGCTGTTCTTTCGCGTGTCAGCGGAAGGCTGCCTAGCGTCCGCATGCAGGAGCGTTCCCGTCGCTCCATCGACGCAGGCAAGGAGGCAGCATGGGAAACACGCTGCGCGCCGCCGCCGCGACCGGTCTGCTCGCCGCAGCAGGCATGGTGGCGCTGGTGGGTTCCGCCCAGCCGGCCCTGGCCGACACGCAGATCTGTGAGACCTACGGGTCCACCACGATCGGCGGCCGGTACGTGGTCATGAACAACAACTGGGGCAACAGCGCGACCCAGTGCATCAACGTGACGAGCACGGGCTTCTCGATCTCGCAGATCAACGCGAACAAGCCCACCAACGGGGCGCCGGCGTCCTACCCCGCCATCTACGTCGGCTGCCACTACAGCAACTGCTCGCCGGGCACCAACCTGCCGATGCAGATCAGCGCGATCAGCTCCGCGCAGACCAGCATCTCGTACAGCTACGTCGGCGGCACGTACGACGCCGCGTACGACATCTGGATGGACCCCACCCCGAAGACCAACGGCGTCAACGCGACCGAGATCATGATCTGGTTCAACCGCCAGGGCTCGATCCAGCCGGTCGGCAGCCGCGTCGGCAGCGCGTCCATCGCCGGCCGTACCTGGGAGGTCTGGCAGGGCAACAACGGCGGCAACGACGTGGTCTCCTACGTCGCGCCGTCACCGATCAGCAGCTGGAGCTTCGACGCGAAGGCGTTCATCAACGACGTCATCAGCCGCGGCAAGGCGACCACCTCCTGGTACCTGACCAGCATCCAGGCCGGCTTCGAGCCGTGGATCGGCGGCCAGGGCCTCGCCGTCACCGCGTTCTCCGCCTCCATCAACGGAGGCGGCGGCGGTGGGGGCGGTGGAGGCGGCGGCGGTGGCACCGCCGGCTGCTCCGCCACGTACCGGACGACCAACAGCTGGCAGGGCGGCTTCCAGGGCGAGGTGACGGTGCGCAACACCGGCACGTCCGGCATCTCCGGCTGGAGCACCACCTGGTCCGGCGGCAGCGCCACGATCAGCAACCTGTGGAACGGCCGGGTCACCTCGACCTCGCCGATCACCGTGCGCAACGAGACCTACAACGGCTCGCTCGGCGCGAACGCCTCCACCACCTACGGCTTCACCGCCGGCGGCACCGCCCCGTCGTCGGTGAACTGCACCGCCGCGTAACCAGCTGAACGGGGCCGGCTCCGCGCTCGCGGCGGAGCCGGCCTCCCCGCCCTTCTCCCGGCCGAGTCGCTGCCAACCGCCCAGTCGCTCCGCACCACCACGATGCACGACGTCGCCACGCTGCCCCCCACCGCAAAGTCGGTTCCGCGCCCCAGGTTGTCGCTGGAATGATGACGACCGTGGAGACCTTCGAGAGCCGCGCCTGGCTGGAGTGGTGGGCGAACTCGTCCACCCTGCTCGGCAGCGTCGGGGTGGCAGTCGTGATCACCACCAGCGGCGCCGGCTGGGACGCTCATGGGTTCCTGACCAGCGCCGCCGACGACGACCGCGAGGGGCTCGCCTTCTTGTGCGACCTTGATCCCGTCTTCCTGCTGCGATTCGAGGACGAGAGCACTGTCGCCGTGACCGTCCACCCCACCGACGAGCATCGCCGGTTCACCCTCACCGAGTACACCGGACCGGCTTGGCGTTCGATTGAGCACCACATCGATCTTCAGGCAGCGGCACGCCCGAGCACGTCTACGATGAAGCGTCCCAAAATGTCCTAGGCCACCTGTCCGGCATCAGGTGGGACGGGGACCGGTCGGTACGGTGGTCGCGGCATGACCGTACACCATTACTGGCGGTTGCGATGCTGCTTGCTGGCGAGGGCCATGTAGTAGCCGGGTGTTTCGTGGATCCCATAGCGATCCCAGAGATTGGCGCGGCGGTCATCAGTCACCCAGCGAACCTCGTACTCGTTCCCATCGCTGTCGCGGAACAGCCCTGCCTGAATTCCGGGAAGCAGCGCGAGAGGCGGGTAGTCCTCCTCGATCTCAATCGATCCGTCGGCCCACGTGAACAGGCTCCAGTAGCCCACCTGCTTGACGAGGAAGAGGTTCCGGAACGGGGCGTCTTGGATCGCCAGCCACCCAGCCACGACGCCATTCCTCACGAGCTCGGCGATGGCACCGTCGAGTGCCGTCACGCCGGCGTTCCCAGGGTCGCGGTCGTCGTTCACCGGTCCATCCTCTCAGCCCACACCGAGTGGCCTGAGAGGAAGGAACATCCTGCACTCGGCATGTGTGTATGCCGGCCGAGTCAACACTTCGTGACGCTGCATAGCGCGCGGATCGCGGCAGATGTGCGCACGTGTTCGAGGCAGGCCGGCAAAGGGCAGGACATTGAGGCGTGGCGTGGATAGGCTCCTGCGCCATGGACGACAACGCGACCGGGCCGCGCGTGTTCACCAACCGGTTCGCCGACGCCGTCGGGCCGTCGGGTCGAGGACCAGACCGGGACCGGTGCCGATGCACGGATCCTTCGGTCGAGATGCGACCGGCACCGGTGACCTTCCATGCCGAGCGGCAGGACACCGCAAGCGACGGCTGGCGGCGCCTCCTGATGCTCATCGAAGAGGCGGCGGCCGACGGCAGGACCGTCTTCAAGCCTTTCGTCGAGCTCAGCGCCCCGGAGCGTCGGCAGATCGTCACCCTGCCACCGACGATCGCGACCCTGACCAAGGTCGAACACCTCGTCCTGTACGGCACCAACCTGGTTCGAATCCCGCCCGAGATCGGGGCGATGGCCAGCCTCGAGGTGTTCGAGCCGTACACCTCGCACCGCCTGCACTGGTATCCGTACGAGCTGACCAGGTGCACTCGGCTTCGGGACAGCACCGTCAGCACCCGTGCGCTGTACACCACCTTCAACCACCGACCGCCGTTTCCGAGCCTGAGGCCGGTGACTACCGCGACCGAGGCCGACTTCAGGCACCTCGACCCCGGCGTGTGGGGCGCTGACAGGGTCGACGCGTGCAGCGTGTGCAGGGAACCGGTCGATCGCGAACTGCACCAGGCCTGGATCTCCCTCCGCGTGGCCACCGATGTACTGCCGCTGCTCGTCAACGCCTGCTCCGCAGCGTGTCTGGCGGCGATCCCGCGGGCCCCCTCCGGCTATGTCAAGACCCCGCACCACGGCGGCCCTGATCTTGCCCAGCCGCCGGCCCGAGGTATCTGAAGGGCTCGAGGCAGTGACGTCGCTGAGCTGAGACGACTTCCGGTCCCATTCAACGCACGTTGTTCGCGGCCGGCTCGTCGCTGAGTCAGTACCCGAAGCGGTGAGGTGTGCTGACCCGTTGGCTCTTGATGAGCTGCCCCCTCGGTGCGAGCCTCACACACCATGAGCGGCAATGAACACGGGCGCCCGCGTCAGCCGAGCGATGCAATCGCGGACCGACGCGAACGGCGTGACGCGCGAATCCGCGCGGACCGGATCGAGCTCGCGATGGCCGAGCTGGAGGACAAACCGCCAACCGACGACATCGAATTCGGACTCGGTCGGGACACGCGTGCGCGGCGCGGAGGACTGCCCGGGCTCGGACGAGGCCGATGACCTGCCCGCCGCGCAGCCCAGAGTGAGCCCCGACCAGCCACCACGGCGAGCGAACTGATCGCGGCGTGAGCGTGCACCAGGCAGTGATCGATGCCGACGCGACGGGCCGGTACAGCAGGTGCGAAATCCGTATGATCCGCGCTGTGGAGAGCATGCCTGGAACGAGGCCCTGGGACGAGTCGATGTCCGGATGGCGGTCCAACTTTGCGCCCGGGCCGGAGCAGTTGCGTCGCCAGCGGTCCAACCTGCTCGCGCTGGTGGGTCAACGGCTGCGGGCCGGCTGGGTCGGCTGGGAGCTGGCAAGGGACAGGTGGCAACCGATCATCCCGGTGGTGCTGGTGTTCGACGGCGGTGTGCAGCTGGAGCTCGCCTGGGACGCGGCCGACCGATTGTCGGTCAGCTGGAACACGATCGATCTGGGGACGGCGTTCACCGTTGGCGGCCAGCCGCACGAGTGGCGATCGTCGCACCCGCACCCGTTCGCTGCGGCTGCCGGTCGCGTGCTGACCGGCTGGGCGGTGACCGAGAACCCGTACTTCACCGTCGACCTGGATTTTACCGGCGCGTTGCCGATGGATCTGGTTGCCGGCTGGACCATGGAAGGCTTGTGGATCGAGTTCGGGGATGTCGGCTTGCACGTCTACAGCGGTGCCGATACGACGTACGTCTCGGACGCACCCCAGGAGCATTACCGTGTGACGCATCGGCAGCTTCAGGAGAAGGACGCGCAGGCCTCCGGAGACCCGACCATCTCCAGTTGAGCACTCGCTCATCGGCAGTTCAGTGAACGCCGGTCTTCCCCGGGCTTGCGCATCCCATACGGAGTGCCACACCGGCGCGGATGGCGGCGCGGTCGCCCGGCGGCATGAGCGTGTACCGATCGCCGGCAGTGAGCCGTACCCTTTCGCTGTGCTGTTTGTCGGAATCCGTCCTTGCTCGTGCGGCTTCGTCTTCGGCGGGATCGCGGCGTGCGTCGATGCGTCGGCTGACCTGTGCGCGTAGAACTGCGGCCGTATGCCGCGACGCTGTCCTGGCCGGACGATCCGGGCGTGCGCCTCGACGTGACGCCGCACGGCGCCGCGGAGTGCTCGATCGCGCTACGAGACGGCGACCGGTGGTTCGACCTCATGGCCTTCGATGACCGCCAGCCGCACTGGACGACCATCGCGAACATCGCCGGTGTCATCCCGCGCGGCGCGCTCCTGCCACGATCCCGCGGCCTGGAGATCGCACGGATGGCCGCGACGGACGGTCCAGGCGCCCTGCGTGCCGCGCACGACTGGCGCCCGGTCCCGACCTGGGTGTCCGACCGCGGTGCATACCTGGTCCGTGACATCGCGGAGGCTCTTGTGGACCAGGCGGGCGATGAGCTCATGCGGATCGTCCGCCACGAGGATAGGGCCGGACACCTGCCGGCCGGCGTCCGGCGCCTGGCGTACTTGCTGGGCGTGCACAACAAGGCCATGAGCAGTGGCCTCGGCTCCGCCCTCACAGACACGCCGGCGGAATGGTGGGGCGAGGCGATCAGTGCGTGCGACGAGCTCGGTCTGACCGACGTGGCCGCGCTGCTGCGTCGCCTCGACCCCAAGGAACCCGACGTCGAACTCACCAAGGGGCTGTACAGCGAGTACATCCACCTGACCTCGGTGGGCGCATGGCACGGCGACGACGCGATGCGTACGGCACTGCGGCGCCGGGTCGAGCAGGCACCACGCGAATACGGCGTACACGAGATGCCGCCGCCTCCTCCAACAGCGCGATACGACGAACTCCTGCCGACAGGATCCAGTGCCTTCCTGCGCAGCCTGGCTGAGCTCGCCGAGCACTGAAGCGGCGACCGGACATGCTCCAACCGCAGCCGCAAGACCGTCACTGTCCCGTAGAGCCCGGTCAGCGGCTACGTCGGCAGATAGGTGGGCTCGTTGTCCGGGGCGGCGAAGTAGACCTCCGCGTCGATGAGAGTCATGAGCTTGCCGTCGACTGGGTGGCGGATGCTGTGCTCGAAGAGGTTCCGGCCCCCTCCACGCGCTGCTGTCTCACCCGCGCGGCGCGAGTCGGAAGAATCCAGCTCGCTGGCAACTGGATTGCTCCCAGGCCGGACGCCCACGACAATTTCCTTGCTCGTAGGTTGCTTGTGCCCCCGCTGCCGCGACGACAGAGGACGAACCGCATGACCCCGCCCGCTCTGTAGACCTGACGCTCTACCGCTCGCCTTCAGGCCGACCTTCCCGTCGGTCCCGCCGGGCTGCCCGGGTGCGCCCGCGCACGCAGCGTTCGAGGCCGCGCTTCCGGCCTCGGGTCAGGTCTTCAGAGAGATCTTCATGTCGTCACAACCTCATACCGTGCTGCCCTGGACCGTCCGCCGGACCAGGCTGCCGCTGCTGTCGCTGCGGTGCCTGGACTGCCGGTCGGAGTCCGCCACCACCGGCGAGGGCAGGTTCCGCGTCAACGCCAACGGCAAGCTGCTGGACGTGTGGCTCCTGGTGCGGTGCATGTCCTGCGACCGCACGAGCAAGCTCACCGTCCACGAGCGGGTGCCGGTCAG
Source organism: Dactylosporangium sp. NPDC000521 (assembly GCF_042898305.1). Classification (NCBI taxonomy): domain Bacteria; kingdom Bacillati; phylum Actinomycetota; class Actinomycetes; order Micromonosporales; family Micromonosporaceae; genus Dactylosporangium; species Dactylosporangium sp. NPDC000521. The sequence continues at coordinate 150,958 of NZ_JBIAYW010000020.1, forward strand.
ATCCATCGACCCGGCCCGCCTCGACGGGTACCACACCAACGACCCGGGCCTGGTGGCCGCCACGCTGCTGGACCCGCTGCTCGCCCGGCGCAACCGGTTCACGTTGAACTGGCAGGGCGCCTGGCGGCTGGACACCCCGCCGGCCCGCCCGGACGTGACGTGGCCGGTCCAGGTGGAGGTCACCTTCGCCGATCCGGTCCCGGTGCGCCCGGACCGGCTCATCGCCGAGCACCTCGGCCTCACCAGGGGCGAGGTGCAGGACAGGGTCAAGTGCGACGTCTCGCTACGCCGCCCGACGACCACGGGCTTCACGTTCCTGGTGATGGCGGACGCCGCAGTCCTTGGCTGACCGGCCTGCTCAGGAGGGACGACCGCCGCCGGGTCTACCCGCCCGGCGGCGATCGACCTCGCCCAGCACTACCGGCCGATGACGCTGCTGGAGCAGTGGCGGCCGTCGACCGTCACGCAGTGGGGGACCGGCGCGGTCGTCACCGCCGACGCCGGCGACACCGTGCGCGAGTTCCGCCAGCAGATCCTGGGCGGGCGGCCGTGACCGGCTGGAGCACGTGGGCGGCGCCGCCGGTCAGCGTCGGGCTGCCGCCGGGCTGGACCGTGCTGCGCACCGCCGCCGACGACCTCGACGCGCAGGTGACCGCCCTGCTGCAGGCCCAGTTGCCCGACGGCGCGGCGCCGCAGCTGCGGGCCGAGGTCGCCGAACAATGGCGGCAGGCCGCGCGGGTGTCCGCGGCCGCCGGTATGGTCCCCGCCGGCTTCGGCGCGGCCGCCGACCCCGGCACCGGCGTTCAGCTGAGCCGCCCGCCCGGGTCAGCGCAAGGCGCTCTCGTCCTGCAACATGGCCAGCTCGGCGCTGGGGAACGGCATGTTTCTTCACGCCTGCTTGTAGCCGGTCACGCCATACTGGTCGAGCACGGCTTGGGCCATGCTCGCCGCGGCCGTCGTGAATGCCCGTACCGGAACCCGGCAGGCCCAGCGGCGCTCCGCCCCCGACCCATGGGTCGTCCGCGTACTCGTCGGGCAGGACCAGGATCTGCACATGGACATCTTCGGTGGCGCCGGTGAAGACGAACACGTGGGCATGAGGGTCATCGGACAACCAGGCAAGGGATGCGCTGGACCCGAGACGCAGGTCGGCCGCCGCCCGAAGCAGACTCTGCAACCCGTGGCGGCGTCAGCGGCCGCCGTCGACGGCGCCACCGACGCCGACGGGGCCGGAGCCGGATCCTTCGCCTGCTGACACCCCGCCAGCAACGCGCCACTCACCACGAAGACCGTCAGCACACCCGCACGCCGCACCGCGGCTCCGCCCGTCGCCGAATTGATCGCCAACAGTGTCGGGTAGGGCGCCGCCCGGTGCAACGGAGGGTTCGACGTCAGTCTTCAGTGGAAGTTGACAGGCGCCTGGTTGGCGACGAGTGCGGCGTTGCTACGTCTTCGGTTTCGGTTCGGCGGAGCTTTGTGCTGGGCTCAGGCGCTCGAGCTTGGTCCAGCCGGTCCAGCCTCGCTTTTTCAGCAGCTCGACAAGGTGGCGTGCCGCTGGGGTGGTGTCGAATACGAGGGTGTCCATCATGTCGACGAGCTGTGCCTTGATGTCGATGTCATCGACGTAGTTTCCGCCGTGCTCGTCCGCCATCTGGGTGAGAAAGACGGCCAGGTTGTCGGCCAGGTCGGTCAGTCGCGGGTCGTCGCCGGCCCAGTCGATGGCTTGGCCGAGGGTGCGGTAGAAGTCGATGAGCTGGGTGTCGGTGAGCTGCTCTCGTTTGCGTGCCACCCACTGCGGAACTCGCCGCGGTGAGTGCATGACCAGCGGGATCCAGCCGTCACGTTCAATTTGTACGAGCCGTTCGTCGACGCCGAGCGCCCGCAGGTGGTCGAGGAATTCGACCACTGCCGGGGGGAGCACCAGGCGGTCGCCGGAGGTGAGGCGAGCGATCCGGGTGCGGTGCTGCTGGCGTACCCGGATCTCTTCTCGCAGTCGCTCGTCGATGTCCGCTACCGCGGCGGCGAACTGCTCCTGGTCGGCTTGGAGCAGCTCTTGCACGCGTCCCAGCGGGATGCCGGCGTCGGCCAGGGTCCGGATCTTGATCAGTTCGATCACGGCGCCGGCGTCGTACCTCCGGTAGCCGGATTGGTCGCGCTCCGGCTCGGGCAACAGCCCCTTGGCGTGGTAATGCCGTACCGCGCGCACCGTCACTCCGGCGTACGAGGCCAGCTCACCGATGGTCAGCACCGGTTCATTCTCCTGGACGGTGATCGAGCTGGGCGGTCACTCGGCGGACCGGGTGGAGCGTGTTCCGGATGATCTGGGCGATCTCGCGGGCGTGCGTGACGACCAGGCCGTGATCGGCGTCGAGCCAGGACGTACGGACGTGAGGTCGTTCGCGCCTCAGCCGCTCGATGCCCTCGCGCCAGTCCCGGTTGTAGCGCCGTGCGCGTTCGTCGGTGTTGTCGCCGGCCATCGAGGTCGACATGATCATGCTGATCGGGCAGCCGATCATCGAGTACTGATCGAGGATTCTGGAGCGAACCACATCGATCTCGAGATTCAGGTCGAAAATCTGCTGGCCGGTCAGCAACACCTGACGTGCGGTGCCGCGCGAGGCTTCCTGGTGGGTCGCCAGGGCCTCCCACATGGCGCGGAACTCCGGCAGCGCGGCCTCGGTGATGAACGGCTCGGGCAGCGGGTTCGCGCCATCGATGAGAACAAGCTCAGCGACGGCTTCCGGATGCTCGGCCGCATAGTGCACGGCCAGGTCGGCGCCCAGCGAGTAGCCAACCAGCACGGGCGCCGACAAGTCCAGGCGTTCCAGCATCGCCATCACCGCGACGAGATCACCCAGAAACGCGTCGAAGGAGTACTGGCCCGCGGCCGAGGAGAGGCCATGGCCTCTCAGGTCGAACGTCACCACCTGGTAGTGGCTCCGCAGCAACTCGACGAGCTCGCACAGATCGGCCTGGGTCACATTCAGCCCGGGACACAGCACCAGCGGCCGCCCCCGACCGGCACACGCCACCGAGATGACGACCCCGTTGTGATGAACCTCGAACGTGCTGGTATCAGCAGTCATGCCACGCATCGTGAAAGGTTCACCCTACGTCAGGGTCAACCCCTCCCGTACGACATCACGCCGGCGTCAGTCGCCTTCGGTGGTGCGGACAGGTCGGCGGCCATCGGCTGGAGGTGCCGCACCGCTGCCGTGTTCGGCCGGGTCGAGCCAGTATCGTCACGGTCTGCGGGGATAGCTGACGGTCGGAGCTTGCGTCCTGTCGCGCACGCCGAGGACCTCGTTGACGAAGTCGTCCTTGTTGCGCGCGTAGGCCATGAGGTCGGCGCCGTGAGTGTTCGCGAGATCGCGCTTGAGCTGCTCGTACCTGGACCGGTAGTCCGCCCGGCACCGCAGCGCATCGCGGAATGCGACTCGTCGCCGCCACAGCAGGGAGGTCGGCTCTGTGAGATGAAGGTGGTAGATGCGTTCCCACCAATTGTCGGTTGCCGGTTTGAAGAAGTAGTGCGCTTCCTCCGGACGGTGCACGCCGTTGCGGTAGCCGAGCGTGGTCACAACGTCGATGGCGGCTGCCGCCTCCGACAGACTGCGTACTGGTGCCATCATGTCGATGATCGGCTTTGCTGCCAGGCCGGGAACCGATGTTGAACCGATGTGCTCGACCGGGCCGGCCAGCCATCGCGCCAGAGCCGCTTCGAGGCTGATCCGCTCCTGCTCGAACAGCACAGCCCATTGCGGATCGTACGGGCTGAGGGTAATCGGTATGCCATCCACAAGAGCTGCCTCTCGGTACGAAGTGCAGGCCGGCGACGTCTCTCATCGCCCTTCTCCTCATCGATATCTCGACGGGCGTCAGCCAGCCTGCAACGGCTGCTCCAGGCTGCCTGAACGACATCCTTGCAGCGTCCGCATCTGCCGCGTACAGGGTGCGTTCATGCCGGTCTTGGGGTGCCGGCGGATTGATGCGCGGTTGCTAAAGGCCTTTGTGGAGCGTGTCGGGCGGGCTCAGGTCGATCGGGTTGGGGCCGGTCAGCACGCCACCCTCGACGGGCAGGGTGTGCCCGGTGATCCATGCGGCGTCGTCGGAGCCGAGGAACGCGACCGCTGCGGCGATGTCCTCCGGCTCGCCGACGCGGCCGAGCGGATACATCGACTTGAGCTGCTCCAGCGCGCCCGGCTGGGAGTCCCAATTCGGTGTCCGGACGGTGCCGGGGGCGACGACGTTGAAGCGTACGCCGAGCGGACCGTACCGGGCGGCGTAGTTCTGCGACATCGCGATCTGGCCGGCCTTCGCCGCGGCGTACTCCACGTTTCCGAAGGCCGCGATGCCGTTGACCGAGCTGATCGTGACGACGTTGCCACGGGTCTTCACCAGGTGCGGGAGCGCAGCCTGAATGAGACGGGCGGCGCTGACGAGGGTGAAGTCGAGCTGACGGTGCCAGTCCTCGGCCGAGGTGTCCTCGGGCATCGAGGTGACGATGCAGCCGCCCGCGTTGTTCACCACGAGATCGAGCCGGCCGAACCGCTCGACCGCCGCGGCGACCGCGGCGTCGACGTCGGCGCGTGAGGTGACGTCGACCTTGACTCCGAGCCCGTGCTCCGTGCCGACCTCCTCAGCCAGCGCTGCGGCCGCGTCCTCCCGAAGGTCCGTGACGACCACCGCACCGCCCTCGGCGGCGACCCGCCGTACGACGGCCTGCCCGATGCCCTGCGCCGCCGCCGTGACGAGCGCGACCTTGCCCTCGAATCGCCGCATCACCACTCCTCCAGGATCGTTGTCGCCATTCTTCCGCGATCCAGCCGTTCATGCTTGATGGTGATGACCGGGCTACGATCGCCACCCATGACAGCGCAAGCGACGTACGTGACGGTACGCGAGGGCAGAGTCACCGTCGCCCACAACGACGTCGGCGCGTACGAGATCCTTGAGATCAGCGTGTTGGGCCCGGAGGTGCTCACCCGGTTTCTCGATGCGTGGCAGCAGCTCGATCCATGGGATGAGTGGACCGACGACGACTGTGCCGAGGGTGGCCTGCTGGTCGACTTCGACCAGCGTGTGCTGATGATGTTCAGTATCCACCGGGGGCCGGCGTTGCGAGCGGCATACCTGGACGCGGTGACTCGCACCTGGCCGGGCTGGCACGTGCGCTGGGCGTACGACGGCATCGCCGACCTGATCGATCACGTGGGCGGGGATGTCTCGCAGATTCGCCGCGAGCCGTCCGAGCCGGAAGCCCTCTACTGGTGTGACCGCACCGACCGGATGCAACTGCGCTATGTCGTCACCATCGGTGACACGCAAGCGTATGGCCTTGCCTGGAACGCTTTTGATCCGTGGTGGGTGGGTGCTGGGCTGGTCGAGCAACTGCGCCCCGCTGACCGGATCACGACCGCCGCGATCGTGCCCGAGGCGGGCATGCACCTGAACCCCGTCACTCGCGAAGCCGGCGTGTGGAGCGCGGTGCGGCCGCTGCGAGGCCTCGCCGAGCACTGGCCGCGGCTGTGGCCGGACTGGACGCTGCAACTGTGGGATGACCGCAGCAGCGAGCAGTTGCGGCGGTGCGCCGGTTCGGTCACCTTCCCGGCAGCCGAACCTCTCGGCCCAGGACGGCTGGCCGAGAGAGTCATGAAGACCTGGTCGTTCTTCGTCGCCGAGGACATCGACCACAACTGCCATGAGGCGTACGGCAGTGACGAACGGGTCGAGCAGGCACGCGAGAACGGATGGTTCCAGGCGCGCGAGCAAACCGGCATCACTCGCCGGGAACTGTGCACGGCGTTGGAGGCGATCACCGGTAGGCAGTGGCCTGTTCCGCGATGGCCCGACTTCGAAGAGCCGCCCCAGTCGTAATGCACTTGGGCCTGCGACATCATGACCCACGTTCGCACGCTCAGGTCACCAGCCGAAGTGGCGAAGGCGTCAGCTGCTGGACGCGTGGACGAAGAGGTCCGCGAGCGGAGTGGCGTCCAGGTCGGTGGCGAGCTGTTTCGGCCCGGGCCGGCCTTGAACCGTCTCTGTACGATGCACCGCGCGATTCAAGATCGCATCAACGTACACAAGGCATTCAGGAGCTTCGCACATATGCTGACCCAGCCGCAGTATCACGCGCGTTCGCTGGCCCTGGCCGGGCGAACCGCGGAGACTTCACCCGACGCCGTCGCGGCGGTCGATCGGTTCGCCGCTGTGCGCGGCCTCCCGTTGCCCGCATCGGTGCGGGAGTGGTATTCACTCGCCGCCGGACAGGAGACGCTGCGCGCGTTCAGCAACGAGGACCGCGTGTACGCGGCCCACGAGCTGGGCAGGCCGGAGCGCTACTGGCCCGGCGGAGAGCCCGACGAGGAACGCGAGTGGGATCCGGTCGCCGAGCGTCAGCTGCTGCCGTTCATGATCGAGAATCAGGGCGTCTGCTACTGGGCGGTCATGCTCGACGGCAGCGACGACCCGCCCGTGATGATCTCGTTCGACGACCTGGAGCCCACCGACGAGTGGACGATGCTCTCGGCTTCGTTCTCGGATCTGGTGTACGCCCGGATCTGGGACCACCAGGCGATGTGCGGCGAACGGACGCTCCGGGCACCGGTCGCGAGCTTCGACCCGGCCACCTGGGCGGGTCTCGGCACACAGTTGGAGGAGCGGCCCGCGGACAGCAACAGCCAGCGGTACCGGTTCGCCGGAAGCGCCGACGACCAGCGGGTCCTGCTGGAGAAGGACGCGTGGGGCCCGACCGGCCAGTGTTACCTGTGGGCAGCCAGCGACGACCTGCTCGTCGACCTCGTCACCACCGTGCGGGCATCCAGCGGCCTGGCGACGCAGCTCAGCACGTACTGGGGCAAGGAAACCCTCGACCGCATCGGTCATCGCCTGGAAGCCTGAGCCATCCTGTCGATTCACACGGCCCGGCCCGGGGCTCGGAGTGTCGAACCACCGTTCCCGGCCGGCAGCCGGACTGTCACCCGCGGCGTTGGGCTCGCCCAGGAGACCGCTTCGACCGTGCCTGCCGCGAGCACGGCCGCAAGCCACCGGATGTGGACCTGCTCGTGGTTGAGCCGACCGATCGGGACGGCGAGCCGGCTCCGGAGGCGGCGCGACGGTGTTCCTGGGCGGCGCAGCCGGACCGTAGGATGCCGCGCTGTGCACTTCTACGCCACCGTCTTTCTGCCGCCGATGCCCCCGGCAGACGTCACAGCTGCCATCGCTGCGGCGCTCGCCCCGTACAACCGCGACGACTACACGCACGGCCCGTTCGACCCGTCGGCCACCTGGGACCGCTGGGAGCCGGCCCGCGCCGCCGCATTCCCGCTGCTGCCGCGCGGCCTCGACCGCCTGCGCCCCGGCCGGCGGCGGGTCGCCTTCGCGGCCCCCAAGGCGGCGATCGACTTCGCGGCGCTGCGGGACCGCGCGGTGCGGCACGCGGCCGGTCAGTTCGACGCGTGGGCCGAGCTGACCGCGGCCCACCCCGGCACCCGACCCTTGTCGGAGTTCGACGGCCAGGGCGACTGGCTGGCCCAGCCCGCGGTCCAGGCAGTCGCCACCGCAGCAGCGACCCGGCGCCACCCGTACTTCACGTTCCAGTTCCTGCTCGCCGACCCGGTCGCCACCCTCGCGGACGGCCGTGGCGCCCATCTGGCCCGCGCCGCCGCCCACGCTCTGTTCACCTACGTCTACGTCACCCTCACCGGCGACTGGCTCAGCGAGGAGACCGGCAACCGCGGTGCCGACGAGCACGCCCTGGCGCTGAGCTCCTACCTCGAATCGGTCGCACCCGACACGATCCTGGCCCGGGTGCGCTGTCATGCCTGAGCGGTGAAGACACATCCAGGGCAACCGACCGACCACGCGCGTGACGACCTCTGCGGCAGACGCTCGGACGCGCCGTACTTGATCACCTGCGCGCTCGGCTGACGCGGGCGTCCGTGTTCATTGCCGCTCATGGTGTGTGAGGCTCGCACCTCGGGGCAGCTCCTCAAGAGCCAACGGGCCAGCACACCTCGCCGCTTCGGGTACTGACGACGCGACGAGCCGGTATCCGCACACGCCGCAAACAACGTGCGTTGAACGGGACCGGATATCGTTGCTGCCCGCCGATGAGACGAAGTTCGTCAACTCGTCGATCCCGACGCGCTCGCATCTGCCGCGCATCGGGCGCAAGAGCCAAGGACACCGATCATCCGGCACCACCTGCACGCACGAGCTGGGTCACCGGACGTTGACGACTCGGTCGGGCTTGCGGCGTAGCAGGCGACGCGGGGTGAGTCCGGTCTTGCCGAGGATGTGGCCGGTGTCATCCAGGCGCCATGTCGTGGCCACGACGCGGTCGTGGCGCAGCCAATCCTCACGGATGACAGGCCGGTGTAGCTGGCGTAGCAGCCAGTCAGCGGCCCACGTTGCGTACTGTTCCGGGGTGGCCAGCACGCCTACGACGGTAAGGTCCTCCGGGTCGTTGCCGTCATGGTCGTCCATCAGGTAGTTGCCGCCCCAGACGCCCTGCAGAGCGGAGCCGTACGGGCCGCTGGTCCAGTAGGCGACCTGGAGAGTGCTCCGGGGGATCGGAAGGCCTGGAACATCGACGTCGATGTACAGCGGTGTGAGCCACCGTTCTGATGACGTGTCTTCCGGGGAGAGTTCCTCGATGCGCCACCTGGCAGCCCGCAGGCGGAGTTGGTCCAGGAACGCCTTCTCTTGATCGTTGCGGCCGGTCTCCTCCGGAAACCACACCGACTGCAGCACGTCAGCCACCGCCGGATTATGACCCGTGGCCGTTGGTGAGCACGGCGGTGAGAGCGGCGTGTCGGTCGATCGGGTCTCACGCTCGTCGGCGCCCGGTCGCACGTCATGCTCGGCGAAGCAATTGCGGGGCTGCCCGTGGAGGCGGCATGCTGTGGCGGTGCCGATCCGACTGCTGGCGAACCTTCGATGACCAGCACGCGGCGGCAGGTGCTCGACGGGCTGGCCCACCGGATCCTCGCGCTGCGACTGCAGCACCCGACGCGGGTGGGGATCGACGGTCACTCCGCCGCCGGCAAGACGACGCTGGCCGACGAGTTGGCCACCATCTTGCGAGGGGAGACGGCGCGGCCCGTGCTCCGGGTCATGGTCGACGGCTTCAAGCGGCATGTCGACCTGCGTACGAAAAATCCGCCGGGGTCGCCGGAGAGCTACTACTTCGAGATGTTCGACGTCGACGCCATCCGCGACGAGTTGCTGGTGCCGCTCGGGCCCGGCGGTAGCCGCCGCTACCGCACGCAGATCATGGATTTCAGCGGCCGTACGCCCATCGACTCCGGCGTGCAGGTGGCCTCGGACGACGCGATCCTCGTCGCGGACGGTGGCTTCCTGCAGAAGCCGGCCCTGTCGCGGCACTGGGATCTGCGCGTCTACCTCCACATCGAGGTCGCGGACGTGCTGCACCGTGGCACGGTCCGCGACCAGGCGTGGATGGAGTCGGCGGAGGCCGCCGCCGAGCGGTACCGCACCTACTACATCCCCGGGGAGGAGCTGTACCTGGCCGAGGTCCGCCCCGCCGAACGAGCGGACATCGTCATCGACAATCGAAACTTCGAGCACCCCCGCATCGTGCGTGATCTCCCGAGCGAGGTCAGTACTGATGAAACCACTGGAACGGTCCCGGGTCGTGGTCCTCAACTGGCGTGAATTGAGCGGCTTGCCCGCCGGTGACCTTCAGTCGGCGCTCTCGGCCGAGCTCGAAGTCGTGATGGCCGGTCTTTCCTCGCAGGAGGAGGACGAGCTGCTGGCGCGGCTTCCGGCACCGTTGCGAGTGTTCTGGGTCTTGGATCGGCTCGACTTCGAGGTCACGCAAGGGTCGCTCCTCGCGTACTTCTCCAACTCGCACGGCCGGCATGCTGCGCACGCTGTTCAAGCGTTGCGTGACATCGGCGCGGCCGGGATGGCCGAGGTCGTGGTGCGGGCAGCCGGATCGGTGGCCGCCGCTGCAGAGGAGCGGGCGGCTCGGCGCGACGAGATGAACAGGCAGCCTGAGTATCACGCCAGCCAGCTTGGCGAGCTGACGGACCAGTACTGGGCCGCCGCCGACGAGGATGGCTGGTGGGGAGACAAGCTCGACGCGTTCCTCGCGAGAGCTGTGAATGCCGAAGCCGACCGGTGAGGTCAACCTCGGCGTCGGTGCGTGGCTGATCGCTGTCGACCTTCAGGAACACGTCACCGACGCGTAGGGTCACCCGCTCCCCGGCCACAGAGACCCTGGACAACGCCGCGCGGTAGGGGTCAGCGGACCGCGGCCGCCTGGCGCGCGAAGCCTGCCGCCTCCTGGCGCAGCGACGACCGCATCAGCCCGCCGAGCAGCGCCATGACGCCGGCCAGCGGGCCGTCGGTCTCGATGACGAGCCCCATCCGGGTGCCCGAGCCGGCGGGCTCCAGCAGGTGGCGGCCGGTCATGCGCAGCCCCTTTCGGCTGGTCTCCCAGGTGAACTCCCGCCCCGGCTCGAGGCGGGTGACGGTCCAGACCGCGCTGCTCTGCGCCGGCTGCTTGATCCGGGCGGTGCTGCCTACCCGTAGCTCGCCGGAGTCGAGCCGCTCCAGCCGCTGCACCGTCGGCAGGAACTTCGGCCACTCCTCGACCTCGGTGGTCAGGCGCCACATCAGGTCGACCGGCGCGTCAATTTGGGTGAATTCCTCGTAGCGCATGCAGCCACTGTACCATCTGGTACATGTCTGAGTCCCGTGCCGATCTGCTCACCCGCGTCCTCGACTTCGCGGCCCGCGACGGGCTGGCCGACCGCAGCCTGCGGGAGATCGCGACCGGTGTCGGCACCAGCCACCGGATGCTGCTGTACCACTTCGGGTCCCGGGAAGGCCTGCTCGCGGCCGTGGTCGGCGCGATGGAGGCGCAGCAGCGGGCGACGATGGCCGTGCTGGCCGAGACCGCGGCGACCCCGGCCGAGCTGATGACCGATGTCTGGCGGGCCGTGTCGAGTCCCGAGGTCCGGCCGTTCGTGCGGCTGTTCTTCGAAGTCCTCGCACTCACCACCCGCGGCGGCGCACCGGGACCGGAAGGCCTCACCGCGAGCTGGCTGGACGACGCCGAGAAGGCGGGCGGGCGGCTCGGCATCGAGACCGACCGGGCGTCGCTGCGGCTGGGCATCGCGGTCACCCGCGGCCTGCTCGTCGACCTGCTCGCCGGCGAGGACCCGGCGGAGGTGGACGCTGCCTACGACCTGTTCATCCGGCTCACCGCCGACCCCAGAAGCTGATCCCCGACCGCCGCCACCCGGTCCGCCAGATCCCCGCCCATATCCAGGCGTGTTCGGTACGTCGGTCGGAGCCGTTCAAGCACACAGCTCGAGAATGGTCTGGAGTGCTTTTGTGTCGGACTTTCCTGCGCCGTACGAGTCCGCGGCGGCTGTAATCGCTGCCTTGAGTTCCGGTGCCTCTGCGTCGTCCGCGACCGACCGCAATGCGTTGCTGAACGCCGTTGTGTAGGCCGCCTGTGCGGCCTTCGCTGCGCCGGGATCGCTGGTGCCGTTGTATGCCTTCTCGATCTGTTCGTTGACTGCCTTGTACTCGGGTGCATCCGTTGTGTAGTGCGTGATGGTGCTTCGTGCGACGGCGCAGGTCTCTTCGGTGGTGTCCGACGACTTGCAGCCACCGGTGAGCACCACCGTCGCCGCTGCGACGGTCGTGAGGATCTTCCGCAGGCACATGGGCCAGATCAAACCATCTGACACGCTGCAACGACAGGGCGTTTCGGATCTCCCGGCCGGCACACGCCTTGGTCAGCTGAACGGGCGGACCTTGGCGAGCAGTTCGGTGGGGGAGCCGGTGAAGCCGGCGCCGGCCAGCTCGAGGGCCTGGGTGGCCGCGGCAAGTTCGAGGGCGTCGAAGCCGGCCGCCAGGAGCTCCGCCACGATCGCCCGGAGGCGGGGCAGGGGCGGTGAGCCTCGCCCCGTCGAGGGGGGGGTGCCGTTGGACGAGCCCGTGTCGGACACCTCGACCCCGCCGGGCCCGACCCGCAGCGCGGCGTGCCGGCGGCTGATCTCGGTGCCGGTCAGCTGCACGTCGTTGTCCGCGGTCCGCCCGATCGTGACGGTGCCCGTGCCGGGCAGCGCGAACACCACCCCGGCGTCCGGCCCCGCGACCACCCGCAACCGCCGGCCGCCGGCCTGCCCGGCCGCCGGCCTGCCCGGGCGCCGGCACGGCCGTGCCCGGACCGGCACCGAGGGTGACGTGCAGGACGGCGCCGGCTCGTACATCCGCATCCGCCAACGACGCGGCGGCGTCGAGGGGACCGGCGGCCGTCGCCACCCCCACGTCGCCGGGCGTCGCGAAGTGCGCCGCCAGGGCCCGGGCCAGGTCCTCGACCCGCGCGTCCGGCTGCACCTCCGCGTGCAGCTCGTGCGCCGAACCGGACAACATCACCGTGACCGGGAACCGCACGCTTTCGCCCCCTCCAGAACCGTTGCACCGAGGAACTCGATGATCTCCACGGCGTACAACGGCCCTCCGGTCAGACCGGGCCGCCGATCCAGTCGGCCTCACACCACCGGCGGCCGGCCGCCGAAGTGTGGGGCGGCGCTTCGTCGCGTACCTTTGGTGGCGATCTGCGGCGAAGCCGCGGACCACGGGTGGGAGGCGGCACGACATGACGGTGGCACCGGGCGCCGCGGACGCGGACCTTCGGGCGTTGTTCGGGCAGTCGTCGGCGGTGTTCGCGTCGCTGACCGGGCCGGCGCACGTCATCGAGGCGGCGAACCCGGCGTTCTTCGCCACCATCGGCGAGGAGCGGGACCGGACGGGGGTCGCGCTCGTCGAGCTGATGCCCGAGCTGGCCGGCCAGGGCTTCATCGCGCTGCTCGACGAGGTGTACCGCACCGGCGAGCCGTACACCGGCCGGGACGTCCGGGTCGTGCTCGGCGCCGGACCGTCGCCACGCGAGGCGTACTTCGACTTCACGTACGAGCCGCGCCGCGACGCGGACGGCACCGTGACCGGGATCCGGGTGATCGGCGTGGAGACCACCCAGGTCAAGCACGCCCAGCGGCTGATGGCCGAGCACCGCGGCCTGCTGGAGCAGATCGCGCGGCAGGCGCCCCTGACCGAGGTGCTCGACGGGATGGCCCGCTGCATCGAGCGGCTCGCGCCGCAGGAGGTGCTGGTCTCCGTCCTGCTCGCCGACCCCGACGGCACCCACCTGCGGCACGGCGCCGCACCGAGCCTGCCCGACTTCTACAACGAGGCCATCGACGGCATCGCCACCGGCGAGGGCGTCGGCTCCTGCGGCACCGCCGCCCACCGCCGCGAACCGGTCATCGTCACCGACATCGGCACCGACCCGTTCTGGGACGACTTCCGCCACCTGGCCGAGCGGGCCGGCCTGGCCGCCTGCTGGTCGATGCCGATCCTGGCCCGCGACGGCGCCCTGCTCGGCACGTTCGCCATGTACCACCGGACCCCGCGCGTCCCGCAGGACTCCGACCTCGCCCTCGCCCGCGTCTTCACCGGCACTGCCGGCCTGGCCATCGAACGCCACCACATCGAGCAGGCGAAGGCGGCCGCCGAGGCGGAGGCCAGGGCGGCCCATGACGCGCTAGCGGAGGCGGTGCGGGCGGAGCAGCAGTTGCGCGCCCAGGCCGAGCAGCGCGCCACCGCCGCCGCGGAGCTGGCCGCCCGGATGCGCGCCGCCGCCGCAGCCCTCGCCGACCGCCCCCACCCCGAACGCTGCCAGCTCGGCGGCGCCGCCGGCTGCCCCGAGCCCGCCGAGATCAAGATCGCCGACTCGTGGGGCACCGCGGCCTGGGGCTGCCCCACCCACGTCGAGGAGGCCATCCTCAACGTCCGGTCCGTCTTCATCGCCAGCGAGGAGCTCGGCGGCCTCGCCGCCTACCTGGGCCGTTGACTGTACGTCCGAACAGGCCGAGACTGCCTGAGCTGGCGGGACGGATCCGAAGGCGACGGGGGCGGCGATGAGCGGCGACGAACGGATCGAACGCGCCAGAGACACCTATGCGCAGGCCGTGTTCGGCGGCGACACGGACGGGCTGGCCGACGCCGAACGAGGGCTGGACGCGCTCGAGGCCGACGTGGCGCTGGCGCGCGGACTGATCCTGCACGCGCGGTTCCAGAGCGCCTCCGCCGGCACCGGTTCGACGCCCGCCGAGGACCCTGCCGAGCTGTCGCTGTTCGAGCGGGCGCTCGAGCTGTACCGGGCGCTGGGGGACACCCGCGGCGAGGCCGAGGCGCTGTTCTGGATCGGTTGCGTGCACCAGTTCATCCGGCGTGACGACGAGATCGCGGTGCCGTACCTGGAGCGGTCCTGCCTGCTGGCGGCGCAGACCCGCGACAAGCCGACCTGGTCCGAGGCGCTCCGGCACCTGGGCATCGCGGCGCACCGGGCCGGGCGGCTGGACGAGGCGCGCGAGCGGCTGGAGGAGTCCTCCCGCCTGCGCCGCGAGATCGGGGCCGTGCCAGGCGTGGCCTCCAACATGATCGGGCTGGCCTACATCGCCGCCGCCCAGGACCGCCGCGCGGACGCGCTCGCCACGCTCGACGAGGCCCACGCCCTCGCCCACGCCCACGGCGCCCACGCCATCGTCCGGCACATCGAACAGGCCCGGACGCAGCTCTGACGTGCTGGCGGGCCGCGGTAGCGCGGACGGTGCGGAGCCGCTGTACCGCCGCGTCACCACGCGGACCGGGAACGTCGCGCACCGGCACGGCGGGGACTACCGGCTCCGGCGCAGCACGGAGCGGGAGCGGTCGGGATGACGACTCGGGCGTCGGCGGCTTCGAGCGCCTTGACCGTCAGGCCGGTTCCTTCGGCGCCGAGGAGGAGCGCGGGTCATCGACCTGCGGGCAACGGACCCGCCGCTTGCCGCAGCGGGTCCGCGCCCAGAAGGGTCAGATGCCGGCGTAGCTGTTGGCGATCTCCCGGTCGTTGAGGACGCCCTGGTACACGTGGACGTCGTCGATGGCGCCCCCGAACGTTGTGCCGGACCAGTCGCCCATGGTGAGGCTGTTCGTCGACGGGTCGCCGATCGCGCCGTGGCCGGTCGAGTTCTGCCGTACGCCGTTGATGTAGAGGCGTAGCTCGCCGGTTGCCTTGTCGAACACGCATGCGAGGTGCACCCATTGACCGGTTGTCGCGACGGCGTTGGAGATCGCCTCGATGTGGGCGGTTCCGCCGGAGCCGTTGGGCTGGTACATGGTGACGCCCCACTTGTGGTCCCAGCCGCGGGCCATCAGGAAGAACGGGCCCTGGTTGACCACCGCCTGGTCGATGTTGGTGTTGGCGTCGAGTTTGGCCCAGGCGGTGACCGTGATCGACTGGTCGGTGCGCAGGACGGGCCGCTCGACGTCGTCGGCGGTGGTCTGGGTGCCCTTGTCGTCGTGGGTGGAGACGTAGCCGGTGGTGCCGTTGAGCTGGACGCCGCCGTTACCGTCGTGGGAGTCGTTGGTCAGCCACGCCGGTGTCGTTGCCGGGTCACCGCTCCAGGCGGGGTCGAGGGTCCAGTTCGGCACCAGGGTCGCTTTACGGTTGAACACGGAGCCGTCCGGCGTGTCGCCGCAGTAGCACTCGCCGTCGGGGAACTGCCACGAGCCGACTTCGAGGGGCCGGGTCAAGCCGGTCTGGGCGGGGACACCGGTTGCCGGGTTGGCGTTGGTGCCGGTGATGTCGTCGGCGACGAGCGCCCGGTTCCAGACGCGGACGTCCGCGATCTCGCCGTTGAAGCGCCCGACGGCTGCTGCGTTCTTGCGGTAGCGGCCCACGACGATGGGACCGGTTGCGCGCGGGTCGGCGGCGTGTGCCGACACCCAGGTCGCCGGCGGGGTCGTGGTGCCGGCCAGCTTGCCGTTCAGCCAGATACTGATCGTGTTCTGCGCCTCGTCGTACGTGCCGACCAGCAGCGTCCACTGGCCCGGCACAACGCTTCCGAGGGGCGTCACCGCGTTGCTGTAGAGCGGTGTCGCGCCGTTCGGGGAGCCCGTCACCGTGAAGGTCCACAGCATGCTTTCGCAGATGAGGTTGAGTGAGAACGCGCTGGCGGAGGAGTGGAACATGTCGCTCGGTTCCATCGACATGACGCTGTAGTTGCCGGGGGTCGCACACATCGTCGACGTCGGCCGTACCCACGCCGCGACGCTGAACGACTTGCTGGTGTCCACCGCGGGCACCAGCTGACTCGCCTCACCCGTGCCGTCGAAGGTCGCTGCGTCGGCGCCGATGTACCGCGCGTCGGGCGTCCAGTTCACGCCGGTCGTGGTCAGCGACGATCCGGAGACGCGGTCGGTGAGGCCGTGGCCGTTGATGCTGTCCAGGGGCCAGTGCGCCACGGCCGCTGACGGGGCGGCGACCAGGATGTTGTGGACGGTGGTCGGGCTGGAGCGCCCGGTGCCGTCGACGCTGTAGGCGGTCAGTTTGTTGATGCCGTAGCGCGGCGGGGTCAGCCGGATGATCGGCGAGGCGGTGCCCGCCGGCACGGTCACGCTGGTCGTCGGTGCGTCCCAGCCGTAGACGTACTTGACGACATCCTGCCCGGCGGGACCGGTGGGCTCGCTGAACTTGAAGCCGCCGCTGATGCCCGGCCCGCCCTTCGGCGTGCAGGCGTTGATGTTGCCGGGGTCGCAGCCGGTGTACACAGGTGACGATCCCACGGGCGTCGGGGTCACCAGCGGCGCCGGTGGCGCGGTCGTGTCGACCGTGAACGTGCACCACGGCGACCAGGGTGACGAGTCGGTGCCGTCGCTGGTCTGTACCCGGAACTGGTACTGCTTGCCCTCGGCGGCGCTGCCGAGGTTGACCGCCACAGCGCCGTTGTTGTTGGCCGGCTTGGCCGGACCCGACAGGGTCGTCACGGCGCCGGACGGCAGCTGCTGCCACTGGAATGTCGAGGTGAGGTTGTCGGCGCCGTCCGCGTCGACGTACTGGGCCTGCAGGACCGGTGTGGTGGTGCCGACGATGCCGCCGCAGGCGACCTGGCCCTGGTGGGGTGACAGGTTCGCGGGTGTGCCGGGCACCGTGTTGTAGGTGATGCTCATGGTGGTGCGGTAGTCGACGTAGAACTTCTTCCACCGGTTGCCGGCGGACTCGTTGGCGCCGTTGCTGTCGCATGCGCACAGCCCCACCGTGTAGATCTCCCAGTACTGGTTGGCGGCGGCCTGCACGTCGGCGCGCATGGTCTCGTTGCCGCCGAAGGTCATGAGCATGTCTGGCTGGCCGGTGCCGCAGCCGCCGCCCTTGTTCGCGTGCCCCCATGCGGTGGCGAGGTAGGGGGAGCCGGCGCCGAGTGGATGCGATGCCCAGCTCATCCGCCCGCCGTTGCCGGCGGTGATGGTGGCCGCGCGGAACAGGCTGGTGGGTGTGTCGCCGCAGGAGTACGAGTGGTAGAGCTCGATGGAGAACGACGCCGCCAGGATGTGTTTGCCCTTGTAGGTCTGTCCGCCGTAGGTGGTGGGGAACTCGAAGAAGCCGCGGTAGAGCTTGCCGTCGCCGCCGTAGTCGGGTGGGTTGTACCCGACCCGGGCCTTGTCGTTGGGGCCGTAGTCGGAGTCCTG